>CALFPJ010000047.1 GCA_937919655.1 uncultured Gemmatimonadales bacterium
TCACTACGACGATCATGGCTCGCGTTCGCGAGCCACGACGGCAACTTTGAACGTTCTCAGACATGCCGACAACGCTCCTGCCTCATGAGACGAGGAGCGACACGGTGGGGGAGAGGAGGTGACGGATGGACCCGCGTGAAGAGCTAGAGGCCGCGCTAGCTGAGCACCTAGATCGATTCGAAGAGCCTCTGTCGCTCGACCTCCTCGCAGCGCTCCGCGAGGAAGGCATGCTACGAGACGACGAGTGGGCTGAGATCCTCTCTATGGTCGCGCACTGGGCCCCCCGCACTTCACCGCGCCAAGCCCCGGGTGATCCGATCGTCATGGACTCCGACGAGCGCAACGCAGACTGGATCAAGATCGTTCGGGCACGACGTTTCGCTGGTCGAATGCTGCCCTCTTGGGCCACACTCTGGGTGTGGTATCAGTGCCGGGACGTCGATGGTGTGACGAGTTACTGGGCGGCCGTTGGCGGAGTCGCAGCTTCGTTGGGAATCGCACCGTTCGAAGACTCCTCCCATTGATTCTGAAGCACGGCTGTACGGCGTCCGAGCAGTCGGCCTCCCTGCGGTCCAGCACTCGTCCAACGCATCGCCTTGAGATGGTGATTTCACGTTCATCCAGCCTATCGGGCTTGGATCGGGCACCTCGGATGACGGCCAGCCGCACGTCTGAGAACAACCACTTGCCGGCTTCGTTCGCTGCGCTCACTTCGACCATCACGGCTCGCTGGCGCGAGCCGCGACGGTAACTTTGAACGTTATACGCCACGTTCGGGCAGCCCTTAAGACCGGATTCGGAGGATGGGAATAGAGGCAGCGCGAGTCCTAGTCTGGAACGTCGAATGGGCTCGTGCGGGGACCGATCGGGGGCGGGAGATCCAGCGGCTCGTGGCCGAGGCCCGACCTGACATCATCTGCTTGACGGAGGGATACGCCGACCTGCTCCCAGACGACGGCCAATCGATCGAATCAGATTCCGACTATGGCTACAGGATCACAGAGGGACGACGGAAGGTCATTCTTTGGAGTCGGACGGGGTGGGACGAGATCGATCTGGTGGGCGACGAAGAACTGCCGAGCGGACGGTTCGTCGAGGGGGTGACGAGTACTCCGGCCGGTTCTGCCCGAGTCGTGGGCGTCTGCATCCCTTGGCGGGATGCTCATGTGCGCACGGGTCGAAAGGACCGGCAGCCATGGGAGGATCACCGGCAGTATCTTCGCCGTCTCTCCTCCGTCCTAGAGCAGGGGAGGTCAACGCCATCTCAGATCGTGGTTGGTGACTTCAACCAGAGGGTTCCCCGTTCCCGGCAGCCCGCGGATGTCTTCTCGGAGTTGATGGCTACGTTGGGGGACCGATACTCTCTTGCCACTTCCGGAGAGATCGAAGGCGCACCGGGGCTCTCGATCGATCATCTGGCTCACACGGCGGACGTGTCCTGTACAGAAATATCTGTGATCCAGGCGCAGACAGAGGACGGTCTGCGCCTGAGCGACCACTTTGGTTGGATCGTCGACGTAGAAGGCGACGGCGGTTCACGCAGCGTATAACAACCAGTTTCAGGCTCCGTTCGCTTTGCTCACTTCGTCCTACATGACTCGCGTTCGCGAGCCGCGACGGTAACTTTGAACGTTATGGGGCACGCTGGATCCGGTGCACCAGACGAACAACGCGTGAGGCTAACCGCCGGCCGCATGGCAACGATGGCCAAGACCGGCGGTGTCTCTCACAGGCTCCCGTAGCTTTATTTGACGATCACCACTGGACTGTTGCCCTTCCTTTGGCTGCCCTTCCCCAATCCTGTGGAGGCTCCGACCCCACCATGGCCCTGGACCGATGCGGCATCAAGCTGAAGGACACGCTCCCAATGGAAGCTGGTCTGCTGCGCCAGGAAGAGGATCGATGGCGTCACTACAGCATACTTGGTGATACCGTGAAGCTGCGGCTCTTGACCACTGATGGCCTGGGCGCCGCCATCTGCTTCCACACGGCGGACCCTGACCAGCGGCGGCAACTCGTGGAGACTGTTCAGGGCGCGCGATTTTATGCCGGCTGGCCGATGAAGAATGCGTGCGAGGGTCGCGATAGCCTTATCCGCAGGCGCAGTCCGATCCCGCAGACGCGAATGCGATGCCTCTACGACACCTTGAGACACTTCGGCGGTGAGGATGTCAGCAAGGCGCTCGTGCAGAGTGCGTGCCGGAAAGAGGGGAAAAACTTGATCGATCTCTTCGCGGTGAGCTACTCGCACTTCGATCAGTACAGCAATGTCGGTGAGAGCTTCGGGGATGGTGGAGGTCGAAAGAAGCAGAGCACGACTAATTTCGCGGAAGCGTTCGCTCGCAGCCTGGAGAGAGTTCCTGATGAGATCGACAACCTCACCCGCGGCTTGAGTGGAGATCCGAAACTGGGCTTCGACTTCGTGGATCGGGAGGTCAATTTCCGCCGCACCTCCGGCGGGTCCTTGTTCGAGGACGGTAGTTCCGGCCAGTCCTCGGGGGCCGGAGGGGTGGACTTATGGCTGCGGGCCCACGACGGGGGCCTTCCTATCGTCGGTGAGGTCAAGGCGGCGGGGGACACCGACGCCTTTTTGGCGTTGGTTCAGGCCTTAACCTACGTCTGTGAATTGGTGACCCGTGCGCAGCTCGAGCGAGTGGAGGAGCATTATTCTGAGCATTTCCCCCTAGGCCATCTTACGAACAGTGAAGGCCCTTACGCCGACATCTACCTGATCTGCGAGGGCGAACCCAAGCTCATTGAGGAAACCCATGAGTTGGCGGGTCTCCTCCTAGCTGATCGCAAGACCTGTCTCGGGCAGAAAATTCGAAGGATTGTTTGCCTCGTGACACCGATGGGCGGAGCAGTGGACAGCCTGAGCCAGGGGTGGGTGGTGGAGTGAGGCCTTGGTGACGATCACGGGCGTCACTCGACCGAGCTCGCGGGTCCAGGTGAGTGCGTGGTCCTTCGATCTTCCTCGGGCCCGCGAGTGCGGCGAAGGGGGAGAGGGGTGGGGGGGTAAGGGCGGAAGGCAGGGGGTACCCCGCGTAAGATCCCCTTGCCCCACAATTTTGGAGAAATAACGAGGATAACATTCGTAGCATACCAGCTACTTGCTTCGGTTGTGGGTGGCGAATATTCCAGCGGACGCCGATGCTATCGCGGCGAGCGGGGCCATCTCGCGTCAGAGCCTGCTGCGTGAGGAGCGTTGGCGCGTCTGACGCTGGCGCAGCATATTGACTCGACACGGCGAATCGGGGTTATCCGGCGAACACGCCGGGACGGCCCACGCTCCCCCTTGCCAACGAGCCCAGGCTGACCCGGTCAGTGTAAGGCTCCTATACGAACTAGATCGACGATCTCCCTCTGCATAGCTCTCGCCCGAAGAGCGCAGTTACGCGGCTACCGGGAAAATGGGTAGTTCGGAGAGGCAGACCGTAGGTGCAATCGCGTGTTACCGCACTGCACCGGTGGCGATAGATCAGAAATGAGACTCGCGATGCAGGGAGGGATCATGAGACCCAGCAAGCCCCATGGCTTCATAGCCTGGCTCTGCGACCTGTATGTCTTGGCGATCGCCCTCGGGGCAGTGCTGGCCCTCGGGCTAGCACTACTCGGGCGACCTGG
>CALFPJ010000048.1 GCA_937919655.1 uncultured Gemmatimonadales bacterium
TGACGGAAACCGTGACGTTTGAACCGGGAGCTGTTCGACGATGAAGCCCTCTCTTGCACTTTCGGCCCTCCTCATCTTGTCAGTCGGCTGCACGGGCTCTGACGCACCCAGCACCGGAGATTCCACGGCCGGTCCAGCGTTCACCTTCGAGGTCCCAGACTACGCCTCGGACACGTGGTACAAGGGGAACACGCATGCGCATACGACGGAGAGCGACGGCGACTCGCCACCGGAGTACGTCGCGCGCTGGTACAAGGACCACGGTTACGACTTCCTGGTCCTGACAGATCACAACGTCTTCACCGACCCAGCGACCCTGAGCCACTTGGTCGATTCGACCTTCCTGCTCATCCCCGGGGAAGAGGTCACGTCGAGCTTCGAGGATGCATCGGTGCACGTGAACGGACTGAATCTGCCCGGGCTCGTTGAAGCGCGAGAGGCTGAGACGCTGCTCGCCACGATCCAAGCCAACGTCGACGCGATTCGAGAGGTCGAGGGTGTGCCACACATCAACCACCCGAATTTCCGTTGGTCTTTCGGGGTGAATGAGTTGGCTCAACTCGAGAACGACAAACTGCTCGAGATCTGGAACGGCCATCCGACCGTCCACAACGAAGGCGGCAGCGGGGCGCCGGGGCTCGAAGAGATCTGGGATATTCTGCTCACCGGCGGCAAACGCATTTACGGGATCGCTGTAGACGATGCGCATCACTTCCAGGGTGAGTTCTCCCAGGACCGTGCGAACCCAGGCCGCGGCTGGGTCGCCATCCGAGCAGGGTCCCTCGAGCCGTCAGCGCTCATGACTGCACTTGAAGCGGGTCACTTCTACGCCAGCACCGGAGTGGCACTCGAGGACATTGCGGTTACGGCGACCCGGCTCGAGATCCACATCGGGCAGGATCGCGACTTCAAGTACCGGACGTCGTTCATCGGGTCGAGTGGGCGCGTGTTGCATGAAACCCAGGACAATCCGGCCGTCTTCGAACTCAGAGCGGACGAAGGCTATGTACGCGCGAAGGTGGTAGACTCAGGCGGCCGGGTCGCTTGGACCCAGCCCGTCTTCGTCACCGTCAGGTAGGGATCTCCCTCCATGATTCGTTGGGTCGTCACCGCTGCCTTCCTGGGCCTCGCCGCCGGCATCATTTGGCTGGCCTTCTTCGTCGGTGCGGAGACACCTCGCGGAAATCTGCTCATCAACCTCGGCACGGAGATTGTCGGTATCGTGATCACGGTAGCCGTGGTCGAGTGGTTCTTCGAAAAACGGCGACACAATACGCGAGGTCGGCAGCTCGCCTGGGAAGCACTGCACGCCCTCGAGCACGCGGTTTGGGTCTGGCAGGGTGGCCCCCGGGAGATGGACACCGATGAAGTGCGCGGAGTCCTGAACGCCGCAAGCGCCGACGACCCGCTCCCCGACTTCACTGAGGGCCTGTTCATGAACATCGGCACGCGTAGCCGCCGACTCCTGAACAATGATCCGGAAGCCGTTGCCGCGGTGCCCGGCTTCATGAACGGACTGGAGCATCTCGCTCGATTGAGTTCGATGCGCGACGGCAAAACGACGATGCCTTCGCTGAAGCTCGCCGACATCCTGGATGAGGCCACGGCGGAACTCGCCGAGTCGCTAGGCAAGCCCACGGAGCGGCACCTCGCGAGCCTCATTCGATTTCGCGATCCGTCAACGGAGAGTCAGGAACGCAGGCACTTCGGAGGGCACGGCCACGTTTCGAGGCCCAGTGGACAAGCCGAGGCGATGGAGTGAGACGCAGCACCGGGCAGCACGGCACCCAGAGGGGCCGGACCGGATGGGCGCTTGCAGCCATGTTGTGCGCTGCGTGGCTCCCCGGCTGCACTGAGACCGAGCCCGAAGTACAACCCGAACCATCGGGGATCCAAAAAGCGACGGCGCCCGAGCCCGGCATCGAAATCGACTACATCGCTCACGCTTCGTTCTTGATGCGCGCTCCGGACGGCACCGAGTTGCTCATTGACCCGTACGCGAATCGGGTGTGGCTGGGGTACGATTGGCCCCAAGGGATCGAGCCCGACGCGATTTTGATCACCCACCCGCACTACGATCACGATGCCGGGCGTTACCGCGAGATGCCCTTCCCGTGGTCCGATGACGTGCCGGTGATGGACGCGCCCGAGACACATATCTTCGGGGACTTCACGGTGACCGGCGTGCGAGGCAAACACGCCGATCCCTACGGAAAAGAGTTCGGGCAACTCAATACGATGATGGTGATTGAGACAGCTGGGCTGCGCATCGCGCACCTCGGCGACAACGGCCCGCTGACCGCGGAGATGATCGCCGGCCTCGGCAGAGTCGATGTGCTCATGATGCCAGGCGACGCCGTGTATCATATCCTGTCAGCAGAGACTACTATGGACATCATCGCCGCGCTTCAGCCCCGGGTCGTGATCCCGATGCATTACCGGCTCGGGGACCTGGAGCTGACTGACGATGCTCCAAGCGACCTGGGCGACATCGATCCGTGGCTTGAAGGACGGAGTGTCGTCGAGCGGCTGGGCAGTAACACGATCACACTGACGGCGGGGACACTCCCGGCTGAACAGACTTTTCTCGTCTTCGAGCACGCGCCTGACGTGACGAAGCCGTCAGGGTCCTAACCAAAGAACCACTGGGAAGTCCATGAGGTCGTTCGCCGGCATTGTCACCTCTGTCACCTTACCGCTCCTTATGGTGGCGCTTCTCGTCGCGCGCCCCGTGCACGCGCAGGAGTCGCCTCTCAGTGCCGCCGTGAGGTCGTCGATATCCCCCGAGCGACTCGACGCGCACGCCAAAGTCATCACGAGCTACGAGCGGCCGTCGGGCAGCACTGGAGAGAACGCCGCCATCGACTACGTGGTCGAAGCCCTGCGCGCGGCCGGCGTCCCTGTAGAAGTCCACGAGTTCATGGGGTATACGAGTAACCCCGTGTCGGCGTCCGTCACCGTGCCGGGATCCGATTGGAATCCCGATGCGATCACGCTCGCCTTCTCTGGCGCGACGGACGGCGTCGAGGGCCCGGTCTTAGACATGGGCACACTGAACGACCTGCCCGAGCTTGAGATCGGCACGGGGGAGCTCCTCCTCCTGCGAGACGCATCGACCTTCTCCAACGTGCGCGGCAAGGTCGTGATCGTCACGGGGCAGCCGCGTAACATCCCCACCCTCGCGCTTCAGGAGTTGGGCGCCGTCGCCGCGATCTTCATCAACCCGGAGGAACGGCTCAACGACCTGATCGTCACGTCGACGTGGGGCACACCGTCCCTGATGAGTGAGCATCGACTCCCCACCCTGCCCGTCGCCCAGATCAAGAAGAGCGACGGGGATCGGCTGCGTGCGATGATGGAGAGCGGCCCAGTGACCGTGCGGGTCAGCACCGAGGTCGATACCGGGTGGAAGCCGTTACGGCTCCCTGTGGCCCGTGTGATGCCGACCGACGCCGACGACTCCACGCCTTACGTGTTGCTCGGTGGTCACATCGATGGCTGGTACCACGGGGGGACGGACGAGGGCGCGTCGAACGCCGCGATGGTGGAGATGACGATTCAGTTCCACAAGCGGCGCGATCAGATGCGTCGCGGATTGGTCGTGGCTTGGTGGCCCGGCCACTCAAACGGGCGCTACGCGGGATCGACCTGGTTCTCTGACACCTTCTATGACGAGCTACGCACACGCGGGCTCGTGTACATGAACATCGACGGTGTCGGGCAGATCGACTCGGATCGGTTCGGCGCATCGGTGTCGCCTGCATTGTCTGCGCTCGCCGTAGAGACAGTTCAGCGCCTAGGCGGGCAGGAGATCAGGCCGGGGCGGCCCGGGCGCAACTCGGATCAGGCCTTCAACGGTGTCGGGCTGCCCCTGTTGCAGTTCAATCACTCTCGGCCGAATGCGATGGGTGGCTACTGGTGGTGGCACACTCCGGACGACACCTATGACAAGATCGACTTCGACATTTTGAAGGCGGACACGGAGCTGTATGTGTCGGCGATCTCGGAGTTTGTCGCGGGGCCCACACTCCCGATCAGCATCGAGGACGAGCTTAGCGCGTTGATGGACGCGCTCGCGCAGCGCGAGGAAGCGTCGGGTGGCGCCCTCGATTTGTCGGAGGCGCTGGGCCGGGCGAGTGACCTCGCTGGCATGTTGGCTGGCCGAGAGATTCGGACAGGAGAACGGGCGGCCCGTGCTCAAGAGCACGAAGCACTCCTGAACATCCTGCGACCCATCCACCGGATCATGTTCGTGCCCGGAAGCGACCATCACCCAGACCCGGGAATCTACGGCCGTCCCCTGCCAGGCCTGGAAGCCGCCGCGGTCTTGGCACAGTCCGAGCCCGACTCCGACCGGTACCGCTTCGCCATGGCGCAGTTACTCCGCGAGCGGAACCGGATTCTCGAAGCGCTAGACGAAGCCACCCATGCGGCGATCGATATGTTCCAAGGGAGACCGAGGTCATGAGACACATCACAACTGTATCGCTCGCCGCATTGCTTCTCACCGTGGTCGGCTGCGGGTCACCCGACGGGGCAGGTCCAGGCGGCAGTGCGGCGATCGCCGATGCTGACTGGCCCGCATACGGTCGAGACCAGGGCGGCACGAAGTTCTCGCCGCTTACCCTGATCGATCGCAACAACGTGACGCAGCTCGACGTCGCTTGGACGTGGGATACCGACGAAAAGGTGATCGCAGGACCCTCTGCACCCATCCGGGGCCAGACCGTCCGGCCCGGAAGTTTCGAGGTCACACCCATCGTG
Source organism: uncultured Gemmatimonadales bacterium (assembly GCA_937919655.1). Taxonomy (GTDB): domain Bacteria; phylum Gemmatimonadota; class Gemmatimonadetes; order Longimicrobiales; family Gaopeijiaceae; genus CALFPJ01. The sequence goes on from CALFPJ010000048.1 coordinate 4,765, forward strand.
GTCGCAGATACCATGTATCTGGTGACGCCCTACAATCGTGTCGTGGCGCTGAACGGCTCCACCGGAGCCGTGATCTGGGAGTACGATCCGCGAACGACCATGTTCGGGCAGCCCCCAAACGGCACGGGCTTCGTCCACCGTGGGATCGCAATGTGGTCGGGACCCGAGGGGCGGAGGATCCTCCTGAACTCACGCTGGCGGCTGATCGCGATCGATGCGGCCACCGGTGAGGAGATTGAGTCGTTCGGATATCGGGGTGAGATCGATCTCACCGCAGATCTCATGTGGCCGACCAACCCGCTACACTACACCCAGACGTCGCCGCCCGTCGTGTTCGAGGACCTGGTCATCGTCGGCAACGGTGTGGGGGATGCCATCGTCTACCCCAACGACCCTCCGGGTCACCTGCAGGCGTTCGACGTCCGTACAGGCGAGCGTGTGTGGAATCTCAATCTGATTCCACAGGAAGGCGAGCCGGGCAACGAGACCTGGGAGGGTGACTCAGAGACGGTGACCGGTCACACCAACGTGTGGGCACCCATGGCGCTCGACGACGAACGCGGCATCGTGTATCTCGGCGTTGGCACGCCCAGTAACGATTACTACGGCGGTGATCGGTTGGGGGACAATTTGTACGCCGAGTCGTTGCTCGCAGTGAATGCACGCACGGGTGAATTGTTGTGGCACTTCCAGACCGTTCACCACGGGTTGTGGGACTACGACCTGCCATCCCCGCCGGTCCTCTACACGGCAGAGGTGGAGGGGCGCACCGTAGACGCCGTGGCCATAGTCGGGAAAACGGGCTTCATCTACGTGTTCGACCGGGTGACCGGTGTGCCCGTCTGGCCCATCGAGGAGCGCGCGGTGCCAGGCAGCGACGTGCCGGGCGAGGTAACCGCCGCGACACAGCCCTTCCCTACCCTGCCCGAGCCGTTCGCGAGACAGCAGTTCACGCCCGACGACCTCATCGATCTGACCCCCGAGCTGCGGCGCCGTGCGGAGGAACTCACGCGGGGCTACACGTTTGGCGGTCTCTACACACCGCCCACCATGGGGGGCACGTTGGCCATGCCCGGGATCATTGGGGGTGGCAACTGGGGCGGATCCGCCATCGACCCGACTACGAGCATGCTCTTCGTGAAGTCCACGGAAGAAGCGAGCCTGCTCAAGATCGCGGCGAACGACCCGATGATCACCGCCGGCGCGTTCGGCATCGACCGGGCGTCCTCGCGGACGCTGCGCATCGATGGAATTCCCATTACGAACCCGCCCTGGGGGACGCTGACCGCGCTCGACATGACGACCGGGAAGATTTCGTGGCAGGTGCCTGTGGGGGATCAGCCACAGCTTCGTGACAACCCGCTGCTGCGGGGCGTCGACCTACCCGACAGGCTAGGTGTTGCAGGCGCGGCTGGGCCGGTGGTGACGGCTGCGGGGCTCATCTTCCTGACCGGCGGTGGCGATGTCTTGTACGGCTTCGACGCCGCGACGGGCGATGAGCTGTGGAGCGCGCAGCTGCCCGGGCGAGGATACGCGAACCCGATGACGTTTGCGTCTGGGGGCCGGCAGTACGTTGCGATCGCGACGGGGGGCGGGCGGGATGCGGCGACTCTGGTGGTTTTTGGGCTGCCTGAGGGCTAGGACGCAGCCAAACAGTCCGTTCCAGGCATTCCGGCGCCCAACTCCTGGCATGAGCCTTCCTGATGACCGGGTCGATTGCCCTCAATGTCACTAAAGACCAGGAAGTGAGGGTTGTCATCCTAGTGTCATTACATCATGATGTATCCATCATGATGAGACGTACTCAACTTTCGTTCGATCCCCGGATGCTGCGCGGGGCCCGAAGCCGCGCGAGCGAGCTCGGCGTCTCGCTGGCCGAGTACGTTCGGCGCCTCGTCGCTGAGGACCTTGGCGGTCACACCCCTAGCGCGGATCCTGGGATCGTTTTCGACCTCGGGGCGTCTCACGGCTCGGATGTCTCGGCCAGCAAGGACGCCATGCTCGGCGCGGCGTTCGCGGACGCCGAGCGTTGAGCCTCTTCGTCGACACGTCCGCTTGGTACGCTGCTGCGGACACAGCCGATGTGAGCAACCCACGCGCGAAAGAAATCCTCTCGGCGGGTGAGCCACTCCTCACGACAGATCACATTCTGGTCGAGACCTGGACCCTGCTCCGCTGGCGCCTAGGCCGCCCCGCGGCCGAAGCTTTCTGGGATGGACTGCGCAGTGGCGTGGCCACCCTAGAGCCGGTGGGCCCTGCCGACCTGCAAGCCGCCTGGACCATGGGCCGTGACTTCCCGGACCAGAACTTCTCGCTGGTCGACCGAACGAGCTTCGCCGTTATGGAGAGGCTCGGCCTGCAGCGTGCGGCTACGCTAGATGCCGACTTCGCGGTCTACCGGTATGGCGCGAAGCGCAACAAAGCGTTCGAGGTCGTGAGGTAGCGAGGGGAGGTCCCAGTACGGCACGACCGCGCCCGATAGGTCATACCCCTTCACGAAATGCCGTCGCATATCAGCAGTCAGGGTGATCCCGGAGTTCTTCATGCCGAGCGGATCAAGAATCCGTGCTTTTGCTAGGCCCTCATAGTCCGTCCCACTCTTCAAGGCCAGGAGGTGCCCCATCAGACCGACTGCCAGGTTGGAATATTCGAACTCGGCTCCGACATCGCGCCGAAGGGTGTGGAAATTCAGAAAGTCATAGAGCATCTCGACGGTGTAATCCACGTAGGGATTGTTCGGATCCGCCGGGCTCATATTGCTAGGGAGCCTGGGTAGTGCCTAACGGTGCGTCGCGATGTCCAGGAAGCGAATGGCCTGGCCGGGACGGCTCGGAATCGTCACGCCGGCGGGCACATGATCCTGGACTGGGTCTTCGATAGACAGCAGGCCGTCGGCGGCCATGTCGGCGAGAAGGATCGACGTGAAGACCTTCGAGATGGACCCGATTTCGAAGACACTTTCGGCGTCCAGCGGCAATGCGCCGAGCCCGGCCTCTCCATAAGCCAGAATTCGTCGAGTGCCGTCCGCCTCTAGGACGCCCACCACGATTCCGGTCGCCCTACCTTCATCGACACGCGTCCGAATCAGCTCTTGGATCTCGGAATCCGCGGGGAAGTGCTGTGCCGCCAAAGGCGCCGCCATCACAACAACCGCGAGGACAGTGATCAGCATCGACAATTTGCGCCGCATGGAACTACCTCTGCGGTAAGAATTGGTAAGACCCTTTTGGTAAGCTACGGACGGCGCAGCACATCCGTTCATCCTTGCAACCCTCTGCCGGCCGGCCGCGCCTCATTGGCGACGAACAAACCACCCTCTACCTTCGCATCCGTGGCGCCCGAGTTCCTTCGAGCGCGCTACGCGACACGCTCTTTGGAGGCTTCATGCCGAAGTATTCGCTGCGTATCAACGGTAGTGTCCACGACGTCGACGTGGCTGCGGACACCCCGTTGCTTTGGGTTCTCAGAGACGTCCTCGGGATGACCGGCACTAAGTTCGGCTGTGGGGCCAATCAGTGCGGGGCGTGCACGGTCCACCTAGACGGTGCTCCGGCCCGCTCGTGCACGCGGGCCATCTCCGGTGCGGCGAATCGGGAGATCACGACGATCGAAGGGCTGGGCGCGGAGGGACTCACCACACTCCAGAACGCTTGGCTCGCCGAGGATGTGCCTCAGTGTGGTTACTGCCAATCCGGTCAGCTCATGGCGGCTTCGGCATTGCTGGCCGACAACCCCGACCCAAGCGATGAAGACATCGACCGGGCCATGCTGCGCAACATCTGCCGCTGCGGCACCTACCAACGCATCCGCAAAGCGATCCACCGCGCCGCTCGGGAGGGCTGACCATGTCTGACTTCAATGTGGTGAACGTCTCCCGGCGCGACGTGCTCAAGACGCTGGGGCTCGCGACCGGTTTCGTTGTGTCGTCCGCCGTCGTGCCGAAAGGCATCCGCGCCCTCGCCAACCGAGCGCTGGCCGATGGTATCCTGGCCGACCGTCTTGAGCCGTCGGTCTACCTTGCGCTCGACACAGATGGGATGGTTCATGCCTATATCCATCGAGTGGAGATGGGTCAGGGCGCCCGCACGGGACTCACGCAGATTCTCGCGGACGAGCTCGAGGCCAACTGGGATCGAATTCACGTCGTACCCGCATTCGGCGACTTGAAGTTCGGCAGCCAGAATACCGACGGTTCGACCTCCATCCGGATGTTCTACGATGCCTTCCGCATGGCGGGCGCGACGGCTCGCCATATGCTTGAGGACGCAGCCGCTGCCGAATGGGGCGTCGCACGCGATCAGGTGGAGGCAACCGATCACAAGATCCTCAACAAGGTCACCGGGAGATCTCAGGACTATCGCGATTTCGTGGCGGCGGCCGCACTCCTGACGGCACCGGCGGCTGAGTCCGTGACGCTCAAGACGCGAGCACAGCATCGCTACATCGGTAAGCCTGTGCGGAACCTCCACATGGAGGAATTCGCAACCGGGAGTTCGATCTATGGACAAGATGTGCGCCGGGAGGGGATGGTCTACGCGGTAGCCGCACGACCGCCCTCGGTGGGTGGCAAGCTCACCGGGTACAACCGGGAGGCCGCGCTCGCTGTCTCTGGGGTTTTGGACGTGGTCGAACTGCCAGAGATGAAGGCGGGGTGGGGCTTCCAACCCCTCGGCGGTGTCGCGGTAATCGCCACCAACACGTGGGCGGCTATCCAAGGTCGCAAAGCGTTGGCAGCGAGCTTCGACGGGGGGCCGAATGGGTCGTTCGACACGACCGAGTACGAGGCTTCACTGTGGCGTTCGATCGATGCGGGAGGGGAGGAGACCTACGCACGCGGAGACGTGGATACGGCGCTCGCGGGGTCGGCCCGACGCATCACAGCCGACTACTTCGTCCCTTTCCAGCACCACGCGCCCATGGAGCCGCCGGCAGCAACAGCTGAGTGGATCGACGGCAAGCTGAATATCTGGACGAGTTGTCAGGACCCGCAGGCCGTGCAGAACACCGTGGCGCCATACGTCGGGGTCGCCGCTGAGGATATCTACGTTGAGGCCACGCTGCTGGGAGGGGCCTTCGGTCGGAAGTCGAAGCCCGACTTTGCTGTCGAAGCCGCCGTCCTGGCGACGCACGCGCAGCGGCCAGTAAAAATGATCTGGACGCGGGAAGACGATGTCCAGCATGGCTTTTATCATGCGATCTCCGCACAGCGCGTCGACGTGGGTCTCGATGCATCGGGTCGAGTGCAGGCGTGGGACCACCGGGCCGCGTATCCATCGCTGATGGAGACCGCGACGGGGCAGCAGACCGACGCGGCGACATCGTTCGAGGTGGGGCCCGTCATGGAGCAGCCCCTGGTCGTGCCGCACATGAGGATCCGGTCCGGTGAGGCGAAAGCGCATGTGCGAGTCGGCTGGCTGCGGTCCGTCACGAGCATTCAACACGCGTTTGCAATGGGTTCCATGATCGACGAGATCGCTGAGGTCACAGGCCGTCGACCCGATGAGGTATGGCAGGACCTGTTCGGATCTGTCCTCACTGGCGCCGACCTCACCGACGCTAGCCGGCGCGAACCGAGACCTCTAGTCGCAGAGCGCCTCGGCGCCGTCCTGCGCCGTGTCACCGAAATGTCTGGGTACGGCCGAGCGCTTCCTCCCGGGACCGGTATCGGCCTGGCGGCGTTCACGAGCTTCGGGAGCTTCACGGCCGCCGCGCTCGAGGTCAGCGTGTCAGAGGACGGCGAGGTGCACGTCCCGCGTGCGTGGACAGCGATCGACTGCGGTCTCGCGGTCAGTCCCGAACGCGTCACATCTCAGATGGAAGGCGCCGTCGTGTTCGGACTGACCATCGCGCTGCACGGCGCGATCACCGTGAAAAATGGGGCGGTCGAGCAGGACAACTTCGACGGCTACCAGGTGTGCCGCATCAACGAAGCGCCCGAAGTCGAGGTCGCGATTTTTGAGAATGAGCACCCTCTCGGAGGGGCGGGCGAGCCGGGCGTACCGCCGGTTGCCGCAGCGTTGAGCAACGGGATCTTTGCCGCGGTTGGGAAGCGGATACGCAGGTTACCGGTCGGAGATCAACTGACGGGGTAGCTTCGGCGGGTTGGGACGTTCCTTGGCGCCTAAGCTCCGGCAAGTTTATCTGTACCGCGGACCCACTCCAGTGGAGAGGATCGAAATGAGCGAGGGGCTCCAATGAAGGCGCAACGCAGACTCCTGCCGGACCGCGGCGACCGAGAATTAGAGCTCGGATTTGGGTCCGTCGTTTCATGGACACGCAACGGCGCCTCCTCAATCGCGACGGCACCTTAAACGTCCGGCGTACCGGGCTGGGGTTCTGGGAATCGTTTCCCCTCTGTCACCTCCTGCTTGAGCTGACTTGGCCCCGTTTTCTGGCACTAGTAGGGGCCTTCTACTTGACCCTCAACGCCCTTTTTTGGGCTCGCTTATCCCTCGCTCGGGCCAGATGCCGTATCTGGAGGAATCGCGATCACCTTTGCCGCTCGGGTCGTCGAGGCCTTCTTCTTCAGCGTGCAGACTTCGGCGACGCTGGACTACGGGGGACTTGCACCCAACGGGCTCATCGCGAATCTACTCGTGACCGTCGAGTCCCTGGCTGGCCTACTGAGCTTCGGTTTGGTGTCTGGTCTGATGTTCGCGCGCTTTGTACGGCCCGTGGCACGGGTCCTCTACAGTGACGTCGCGGTAGTCGCCCCGTACCGAGACATTTCCGCGTTTAAGTTGCGCCTGATCAATCAGCGAACCACGGAGATCTCTGATCTGGCCATCCGCGTGATCTTAGTGCGCCGGCAGAAGGACGGGGAGGGCCGGGAGTACATTGAGCTCGAACTGGAGCGTTCCAAGGTCGCGTTCTTCCCTTTGGCTTGGACTGTCGTGCACCCAACTGAGGAAGGGAGCCCGCTGCTGGGACTCACCTCCGAGGCACTGAGGGAGTGCGAAGCAGAGTTCCTGATCCTTCTCCAAGGGTTCGACGAGACCTTCTCTCAGGTGGTGCACTCGCGGCCTTCTTATCGGGCGGAGGAGGTCGTGTTTGGAGCCCGATTCGTAAACATGTTCGATCAGGCGGCCGCCGAACACGGCGACATCAGCGTCGATGTCGCGCTGCTGCACGACGTGGAGCGCGCGGCGCTGCCCCTCTAAGCTGGAGGCGATCCGCCCTTTCATTGCGGTTGAATGCCCCAGCAGGGCGGCTATCTTCCTCGCTCTTCAACCGTCAAGACCGCGTAGACTCGAGGGGGAACGTGAGTGAGTGACAATTTTTGGGCCCTGGTGATCGCGGTCATCAACATCGGATTGTGGTCGATCCTGTATGTCTACATCTACTACAACCTCCTGCTCATTTGGTTGGAGTGGCATACGCGTAACAAGACCACGCCGCCGCCGCCCGCACCCGAGGAATGGCCGGGGGTCACTGTTCAGTTGCCGATGTACAACGAGGCTGAGGTGTGCGAGGCGCTCCTGGCAGCTGTAGTTGCGCTGGACTACCCCCGGGACAAGCTCCACATCCAGGTGCTAGACGATTCAACGGATCGGACCTCTGCGCTTGTGGCTGCCCGGGTCGCAGAGTATCAACGGCAGGGCGTCAGCGTCTCCCACCTGCAGCGAGTCGACAGGGTCGGATACAAAGCCGGGGCCCTCGCAGAAGGACTGCTTGAGACCGACGACCCATTCCTCCTCCTGCTCGACGCAGATTTTCTGCCGAACCCGACACTCCTTCGAGAGGTCCTTCCGCATTTCGCGGACCCAAAGGTCGGGATGGTCCAGGCGCGGTGGGGGCACATTCGCCCCCCCGCAACAAGCCTCGAGCGCTCGGCGGCCTTTTGGATCGACAGGCACTTTGCCATTGAGCAGGTCGCTCGCAGTCGCTCAGGGCACTTCTTTCACTTCAATGGCACCGGGGGGGTGTGGCGTCGATCAGCTATTGACGATGCGGGTGGATGGGCCGCCGACACCCTGGCGGAAGACCTCGACCTCAGCCTACGTGCTTGGCAAAAGGGTTGGCGCTTCGTCTACGCACACGACACGATCGTCCCGGCTCTACTGCCCCCCGATGTCCGAGCTCTCAAGATCCAGCAGGGCCGGTGGTCGACGGGCGCGTTCCAGGTCGCCCGCAAGCACCTCCCGGCCTTGTGGCGCTCGTCCCAAAGAAAACGTGACGTCGCGTTTATCACGCTACAAGTGACGGGATATTCATTCCCGACCCTGCTTCTCGCTCTGGCTCTTTTCGCAGCGCCCGCAGCTTGGGCGCGCCCACACTTGGGATCGTTCTGGCGCTTTACCATGATCGACCTTCCCGCGATCAGCTTCGTGGTCGGGCTGATCGTCCAAGCGGTGATATCCGGAGCGCGGAGGGGCAGGCAGGCGGGATGGCTCGAGTTCGAGGCGTCCTCTCTGGGACTCGGCTTGGCGCCCCTAGTGTTCTCCGCCGGACTTCAGGGCCTACGGAGCCTTGGGGGTGCCTTTCAGCGCACACCGAAACGTACCGGAGGAGCTGAATGGCTCTGGAGTTCAGGGGCGGCCATCGAAGTCGGTCTAGCGATTTGGTGTGCGGCCGGCGCGGTCGGGGCCGGGCTACTCGGGGGGTGGTCCTGCGTGCCCATCCCGCTTGTCGCTAGTGTGGGACTCGCGGTGTTCGGGGTCGGTAGCATGAGAGGGAGCGCGGCACGGACTCCTTGAGCCGTATCCCGTATGGAGACGATGACCGTACCGACCCCACGCTCCCCAGCCGCCTCCGCCTGACGCGCGAGCCCCTAGCACCGGTCCATGAAGAGCCGATCATTCATGGGGCAGTCACCGACGCGGAGTCCACCATCCTGGTCACTGTCACTCCGCCATCAAAGTCACCGGGGGGGCAACCGCGACGCTTCTCAGCGCTGGAAGCACCCACGCGCCGATCGAGACGAGTCCGACCAAGGCGGCCACAATCCGACCAGTGGCGTTTTGGATCCCCCTGTGAATGGACGCGCCCTAGGCGTCGTCTCCGAGCCGAGCAGGGTGAGCAGGACCACTACCTCGAACTCTCCCAGATCGTCACGTCCACTCATTCCCCGCGCCGTTCACCCGAGTCACTAACTTTGTTTGGGTCAACAATGTCTCATAGCGATCCCACGCCAGACCAAGGGGGTCGCCCCGTGCCCAAGCTGTACTATCTTGCACGCTGAGGCCGAGCTGGACGCCTACCAGTATGCCCTGAACGAGTAGGTATCCCGTCACCAAGTCCGCAGGGCCGGCCTTGGCCCGAGCGGGTCCTCTCGTCCCCACAGCTGCCGACAGCGCCCTGGGGGACGCAGCCGTTCTACCGGGCGTTGAAGCCTAGTGAACAGCAGCTTGGCTGTTAAAACCGATCCTTTTGAGCGACTACGATGAACAACGCACACCGCCTGGCCCCTCTGAACATGGATGGCGCCAGCTTCCGTGACCTGGGGCACGACCTGGTAGACCGCATCGCCGACTTCCTGGATGGCATTTCGGCGTCGCCGGTCACGACAGGGGACTCACCAGAAGAGGTGCGTACGCTCATTCGGGCCGATGCCCCCATGCCCCGCGAGGGGCGGGATGCGGCGGAGCTCCTCGCTGAGAGCAGCGGGTGGATCTTCGACCGATCTCTGCACAACGGGCACCCGCGCTTCATGGGATACATCACTTCATCAGCCGCGCCGATCGGGATGCTCGGGGATATGCTGGCGGCGGCGGTAAACCCCAACGTGGGCGCCTGGACGCTGTCTCCGGTGGCCACCGAGATCGAAGCGCAGACGGTGCGCTGGATCGCCGAGCTGCTGCGGTATCCCACCGACGCCGGCGGCCTCATGGTGAGCGGCGGGAATATGGCCAACATGGCCTGCTTTTGGGCCGCTCGGGTCGCGGTTGGCGGACAGAGCATGCGGGCGACGGGCCGAAGCGCCGACGGCAGGCCTCTCGTGGTCTTGGCGTCAGCCGAAACCCACACCTGGCTGCAGAAGGCCACAGATTTAGGCGGTCTTGGGACCGACGCCATCCAGTGGGTCGAGACGGACTCCGATCTCTGCATGAAACCAGCAGCGCTGAGGGCGGCGCTGGACGAAGTCGAAGCTGCGGGACAGACACCCATGATGGTGGTCGCCAGCGCCGGCTCGGTGAGTACGGGTGCCGTCGACCCCCTTCGGGCGATCTCCAAAATATGCCGCGACCGTGGCGTCTGGCTCCACGTGGACGGGGCTTACGGGGGCTTCGCGGCTATGCTGCCCGATGCGCCCGAAGAGCTCTGCTACCTCGCGCTCGCCGACTCGGTGGCAGTGGATCCCCACAAGTGGCTCTACGCGCCAATGGAAGCCGGGTGTGCTCTGGTGCGTGACCCCGAACATCTACGCGCTGCATTCAGTTACCACCCTCCCTACTATCACTTCGGCGTCGAAGCCAACAATTACGTGGACTTTAGCCCCCAAAATTCCCGGGGCTTCCGGGCACTGAAGGTATGGCTCGGCCTTCAGCAAGCTGGACGGGAAGGGTACGAACGCATGCTCGCCGACGACTGCCGGCTGTCACGATTGCTGTACCGCGAGGCCGAACTCCATCCTGACCTTGAGGCGTTCGGCCAAGGTCTGAGCATCACCACCTTCCGTTACGTCCCAGCGCAACTCCGCGAAAGGCTGGGCGATCCGGAGACTGAGCTGTACCTCAACGACCTAAATAAGGAAATCCAGGCTCGCCTGGAGAGGGGAGGAGAGATCTTCCTGTCCAATGCCGTAGTGGGCGGGCGTTATCTGCTCCGAGGCTGCATCGTAAACTTCCGAACGGACGAAGAAGACGTGCGTGCCATCCCCCGTGTCGTCGCGCGGGTGGGCGCCGAGACTCATGCGGAGTTGGGCGTAGCCCTAACGGACGGGTGACCCGCGGTGAACCCAACCGTCTCCACTGCCACGGCGGCGCGCGGTAGCGGTAACTTCTGAACGCGCACCGGCATGGGTCCGGGCGACGCCGTGACCCGCAGGGGTCCCAAGTCCTTCCGCGTTTTGGTTATGACAATGTTGCCGCCCGAAATCGAGATCGAGCTGACGCTCGACGAGGCCGACGACGACGAGGCCGTGCGCCGAAAGGCCGCACGCCAGATCGGCTACGAGCCGGGGGACCTCCCCGAGCTCACCCTGCGCAAAAAGTCTATTGACGCCCGGCACGGCAGAGTGGTCTTTCGGCTCCTATTGGAGGTGGCTCCGGAGCCTCGTGAACTCGGAGCGCCACATCCCGTGGATGTGGATCGCTTGGATAGAGTCATCGTGGTCGGGGACGGACCAGCGGGGTTGTTCTGCGCGTACGAACTCGCGCGCCGCGGCATCGGCTGTACGGTTTTGGACAGGGGCAAGACGGTGCAGCCCCGCCGCAGGGACCTGAGGGGACTAAACCAGTTCGGAGTCGTGGACGGCGACAGCAACTATTGCTTCGGCGAGGGCGGAGCCGGCACCTATAGCGACGGCAAGCTCTACACTCGGTCCCACAAGCGCGGCGACTGCCGCGATGTGCTCGAGGTATTGGCGCTACACGGGGCTCCGGAGTCGATCCTCACTGACGCACGACCTCACATCGGCAGCAACAAGCTGCCCAAGGTCGTCACTTCCATGCGAGAGCACTTGGAGGCGCGCGGGGTGACGTTCCGATTCGGGGCACGGGTGGTGGCTTTGCTGACGAGGGAGCAGGGCTCGGGACGTCGCGTGTGCGGGGTGCGGCTCGAGTCCGGAGACGAAGTCGCCGCCGACGCGGTGGTGCTGGCTACCGGGCACTCGGCGCGGGACGTCTTCCGCATGCTGCTCGACGCCGGGGTGGCCCTCGAGCCGAAGGCGTTCGCCTTAGGCGTACGCATCGAGCACCCTCAGCCGTTTATCAATCGCATTCAGTACGGCCGCCATGCGGCGCATACCAAGCTCCCGAACGCTCCGTACAAACTTGCCTTCACCGAGTCCGGGCGCGGCGTTTTCAGCTTCTGCATGTGCCCCGGCGGCTTCATCGTTCCAGCATCTACGAACTCCGGCGAACTCGTCTTGAACGGCATGAGCCTGTCGCGGCGCGACTCCCCCTACGCGAACTCCGGTCTGGTTGTAGGGGTTGAGGTCGCAGACGCCCTCAAGGCCGGATTCAGCGGACCCTTGGCGGGCGTGGATCTGCAGCACCGCATAGAAGAGGCGGCCTGGCAGGCAGGCGGAGGCGATCTGCGCGCACCCGCCACTCGAGCCACCGACTTCGTGGCCGGTCGGGGCTCGACCACAGTGCCTGGGACCAGCTACCAGCCCGGACTGGCCGCCGGGAATGTGGGAGACGTTTTGGACGTCGTCGGCCTCGGCATCGCGGAGCGGATGCGCCGCGCGCTCAACGTCTTCGAGAAACGAATGCGCGGATACGTGAGTGAAGAGGCCGTGTTGGTTGGCGTTGAGTCCCGGACAAGTTCACCGGTGCGGGTACCCAGGGACTCGGAGAGCCTCACGAGTCCAGACCTCGGTGGACTCTACCCCTGCGGCGAAGGCGCGGGATACGCTGGCGGCATCATGAGCGCAGCAATGGACGGCATGAGTGTGGCGCGCGCGGTCGCGACGGCGCTTCCCTCGGCGTCGTCTACCTGAAGGGGTCGTCGGAGGCCAGGTGCTGCGCCACATAGTCAGCCACCCCTTCCTCCACGGACCGGAACGGCTTGTCGTATCCCGCCGCGCGCAGGCGCTCCATATTCGCCTGGGTGAAGTACTGATACTTGTCGCAAATGTCCTCGGGCGTGTCCTTCCATTCGACCTTCAGGTCCTGGCCGACGGCCGCATACAACGCGCCCATGAGCTCCAGCCACGTCTGGGCCTTACCCGTTCCTAGATTGAATAGCCCTTCGACTTCAGGATGCTCCATGATCCAAATCATGACGTCGACGCAGTCCTTCACGTAGACGAAGTCCCGCTTCTGGCCCCCATCGGGGTAGTCGGGGTTATGGGATCGAAAGAGGGTGGCCGGCTCTCCGACCGCGGCGCCTTGATAGGCCTTCGTCACCACTGACTGCATCTCGCCTTTGTGATGCTCGTTGGGTCCGTACACGTTGAAAAACTTAAGCCCCACCCACTGCGGCGGGCGCGCCTCTCCTGCAGCGATCCGTCGAGCCACCCATCTGTCGAACGTATGCTTGCTCCACCCGTAGGCGTTCAGAGGAAGAAGCTTCGACAGGGCCTCAGGGGAGCCATCGTCGCCGAAGCCCTGCGCGCCGTCGCCGTAGGTGGCCGCCGATGACGCATACAGGAACGGCACGCGGTTCTGTGTGCACCAGTCCCACAGCGCCTGTGGGAGGCGGACGTTGGTCTGAACGATCAGGTCCACGTCCTTCTCTGTGGTGGCCGAGATCGCGCCCATGTGAAAGACGTACGAGATCTCGTCCCCAGCACGGTCGAGGAGCTCGAAGATGTCTTCCGGTGGAACCAACTCTTCAAGCTCACGGCGCCGAAGGTTCTTCCACTTCTCCCCTTTGCCTAGCTCGTCGATCACGCAAAAAGGGCCGTGGCCACGTTCTTCCAAACCGGCGAGGAGGTTGGAGCCGATGAAGCCGGCTCCTCCGGTGACTACGATCATAGGTTTCAGCTTTGATAGCGGGACGGCACGACGACCCCGAAATCTACGACGTGGCGGCCCGTACGCGACCCGGGAAGGCCGCCGCACTTCTTCAACCGCCCGCTAAGGCACATCCATGTTCCGCAGCCTACGTGTCGACAGCACCAAGAACAGGACCACAACTGCCACCGACACGGCGATCGTCGTCGGGAGGCCGACAGGCTGGCTTTCGGCGAAGCGCCGCGGGTCCAGGCCGTGCATCAATGCGATCGAATAGTGGCGGATGCTGAAGAAGCGGATCCCGGACACGAAGCCCGAAAAGAAGCCTTCCCAGAGCACGATGTAGAGAAGCCCCACGCCGATGGCTTGTTTGGTCACTAGGCCAAGCCAAACAAACACCGACGCGTACATGAGGAGGCCGACTAGGATCCCCGTGGCCACCGCGAAGATCGCCAAAGCGTCGTGATTGAAGGCCAGGAAGCTCGTCAATACGGCGCTGCCTACGATGAACGGACCAGCCACGACCACGGACGCCGCAAGCTTCGGCAGAACGATCTGCCAACGCGGAATCGGAGAGAGCGTGAGATTCGCCAGTGTGCGCTCCTCAATCTCGTTTGCAAAAGCCACGCTCGCGATCGCGACGATGATCAGGGGCGCGATCGAACCGGCAAGCATCGTGCTCAGAACGATGATCTCGAATTCGCTCACGGACGGCGCATCGATTGCTCGCACGCTCATCGCGGTAAAAAACACCGGCAGGGCAGCGAGCGTCGTCATGATCACGACACGCCACTTTCCCGACAGCTGTCTCAAGGTCAGCAAGAAGACGGGACTCATGGTCAGCCCTCCACCAGATAGCCGAACACACTCTCGAGCGAGTCATCCAAGGGCTCGACCCTTCGCAGGCTGATCGACGACGCTTGGGCCAATTTGGGCAGCTCCACCTGGAGATCTCGCACGTTATTGCTCAACACGATAATTGCACCATCGGGATCAACGTTGACCGCATCCACGGACGGGAGCCGGACGACCGCTGACGCCAAGGCCCTCGGATCATCCGAGATAATGCGCACGTGATAAGGCCTTTTGTCGAGCGCGGCCCGGATTGAACGAAAGCCTCCCGACGCGGCGAGTTTGCCGTTGACGATGAGCAGGACAGTCTCAGCGACTTGTTCGACCTCTTCCAGAATGTGCGACGAGATCACGATCGTGCGGCCACCTTCCGCGAGCTTCTGCAACAGACTCTGGAAGTGAACGCGTTGCCGCGGGTCCGCGCCGTTGAGCGGCTCGTCGAGAATGAGGACTTCAGGGTCGTGCACCAGAGTAGCCGCAAGGCGCATGCGCTGACGCATTCCTCTCGAATAAGTGCCCATCGGGAGGTGAGCCGCGTGCGGGAGGTCCACCAGATCGATGGCCTTTTCTGTCGCGGCATCCAGGTCAACGACACCACGTAGCCGCCCCATCATGCGCACGAATTCCCTTCCCTTCATGAAGCTGTAGACCGTCTCGTGCTCTGACATCACACCCATGCGGCCATAGAGGGACGGATTGTCTCTCACCGGCTCCCCGAACATCGTCACGGATCCGTCAGAGACGCCGGCCAGCCCCGTCATCATACGGAGCAGTGTCGTCTTTCCAGCCCCGTTCGGGCCCAACAATCCGGTGATGCCGGGCAAGATATCGAACGTGACATCGCTGACGGCGACGACGCTGCCAAACCAGCGGGACACGTGGTCGACCCGAATGACGGGTTCTGGACGGCCGCTCATGGCGTCAGCCTCCGGTAGCGCGTCCACAGGACCAGTCCGGGCACAACGACCCAGGCGAAGTACCAGCCAACCAGAACCCATGCAGGGAACTCCCGCGCGGGAGCCCCGCTGGTGACCCCACTCACTTCACCGAAAATCAGGTCGTTCACGTGCACCGGAATGTTGGTGAGGTTGAACATCGAGATCCATTGTCCGGCCGCCCCCCCGATCTCCGACGCCAGCGCCGTTGTGAACGGCGTGGTGATCACGAAAAGGCCCACCAAAAAGACGGCGGCATAAGCGCGACGATTCGTAAAGCCGGCGACGAGCATGGCAAGCGTCGTGGTGTACGCAGCGATGGCCGCTCCGGCCGTCAGAATCCTCGGAATGTCGAGCCAATGAGTCTGGAGATAGCCCGCAGGGTCAGGGTTTCCCATCACCAGTCCGATCATCAGAACGAACTGCGGCAGCCAGGCGACGCATAGGGACACGGAGAGGAATGCCAGCCAGCGCGCCACGATGTAGTCCGACCCGTTAAGCGGCCGCACCAGATACAGATTGATTACGCCGTCCCGGCGGTCTGGGCAGAGGAGTTCGGGCGCAACCACTGCAGCAAAAACGAAAAAGAAGATCGAGGAGATACCGTAGAAGTCCGAGTGGTTTGGCAGTCCAGCCGCCGCGTCAGGCCCACCCAGCCGCAGCACCGCGCCAACCACAAGCGCCATGATGAAGCCTATTCCCACCAGAAGGGCGATAAAGCCCCAAGGCAGCACTTTGGCGCGGGGCCCGCGCCCCAGACCCAGCGCGATCCGCACGCCGTCTTTGAATACAGCCATACGCGCACGATGGCGGCCCTCGCGGGGGCCATCGTAACGCTCGTAGCCGATGTCGAAGACCCTGCCCTCTGCATGCCCGCTGACGGCACGCGTCTCAGACGTCGACCCGCTCACTGGGCTGCTCCAGGTCCGTTGCCCTCGTCGGACGACGTGAACAGCTCGGCGAGCGCACGCCGGTTTGGTGCCATGCGCCGTAGTGGAGCGCCCGACGCCACCAACGAATCTCTCACGTGGTCGTATACGGACTTGTCATCGCCTTGGATGTTCAGGCCCCTGCCGTCGGAGGTCACCACGACCCCGCGCCGTTGAAGTTCCGCCACGAGCTGTTCCTGGTTTGCGTCCACTTCAATGAAGACAGATTCAGTTTCGCCGGTGAAGTCGCTGACCTCGCCGGACTGGACCAACTCGCCTCCCTGAAGGACGATGATCCGGTCGCACGTCCGCTCGACGTCCGCCATGAGGTGCGACGAGAAGAGGATGCTGATGCCGAATTCACGATGTGTCTTGCGTACGAGGTCGAGCATCTCTTCCCGCCCTGCGGGATCGAGTCCCGCAGTCGGTTCGTCGAGGAAGACCATTTTGGGATCGTGAACCAGGGCCTGGGCCAGCTTGACCCGTTGCTTCATCCCGGTCGAGTACCCGCCGATCGCGCGATAGCGCTCCTCGAACAGACCGGCATGTCGCAGCGTGTCCGCCGCGCGTGTCCGCGCCCGGGCTGGTGGCAGTCCGCTGACCTCCGCCATATGCGTAAGGAACTCGGCAGCGCTGACCGCACTCGGAAGGCAATCGTGCTCAGGCATGTACCCCAGCTTTGACCGGACCGAGATGCTCTTGGACGCGTCCTCACCAAGGACGATCGCAGACCCGGAAGTCGGCTCCAGCAGCCCCAAGAAGATCTTGATGGCCGTGCTCTTACCAGCCCCGTTCTCACCAAGCACACCCGTGATGCCGTCGAAGATCCCGAAGCTGACACCGTTGAGCGCAATGACATCCTTGTAATGCTTCGCCAGGTTTTTGGCCTCTACGAGGGCTTCCACTAGCGACCAAGCTCCGAGTTGGGGTAATCGCACTGATTCATCGTCGGCATGCCTCTTGGTATCCGATGCGACACGCGCGTCGAAAAAAGGAAGAGGCTCGGCCCGTGTTTCTCGAGACGCCGGTCCCCGTTGCGTACATGTCTCCGAGCCGAAAACAGCTCTCGGCATGGGGCGGGGAACCATCATCGCCGTCCGTCGTCTCGTCACACGCCTTATCCAACAACTCGACGGCGCGATCGTAGTCCTGCGTGACCCCTACCCCTCGCGCGTGAAGGTCGGCGAGACGGAAACACCCAACCATTTCGCTCTCACACGCGCCCTCGTACAGAGCGACCGCACGATCCACGTCCTGCTCGAGGCCCGCGCCTAACTCGTAGGCATGACCCAGGTGAGTGCAGCCGAGCACCCCACCCCCATCACAGGCCTGCTGGAACAGATCTGCGGCTTCGGCCACATCGACTTCGACGCGGCATACATGTCGGCGAGATCAGCGCAGCCAGTCATCGCTCCGGTATCGCATCCCTTCGCGAGGAGCGTGGCCGCCATCGTGGAGTCCGGGGTGATCCCGTTGGGTCCTGCGTCCTCGTGCACCAGCATGTTGCCGAGTCGCACGCAGCCTCGAGCGACCTCGGCGTCGCACGCGGCCTCGAATAGCTCCGATGCGCGAGACCAGTCCCGAAGGACATATTGGCCGCGAAGTGTCTGGTAGCCGAGCGAATCGCACGCCTCGGCCTGTCCGTCGGCGCAGAGGATGCCCAACTCCCTCGCGACCTTTGCGCCCGGGTTGCACGCAGCCACGAGGGCCACGGATGCAAACGGAAGAAGTCTGGCCACCAGCCAAGATCGGCCTTGATGCAACATGCCTTTCCCTCTCATGCCTCTAGCAACTCCCTCAGGAAGGTCACACCCGCGACCAGAACAACCGCCACCCTCACTTCGGCCACCCTGACGAGAGCAGTGGCGTCCAGGATTCCGAATTCGAACACGTGTAGTCTGGCAGCGCTCATGCTGGACCGAAACGAGCCCAAGAACTGGCCGCGGCCGAACACGGACCCCACATTGCGGTGATGACCCACGATCGCCGCACTTTCCTGAAGCGCTCCGGCGCTGCCCTGAGCGTCGCCGCGGTTGGCACGACGCTCCCACAAACCTTGGCCGCAGATGCGGCCGTGCGCCGCCTCGACCCCGCCCTGCTGCGCGCCGTCGCCGAGGTCGTGCTGCCCTCTGAACTCGGCGCTCCCATGCGCGAAGAGGCAGTGGCGGACTTCGAAGCCTGGGCGAACGCGTATGAGCCGGTGGCCGAAATGAACCATGGCTACGGCACCTCCGAGATCCTTTACGGCCCGCCCGACCCGGTTCCCGCCTGGACGGCGCAACTCGAAGCGCTCGAGTTGGAGACTCAGAAACGGACGGGCTCGGCATTCGCAGCCCTAACTCCGAACGCACGCCGGGCGCTATTGGAACGCCAAGGGCTAGACGGTGGCAACGGGATGCCGAACCCGCTCGGCGCACAACACGTGGCCGTCGCGCTCATGGCCCACTGGTTCGGTTCTGCGGACGCGAAGGACCGGTGCTATGAGAGGCGAATCGGCGAACAAACGTGCCGCGGGATCGACAGTGCGCCCGCCGAACCCAGGGAGCTCTGATGCGCCAGGTTGAGACGGACGTTTTGATTATTGGAGGGGGCATCACCGCCGCCATGGTCGCGGAGAAGCTGACCGACGAACACGACGTCGACGTGCTGGTCTTGGAGGCTGGCGGACACTCCACGCCACTTCAAGGACGCGCCCAGGCCCGGCAGCGCTACATCGACTACGGCGAGAACCCCTGGCACGACGACCACATCCACGACCAAAAGCCCGAAGGTATCATGTCGCGGTCGATGACCGTGGGCGGGCAAGCGCTCCACTGGGGCGGCACGGTGCCGCGTTATACGCCGGAGGACTTCCGGCTGCGGTCGACCTTCGGGGTGCACACAGACTGGCCCATCGACTTCGACACGCTCGACCCGTACTACCAGGAAGCTGAGGAGCGCATTGGCGTCTCGGGCGTGCAAGGCCCGGAGCATTTGGATCCGCGGGGGGCTCCCTACCCCATGCGCGAGGTGCCGCTCACGTGGACCCTCGACCGGTTGAAGGCTTGGATCGAGAACGCTGGCATCCCCATATGGGCCAACCCGGTCGCGAAGAACACTGAGCCATACCGTGGTCGCAACCTCTGCTTACGCTGCGACACCTGTAACATTTGCCCAACGGGCGCGAAGTATTCGCCGGACTTCACCTTCGCCCAATTACTCGCAGCAAACCGTATTCGTCTCGAAACAGGCACGCTGATCCGGAGGCTCGAGCTCGAGCCAGGGACCAACCGGATCCTCGCGGCGATTGGCCGCAGTTACGACGACCCCGACACGGACGTCATCTACCGAGCCAAGACCTACGTCCTCGCCGGGGGCTACACGTGGAGCCCGCACCTCCTCATGCTGTCGGCAAACGATCGCTTTCCAGACGGTCTGGCGAATTCGTCGGGGACGCTGGGTAGGTATATGGCAGGCCACCGCGCGGTGAGCGCGACAGTAGAACTGCCTCAGCGACTGCTGCCGGGCATGTACTACGGGCACAGTCTCATCTCGAAGTTCTTTCAGCGGCCACAGCTCGAGGGCGGACCCTCGCTCTCCGAAGGGCGTTATGTCCGGCACGATTTCCGCGTTTGGGAGTCGGCCAGCGCTCGCGGGCCTCGCATGCGAGACGACGAGGGCCGCATGATGATGGGCGACGAAGTCATGGCCGACTGGCGCTCACGGACCGCTACGGGGACCGCGCGCCTGCGTTCGTACTACGACGTGATCCCGGACCGAAGCAGCCGGATCGTGCTGGACCGCAATCGCACCAACCGCTTCGGCGATCCCATGCCGACGCTGGAGTTCCAGGATGCCCCGGTGTCGCGAGACCTCCGCGGGCACACGGAAGATCGCCTGCGTGCGAATTTCGAGCGGGTGGCTCGGGCCGGGGGAGGCAGCGTGCTCCGCACGTCCGTCGATTCGACTCAGGACCACCCAGGTGGGGGTTGCCGCATGGGCGATGATCCCGGCGACAGCGTGGTCGACTCATGGGGACGGGCACACGATCACGAGAACCTGTTCGTGGTGGGCGCGCCGACGCTGGTTTCCGCTGGCTGCAACAACGGGACGCTGACATTTTCAGCGCTTTCGCTGCGCTCGGCCGAGGAAATCGGGAAGGCCTTTCGGTCGCGCGACGGGTAGATCCAGACAGACATCCGGCCGGAGCTTGCCGAGACCGGTCAACTGCAGTTCTAGGCCACACCTTCCAACACCTGGAGGAACCCACGTGTGCGTCCAAGCGTCGATTTAACGTCTCCACAACCACAGGCGTCAAGTGTCTGTATTGGGGAGGTGCGCTCACGTGGAACCATGAGGATGGCGAAATGACACCAGCAACAACAAAGTTCACCCGCTCTGGCCTTGCCCTGGCCCTGGCATTGGCGTTGGGGGCGTGCGCCGATACCACCGGCCTAGACTCGTTCAGCGACGAGATCCTCTACGACATGGCTATCGTGGCTGCTGACGCCACAATCGAAGATGTGAACTCGTGGGCCCAACCGATGGGATTCGCTCGGGGGCTCTCGGAGCTTCGGGGCATTCCGGGAATGGGCGGATCCGGCGTGCCGAGAGGTATGCCGGGCGGCCACAAAGGGATTGGTGGTTCACTTTCGGGCACCCGCGAGGCGACCTTCTTTGACGCGTCCGGAAGCGTTCAGGACGCATACGACGCCGAGACCACTGCCATGATTCACTTCGTGAGCGAAGTCGGCGGTGATGTCTCGCGTGACAATTGGTCCGCGACCCTCGCGCGCGGGCGGGACATGACCGTGACGGGACTGGCCGGGACCGAGACACACAGAACGTTCAACGGAAGTGGCTCGGAGGACGTCAGCCGGAGTCGCCATACTGAAGAGGGCGATCGCGCTTACGCGATGAGTGGATCATTCACTTACGCGGACGTCGTGACGCCCATTCCGGGATCCGACCCGAAGTACCCGACATCTGGAACGATCACGCGAAACATGACCGCCACCCGAACTGGTACTGATGGGTCGGAGACGCGAACGGTGGCGATGATGATCACCTTCGACGGCGACGAAACCGCCTCGATCACGGTGAACGGCGAGACGATGGAAATCGACCTGACCACCCGCGAGGGGCGTAACCCTCTGCGGAAGAAGAGGGGCGGCTCGGGCGGCTGAAGCGGCTTCTCGCAGATCTCCACAATGGGGGTGGTGGGCTTCGGCTCACTGCCCCTTTTTGTTGGCCCGACGGCGGCTCGGGGGCCGGGCATGACGGGCGAGCCTAGCCTAGCCCTCCACCGATCGCCGTCCGGGCCGCGCTCATATACGCCCACAGCCCCGGGGCCATATGCATACCGTGGCCTTCGACGACCCGATCGGGCCCCTCTGTCTTATACATCTTCGTGAGTGAGGCGGCCATCACCGGATCGCCTCCGGTAAACTGCTCGATCAGGGCAGATCCCCGCTTCGCGAGCGTGGCGACGTGCGGGTCACTCGGGTCTAGGCCACGCTTCATGGCGTCCTCGAACCTGCCGAATAGCTCGACCCAATCGACCTGAGCCTGCGCGATGGGCCCCGGGCCCATTTCTTCGGCCCTCTCTGCGAGCGACTCAAGCTGGTCATCCGAGTAATACCGGGAGTAGTTCACGGTCACTGAGATCGACTGGGTCAACTCATCGACAGTCGCAGCCTCTCCACTCCGGACGCGGTCGCGCAACGACTCGATCAGGGATCGCAGGCGCTCGTGCTGCTGGATCTGCTCCTGCAGGCGCTCGATCTGGAGGGTCAGGACGCGCTCCAGGGAGTACTGAGGCCGCAGGAGGCAGTCCCGAATCTCGTTGAGCGGGAGGCCTAGCTGCTTCAGAGAGGCGATCTGCTGAAGTCGCTCCAACTCAGGCTCGCCGTAGAGGCGATGCCCCGTCGCCGTGCGTCGGGACGGAGACAGAAGTCCGATCTCGTCATAATAATGCAGCGCGCGGACTGTGAGCCCGGTGCGTTTGGCTAGGCCTCCGACCTTCAACGTTGTTTCCACCCTGCCCTCAGTTCAGCTCGTTTCTCACCACGCCGCGGGGCTCAGCTCCTAGATCCAAAACCTCAAGCGACATTAGATCCCCCGGACCCAGTGAAGCTAAGACCTCACGTAACGTGAGGCACAAGCGGCCCGCCGCCCGAATGCCACCGTATTCATGTCCGGTTGCACCAATTAGCGCTCCACCTTTGTCGGCGCTCGCACCACGTCCCCGCCCTTCATGACGAACATGACACGACGCAGGGCTGTAATATCCGCGGTCGGGTCACCCTCTACGGCCACGAGGTCGGCCAGTAGCCCCTCCCCGATGCGGCCGCGGTCAGACAGTTCGAAAATGTCGGCATTCCCAGAGGTCGCTACCTGGACCACTGCGGACGCGGTCATGCCGTAGTCGACCATCAACTCGAGTTCGCGGTAGTTCTCTCCGTGTGGGTAGACCCCCACGTCGCCGCCGAAGCACATGGGCACCCCGGAACTCAGCGCCATGGCGAAGGTTTCTCGTTTGCGGGTGATGCGGGCAGGCTCGGGGTCCACCCCTCGACGCCATCCACCGTACTGAGTGATGGCATCTCCCGCCGCGAGCGTCGGACAGAAGCCGACGTGCTTCTCGGCCATCAGCGCGAAGATCTCAGGCGTGCCGCCGTCTCCGTGGTCGATGGTCCGCACCCCGGCGCGAATGGCGCGCATCATGCCTTCGGGGGTCGCTGCGTGCGCGACGACCCGACGGCCCGAACTCGCGGCGACCTCGACCACCAGCCGCAACTCGTCCTCGGTGAACGTCGCACTCGCCTCTCCGTTCGGACCCCAACGGTAGTCGGCATAGACCTTCACCCAATCCACACCTCGCCCCATTTGATTGCGAGTCGCTCGGATGAGTCCATCGTGGCCATCAGCCTCTTCGGCACCCTTGGGAAGACTCCACTCTGGGGCGCCCTTCGGACCGTAACTCCCCGTCGCAACAAGCGCCGGGCCCGACACGAGCATGCGCGGGCCAGGGATCACGCCCTTGTCGATCGCCGCCTTGAGCCCGACATCCGCGTAGCCTGCGCCTTCGCTACCCAGATCACGCACCGTCGTAACACCGGCCATCAGGGTGGCGCGCGCGTGCACGGTGGCACGGGCTACGCGTTCAGCATGCGATTCGAGTAACACCTGATCGTTCCACGACGTCTCGTTGTAAGGGTGCAGAAGAAGGTGACTGTGTCCCTCAATGAGACCCGGCAAGAGCGTGGTCCCAGGAAGCCTGACTTCCGTCCCCCCAGCAGGTGTCGGGATCGACGGGCCCGCCGCAACAATACGCGAGCCGTCGACGAGCACAGCCCACCCGTCGTGCATGCGCTCGCCATCGAATACCCTGTCGGGGCGAAGGACGATGGGCGCTCGGTCCGCCGCTTGGGCAGCCAAGGGCGGCGTCAAGAAGGCGGCCACAGAGAGGACAGCAACGAGCGCTAGGGCCACCCTACGCATATGGATCCCCGAACAGTCTGAGTCACTCCCCCGCAGGCGCGAAGAAGCCGTAATGCTCCATCATAAACAACCGGACGGCAGCGGCCACTTGGGTCGCGTATGCGCGTCGGTTTTGATCAGTATCTCGCAGCCCCGTGTAGTGATGCTCGATCTGGATTCCGCTGATCATCTCACCGTCAGAGAGTGACCCGTGGGCACGCGCGTTGTAACCACCTGTGAAGTACGCTTCCGACCCAGGGGAAGGATCGCTTGGGCTTGGCACTGATCGTACGCCAGCCACCTGGAGAAAACCACCGAACGACGTGGGGCCGCGCAACAGCTGCGAGAAGGGTAGAGGCGAATCCCTACCTATCTCTCGGATGCTTGTGGTCGCTACGACCGCAAGTGCATCGAGGTTGATGTCGGTCTGGTTCAGCGTCGCCGCGCTCAAGAGGTATCCCAGCTCGAGTCGGTCCACATCATGTCCGTGTCCGTGGATGTCGAAGTACATGCCACGCTCTGAACGCTCCTCGACAGCCACCCGGGCAACCTGAATCCACTCTTGAAATTCCCTCCAGGCCTGCTCAGCATAAGGATTGCCCTGGGCCGCCTCTACGATGTCGCGGTTGGGGTCGAGCTTGGTCCGTCGCAGATGCGAAATCACCACATGGGGCGCGAGGCCGGTTTGTTCAATAAAGGCGTCCCGTATGGCACGGACGAGCTCGACTGTGTTCCGGTCTGTGACCGTAGTACCGAAGGTCCGATCTCCGATCTCGCTTGGGGTCAACGCGCCACCGTGCGGCGCCGACAACACAACGGGAAGATCCCCAGGGATGTACTCCACATAGGAACCGCGCCCGAAATAGCTGACGCCCCGCTCGTACACGGCAGCGTTCTGAGGAACAAAGACGTCCAGTTTCGCTGTGCCGACGGCCCCGGCGAGGGTCGCCGTCACCACAGTGGTGCCTGTCGCGACCCCCATCGCGACTCCGTCGGTCCGGACGGTGGCTACGCGGGTATCGTTTGTCTCCCACGTCACAGCTCCCGACACCATATTTCCGGACACATCGACTGCGCGCGCAGAAAAAGACGCCGTCTCCCCGATGCCGACAACCAGCGCTTCTCCAGGCTCAACGGTCACCGTCACAGTGCCGACGGCGGTGCCACTGTCACCGCCGCATGACGTCGCAAACAAGACGATCGTCATGAGCATCAGGTGGGCGGCCCACCACCGCCGGGAGAGTCTAAGCATGACCATAATCATCGCGATCCATACAAGACGAGGCCAGGCCACGTTCGGCACCGCCAACAGGTGACATTCCTGCGCCCCGGTGCCATGCTCATGGCCGTGGCTATCTTCGCGGCGCTGATCCGGCCCGCATCGGCTTGCTGCTCCGACACCGCGCGGACGCGGCCCTTCGGGAACGGATCCACGCCGGCACCTCAAGTGGAGATCCTTCAGGCATGAACGCCTCGTCAGACGAAAGAACGGTCCTCGCGCTCGGCGCCTTGGTCCGTCTCTTGGAGTACTGTGGCGAAGCCCGATGGTTGAAGTGGGCTCGCGGACACCTCCGGTCGGCACGGGCCGGAGTGTTAGACGTCACCCTCCTGGACGCCTACGGTGGCTTCGGGTCCTTCAACCACCTGATCTTGGATCCAGCCAGCGGGCACGCCCTGGAAGCGCTTGAAGTCCCCTGGGCGAATCGACTGCTCGCCACGCTCGGAGAACGAGTCTATCAACTGGCGCTGGAACGCACAGACGAGCGTTTCGCCGCCGAATGGGTGCGGCCGCCTGACCCACCCATTCAGGGCTGGCGCTGCCTCGAGTGCGGCCACGGGGAAATCACCGATACTGACGTGGAATGGTGGATCGCCCGGGTTTTGGTTCCAGCCTATGTCGCAGACTCATCGCTCGCGCAGGACCCCGAGTTGGTCATGGTCGTTCTGTCCGGTCAGTTGATCGGCGCGGCAGAATCCCGGGCAGATGCCATCTCGAGGGCGCACGCGAGCGGCATCCACTACACGTTCCGGGACGGTGAGATGAGGCCATGCCCCTCGTGTGAGAGCGAGGAGACCGTCGACTACCGCTGGATATTCGCGGGCGGCGGTCTGCACCCCGCCGAGGACAATCCAGAACTGCGGCCACCTGTGGGTCGCAACGGGACTTCGCCCTGACGGCTAAGCCAATGAGCGAGCGTTCACGGGTGGTTGGTGCCCGACGAAGCAGTCAATGCGGTCGACCCATTCGTGAGGGACAAACGGCCCTTCTTAGACATCTTCTCCAAGCATGCACTCGGCGAGGCAATCAGAGTCGGCGGCAAGCATGCCGGTACGGAGCGGTCCAGGTCATCTGCTCAGTTTGGATGATTGCTCCCACGAAGCGACGAGGGGATCACGCGTAGAACGAATCGCCTAGACTTCCCAAAGTGCCAGCCGTCGCTGTGCGGTGCGCTGATTTCCGGCAGCGCTGGCCCCATAGCTGCCGAGGCAGAAGATTGGTGGGTGCAGTCCTACTTCAACCCTCGAACCTGCCTCAGGTGGGCCATGATCCCGATACTCCTACTGGCATTATCGGCACTTCAGCTGCCTGACTCTGGCGCGGCGATCTCCGCTCGAGTCGAAATCGTGCGCACCGAATACGGCGTCCCACACGTGTTCGCCGAGGACCTCAAGGCGATGGGCTTTGGGCTCGGATACGTGCAGTCACAGGATTTCGGAGCCTCGATCGCGGTCTCGTTCGTCGAGAGTCGCGGGGTCCTAGCTCGTCACGAAGGGTACGGTGAGATCGAGTCTGATTTTGTGGCCCGCGGCGTGTACGAGCGTGCGGTCGCGACCTATCACCAACTGGATACACGCACCCAAGACGTCTACGAGGGGTTCGCAGAGGGGCTGAATTTCTACATCCGGCTTCACGCGAGTGAATTCCCAGCGTGGATCCGGCCCGACTTCATCGGCGTCGATGCGCTGGCGCGGGACGTGCAGAGTTGGAGCCGCGCCGACGCTGCGCGCTTCGTGCGCGCGCTCACTCGACCCGGCGAAGCACCCGCCCCCGAGGAGGAGGAAGAGGAGGCACTCGCTTTCGCGCTGGACGGATCCAACGCTTGGGCGTTCGACGGCTCGCGGACCGAATCTGGGCGTGCGATTCTGCTCAGGAATCCCCATCTGGCTTGGGCGACCGACGCCCCTCTTTTGACGCGCAGCCTTGGTTCGACCTACTACGAAGCCCACGTGCGGGTACCCGGGGTCATCGACTTCTACGGGGACTTCCGCATTGGTGGGGCGTTCGGAATCATTGGCGGCTTCAACCGTCACCTGGGTTGGGCGACGACCAACAATTACCCGGCCTACTCCCAGGTCTACGCGCTTGAGGCTCACCCGACCCTCGCGGACCACGCAGTCCTAGACGGTGCACCTCTAGCGCTGACCCAGCACACGACAAGCGTGGACTACGCCACCTCCGACGGGGGGTCTCAGGCCGAAAGTCGTTCGCGGTGGACCACCGAGTACGGACCGGTCATCCACCGCACTTCAGATCGGGTCTACGTCCTAAAGGACCCCCGGGACGGTGAGTTCAGAAGAGGTGAACAATTCCTAAAGATGATGCTCTCCGAAAGTCTTGATGAGTGGTTGGAGGTCATGCACATGCGTGCGCACCCAAGCTCGAACTTCACCTACGCCGATGCAGCGGGAAACATCGTTCACTATTTCAACGCCCGGCTCCCCTTACTTCCCCATGAGATGACGGGCGACAGCGCGGCCTTCGCCGCTTCGGCCAAGGACATCTGGTCGAGGCTGGTCCCCTGGGATGACCTCCCGCTCTATCTGAACCCGCCAGGCGGGTATGTATCTCAGACCAACGACACGCCCGATTACACCAACCTCAACGTCCCGTTGGACCGCGATACCGTGGCGGCGAACCTGCCTGAACCGCGGCTTCGGCTGAGGAGCCAACTCTCACTGGACTTGGCTCACAACGCGCCCATCATGAGTCTGGAAGACGTCGTACGCCTCAAACATTCTCCTCGAATGCTGATGGCAGAACGTGTCCTCGACGACCTCCTCACGGCTCTTCGCTCACAAGGCGCCGCCTTCACTCGGCCGATCGCCATTCTCGAAAACTGGGACCGCACTGCGTCCGTCGAGAGCCGCGGAGGCGTGCTCTTCAAGCGGTGGGCGGAAGACTACTTCTCCGACGAGAATGTACCCGGGCTCTGGGCTCAAGCTTGGGATATCGACCGTCCGGCAGAAACTCCGCTCGGGCTAGGAAATCAGGGTCGTGCCCGCGAGGCGATGGCCCGCGCAGTCGCCTCATTGGAGCGAGACGGCACAGACTTGGACGCGCGCTGGGGCGACGTGCACAGAGTCATTCGGGGGAGTGTAAACGTCCCTGTGGCAGGGTGTGAGCCGACACTGGGCTGTTTTCGAGCCCTCTCATACAGCCGCACGGACGATGGGCAGTACGCTGCGAATCGGGGCGACGCCTGGATTCTTGTCGTCGAGTTCGGTGACATACCTAGGGCCTATGCTGTATTGTCCTACGGCCAAACCGCTCGGGAGGAGTCCGATCACTTCGCTGATCAGGCGGCGATGTTCGCCCGGGGAGAGCTAAAGGCAGTGGCCTGGACCGACGAAGACATCAGGCTGAAGACCATAGATCGATACAGACCCGGACAGGAAATCAGGTAATGGATCATCCCAGGCCCGATCGCGAAAAGACCGAGCATTGGAATAAAATTCTGGAGCCCTACTGGGGCGCCGACACGAAGAGCAGCATCCTACAGATCTGTTCGTCGGTGATCCCGTACGCGGTCCTCTGGTACGCAACGTTCAGGAGTCTGGAGATGGGATACTGGCTGACGCTGTTATTGGCCATTCCGACCGCCGGATTCCTGATGCGCATGTTCATGATCCAGCACGATTGCGGCCATGGTTCGTTCTTCAAGTCGCGCAAAGCCAGAGACTGGGTCGGTCGGTGCATCGGCGTGCTGTTGTTGACGCCCTACGACTACTGGAAACGGACCCACGCCTACCACCACGCGCACTCGGGCGACCTTAATTTTCGAGGTTTCGGGGACGTCGACACGTTCACGGTGAAAGAGTATCTGTCTTGGCCGTGGCAGAAGCGCCTGAACTACCGGTTGTACCGGCACCCACTGGTGCTCTTCGTGATCGGCCCGATCTATCTCTTCGTCTTCAAGCACCGCTTTCCGGCCGACATCCCGAAAAACTGGACGAAAGCATGGCACGGGGTATGGTGGACCAACCTCGCGATCGTTGCGGGCGTGGTCCTGATGGGTCAGTTGATTGGCTACCAGCGCTTCTTCATGGTGCAGGTCCCCATCACGGTGATCGCTTCGTCCCTGGGCGTATGGATGTTCTACGTCCAGCATCAATTCGAGAACACGTATTGGAATTGGCACCAGAATTGGGACTACTACGACGCGTCTCTTTACGGCAGCTCATTCTTGGTCCTCCCCCGGCCTCTACAGTGGATGACGGCCAGCATTGGCGTTCACCACGTGCATCACATGAGTGCCCGTATTCCAAATTACAAGTTGCAGAAAGTGCACGACGAGAACCCCGAGTTTCACGTCGTGAACAAAGTGCACTTCAGCGACACACTGAAGCTGATTAACCTCGCACTCTGGGATGAGGACAATCGCCGTCTGATCCGCTTCAAGGACCTCAAGAAGATGAAGGCGGCCTAGAACGACAGCTGAGGAGGGACATGGAACTGGGCGCATTTTCGGTGAGCCTGACCGTAAAGGACCTCAACGTCTCCCGTGACTTCTACGAGAAGCTCGGTTTCTCGGTCACAGGTGGTGACCGCGAGCACTACGTGATCATGGTCAACGGCACGAGCGTCGTCGGGCTCTTCCAAGGGATGTTCCCAAAGAACATTCTGACGTTCAATCCAGGGCTGACGCAGAATAAGGAAACGCTCGCCGACTTCACCGATGTCCGCGAGATCCGCGCGAAGCTCGTCGAGGCCGGAGTCGTCATGCTCTCCGACACGGATCCCGACGGTAGGGGGCCGGCCCACCTTGCCTTCGAGGACCCCGACGGTAACCCGGTGCTCATCGACCAGTTCGTTCCGAGGCCGGGGTCCGCGCAGGAGTGACCCCACGCACGTCGGTGCTGTCGGTCGGCATCCTGGCGTTGGTCGTGGTCATTGGCCACCTCACGCTCTTCCCCAAGATCGCCGATCTCGACGGCTTCTATCACATCGGGCATGCGTTCGCGTACGCCGAGGGGTCGATGTTCAACACCTCGATGCCATGGGCGACCCAGTCGATCATCGCCGACCAAGGCGCCGACCTGTGGTGGGGCTTTCACGTGGCACTGATGCCATTCACGCTCATCGGGAATGTGGATTGGGCAATCCGCGTTGCCGCCATCGCGCTCACGGCCAGCCTCGCGCTGTGCTTTCTGTGGATCCTGGGCCGCCACGGCGTCACGGGAGCCGGCTGGTGGACCGCGCTGTTCTTGATCGCGGTCCCCGACGTGTTCTTCCGCCACCTCATGCTGCGCCCACACATTTTGTCCGTGGCGGCGTCCCTGGCACTCCTGTCCTTCATGACACGTGGCCGCTGGCGACTTGTGTTCATGGCCAGCGCACTGATCGCCTGGCTGCATCTGGGTGTTTTCTGGATGGCTCCCGCCGTCGCGATCGCATACGGGTTGGTCCGCCTCGGTGAGGCGCTGTTTGGGCTCAAGCCAGGCAGAGAGAGCGTGTCGCCGTCCGTTGCGATCTCGGCATCCTTTCTGGGAACCGTAGCTGGTTGGCTGCTCAGGCCCCATCCCATTGAAGCGGGCGTCCTCGCCAACGTGCAGATCCTCCGACTCTTCGCCCAAAAGGCGACTGAGGCGCCCCTCCTGTTCGCAGCGGATTTGTTTCCGATGCCCTTCCTGGAACTCGTGAGCACGTCGTGGTTCTTCCTCACCGCGTGGTTGATCGTCGCCATCGGGACCCTCACGTACCTGGGACGGGACAAACTCAGCAATATCCCACGGGAAGAGCGAACCCTTCTCCTCACCACGCTCGTGATCTCCCTCGCGTTCGCCCTTATCGCGACGCTGTCCGCTCGCGGGGCGATTGAACAGTGGGTGGCTTTTGGCGCCCTCGCCCTGCCGGTCTTCTGGACACACGTGGTCTACGTCTATCACAGACGTTCGGTGCGGCGCTTCGTACTCCTGGCCTTGTCCCTTCACCTGGGGTGGGGCGCGTGGCGCCATTCACTGAACGTGAAGCACGCCGCATTCGAACCCGACACGATGGAATCCGCGGCGCGGTTTCTGGCTGACAACAGCGAACCCGGACAGGTGGTGTTCCACACCCGCCTGGACAACTTCGGGCCGCTCTTCGCGTTCAACCGCGACAACCTATATATAGGGGGCATGGATCCGATCTTCCAATTCGTGCACGAGCCCCGATTCTACTGGGAGTACTTCTACGTTTCGTCAGATATCAACGTGGAGTCGACCTGCGACGCCTTCCCATGCTCACGCGGCAACATGACGGACATGTACACCGTATTGCGAGACCATTTCGCAGCTCGTTGGGTGGTGGTGGAACCCAGTCGCAACCCTCGCTTCTCGCTCTACTTATCGAACGACGAGCGCTACCGACTGGCGCACGAGTCGCCGAGTGAAGCAGTCTTTGAAGTTGTGGGTGCGCTCTCCGCTGCTCCCGCCTTCGATTCGATTCTCGGACCTCGCCGGATTAACTAAATGCGCGTCTCGCTCTTTGCCACATGTCTCGGAAACGAGTTCTACGCTGATGCGTGTGCAGATGCCGTGCGACTTCTTCGGCATTTCGGCGTCGAGGTCGACGTGCCCGAAGGTCAGACTTGCTGCGGACAACCTGCGTTTAACTCGGGGCACCAGGACGAAGCACGGCGGATGGCTCGCCACACGCACCAGGTGTTCGCAGAGTCCGAGTATGTCGTCCTCCCCTCGGGCAGCTGCGCGGGAATGATGCGCAGCTTCTATCCGGAACTTCTTGGGACCGACGACGCCTCCGTGCGGAGTCTCACGACGCGCACCTACGAGCTCGCCCAATTCCTTGTGCAGGTACTCGGCGTCGACGCACCCGGCACAGGTCTAAGTGGCCGCGTCGTGGCCTATCATCATGGCTGCCACGCCCTGCGAGAGCTCGGGGTCCGGGATGAGCCCGTCGCACTCCTGCGCGGATGCGGGGCGGAAGTGATTGCCTGGGAGGCCGACGAGGAGTGCTGCGGCTTCGGCGGACTATTCAGCGCGAAGTTGCCTGAGGTCTCCGCCGCGATGGCCGACCGCAAGCTCGATACCTTGCCGACCGTGGACCTCCTGACCTCCGCGGACGGCGGCTGCCTCATGCAGCTGTCGGGGCGGGCGACGCACCGTGGGGTGGGGCCTCCAATTCGTCACCTCGCGAGCGTGCTGTGGGAGGGTGTGGGCTCATGAGCTTCACGGGCCCAGGGCGGTACCGGGAAGAGTCTGCCAAGATGCTGCGCGACAAGCCAGAAATGCGGCACTCGGTCACCCAAGCCACGCGTACCTTCGACGACCACCGCACGCATGCGTTCGGTCAGGTGGACGGAGAGCGCTGGCGCGACTGGGCTCGAGACGTGAAGACGCATCTGCTCAGCAATCTCGACATCTATTTGGAGCAGGCAGAAGAGAGCCTGGAACGGAACGGGGCTCACGTTCACTGGGCCGAGACGGGTGCCGATGCCCTCGCGATCCTGGAAAAGATCGTCGAGGACAACGACGTCAAGCGTGTTGTGAAGGCCAAGAGCATGCTCAGTGAGGAACTGGCCATAAACGCGCACCTTGAGAGCCTCGGCGTCAGCGTCTTCGAGACCGACCTGGGCGAGTACATCATCCAGCTGCTGGGCGAGCCGCCAAGCCACATTGTGGGGCCGGCCATCCACCGCAGCCTGGACGACTGTCGGAGACTCTTTCATGAACACTTCGGCACTCCGCTGGATGCTGAGCCCGACGCCCTCGCCGCGGCCGCACGAATCGCCCTGAGACAGGAGTTCTTGGCCGCCGACCTCGGCATTTCAGGCGGCAATTTTCTCGCCGCGGACACCGGCACCGTCGCCCTGATCGAAAACGAAGGGAATATCCGCCTATCGACTTCCCTGCCCCGCATCCACGTGGCCTTCGTCGGCATCGAAAAACTGGTCCCTACCCTCGGAGACGTGGCCGGATTCGTCCAGTTGACCACCCGTTCTGCGACCGGGCAGCCCATCGGCAACTACGTGTCGCTCATCCAAGGGCCACGGCGCGAAGACGAGCCAGACGGGCCTGAAGAGGTGCACGTCGTACTGGTCGACAACGGACGCACGAACCTGTTGGCGGACGATACCGCCTGGGAGGCACTTCGCTGTGTGCGTTGCGGTGCGTGCCTCAACATTTGCCCCGTGTATCGGCAGACCGGGGGGCACGCATACGGGTGGCCCTATTCGGGACCGATTGGCGCGATCATCGCACCCGGCTTGCTCGGGCTGGAGAAGGCAATGCCACTCCCCCACGCCTCGAGCCTGTGCGGCGCGTGCGTCGACGTATGCCCGGTGCGAATCCCGATTCCCGAGATCCTGGTGCATTGGCGTGAGCGTGCGGTTGAAGAGGGTCTCGTTCCGCTCGCGGAGACCGTCGGGTTGAAGGCCTACACGGCGGCGGCTGAACGACCCGTGGTCTTCGGCGCAGCGGGGGCAGCGCTTCGGTACGCGCCGCTGGAACTCGGGGGGCGAGCCCTCCCCATCTTATCTGGCTGGATGCAGGAACGATCCGCACCAAAGCCGAGCCCGAAGAGCTTCATGCAGCTGTGGAAGGAGGGCCTCGAATGAGCATGGCTGAGGGCCCGGAAGGCGGCGGGTCGGAAGACCGCCCTCGCCCGCACCACAACGACCGAGCGGGCGCGCGGGCGCGGATCCTCGGCAAAGTGCGGGACGCCATCACGAAGCGGCGACGCGAGCCGCACCCCGGCCACTTCGGAGGTTGGCGCGATCAGGCGCCTGAAGATCCGGTTGAGCAGTTCATTCGACTCTTCAAAGCGGCGGGTGGCGAGGTGTGCAGGTTCGACTTGCGTGAAAGCGCCTCGGAGTGGGTTCGCAACTTCATTGGCGACTATGCCACGGTGTCGCTCGGCACCATCGCGCGGCGGGAAGCGCAGCATGGAGCCAGAGCGGTTCGCATCGAGCACACGGACCCGGCCGATGCGGAGGTTGGCGTATCGATGGCCTACGGGGCGGTCGCCGAAACGGGCTCACTGATCATGATCCCTCAGGACGGACGCCGCGCTCAGCTCCTTCCACCCGTGCACGTGGTGTGGGTTGAGGAGCGGACGGTCTTTCCCATGCTCATCGACGCGATGGCCGCGCTGGCCAAAGAGCTACCCTCTGCAGTGGGCCTTCACTCCGGTCCGTCCAAGTCGGCGGATATCGGACAGATCTTGGTGAAAGGCGTCCACGGGCCAGGGCGGCTCATCGCCGTCCTGGTGGACGACAAGGGAGTACAATGGTGAAAACGCTTCTGAGACTATGTGCCGTGCCCGTCGCGTTCACCGCCTGCGCCGCGCCCGCGCCGCCGCCAAACACACTGGCCGCCTTGTTCGCGGACGGACTCGAGGTCGTCGACCTCACCCACACGGTGAGTGCGGACGCGCCTTTCTGGCCCGGCCCCGCGGTGAGCCCTTTCTCATACGACACCCTCTCCGCGCACGACGATGGTGCGCCCTCCATGGGCGCATACTCTGTGCCCGAGCACTTCGGCACACACTTCGACGCGCCGGTTCATGGTGGCGCGGGCCTGGCATCTGTAGACCTCGTGTCCACCAAGGAGCTGTTCGGCCCCGCCGTCGTGATCGACGTCACGGCGCAGGCGCTAGTGGGCGTGGACACCGGTAGTGTGGATCCTGGCAACGCCCAAGGCTTCCCCGCCCACGGCGTAGTGAACGGGTCGGGACGCTTCCATCTGGAGAACCTGGCTGACATGAGTCGCCTGCCTGAGTCGGGAGCCTACTTGATCGTGGCGCCAATCAAGATTCAGGGCGGGTCCGGTGGTCAGGTTCGCGTGTTCGCGGTGCTTCCGTGAGAACGCTTCCGCGTTTGCTGCTGGGATTGGGGCTCGTTGTCGTGGCGTGCGCGGAGCAAGGCGGCCCAGAGCGAGGCAGTCCGGAGCAAAGTGTCCCGGAGGACGGCGCAGCCGGTGGCGGCCCAGCGGACCACCGCGCCGTTCTGCTTGACCCCATCCACCCCGCCTGGTCTGAGCCCGCCCCGGACACATTCCACGCCAACATCGAAACGACCCGCGGCACCTTCGTAATTGAGGTCGTGCGCGCCTGGGCGCCCGTCGGTGTCGACCGTTTCTTTAACCTGATCCGTCACGGTTACTACGACGACGTGCGCTTCCACCGCGTCGTGCCTGGCTTCATCACCCAATGGGGCGTCTCCGGTGACCCCGAGGTGAACGCCGTCTGGTACGACCGTGGCATGCCCGACGACACCGTCGTGGCAAGCAACGTACGGGGCACCATCGCGTTCGCCTTCACACAACCAGGCACTCGGGCCACGCAGATCTACATCAGCATGGTGGACAACTCCCGCCTCGACGCACAGGGCTTCGCGCCGTTCGGGAGAGTGGTAGAGGGCATGGACCAGGTCGTGGACTCGATCTATTCGGGCTACAGAGAGGGCTCCGGTGGGGGCGTCCGTGGTGGCGACCAAAGCCGTCTCGTCGCGGAAGGCAACGCGTACGTCGATGCGGCATTTTCTGAGCTGGACGAGCTGATTCGGGCGACGATCGTGGCTCGCTAGCTTCGCGCCCGGCGCCCCCTCCCCATTCCATCATCGCCCCGATTTGGGTGTGCGGAGGGCAGCCAGACCGCCCTACCCCACCAACGCCGAGTACACCAACTGCTGGAACTGCTGTCCGAAATTCGTGCTCCGGTTCGGATAAATCTGGATCATGAAGATCCCGATCAGATCCTCCTCTGGATCGATCCAGAACGCGGTCCCGTGCAGGCCGCCCCAATAAAATGTGCCCACAGAGGTCAGTAACGCGTTTACGCTCTCCTTCACGGCAAAACCCAAGCCGAAGCCGTTACTGGTCCCCGGATCCTCAACGTCGCCTAGGTGGTCCACACGCATGAAGTCGACGGTCTTTCGACCAAGGATACGCGTACCGTTCAACGCGCCACCGTTTAAGACCATTTGCGTGAAACGAGCATAGTCGCGGGCTGTGCTCACCAGGCCACCTCCCCCAGAGAACATGGTCACGGGCGAGACAAATGTGACCGTATCACCTAGAGCCAAGGTCCCTTGAGCGTCCGTATGCCGGTAAGTGCGTGTGAGCCTGGCGTGGTCCTCGGCCGGCGCATAGAACCCGGTATCCTCCATGTCGAGCCGCTCGAAAATGCGCGTGCGCAGGAACGCATCGAACGGCATGCCCGAAACGACTTCGACCAACCGTCCCAGCACGTCTGTCGACACGCTGTAGATCCAACGGGCCCCCGGTTGCGCGATGAGGGGGATGTCTCCAAGCCCCCTCATCATCTCGTCCAAGTCTTTGGCACCAAGGAGGTTCGCGCTCAAGTACATCGAGTCGACGGGGGTATTCGAAAAGATGCCGTAGGTCAGGCCTGACGTGTGTCGGAGCAGATCCTCGATCGTGACCTGCCGTCGAGGCCTTTCGGTTTCGAGATTCGCGATGGTCGCCCCCTCCTCCAGCTTCGCCACCTGCAGACGAGCCAACTCCGGGATGTAACGTCCAATCGGGTCGCCGAGTGCAAACTTCCCTTCCTCCCACAACATCATGACCGCCAACGCCGTAATCGGCTTGGTCATGGAGTAGATGCGGAAGAGGTCGCCGGCCTCCAGCGGATCACGCGCCTCGAGGTCCCTGTATCCCCATTCTTCTTGGTAGGCGACCTGGCTGTTCCGAATCACCATGCCCATCGCCCCCGCGATGCGGCCCTCGTCGACGTGTTCCTGGAAGACGGTTCCAATGTGCGCGAGCCGCTCCGCAGACAGTCCGACGCGGTCCGGATTCGTGACGGGCAGCTCCTGAGCCGCTAGCCCGTGGGTCACACGAGTCCGGCAAGGGCATTGGGCTTCATGTTGTCCTCAGGGAGATTTGGGTCCCGGCTGGGCCCACCCGCCGCGTTTTCGGCAGGACGAATCAGGACCCGCCATGCACGGTAGGGTGGACCCAACTCAAACGCCACGATTTGACCCAATCGCCTTCCCGCTGAAAGTTGCGAACCGGCGGGCTTCCCTGCGGTGTCCGTTTCCCCGGTCAAATGAGGGTCGAGTGAGCGACGGCGAATCGACGTACAAACTCCAGCGCGTTCTGGGCATCAAGGACGGCATGGCGGTCACCGTGGGCATCGTGATCGGAGCCGGCATCCTAAGGACACCCGGATTGATCGCGGGTTATCTGGGGAATCCGTGGATGATACTGGCTGTCTGGTTCTTCGGCGGCGTGGTTGTGGCTCTCTCCACCCTTGTGCTCGCGGAGATGGCTGCTGCGCTCCCTGAGGCGGGGGGCAAGTACGTATACGCGCGCCACGCGTGGGGGCCGACCATGGGCTTCGTCGCAGGCTGGTCTGAGCTGCTCGTCTCACGCGGCTTCTCCGGAGCTGCCAAGGCGGTCGCGATCGCGGAGTACATTCGTATCCTCACCGGCGGTCGGGGCTCCACACCCATCCTATCTCTCGCCGTGTGCGTCGCTTTCTTCTTTCTGCATACACGCGGCCTCAAGGCGAGCACGACCTTCCAGAACATCTCGACCGCAATCAAGGTGCTGATCGTCTTCGCGATCGCCGGAGCCGGGATGGCAGCCGGGGGCTTCGTCGGCTTCCAACCCGCCGTCACCACGGCCTCCGGCCCGACCGCGGGTCTTCTCGGCTTCGCACTCGCCTATCAGTCGATCTCCTTCGCCTACTACGGATGGGAAGACGCCGCGAAGATGGCCGAAGAGGTGAAAGATCCGGGAAGGGCACTCCCCAAGATCCTCGTGGGCGGCTCCCTCGCGGTGATGGTCATGTATCTTCTCATGAACACCGCGTTCCTCGCCGCGCTTACGCCCGCAGAAATGGCCGGCTCCGAGTTGGTTGCCAAAGACGCGATCGCGGCCGTTTTTGGCGGTGCGGCCGGAACGGTGGTCGTGGTCGCCAGCCTGCTCATTCTGGTCAGCAGCCTGAACGTGAACTTCCTGGGGCTTCCCCGCGTGGCGTACGGCCTCTCACAGCATGGCCTCGCCCCGGCCTCATTCTCAAAGGTGGACGCACGGGGTACCCCCCGGAACGCGCTCTACTTCATTTCGGCCTGGATCGCCCTACTCGCGCTATCAGGGGCGTTCGAACTCCTCATACGTTTTATGATGACCGTCGCGATCACCGTCGATACCATGGTCCTCATGGGCTACTTCAAGCTGCGCTGGTCCAAGCCGGACCTTGAGCGGCCCTTTAGCATGCCCGGCCATCCTTGGTTGCCGGCAATCACCATCGCGCTCTATATCTCGATCCTCGTAATTCTGATCGGCACACAGCCGATGCTCGCGCTCGGGGCCGGAGCGATGTTGACCGCCATTCTGTTAGCCGGATTGTTTACCACTCGTCGCAACGCCCGCTCCGTCTAATCGTGCACTCGTTCCTTCTCATGATGAATACCCACCTGCACGAGCATCTCGGCCAATCCATCGTTCCCGCACGGGCCAACGGCGTGAAGCCGCCCTGGAGCGATTAGCCTGGCCGCCCCCATCCAGACGCTGCGGGTTCTTGCCGCGGCACGAATCACGCATGTCGTGGGGATCCCAGACAACGCCTCTGCTCCGCTCTTCGACTCGCTGAGCGGCAGCCCGAGCATCGAGCTCGTGACGGTCACTAGGGAGGGCGAAGCCTTCGCGATCGCATCCGGGCTTTGGCTTGGAGGCGCTGCACCCCTCGTTGTCATTCAAAACACCGGCCTGCTCGAGTCCGGAGACAGCCTTAGGGGGACCGCAATCCGAATGGCGGCTCCGATCCCGATCCTGATCACCGGGCGGGGCTACGAGAAGATGGCCGCGGCCGGGCTCACCCCGGACGAGCCCCGCACGAGCGCGCTCCTCACGCGTCCGGACGTGGACTCTACGGCCCTGTTCACCGAGCCCACCCTAGCGGCCTGGGGCATCCCGTTCGAGCGCTGCTCCGAGGACGGCGACCCCGCAGCAACGCTGGAGCGCGCGATCAATGCAGCACGCTCGAACGAGCAACCCACGGCAGCGGTCATCGCACGAGCGCTGAACTAGTGTCCTTCCCCAGAAGTTCGTTCGGCACCGAGAGTGTCGATGCCCCGCGCTGGCAAGGCGCGACGACAAGGAACAGCAGCGCTACTGGGCGGAGGAGCGACGAAGCTAGCGTGGATGCAGCGGCGCTCGAATGCAAACGAACTTCTGGGACAGGGCACTAGTGTTGACGCGCGCCCAACTTCTCGATCCGCTCGCTCGCCTTCGAACGAATGAAGTCGTCGTGACCACAATGAGCGTGACGCGCCCCTGGGGACGCATCTCGGATCACGATCTCGACTTCGCATCTGCGGACAGTGCTATGGGGCACGCCGCGGACCTGGCGTTGGGCATCGCTTTGGCGCGTCCGGATCGGCGTGTCATCTGCTTGAACGGGGACGGCAGTATGCTCATGACCCTGGGCACGTTGGCCACCGTGATCGGTACGGGCGTCACGAACCTTATTCTCTTCGTGGTCGACAACGGCACGTACGAAATCACCGGCAATCAGCCGTTAGCCGCGGCCGCAAGACTGGACCACGGTGCCATGGCGAGGGCTGCGGGCTGGACGAGCGTGCATCGTTTCGATGACCCTCGCGCATACGTGACGGCTCTGCCGTCGATCCTCGCAGAGCCGGGACCGACGTTCGTGCACGTGCTCGTGGAGCCCGGGACCGAGGGGCCTATCGGCCGCACGCCGTCCGAAGAAGCGCGTTACCTGCGCGTGTCTCTCGCGGAGTGGTCGCTTGTACTGAAAGCGGCCCTAGCTGCAGACCCGCGCGCGGGCACGTAGGCGGTCGGCAGCAGCGAGCGACCGTGTGCGGGCCTGACCGCGCGCTCCTCCATGCACCGGTTCGCAGGCCCCCGGCCCCGGCTTTTTAACAAAGCATCCGCAACCACCCTCCAATGTTCAGAGTGGAGTGAGAAACATTACTTCGCTCAACCAAATGAGCATTCAGGAAGGGAGCTTCACGATGAAGAAGATGACGGGTGGATTGTTGGTTCTCGCGACGATTTTTGCGGCCAGCGCTGGGGACCTTACGGCTCAACAGGGCCGACGTGGCCCGCAGGGACAGGGCCAAATAGCCGGACAGGGCGGGCAACGCGCTCAGATGCAGGACATGCGCGGGCGGCAGGCGCAACGCATGCGCAGCCAGCAGATGCGCCACCTTGGCGCTCAGATGCAGGGCCGCCGCGCACGACAGGACGGAGTCGAGGCCATCATGCGGATGCGCGAGCGCCTTGAATTGACCGATTCCCAGGTCGGCGAACTCGATGGCCTGCGTAGTCAGAGCGTGGCGCGGCGGAACGCTCAGATGGCCATGATGTCCGAAATGCGATCGAAACTGGCCGCAGGCCAAATCCA
Organism: uncultured Gemmatimonadales bacterium; assembly: GCA_937919655.1. Lineage (GTDB taxonomy): Bacteria > Gemmatimonadota > Gemmatimonadetes > Longimicrobiales > Gaopeijiaceae > CALFPJ01. Next base: position 45,122 of record CALFPJ010000048.1, read on the forward strand.
GCGCAGCGAGATCATGGCTGTGATGGAGGCCCAGCGTGAAGGAGCCGACGGCATTCGTGAGCAGCACCGCGAGCGCATCGACGCGATCTTGACCGAGGGCCAACGCGAAAGTCTGCAACAAATGCGGCAGGTTGGCCTGGCCTTTCAGGCCGGCCGTGCGGCGGGTGCCGCCCGCGGCCAGCAGGCTGGGCGTGGCGTTCGTAGCCAGCGGGGCGCGCGTGGGGGATACGAAGGCCAGGGCATGCGTGCGCGGGGCGACGACGACCGAGGCTCAGCAGCCCAGATGAGGGGGCGGCGCGGCCGGGGTGGTGCTCAACCACCCGTGCCAGGTCGTGGCATGATGCGCGGGCGAGGCGGCCCGATCGGTGCCGACAGCATCGGCGACGACACCACAGGAATCGGCATCAGCAACACAGACATCGGACCCGTTTAGTCTAAACGCACCTCACCAAGTGGGTTCGATGTAGCCCCCGTTCAGCTAAGGCTGGGCGGGGGCGCTTTGCTGCCCAGAAACCGCCTAGTCCACGCCCGACCCCTGCGATCTCAACCACTTCCTCAGATCCCCCACGTCGTAACGGCCATTATTGTTGCCTATTTGGTCCAGGTAGACCCTCTCGCCTGGCGAGAGTGCCACACCCTCCGATACCAGGAACGGCCGCAACAGCTCCGTGACCTCAACCACCCAAGGTGTGGTCGTGAGGGTCATCGTCACGGGCTCAGACGTGAAGCCCAGGGCATCCTGGACTGAGAACGACCACTCGTGCGGCCCGGCCTCGGTGACGAACCCCCCGACGTAGACCTCGTCCCCATTGCCTGAAAGGGTCACCGAGGCGGGCACGTCTCCTGTGGCTGTATAGGGCTGAACGCCGCCCGCTATCCGGAGAAACTGCAAGAACGGGGCGACTCTCTCCACCTCAATCGACGCCTCCGGAGGCACAATCTGTGGCGTTCTTCCCGTGGAGATCACGAGCCGTGCCCTCCCGTCCACCACCGAGACCTCGTGCACCGTCACCGCGGTCGCCTGCCCGTTGCTGAGTAGCAGCTGGGGAGTCGTCGACGCGTGCAGCTTCCGGCTGAATCCATCCACGCCCCACGCGTCCGTCGCCTCGCCCCGATTTCCGCCTTCGAAGAAATTACGCGTCAGCCCCCGGTTTCCGTCTTGCTCTAGGAGCGTGAGGAAGTAGGGATTGGTCGTGGTAGGGTCGGGCCTCAGTGCAGCATCCAGGTCCTGTTTGTAGAACAGGACCCCGTCCGCGGGAATCGACGCGTCGAAGCCGGTGCGCATCCTAAGCTCGGCAACGAGGAACTCCCGCCCCACTGCGTCCATTTGTATTCGGAGCGCTTGCCCAGAACTCTGGACCGGATCGAGGAAGATCTCTTGGTTCCAGACCTCACCGATATCCACATAGTCGAGCCAGCCGAGAAAGTTCTTGGAGCGGGCCACCATGTGGGTCGGGCCAAACGGTTCGTCACGATCGTCGACCGGGCCACAACCCCAAGAGCCTGCGGCCATCAGGGACCAACAGCCCAAAACCCAGCGGCGGCCCTGTGCGCCTCCTTCCGCGGTCGGGTGATAGTAATCGGGTAGGCCCAGCACGTGACCATATTCGTGCGAGATCACATTCGCGGATTGCACACGGGCACCCGTGCAGTCGGTCACACTCTGGGTGATGTATCCGTCGACTTTGATCTGGTCGCCGTTGGCGCTGGCGTCGTTCGTCTGGTAGGGCCCCGCCTGGGTGGCACCCGAAATGCTCCATCTGTGCGGCCAGATAGACGGCCCGCCGCACGACCCCGCGATCTCGAGAAACTCGAAGGTGAGCGCGTCCACGAAGCCGTCATCGTCGCCGCTGTTCGCCAATCCGTCAGGTCCGTCGCTGTCGTACTCGCCGAAGTCGACATCGACATCGACGAGATCGAGCGCCTCGCTGAAGTAGGGGCCGAGAGAAGCATCTGACCCGAGTCCGTTCCCCGTGCCCACCACCGTTGTCATAGGCCGGGACGTCCGCACCCACGGCAACACTTCCCCAGTAACGGTGAGCGCACCTCGAGATATCTCCTGGTAGGCCTCCGTAATGGTGCCGTACTGTGCCGGACCATCGAACAGAGCTGACTGGATCATGTCACGCGTAATCGCCGGCTCCTGCGAGTCTGAAAAGAGCGCCAGCACGATCGCGATCTTTGCGGTGCCCTCAGCGCGGCTCGCGACTCGCTCGCCGGACTCGAGAGTGCGAAACATGCCATTGGGGAGCTTATACGCAGCAGGATCGACGCGGACACGCTCGTAGTATGCGTCCGGCAAGCGCAGGCCGCGCACGGCCGCAGCGGCTTCTATGTCCTGAGCGTCCGCAGAGTCCGCGGACACGGCTGCCCAGCCCAGCGCCACCGCGGCACACGCCGCTAGCCGCACGGCCCTCATCGCCGGAAATCCAGCGTGTAACCCGTCAGAATACGTGTGGCATCGTCCGGACCCGCGACCTCGTCGATGACCCAGCCGGGCGGGTTCGTCGTGTCCGCCACGGCGACCCGAAACATCAACTCACCACCGCTTTGATCAATGAGCACTATTCGCGTCACGCTGTTGCCCGCGAGACTGTGGACCTCGGTCACACCGGACGCGCTGACGGCGCCGACATCGTTGCCCAGCAACGACACCAAGGCCGCGCCCTCGTCACCGTTCGGCGATCTCAGAGTGACGGTCATCGTCCCCGGGCCAGAGACCGGAGCCTGGTCAGTGCACCCTGACGCGGCGGCGGCCATGAAGAGGGTGAGCGCGATGCGACGGAGGGTCATGCGAGGCCTTTGTGAGAGTCGAACCGAGATACCAAAGAATCTATGGTCGGGCGTGCGGTAATCTACGCCCGCTGCATAGGACGGCTTTCGGCAGTGACTCTGTCACCGATCATCAAAGGACTGCCGCCAGTTCCGGCGAACTGCTCTGAACTGAAACTATCGGGGGAGTGACTCCGGCGAGGGTCCAACGGTGTCGGGCCTCCTCCCCGGCCGTATGTTGGAGGCCTGTTTTGATCGCGACACCACCACCGGAACCACCATGCCGAGACAACCCACGACGATTGCGATCCTGACAGCCATGCTGTTCATCAATGGCTGCACCGCGGCGGATACGCCGGGGGACGCCCCGGCGGCGACTCCTGCTCCCGGGCGGCTGGTCATCGTCGGCGGCGGGCTTCAGGCCGACAACGCCGCCGTCTACCAGGCCGTCCTCGAGGGCCGGCTGGGTGGCGGGCCGCTGTGCGTGCTGCCCACGGCGGGTGCCGATCCCATGGCGTCCATGGCGTCGGCCACAGAGACATTGCTCGGCTACACGGGTCCAGAGGGCGTAAAGGGGATCTTCCTGTCCACGGAGAACCCGTCCGATGCCCGGTCCCCGGAAATGGCCGCGGACATCGCGTCCTGCTCAGGCTTCTACTTCACCGGCGGGGTCCAGTCCCGAGTCGTAGACGTATTTCTTCCCGAGGACGATACCACACTGGCCTACCAGGCTCTATGGCAGCGGTGGCAAGAAGGAGCCGTCGTCGCGGGCTCCAGCGCCGGGGCTGCCATGATGAGCCGCGTCATGATCGCGAGCGGGGGAAGCGCCGACGCTGTCGCCAATGGAGTGGCTACAAATGAGGACGGAGACGGGGTCCACATTCGCGGCGGGATGGGCTTCTTCGACCGTGCCTTTTTGGATCAGCACTTCCTGGCTCGGGGACGCATCGGGCGCCTCATAGTCTCGGTGCTCGTCACCGACTCCCTTCGCGTCGGCCTGGGTATCGACGAGAACACCGCGCTGGTCGTCGATGGTGACACAGCCTTTGTGGCCGGCGCGTCAGGCGTAGTGGTGGTCGACGGAAGGCAGGTCGCGCACGCCGGACCAGGGCGAGGGACTGGGCTGAAGGTCAGTCTCGCTGGGGCGGGAGACGCCTTGGATTTGCGAACATTTGAGGTGCGGAGGGCCGGTACCAAGGTGGCGCTGCCCGCAAACGGCGAGCCGGCGGTGCTTCCGGACGATCCCTTCGCTCGTTGGGCGTTTCTTCACCTGGTGGTGGACCTGGCCTCCGGCCTCGAAGGGGAGGCAGCCTTCTCGATCGGGGACGACTCTCTCGGAGCGGCGACGCTCACGATAAGGAAAGACGCGGGTTTCTCGGCGGCGATGACGGCCCGAGAGGGCGGCGTGGAAGAAACGCCGGCCGGATTGTCGGCTGGCCCGTTCGAGGTAGATCTGGTCGCACGGGGGCGGTGAGCCTACCCCCCCAACGCCTCCTTCATCGCCCGATACCCCTCGTCCAGAAAGAACTGGACGTGGTCAAAATCAAACGTCCCGTACCCCTCCAAGCGCGGCCGCACATACATCAACGGCGGCCCATCCCACGCCGAGATCAGGTCCCGACGTCGACGCCAGGTCATGATGGCAAAGACCCGCTCGTGCACAGCCAGCATGCCCTGCTCCAGCACTTTATCGATATCTCCCTTCTCCCCCGCACCCGGGTCGCACCCGATAATCCCGGTCGCTCCCTCAGCCTCGGCCCGGTCCAACGCGAGTGGATGCGCACTCCCTCCATCCACGAACGCGCGCCCCTCATGGACAAACGGCGGGTAGAAGACCGGCAACGCCGATGATGCATAGACCGCCTCGGCCACCGAAACATCGGTACGCGCGCCGGTGCCGAACCACTCGGTCGAGCCGTCAGCTAAGTCCACGGCGTTCACAAGGACAGGGATGCGCAACGAATTCCATCCCTCAGGAGGGACCAGTCGCTCGTAGAACTCCATCAACGAGTTCCCGCGGAACAGGCTGGGCTGACGAATCCCGTTGATCCACGCAGCCCGCCGGTTCAGGCGGACGATGTCCGCCCTCCTCACCGCCAGCGCATGCTCCCTCATCTCCTCCCAACTCATGCCACTGGAAGCCAGCACCCCGATCAGGGCCCCGATACTCGTCCCCACGATCCCCTGGGGGCGGACACCGGCTTCAACTAAGGCTCTCCAGGCCCCCACGTGTGCCAGACCCTTCAAACCACCCCCACCCAAGACCAGCCAAGGCCGAGTCCCGAGGTCACCAAAAGTGCTTGTAGTACTTGGTTTTCTTAGCGATTCACCCTCTAGCGGCTGCACTTGACCCCCCTAAGTGGCAAGTCTAGATTTCGGTACCTGAAACATAGAATCATTCTTGATAAGCGGCGCTCACGGGCTCCGCTGACTTGTCTGAGGACGAATGAGCAACGCTCCCATTTTGAAGGTCGAAGGCCTCGAAGCAAAGGTCACCGACGAAGAGTTGAACATCCTGAAGGGTCTTGACCTAGAGATCGGTAAGGGTGAAATCCACGCCATCATGGGCCCGAACGGTTCCGGAAAGAGCACCTTCGCAAAGGTGCTTGCTGGCCATCCCGGTTACGAGGCCACGTCTGGTTCGGTCACGTTCTGCGGTGAAGACCTTCTTTCCCTGGAAGCCGACGAGCGCTCCCAGGCCGGTGTCTTCTTGGCATTCCAGTACCCCGTTGAGATTCCAGGGGTCTCTATTGCCAACTTTTTGCGGACCGCCGTCCAGGCGCATCAGCCGGAGGGTGAGGAACTCGACATCTTCGACTTCGCTGACATTCTGACCGAGCGCATGGAAATGCTCGAGATGGACGTCTCCTTTGCCGAGCGTCACGTGAACGACGGCTTCAGCGGTGGCGAGAAGAAGCGCAACGAGATCCTTCAGATGGCGATGCTGAAACCGAAGCTCGCGGTCATGGATGAGACAGACTCGGGCCTCGACATCGATGCCCTCAAGATCGTCTCAAGCGGCGTCAACAAGCTGCTCGCTGAGGATCCCGAAATGTCGATCCTCCTCATCACGCACTACCAGCGCCTCCTCGACTACATCAAGCCGGACTTCGTGCACGTGATGGTCGACGGGCGCATCGTGCGTTCGGGTGGCCCAGAAGTCGCGCTCGCTCTTGAGGCTGAGGGCTACAAAGACTGGCGCGAAACCGACGCAGCAGCAGCCACCAGCGCCTAAAAAGGGGACCCTCCATGCCGCAGAATGAGACCATTCAGGATCTGGGCCTCGACGAATACAAGTACGACTTCAAGACCGAAGGCAAGCCAGTCTTCCGTGCCGAGAAGGGCCTGTCCGAGGAAGTCGTTCGACAGATCTCTGCGCACAAGGACGAGCCACAGTGGATGCTAGACTTCCGCTTGAAGGCGCTCGAGACCTACTACAAGAAGCCAATGCCCAAGTGGGGCGGCGACCTCTCGGACCTAGAGAACGTCTTGGACGAGATCTACTTCTACGTGCGCCCGCAGGACAAAATGGAGCGCTCGTGGGACGACGTTCCTGAGGACATCAAGAACACGTTTGAGAAGCTTGGCATCCCCGAGGCCGAACGTAAGGTCTTGGCCGGTGTCGGCGCCCAGTTTGAGTCCGAGATGATCTATCACTCGCTTCGTGAAGAATGGTCGAAGCAGGGCGTCATCTTCGATTCGATCGAAGACGGTCTTAAGAACCATCCTGAACTCTTCCGTGAGCACTTCGGCACGATCATCCCCACGGGTGACAACAAGTTCTCGGCAATGAACTCGGCCGTTTGGTCGGGTGGTTCGTTCGTGTACGTCCCGAAGGGTGTCAGCCTCGACACGCCACTGCAGGCGTACTTCCGGGTGAACCAGGAGCGCATGGGGCAGTTCGAGCGCACACTGATCATCATCGATGAAGGGGCGCAGGCTCACTACATCGAAGGGTGCACGGCGCCGGTCTACTCCACCGAGTCGTTTCACTCGGGCGTGATTGAGATCGTTGTGAAGAAGAACGCACGCTTCCGCTATACGACCATTCAGAATTGGTCGAACAATATGTACAACCTCGTTACCCAGCGGGCGATCGTGCACGAGGGTGGAAACATGGAGTGGCTGGACGGCAACCTCGGGTCCAAGCTGACCATGAAGTACCCGTCCTGCTACCTAGTTGGAGAAGGGGCACACGGAGAGATCATGTCCATCGCCTACGCAGGCGACGGACAGCACCAGGACACGGGTGGGAAGGTCGTGCATGTCGCGCCCAACACCACGTCTTCGATCATCTCGAAGTCGATCTCCAAGGGCACCGGACGCTCGACATATCGTGGGCTCTGCAAGGTGCACGAGGGTGCGCACCACGCCCGCTCCAACGTCGAATGCGACGCGTTGCTCATCAACGACACGTCTCGTACGGACACGTACCCGTACATCGAGATCGAAGAGAACGACGCGAACGTCGGGCACGAAGCCTCAGTCTCGAAGATCGGCGAAGAGCAGCTCTTCTACCTCACCAGTCGGGGTATCTCGGTGATTGAGGCGATGGCGATGATCGTGCGTGGATTCATCGAGCCGATCGCGAAGGAGCTGCCGCTTGAGTATGCGGTGGAGTTGAATCGGCTCATAGAGATGGAGATGGAAGGCTCCGTAGGCTAATTAGGCAGGGGCCGTGAAATCGGCCTCGGGCGGCGTTGGTCTCCGTGCGCTGACCTGCGAAGTAGCGTTGCTACTCCTCGGTCATCGTACTCGACCGCCTTGCTCGACGCTCGATTTGACGACCCCCGATACTGAGTGGCTTCCAAAACAGCAACAACTGCACAGAAACAACTGAATAAATAACTAGGGACTACATGCAAAGCGTGGGATTGATGGAAGGTGTGACTGAGGCGCTGAATCCGGCGGCTGTTGAGCGGCTTTCTCTTGGGGAGCCGGAGTGGCTGCGTGAGCGACGCGTGCATGCTTGGGATGTTTATGAGCGTACACCGATGCCGACTACGAAGCTTGAGGAGTGGCGGTATACGAACCTCAAGAAGAAGCTCGATCTTGATGCGTTGGCGCTGAGCACGTCTGAGGCGGTTTCCGGCGATTACGCTACCTGGCCGGAAGCGCTGCGTGCCGCGATGGCTGCGGACCGGGAAGCGGCCGGCCACTTGGTCATCATCGATGGTCATGTCGTCCACACAGATCTCGATGCCTCGCTCGCCGCTCAGGGTGTGATCCTTGAGTCGCTGCACGACGCGGTGGTGAATCATCCGGCGCTTGTGCAGGAGCATCTCGCGACCGAAGCGGTGCCTGCCGAAGAGGGCAAGTTCGCGGCACTCAACGCTGCGCTTTGGAACGACGGCGTCTTCCTGTATGTACCGCGGGGCGTGTCGCTCGACCTACCGGTACGGGTCACTCGTTGGCTCAGCGAGTCGGCTACCGCGTATTTCAGCCGCGTGCTGATCGTGGCCGAACCGACCAGCCGAGTATCCTACGTCGACGAGGTCCTCTCCGACGACTTCGACGCGCAGACGCTGACGTCCACCGCGGTTGAGGTGATCGCTCGGGACGGCGCGCAGGTCCAGTACGTGGCCGTGCAGCGACTTGGCCAGGGTGCCTTCTATCAGTCGGTGCAGCGAACGTTGGCCCACCGGGACTCGACGCTCGACACGCTCAACGTTGCCCTCGGCGCTTCGGTGACGCGCGTCGACCTCAACGCGCGTCTGTTGGGACCGGGTGCCAACTCAGACATGCTCGGCCTGTACTTCGGCGACGCCAACCAGCACTTCGACTTCAATACGAGCCAGGACCACACCGTCCCGAACACGTCGAGCGACCTCCTCTACAAGGGCGCACTCGACGGAGCCAGTCGGTCTGTGTTCCGGGGAATCATTCGGGTCTATCCGGGTGCACAGGGTACCGACGCGTACCAGACGAACCGCAATCTCCTGCTGTCACCCCATGCGCGTGCGGACTCGTTGCCGAACCTCGAGATCGAGGCGGATGACGTGAAGTGCTCACACGGGGCGACTGTGGGGCACCTCGACGACGAGGCGAAGTTCTACCTCATGAGCCGCGGGTTGAACCGGGTGCAGGCTGAACGACTGGTTGTTCTTGGTTTTCTGGGCGAGGTGTTGGGGAAGTTGCCCTTGGGCGGGGTCGCAGAGAAAGTTTCTCGGGTGATTGAGGCGAAATTGGCTCAATCATAGGGGTCGCGGAGGAACGCGTCCCTCTTCGAGGATCGCTTCGCCGTGAGCTTTGTGGTTTTGTTGCCGGGGTTGTGGCTGCGCTTAACGGCGTGCGGCCGACCGGATCCACATGCCGATATCCTCTGCGTGGGACGCGTTCCTCCGCGACGGGTAGGGTGTACAGCTACAGGTGTACAGCTACACACGGTGGAGCGGACACGACTGCATTGGAACACGACTTCGTCTTGGCTGGCTTGGCTTCGTCGGGGCTTATAAGTAATGCGTCGTGAACATCTTCTGCGAGGGTCTTGATGGCTAACTGGGTTCGAGTGGCTGGCTTGGCTGACGTGCCTGAGGGGAAGCTCCTGGGCATCATGGCGGGTTCGATTCCGGTTGTGTTGGCGAATCCGGATGGGGACGTCTACGCTCTGCGGGACGAGTGTTCACACGAGACATACCCTTTGTCGGACGGCGAGCTGGATGGGGGGGACGTGGTGTGTTTGTATCACGGAGCCCGCTTCGAATGCGCTTCTGGGCGCAACAAGGCGCTTCCTGCTGTGCGACCGGTGAAGTCTTTCCCGGTTGAGATCCGGGAAGGCGAGATTTTCATCGACGTGGAGTAGGCTCCACAGGGACTAAGGAACACCCATGGCCGCTTTCGACCCGGCTTTGATCCGCCGAGACTTTCCCGCGCTACACCAGACGATCAATGGCAAGCCGCTCGTCTATCTCGACAGCGCAGCCACATCTCAGAAACCCAAGGCGGTAATCGCCGCGATCGAGTCGTACTACGCGCACGACAACGCGAACGTCCATCGAGGCATTCACGAACTGTCACGCCGCGCGACGATCGCCTACGAGGAAGCGCGAGGGAAGGTGGCCCGATGGATCAACGCCGCCGAGCCTGCCGAGATCATTTGGACGCGGGGTACCACGGAAGCCATCAACCTCGTATCCATGGCGTGGGGGCTCGACAACGTCGGCAAAGACGACGAGATCCTCATTTCGGTGATGGAGCACCACTCGAACATCGTGCCATGGCAGCTCCTCGCCATGCGGACCGGCGCCACGCTCAAGTACATCGAGTTGGACGACCACGGGCGACTGGTTCTCGACGACCTCCCTTCCCTGCTGACCGCCCGGACCAAGATCGTGGCCCTGGGTCACGTTTCGAACGCGCTGGGCACGATCAACCCCATCAAGGAGATCACCGCCGCCGCGAAGAAGGTCGGAGCTCTGGTCGTAGTCGATGGCGCCCAAGGTGCGGTTCACACAAAGGTGGACGTGCAGGACCTTGGCGTGGACTGCTACGCTTTCAGCGGCCATAAGATGTGCGGGCCGACAGGCATCGGCGTCCTATGGGCACGCAAAGAACTCCTCGAGTCGATGTCGCCCTACCAGGGCGGCGGCGAGATGATCCACATCGTGGGTCGCGACGCAAGCAGTTGGGCCGAGGTGCCGCATAAGTTCGAAGCGGGCACGCCTAATATTGCAGGCGCGATCGGCATGGGCGCCGCCGTCGACTTCCTATCCGACATCGGCATGGACGCGATCGCTGAACACGAGCGCTCGCTGATGGAGTATGCGATGCAGCAGGTCGGAGCCGTCGAAGGCATCACGATCTACGGACCCGACTCCCTCGACGAGCGCTCGGCGGTGCTGTCGTTCACACTCGGCGACGCGCATCCCCACGATATCTCGACGATCCTCGACAGCGACGGCATCGCGGTGCGTGCGGGGCATCACTGCGCGCAGTTAGTGATGAAGCATTTTGGTGTAGCGGCGACCGCGCGCGCCTCTTTTTATCTCTACAGCACAAAGGATGACGTCGATCGGCTGGTGGCAGGGTTGGGCCAGGTGAGGCAGATCTTCGGGTGAGTCTGGCCTCGGGCCGATCGCCCGAAATACGCTGACTTGGAATCTGACTCCGACACGCGATACATTGGACTTACGCCTGAACCGATAGGTACATGGAAACTCCGCAACTTTCTTCGCTCTACCAGCAGCTGATTCTCGAGCACTACCGCAACCCGCGGAACAAGGCCGAGCTGGAAGAGAAGACCGTCGAAATCCACATGGCCAACCCGGTCTGTGGGGACGAAATTCGCTTGCAGTTGCGAATCGAGGACGACCATATCGCCGAAGCGAAATTCATCGGCCAGGGCTGCTCGATCTCACAAGCTGCGATCAGCATGATGACCACCAAGTTGCAAGGGGCCTCCATCGACGACGCCCTTGGGCTGGCCCATAGGTTCACCGAGCTCATGCACGGCGACCCTGAGGCCGCCAAGGACAGAACGCTGGGAGACCTCAGAGCGTTGCAGGGAGTGAGCAAATTTCCGGTGCGCATTAAGTGCGCCCTGATCGGCTTTGACGCCCTGCAGGAAGCGTTGAAGAAGCACGCCTCGGAGGGGTCCGCCTGAGTCCGCGAGAAGTTCACTCGGCTCATCTGCCCGATACGCGGGCAGGCCCCATCACCGTGTGGGTCTCACGCACCGGAGTACGTCATCTCGAATTTGGTCCGCTTCCCAAAGACGACCATACCGACCCGCTCGAGGAATGGCCTGAAAAGCTGGCCGAGGCCGTTCGGCAACTTGAGGAATACTTCGACCGAAAGCGACAAACCTTCGACCTTCCGCTCGACTTCGCCGGGGTGACGACCCCTTTCCAAGACGACATATACGCGCGGCTGATCGAGATCGACTACGGGCACGTCACGTCCTATGGGCAAGTGGCTCGTGATGTAGGGAGGCCTGATATGGCGCGCGCGGTAGGCCAGGCAGTCGGCGCCAACCCGATTCCGATCATCGTTCCATGCCATCGAGTGGTCGCCTCGGACCTTCGCCTCACAGGTTTCGGGGGAGGGCTCCAGGCAAAAGTCGCCCTACTCAAACTCGAAGGGGTAGGCGTGGATGGAATAACCGCGAACAGCAAGGTGCGGCCGGAAGTCATTCCGCTTGACCTTTAGAGAATCTTGTCGGGCGCCTCTGAATCCTACTGATTCTCCGGATCGTTATCGCACCGCTCCAGACGCGAACGCGACATCAGCCTTCGGTGTGCGACGCGCTCCTGTGTACAACGTCTTTCCCGCAAAACCACTCATGAATATGAACCGATTACTTACGCTGTTTGTTGTCGCTCTAGCCGCCTGCAGCCCTGGGGAGCAGGTGGCATCTGCATCTGGAGCTGCACAGACCCCAGACACGACAATCAAACCCCTTGAGAGGACACCGCTGACAGAGGCGGACATGGAAGGGCTGGAGCCCGTAGACGTGTCCGTCGAACTGCCCTGGACGCGAAACACGGTGAACCGCAGCGCGACGCCGCAAGCGGCCCGCTCCTTGGTCCAGAGCGTCGTGGTTTCGAGCCATGAAGCGTTCGACCGCGCGGTCTTTACGTTCAGTTCCGAGGCCGCGTTTCCCGGCTATGACATCGAGATCGTCGAGCCAGAAACGGCAATCACCTGCGGCGAGGTCGAAGGGGGAGATTCGACGGTCGTGGAGCACGCGCCGGCAGTGGAAGGTCGACGCTTCTTGGTTCTGCGCTTCGCGCCTGCCCGTACCCGTGCAGACGGCCGTACTGCGGTCGCGACCGACACGGACCTGTTTGAGCTACCGAGAATCCATGAGGCCGGGGTCACCTGCGCGGAAGACGACGCAGTCACATGGATCGCAGGACTCGCGGACGGCACAGATGTGCGCGTTCTCGAAATGCGATCCCCGCTGCGACTCGTGGTTGACATTCGGTGACCACCCGACTCTTGCTTTGCGCGCTCTGCCTGGGCGCGGGCCTCGTCGTTCCAGGCCAGCCCCTCGTGGGGCAGGCGGTCGAGCCGCGCCAACCGGTTGAGCGTACCGAACTCGGTGGTCGCGTACACATGCAGTTGGCGACCACGTCCGTAGACAGCGTACCGCAGAGTGAGTTCCTGCTGCGGCGAGCTCGCATTTGGGCGGCGGCCAGGCTCAACGACTGGATCGACGCCGCCGTCCAGGTGGACATGGCCAAGGGCGAGGTTTCTGGTCGTTATGCGTTTGTGCGCTTCGAGCTGGATCCCGCACTCTTCGTGTCCATCGGACAGTTAAAGCGGGCCTTCGACCTATTTGAGCTCACGAGTTCTAGTGAGATCCTGGCCATCGAACGCGACGGCTCGATCGCCGGAGTCACAGACTGTGCCGGAATCGGCGGCGTGTGTTCCTACTCTCGGTTCTCAGAGCGACTCGCGCAGTCATCGCTGGACGTCGGCATCCTCGCCACGGGTGTGCTCGCGGCAGGCGAAATCACGTACCTCGCCACGTTCACCAACGGGTCCGGGGCGAACGCACGCGAGACGAATAATGCCAAGTCGTTCGCTGGGCGGCTTGAGTGGTCACCCGTTGACCGCCTACGCATCGGCGGCAACTACGGCTCACACGACTACATAAACGAGGTGACGGGCCTGACGGACCGCGCACCGGCCGCCGCGTTCGACGTGGAATGGGGTGACTTCGCTGAGGGACTCCACCTGCAGGCCGGTATCATGACCGGCGAGAACTGGCGGGCGTTGGACGACACCGGCTCTAGTCCCCTCTTCCTCACCTACCAGGGGATCGTCACGTATCGTGTGCCTCTGGCCGACCCAGGCAAGGTCGTAGCCGTCGAACCCGTGGGACGCGTGAGTTGGGGTGACCCAGACCGGGCGACGGCGCGGGACGGCGGTTGGCTTCTAACCCCCGGCCTGATGCTGCACTTCGGCGGTCGCAACCGCCTCTCCGCAAATCTGGATATGTGGCGCCCACAGACGGGTTCCGCAGTGTGGGGCTTGAAAGTGCTGACAGCGGTCTACTTCTAGCGCGCTCAGCAGACCCCACGCCCGGGGCGGCGTATCCGGCGGTAGCGCTAGCGAAAACGAGTGGGGGAGAACGCCGGAAGGCGCGCGTCATCGTCTCCAGTGACCAAGTTAGCAATCATGTCGCCGGTCACCGTCCCTAGCGTGAGCCCGAGCATGCCGTGGCCCGTGGCGACGCTCAGCCCTTCAACCCCCGCAAGCGCACCAATAATTGGCATCCCATCGGCGGCCATGGGGCGCAACCCGCACCACTCCGAAAGCGGCGCATCGTGGCCGAGCTGGGGGAAGCACGTCCGTCCGGCTTTCGTAAGTTGCTCAAGTCGCGGACGCCTCAGGACGGCGTTGTTTCCAGAGAATTCCATGGTGCCGGCGAAACGTACGAAACCGTTCATCGGCGTACAAAACACAGAAGTCTCGCTCAGCACGCAGGCGACGTTGAGCGGCGGAGCACCGCCCGCCCCAATCGCGATATCCCGGTGGTACCCCTTTCCAGGCTGAACCGGGAGCGCAGACCCGGCCCGGCGTGACAGCTCAAGGCTGAACGGGCCGGTGGCGAGCACCACAGCATCCGCGCCGACGACCTCCCCCTCGGAGGTGCGAACTCCAGTCACCCGACCGCTGTCGGTGGTGACCTCCCTGACGCCGACGCCCTCGCGAATGGTCACGCCCAAACGGGTCGCCCGCTCGGCGAAGGCGAGGAGAAATTGAAACGGATCGAGCGTCCGGGCTTCGGGATAATAGACGCCTCCCCAAACATCCGGTCCGAAGGCAGGCTCCCGCTTGCGGAGTTCCTCACCGTCCACGATCTCAGGATGGTACCCGTGCCTAGCGATGATCGAAGATTCGTGCGCCGCCTGCTTGAGGCCCTTATCCGTGGCGCAAACTTCGAAGTAACCCTCGCGCCGGTACCCACACTCGATCTGTTCTTCGTCGATGAGCTTGTCGAAGCCGGCGAGCGCATCCATCCCGAGCGGTGCCATCACCCGCATGCACGCCTCCACATGTTGATCCGTGCAATAGCGAGCGAAGTTCCACATCCAGCGCCACAGCTCCGGATCCCACCGCGGTCGCAGGTAGAGAGGACTGGTCGGATCCATCATCTGAGTGATCGCCTGGCGAATTCGACCCGGGCGATTGAGGGGCGGATGTCCGGCCGAAACGGTACCCGCGTTCCCTCGCGACGCCCCCGCTCCCAGGACGTCCCTTTCCAATAGCTGGACGTCTGCGCCCTGCCGCGCGAGCGCATAGGCGCACGAGACGCCGATGACGCCGCCACCGACAACGACGACCCGGTGCGTCGTCACCCTACCGTCGGATCGAGTAGGACTTTGATGGAGCCCGTCTTACGCCGGTTCGCTGCGGTGGACAGGGCGTTCCGATACTGACCCAGCGGAAATACGTGCGTAACCATCGCGTCCACCGGGGCCCCTGTCTTAACGAGCAGGTCATGTGTGATCTGGAATGTGTGCTGACGTTCTCCGCGCCACTCCTCCAATCCGTACCCCACATAACCCTTCACATCGAGCTCGCGCGCCCACACAAAGGTGAGGTCGAGCTTGGGGATTTCGGCTGCGCAGCCCAGCATCACAATACGGGCCCGCGGGGCAGCATATCGCAGCGCCTGCTTGATAGTCTGACCGCTTCCGACGCAGTCGAAAATCAGTTGGAAGCCGCCCCCCGCATACACCTCGTCCCCCACGATCGGCATATACGCTTGAGCCCCTGTGTCCACCAAGGCCTGACGCGCTTCGTCGCCCGGAGACACGACCTCCGAGGCGCCCAAACTTCGGGCGATCTCAGCTTCGTTTCCCCTCTTGATCTGAGCGACGAGGCGCCCCTCGTACCCTACGGCTCGAAGAGACCAAATCGTGCCGAGTGCGATCGGTCCGCTTCCAATGACGAGGATGGGACCGTCACCGAACGGACGTGAATTCAACACCGCGTGCATCCCTACCGCGATCGGTTCAATGAGTGCCGCCGTCCTGTCGGACATGGCCTCGTCCACCACGAAGAGCTGGCTCTCGTGGGCGATCATGCGCTCCGCCCATCCACCCGGCAGTGATGCGTGGTAGCCGATCGTGGCACCACGCTTCATCGGCACCCCGTCCACCTTAAGCAGACCCTCTTCACCCATCTGTTCACAAGTACAGTGCCGCCCATCCGAGCAAGAACGGCACTGCGCGCTTCCGGAATGGCCTCGCATGGTGCACGAGATCATGGGATCAACCACCACGCGTTGCCCCGGAGTGACGCGGGTAACCGCCGGCCCCACCTCGACCACGCGGGCGAGAATCTCATGCCCGAGCACCGCAGGAAATGACCCGAACGGCTCCATGGCGGGGCTCGCCTTGTACGTCAGCGTCCCGATGTCGGTGCCACAGATTCCGGCCAGCACGATCTCGAGGCGCACCCAATCTTCGGCGGGCAGGGCTGGCTCAGCGACATCGCCGAAGCTCACGCCACTCATTCCACCAAAAATGGCCGACTCAGTGACCTTGCCGAGGCCTTTCCCGATCAAGAAGCTCGGGATCGTGACGTTGAAGGAGACAGCTCTCATGGTGTCAGTACGGCCTAGTGGGGCCATATCCATTTAGGAAGCCCTGCGTCGCTGGACTTCTCCCGTCAAAAACCGACCACAGTAAGGTACGATCAAGCACGAGTATCCCTAGGCCCATGAATGCACCCGCGGCGAGATGCAGCGCCGCTTGAGCGCGGCCGTACTTCTGTTCGGGTGCACTAGGGGGCGACACCGGAGAGCGTTCGCAACAGCGATCGCAGTGGCCCCCAGGACCGACCCACGAGTCCGCTGAGAACAAACGCGGCCCCGAACAGTCCAACAAGAGCTGCCCACACCTCTCCTAGCTGGCCCTGAGGCACCCCTCCGACAACACCCTGCCCAAGCGCAACCAGGAGGGCCCCAAGAGTCAGGGCGACCGCACGCTCTGCACCACAAAGTTTAGAGGCACCCAGTGAAGGCCTGCCTATTCTCCTTTCCCCCCGCGCCACGGTTCGTGGCTCGACTGCCGTATCGCTACGAGGCATGAACAGTCCGGTGGGCGGAGCCTCGTCATCTTCCCGCTGGTCATCGGGAACCGAGGCCACTGCGGCGTTCGGCGTGACCTCCAACAAATCCCGAGCCTCATCCGCATCCTCACCGCGCACCCAGAGGCGCGCAGGCCGGCCCATGCCGACCCCTATGTCTACGCCTCCAGCGTCATCCGTCTGCAGCCGGTAGGGAATCCCCGCATCATCCAAGAACCCGGCAGCGAACTCCGCTTCATGGCGGTAATTGAACTCGGCAACGACTACATCGCCGGAGGGGGACCGTGAGGGCATCGTGGGTACTACCCCGCGCCTCGGTGCGAGAGCCTGCTCAGCGCCGGTCGTCCGAACGCAACATGGAGGTATACCCGTTCATTCCGGAGAGGCTTCAATCCAAATCAACTCGATGATCGTGCCCGGACACGGATTGGAGAGGTCGAGGCGATTCGACGCCTCGAACTGAACCCGCAAGCCTTCGACTCGAAGGTTCGATGGGAGCAGCGTAGGGAGATACGTCTCATCGGAGGTCTCAATCACCCAACAATCGCCAACCTCGATCACGGTCAACTTCACGAATCCGAAGTCGGCAACTTCCGCCTCCAGAATGTTGCAGGACGGCAGGCATACCAAGACGAATACTGCAAGTGTCGCCTTCACCGCACGTCGAGCCGAGATCACCGTTCTCCAATCTTTCATCGCCACTTCCTCATTTATCCGCCGTCAGTCATTTCCCACACCATCGTATCACCCAAAGTGTCGTCAGGAGAAGTCGGCGTCTCCGAGGCTGGCTCCACCGCTACCCTCCCTGTGCTAGAAAACGACAGGGCTCGCTTCGATGACCAAGTGTTGGATGAAGAACTCCATCATTCTGTCCGCATTTACCGACGTGTGGCCGCGGTCCGGACCTACCTGAACCTCGAAGGTCTTCCCGGCAGCCTGGAGTGCCGCAATCAACTGCATGGTGTTGTTCGGATGTACGTTGTTGTCCGCGGTCCCGTAGTAGAGCAACAGATCACCTTCCAGATTCGCCGCGTAGGTCATCGCTGCACCCGCGTCATAACCTGCGGCGTTGGCCTGCGGCGTGTACATGTACCGCTCGGTGTAGATCGTGTCGTAGTGACGCCAATCAGTCACAGAAGAGGATGCTGAAGCGGCCTGGAAGACGTCGGGATAACGAAGAATGGCCATAGCCGAAGAATATCCGCCGTACGAGGTGCCGAAGATGCCCACCCGTGTGCGATCCACGTACGACCGAGCCCACAACGCGCGCACGCCGGCTGCCAGGTCATCGATTTCGACGATCCCCATGTTCTCATAGAGGGGGTCGAGCGCACGCTTTCCCTTACCGCCGGCACTACGTGCGTCGAGGGTCAGGTACAGGAAACCGGCCTCGGTATATCGATTAGGAACCGTGAAATTTTCGTTCGCTCCGTTCGTGGCCGGTCCCGCATAGACAGACACGAGCATCGGATAACGGCGATTGGGATCGAAGTTCGACGGCTTGTGCAGCATGCCGTGCAGTTCGGTCACACCATCGGCCGCGTGGAACGTGAACATCTCGACCGGCTCGAGCCCCAACGCGTCGAAGGGGGCCCCATTGCGCGCGGCGAGCGTCGCCACGATTCGGCCGTCCACCGCACGCAGCACCGTCTCTGGCGCGGAATCGTGCGTTTGCGAAACGTCCACGAAGTGCACACCGCTCGGGGCCACGGCAACCCGGTGGTTGAACGCTGGGTCAGTCAATCGCTCATCATTGCGTCCGTCGAGGCCCACTCGGTGCAGTTGCATCTTCATGTAGTTGTCGCCGCTACGGGCCATATAGAAGAGCTCACCCTTGGTCTCATCAACCCGCACGACGTTCTGAGCCTCGAACGAGTCGTGCTGCGTGATCGCGTTGAGCAATTCGCCGGACATGTCGTACAGGTAGAAGTTTTTCCAACCGTTACGCTCGGATGACCAAATGAAGCGTTGGCCGTCGTCAAGGAACTGCTTGGAAGGGCGGTTGTTCGTCCAACTAGCCGACCACTCCTCCCGAATCACCACGCGGCAACTTCCGGTCTCGGGGCTGCACGCCGTGAACTCCATCACGTTCTGGCGCCGGTTCGTTCGGTTGAACGTGATCTCTGATCCATCAGGTGACCACTCGACGGCATAGACATAGTGGCCGACCACGTCGTCGGTTAACGGCAGTCCGCTCCGCGCGTCGATGTGGGTCTGCTCCCCGCTCGCGACATCGTATATAAAGAGGTCGACCAGCGGGTTGTCGGTCCCCGCCTTGGGGTACGCCTCGATGTCCAAAGAGCTCTGAATCTCCGTCTGCGTCATCTGGAGGAAGAAGTCTTGGACAGGGGTTTCATCGAATCGATAGAACGCGAGTTTGCTCCCATCCGGCGACCACCACATCGCGGTCACCTGTTCGAGTTCCTCTCCGTAGACCCAGCTGGCCGTCCCGTACTTGATACGGTCGGCCTCGCTTCCGTCTGTGGTGACCTGCGCTTCCGCTGACCCGTCCATGCGACTGACGAAGATGTTCCGGTCCCGGTAGATCGCCTTATGCACGCCATCCGGTGACGCGGCCTCTTCCGCCTGACGTCCACGCGCGGGGCCAGCGCCACGGCCCCTTCCGCGTCCCTGAGCCGCCCCTGTCGCCGCGGATATCTGACGGGAAGCTAGGTCGTAGCTGAGACGTGCCCCGTTCCGCTCGAACACCACGCTTCTGGAGTCCTCGCTCCAACTCACATTGCTCGAAAGCCCTCTCCCAAGTTCAGCAAGCCGCGGAGCCATCTCCGTGAAACGTTCGTAGCCCGGCATTCCGGGAAAACGACTTTGAGCTGAAACGACAGTTGGTACGGCGAAGACGGCCAGGACGAGGAGCGCGTTGCGAAGCTTCATAGGACTGTTTTCCAGGAGCGTGCGTTGATTCGTTCTGTTGCGGCGACGTTAAGCGCCGCTGACGGGCTCGGGAAGGCCCGAGGGATCGATTGCATCTGATATCGTGTGGGATCGTTGCAACACCACAGAGGGACGCTCAGCTATCACTCGACCTTAACTGGATCCTCTCCCAGATCACCACCGCGGTGCAGATCTTTGAATCGGAGGCGGCCGGCGCAGTGCTACGGGGCCCAGACGAACTGCGAAATGTCGCCGACCATGCGATCCAAGCCGTCGGGTGAGCCTCTGTATGTTCTCGTCATGACACAGATTACATACGGGTCCGGGGACCGGTAGACGATGCCGCACTCGTGTAGTTCGTGGTGCGGCGTCCCATCAGGGGCCAGAGACGCGTGAAAACCGAACTTCGAAGCGACGACTACGGCCTCCGGAAGGAGGCGTCGAAGCCCCTGCTGATAGAAACTCTTCGTCAACAAATTCAGCGCGAATTCGGAGTGCTTGCGGCTGAGAAGCGAGCCGTGATAGAGGGCGCGAAGCAGGCTCGCAGTCGTACGGGCGTCAAAGAAGTACTGGCCACCCTCGGTCAGCTGCTCAGCGCCGAGCTCGTAGAGGAGGTCCGCAATACTCGCGTCGGCGACTCCCTGCATGAGCAGCTGCGAAGCGTGATTGTCAGAGTATGCGATCATCCGGCGAAGGAGATCCCGACGGGAGTACAGTTGGCCCGCCTGAAGACGAAGCGAATCGGGCGCGTCCCCCATGCTATCGTCGCCTGGCATGGCCTCGCGCCCAGGGAAGACCACCTGAGCATCAAGCACTCCGGGCGCGTCCTCTTCCCTCGCCAGCGTGTGGACGAGGATGGCGACCTTCGTAAGACTCGATGGCAGGTAGCGTTCCCTGTCGTGGATGCCGATCCACGAGCCTCGGTTCAAATCGCGGACGTAGACCGACACAGCCAGCGAGGGATCCTTCGCCTGCTCATCGTGGATGTACTCGTCGATTCGTGACCGCACCTTGAAAAGTGCGGCGTCGCTGTTCTCGGCTCCTGGGCCGTCGAGAAAGGGGCTAGTGAATACCGCTCCTCGATAGCGACCCTGCTCCTGAGCGTCCGCAGGGGCGCCGGCACTTGGACGCGCAGAGATCCGCCCCGCGAAGAACAGCACCAGCCCGACGAGGATGACGAGGAGCCCCCCCGGCAGGTAACGTCGGGCCTGATCATTCAACGGCATCGGGAATCCCGGGTTGAGCCACGGACTTCCGAACCCCTGGGGGGCTATAGGTCATGGGTGGCGTGTCCTAACTAGACACTTCGCTGATCGGAGATGTTAGATGGCCGCGGACGAACGTGGGCTACGGCCGCCATCCACTGATCGCTGGCGATGGTAATACCCCGGTCATCACCCCGGCCCGTCACCCCACGAAGTGTTCGGTGGAGATTTTTGATGCGATCAACGAGAAGCCGATCAGTCACTACGACAGGTTCCTGCCGGCAAGAAAATAGTTCTCGTCCCTGCTCTGTCCGCCTCATGCCCACAGTGACACCCCAATCACACCGCCAATAAAGAGCACGGAAGTGACGATATCGAAGGGACTGAAGTTCACGACTTCTCCCGCAGATCTAGCAAAGTGATGCCGGGACGGGTCTAATGGTGGAATTACCTTACGCATCTAGCTCGTCCAACTCCAAATCCTCACTTCTCTTTGCGGGCGCAAACGCGGGGGCACGTTGATCCAACCATGGCGACGGCTCAGCATGTTCCTGCTGATCTTTAGTACCGCGGGCATTATGCTCGAGCTCTACTTTCTTGGGCACTTCGAGGACAAACCGCAGTGGATCCCAACTGCACTGCTCGGGGTTGGACTAGCAGTCGGACTCGGGGTGGCGATTCGGCCGAACCGCACATCCGTCAGAGCGCTCCAAGCTCTGATGGTGGGCAACATTGTCGCGGGAGGCCTTGGGGTCTATTTCCATCTGCGATCAAATGTCGAGTTCGAGTTGGAACTTCACCCGGCTATGGAAGGGATGGAGCTCGTGATGGAGTCCCTGAGCGGGGCGATGCCCGCCCTCGCTCCGGGTGCGATGGCCCAACTCGGGCTTCTTGGTTTATTGGTGTGTTTCCGGCATCCGGCACTCAGTGCTGGACCGGCTGAGATAGAGGTTTCGCGAACGTCAGGAGACGAAGTATGAATAGCACCATTCGTTCGGTGCTCGGTGTAGCTGCGGCTGCTCTCGTGTTCGCTGGGTCGGGCGCGGCACAAGCCGGCGCCAATCAAGGCTTAGTGAACCCAAACCTCGCAAGCGCCGAAGAGATCGGCGCGGTACCCGGACTCAGCACGGAAGCCGTCCAGGCCATCATGAGTGCGCGCCCGTTCCTACGCATGTCGGCCCTGCACACGGTCGTTTCCCAGCACGTCGCAGCAGACGCGGCTGCGACGGTTTATGCCAAAATGTGGCTTCCCATCGACCTCAACGACGTCACCGACGAGGAGATCCTCCTCATTCCTAGCATCGGCGCCCGTATGCTGCGTGAATTCAGGGAGTATGCCCCCTACGAGGCGCTCGCGCAGTTTCACCGTGAGATCGACAAGTACGTCGACGACGCTGAGCTCGCCCGACTCGAGTCCTACGTCTACGTGCGCATCGACCTGAACACCGCGACCGACGAGGCCATCCTCAGTCTGCCCGGTATCGGTGCGCGTATGCTGCGAGAGTTCAAGGAATACCGCCCCTACACCTCAATGGCGCAGTTCGCACGGGAGATGAGCAAATACGTGGACGACAATGAAGTCGCGCGCATGCGCCGCTACGTCGAGATTCGCTGACTGTGGTGGAGTCGGGCGGTGCGCAGGCCCCACTATCGGTAACCCGTTCGACACCCACTATTATCGTCCCCTTCAAGGCCTCATCGCCTCATCCGTAAGTCCCGAGGAAACCGCATGCCCCAAAAGACTCCACTGGCACTATTTGCCCTCGCCGCACTCCTTGGCGGCACCACACCCCTAGCCGCCCAGGTACAGCGTTCTACGCTCCACGACTTCGAGGTCGTGACGGTCGCCGAGGGTCTGGTGAATCCTTGGTCGATGGCGTGGCTCCCCAACGGAGACATGCTCATCACCGAGCGGCCGGGCAGGCTCAGGATCGTGCGGGACGGTGTGCTGCTTCCCGAGGCGGTCTCTGGGGTGCCGGAAGTGCTCGCTCGTGGCCAAGGCGGTCTGTTCGACGTCCTGCCGCATCCTGACTTCGCGAATAACAACCTGATCTACCTCTCCTACTCGCGACCGAAGGACGACGGCGAGGGCGCCAGCACGGGTGTTGTTAGAGGCGTCTTCCAGAACGACGAGTTCACGAACATCGAGCAGATCTGGGTTGCTCAGTCGACGGGCAACGGCCACTACGGCGGACGCATGGCCTTCGATGGGGAGGGTCATCTCTTCATCACCGCCGGGGACAGGCAGGTCCCGTCCACCGGTGATCTAGAGAAACACCCCGCGCAGGATCCGTCGAACCATCATGGCGTGATCGTCCGCATCAACGACGACGGCACGATTCCGGCGGACAACCCGATGATCGGTACGCCGGGTGCTCTGGGCGACATCTACAGCTACGGTCATCGGAACCCGCAGGGCTTCGTGATCAACCACGAGACCGGTGATCTCTGGTCCACCGAACACGGACCCCAAGGCGGGGACGAGCTGAATCTCATTGAGCCCGGCAACAACTATGGTTGGCCTGTCATCGGATTCGGCGTGAACTACGGAAGTGGGAGTACTATCCACGAGGGAACACGTCGCGAAGGCATGACCAACTCGGAGCAGGTGTGGGTGCCGTCGATCGCGCTGTCGGGGCTCATGATCTACACCGGCGACAAGTTCCCCGCGTGGCGGGGCAACCTCTTCGCAGGTGGCATGGCCGGGGAGCAGCTCGCGCGGCTCACCTTGGACGGACAGTCCGTCGCCAGCGAGGAGACGCTACTCCAGGGGATCGGCCGCGTGCGCGACGTACGAACGGGCCCCGATGGATACATCTATGTGGCGATCGAGGATCGGGCCGGTAGGCCGACCAACGTTGTGCGTTTGGTACCTGCGGGCCGACGCTAGGGGCGACCGGTCCGTGCGGGGACGTCCTACTACCTCCCCTCGACATTCGCCGCCGATCTACGCATCACCGCAAGGACTCGACCGAGGCGCTGCCGGCCAAGTGGCGACGAGTACCCTGACTGCGCTGCCCGCGTGGAGTGCCTGGCAATGACGCGCGTTGGCTACGCCGTTCTCATGGTCGTCCCTGCGGTCGTCGCTCGCCGCGACTCGCGACCGACTATCCCGCGCGACTGAATTGATGCGTCGACATCTGCGGCGCGAGTCCATCCATCAACGGTCACTTCCACGTCAGGCCTCATGGCGTGACCCCCTGAAACGAGACCGGGCCGGGTGTTCGGATGCGGGACTGGTCG
>CALFPJ010000049.1 GCA_937919655.1 uncultured Gemmatimonadales bacterium
GGTCCGCCACGTGCGTGGTAACGACCGGATCGTCTGCGATGGCCTCGGTCGGCAGCGGCTCGGGTGTGAGCGCCGGGTCGACCAGGGCGCCGATGCGCATCGCCAGCGGAATCGACATGGTGCTGCGCGCGTTGGTGAGCACGATCACCGAAAGGTCTTGGTCCGGGAACCGCGTGTATTGGTTCACGAAGCCCTGCCACGACCCGCCGTGCTCGACAACCGGCTGTCCCGCGGCCTCGTTGAAGAACCACGCGAACCCATAGGGATGCGTGTTGCCGCTGTTGAGCACCATCGGGCTGAGGATCTGATCCCAGCTCTCGGGCGAGAGCACCGTCCGGGTTCTTACGGCCTCGTTCCAGGCGATCATGTCACGCAGGCTGAACAGCATGCTGCCGTCTGCAGTCGTGTTGGTCTGTTCGGCCACGTGCGACGCGTTTTGCAGCCCCCCGGGGCCAGGCATGTACCCGCGGGCCCGGTGCGGCACGATCTCGGTTGCCGTGTTGATCCGGATCGTGGGCATGCCCGCAGGGTCGAACACGCGCTCGCGCAGGAAGTCCCAGTACGGCACGCCCGTAACCCGGCTGATCATCACGCCGAGCATGGCATACCCGGTGTTCGAGTAGTTCCAGCGCGTCCCGGCCGGATACTCGAGCGTGAGGTCCGACGCCATGCGCACCAGGTCGTCTTCCGAGTAGTTCGTCGCGTAGTCGAACGAGGCGCTGGTGTAGTCGGGGATGCCCGAGGAATGCGTCAGCAGGTGGCGCACCGTGATGGGCTGCCACGACTCCGGAGCTTCCGGCAGGTGGGTGCGAATCGATTCATCGAGGTCGACCCGTCCATCCTCGACCAGGACCATCACGCCGGCTGCAGTGAATTGTTTGCCGACGGAGCCCGACTGGAACATGGTCTCCGGTGTCACGGCCGATCCGGTTTCGATATTCGCGAGTCCGAAGCCCTTCGACATCAGCACGTCACCGCCGTGTACCACAGCCACCGCCACCCCCGGCGTACGGGTCCGATCCATCGCCTCGCGCACGTCCGCCTCGATGCTCGCCACGGCGGTCGCGGGCGTGGCCGTCTTCTGAAGCTTCCACGGCACAGGACGAGAGCGAGGTGTCGGCCATACCTCGTCGAGCGTGAACCCGTCGTACAGCACGCCGCCGCGCATGACGCGGTCGATGTCCTGGGTGGCTTCGATGTCGGTGAGCGGGTCGCGGTTCAGCACGACCAGGTCGGCCAGCTTGCCCACCTCGATGCTCCCAAGGTCCGATTCGTGGCCAACGGCCTCGGCACCCATGATCGTCGCGACGCGTAGGATGTCGTGGTTGGACATGCCCCCTGCGGCGAGCAGCTTCATTTCCCAGTGGTTGGACAGGCCCTGCACCTCACCATGCCCACCCAGTGCGACGTTGCCACCCGCTGCCAGGATCGCGTCGGCGCCCTGAGCGACCTCGATGTTGCTGAAGTCCTCGGGCGCAAACCACAACTGCCGTGTCGAGCTTCGCTGGTACAGCTCACCTTCGGCATGCCACCGGGCCGCACGCGCATCCTCATGTGGTCGCTCTTCGGCGAGCAGACGGTAGATCGGCAACGCCGCCCCGAACGAGACGACCAGAGTCGGCGTGTACGTCACGCCCGTACGCGCGAAGAGTTGGACGATGTCGTCGTAGATCGGAGCGACCGGCACGGCATGTTCGTTCCCGCTGAACCCGTCGATGGCGTGCGTGAGGTCGGCTTTCGTGTCGGCCCCGCCCTCGGTGGTGGGCATCATGCCGAGTTCGCGCGATGCCTGAGCGACCCACGCGCGCTGCTGTCGGTCGCCCACCAGGTACGACTTCAAGACATGCGTGCCATACTCGTCCCGATAGCGGCTCAGCAACGCCAGAGTCTGTTCGTACGACTGCAGGTTCAGCATGCCGAACAGGCCTGGGCCGGTCGACACGACACGCGGCGCGGGCACGCCGTCGGCTTCGATCACGTCGGCCAGTTCGAACACGTCGAGCGGAGCCTGAGGATTGCGCACCGTCGTGATGCCGAACGCCAGGTTGGAAAACGCGAACGTACCCTCGGGCTCGAGCAGTTCACCACGCGCACCGAAATGGGCGTGCACGTCGATGAAGCCCGGCACGATGACGCGCCCCGAAAGGTCGATGACGCGGGCCTCATCGTCATGCGGCCGGGTACCTGTCGGTCCCACCCAGCTGATGCGCCCGTCGGTTACCACCACGTCACCCCGCTCGATCACCTCGTCGCCACGCATGGTGACGATCTTCGCGCCACTCAAGACGACGGAACCGGTCGCGGCGGCTCTCGGCACCTCGACGCCGAGCGGCATCGTCGTGGGCGGCGCGCCTCCGTCGGTTTCGGCGCGTCCAACCCGTGGTCCTTCGGTCCACAGCAATGCGGCACCGTCGGGCGTCCAAGCCACGCTCGTCGCACCGGCCGAAGTGAGCGGCGGACCCTCGGGCGCGATGGGCACCGGACCGGCCGCGACGGCAACCGGCATCTGCACACGCATGACGGCCGGGCCGGCGCGCACGGCGACAAATCGCCCGTCGGGGCTGATGCGCAGTTCGGCCGCGGGCGCACCGGACATGGTGGCGACACTTTCCGGTGGGCCACCCGCGAGCGGCATGCGGACCAGGCCAGCCGCTCCTGACGAGAGGTACACGGCGTCGGTCGCCGGCCCGAAGTGCGGAAACCTCAACCCGTTCGAAGGCGCGATCGTGCGGTGCGCACCGCCGTCGATCGGAATCGAGACGATGTCGGCCGAAGGTGGCACCGCGGTGCCCGGCCCGAGGGACGGCACCGAAGCCGCGGCGCCCAACGAGGCACGCAACGCGATCACCGCGTCGCCATCGGGGGTCCACACCGGGTCGGCCCACAACGCGGGGGCGTCCGACAGGCGCTCGGGCACCCCGCCCGCGGCGCTCGCCTTCCAGAGATGACCGCCTTCTTCCGTCCAGGTGACGTATGCGATCCATCGGCCGTCGGGCGACCAGGCCGGCATGAACTCGCGCGGCCGAGGCTCGTCCGTCAGGCGTCGGGGTGTGGAGCCCACCGCCTCGATGACCCAGATCCGAGCGAGCGACGAGAAAGCGAGGCGTCCGCTCGACGCGGCTGCGATCCCGTGTGCTCGTCGGGCACGCACCGGCCCGGTCTCAACCGGCCGGGGAAAGTCCAGGCGCTCGGCAACCTGCAAACGCACGGCCGCTTCGAACGGGACCGGTGTGACCTCGTCGGTGTTCAGGTCCAAGCGCTGGATGCGACCGCGAAGCTCCACGAGCAACGCGCTCCCGTCGGGCGTGAACGCGTAGTTCGGAAGCACGTCCCGCGTCGCACGACCCTCGAGTTGATGCCGTTGAATTGGATAGGCGATCCAGCGTTCCGTTCCCGCTGACAGGTCTTTTGCCTTGAGGCCCGTGCGGCCGTCGCGCATGGCTGCATAGACGAGTGTCCTGCCGTCCGGAGACACGCGCGGCTTCATCGCCTGGATGCCTTCCAACGGCACCGGCGTGCTGTGTCCCACCGCCGAGTCGTAACGCATCACCGCACTGCTGGCCCCGTTCCGGCTACCGTAGGGACGAGGCGTCACCGACGTGTAGTAGATGGACCCGTCGGGCGCGACCGACGCACCGTACGGACCCGGTGCCGGAGAGGACACGAGGGGTGCCGATGGGCCGTTCCCGTTCTCGACGAGCCGTGTCTCAGCTCCGTCCGCAACTTCGAACGCCCACAACTCGGCAACACGCTGAAACGCGCCCGTCACGACGGTCACGAACAGGGTTTCGCCGTCCACCGACCAATCCGGGGAGATGAACGTCGACCCGGTCCGGTCGCTGACGCGACGCGCGTCCGACCCGTCGGAGCGCGCTATCCAGAGGTTGTCGGCACCCGATTCGTCACTGATGAACGCGAGCCAAGCTCCGTCTGGCGAGTATCGGGGCTGCGACTGAAACGCGGTGCCGGTCAGCACGGGCCGTGCCGCGCCGCCGGCTATCGGCAGGGCGTAGATGTCCCCCAGCAGCTCGAACACGAGCCTGTCGCCACCAGGCGAGACATCGAGCGACAGCCACGTGCCCTCGGCCGTGGAGAAGGCCACCTCACGAGTTTGGGCGTCGGCCTCCGTCGGGCTAAGGAAGGCCGCGGTCGCGACCGCGACTAAAAGCGCTGCGCCGCGATGGGCCATGGTTTCGATTCCTTCGTGTGTGACGTGAGGCCAGGCGGCCTAGACGATCTCGGGGGGAGGTCTATTTAGCAACAGCGTCGCTGTCCAGCCCTGCCGGCAAGCCCGTCGCTGACAATGCCGTCTAACTGGTTGGATCTCCGAAGTGGTGCGCATAAAACCCTTATGGAGGTCCTTGGCTACCCTCCGGACTACAACCGTTCTATCGGACCAATCCGAGTTGGCTGGGGAACGCAGGAGGCGGACGCCGATTCGGTTGGGGGGGTGGCCCTCGGTTGGGGCACCCCGTGTCGCAATATGTTCAGCGGGGTCGATGCTCGCCACGTCCGTCCTTTCCGAACACCTCATCTGCCCCCCCCGCGGCCGGTGACCTACTGGCTTGGAGGGAGGAAGGGCAACCGTCGACACGCCCCATCCATGCGGATCTACTGCCCCGGCGAAGGTCAGTGATTTGGCGCCCGCCAGGGAATACTCACCAACCAGAAGCCGAAACAGATAGCTGATATGCTACGATTGTGATCCTCGATTTTTCGCCAAAATTGTGCGGGCAGGGCATCCTACGCCGGGTACCCCCTGTCTTCCGCCCTACCCCCCCATCCCCTCCCCCCCAGCGCCGCGCTCACGGGCCCGACGACGAAAGGGCGGCTGCGCGCCCACCTTGACCCGGCGAGCTAGGGCGAGAACTCGCGTGACTCCCTTCATAGTCACTTGGGCGCCAAGGGGATTCGAGCCGGGGACCCCCTGCTCCCAACCTGATGTGTCCGGCCAAGCGAATGATCGTCTCGTCTGGGCACTAGCCTCGACCGACACCCACGGGCACGCTGTTCAGGCTACGGGGGTAGCACAAATCCGAGCGGGGTCGTCCGGCCGGACGGTGTGGGTCAAAGGACGCCCCCCCAGGGAGTCCGCCCGTTTCTCGTGTGGATGGAGGCGAAATGCACGATCGACTCACCTCGAGCCGGGGCAACGATAGGCCGAATGTGCGGGTTGGCGGATCGACCCAAGGGACGCGCCGGTCGTGACTCGGCGGGCGACCCGGCTCGGCGTCATCGACGTCACGGGCTCCCGTTACGGCGAAATGGAGCATCCTGACCCCGGGGCCCCTCCGGGTCGATGGGCTGCCCGCTGGATCTTTTGTGAGGTCCTCCGAGAAGAGGCTCCCAGCGTCCTTCGTGAACTCCATGAGGCGGCAGGCCACCACTTGAAGGACCTCCTTCGGCGGGTGGCAGCCTCCGGCGACGACCCCTACCTCTACGCACTCAAGTGGAGCTCCGTCGGCGATGTTGACGACCGACTCCAGTTAGCCGAGAAGGCGAAACCCTCTAGGGACAGGAAGTGGCTCGTTGACCGCCTCACCAGCGAGGTGTCCCTTAGGGATGCGATTCTCGCGTGGGGGATCCGGTACAATCTCGCCGATCCCTGGATGTTTGACGTGGCTCTCCGTTCGCTGCACAGGTGGGTGCGCGTACCCGCCTTCTACGAATTCCAAGTCAGCTCCCAGGGTGTTTGGACGCCCAATTGGGCTCTGGAAGCATTTGGTTCAAGAGGGGTTGTCCCTGAGACATCCGATCCGCCCGGAATCTGGGTTCCCTTTGCAGAAACGCGTGGCGACTACGAAGAGCGCGTTCGCGGTTACATCGAAAGCGTAGCCACCGCCTACCGGGAAGCCGGCTGGACGGCCGCCCCCGAGAAGCGCACACCCGTGTCTACCGACGGAGAACGAAGGGTGGGTCCAGGCCTTCACTTCCGCTGGGTCGTTCGCATTCAGGTGTTGAGATGGACGAACCGGCGGATAGCGGAGGTGGCCGGCGTGGATATCCGGAGCATTAGACGAGCCTACAAAGAGACGTGTAGCCTCCTTGGACTCACTCCCCTCGCTCGGCGCCGTCCGAGGGCCTGAGTCGCGCTAGATCGTCCTCCCTGCGAGGAGGACCCCAGCCCTCAGTCTTAACGTCCTCCATCTGCTGCCGGCTTACATGGCAGTCTGACCCTGTTGACCACGACCACCAGCAGCAGGAGGCCAGGCATGTCCCATCTTAAGCCGACGCTCCCACCGGGAACTCCGACTCTTCTTGACACACCCCAGGCCGCAGCGGTCCTAGGTTTCCAACCGTCCACGATGGAGGCCCTTCGCCACCGTGGTGGAGGCCCGCCGTTCGTGCGGATTTCGTCGAGAGCTGTACGCTACTCGGTGGCTGAGCTCAAGCGGTGGCTTGAGGAGCGGACGGCCACGTCAACTGCCGAGGAGCGGGTACGTGGTGAGCCGGCTCGGGCTACGACGGACGTGGGTGAGGAGGCACCATGAGTAGAGCTCCGGAGACGCCGTCGTATCCGCTCGGCTGGCGTCGTATCCCAGGCTTCCCTGTTTGCCCGAGGCATCTGGCCGGAATCCGTTGTGTCGTCCCTGACCCGACGTCCAGATGTATCTGTGAGCGCCATAATCGACTGCTGGATCACCGAAAAGCGTGGGTGACGGAGGACGGGGAGTTCGCGATCACGGCAGAGCCGTATCCGGTCAATGGAGAGTTGCTCGCCGCTTTCATCGGCGAATGCGAGGACCTCGGGTTGGCGGTGTCGGTCACCGGGGAATCACCGCACAACCCCGGCAACACGTTTCTGATCAAGATCCGGAGGCACGCGGCCCCATGAGCACGCCCGAAGCCACCGGCTCCCTGCTGGCGGCCATGGTCGACTTTGGCCTGACTCCTCCAGCCATCAAGTGGACGGGCAAGATCGAACGATTCTCCGATCCTCCCGGGAAGCGGAACGACAACGGTTGGCTGATCGCACACCCGGACAACCCTATGAACGCGACGTTCGGCACCTGGCGCGACCAAGACCGAAAGGGCACGTGGAGCCTTCGCAGCAACGTCCAGGACGACGGGTTCGACCTGCATGAGTTCCGCCAGCGTTGGACGAGGAAGGAGGCCAAGCGTCGGGCTGAACGTGAAAGGGAGTGGGCTACGGGCGCCGCGGCCTGTCAGAAGAAGTGGGATGCGGAGACGACCCTCCCGGCATCGGCAGAGCATCCGTATCTCGTCGGGAAGGGCATAACCGACCCGTGCGGCATACGCCAAGCCAAGGACATCTTGCTCGTGCCCATGAAGAACTCCCATGGCGTGATCGTCTCGATCCAACACATCGACGTGGAAGGCGGCAAGTGGTTCGCGAGGGGCACTCACGTGAAGGGCGCACGCACGACGATCGGCGCTAGCTCGTTCGCAAAGAGCAACCTGCTGTATGTGACTGAAGGATGGGCGACCGGCGCGACGATCCACTCGGTCACCGGAGAAGCTGTCGTCGTCGCATTCTCCGCCGGGAATCTTCCCGAGGTCACAAAAGGTCTCCGGACGAAGTATCCTACTGCGACCATCATCGTGGCATCCGACAATGACAGGTGGTCGTCGAGCGGGGATACGCTGAACCCCGGTGTCACCTACGCAGGGCGAGCGGCCGAGGCCGCGGAAGCCCTGCTTGCCGTTCCCGACTTCGCGGACCTGGAAGGCAGACCGACAGACTTCAACGACCTCTGGCTTCGTGAGGGTGCGGAGGCAGTCAAGTGTTGGCTCGATCCGGCGAACGCGGATGAGGCTGTGACGGGCTCCAATCGCGAGGACGCGGCCGAGGCCGCCGAAATCAGCCGGAAGGCGGGGAGCAGCCCCGATAGACCCGAGGCGGTGGATGGGCTGCAGGAAGAAGTTCCGCCGAAGAAGTGGGTCGACCATTCCCCGATTCTGGAGCCCCATGATCCTTACCCGGGGGCCCACGAGTTCCGACGTCGTCACCATGAATTAGATGGTGCCCGGACCCTACACGAGCAGGCTGGCGTGTTCTACGCCTACAACGGCGCCGCGTATCCTGAGGTGGAAGTCTCTGCCATTAGAGCAGCCCTCTGGGCGTTCGCAGATCATGCGATGAGGCGAAAGAAAGAGGGGGACAATTACTCACTCGTCCCGTTCCAGCCTACCTCATCGAGAATCAACAACCTGCTCGACGCACTGAGGGGCTCGACTCACCTAGGCAAGGAGTTTCGCGCCCCGTGTTGGTTGGACAGCCGCGACGGCGACCCTCCGGCCGATCGATTGATCGTATTCCCAAATGGACTACTCGATGTCGCGGACCGTCACCTTCATCCGCCGACTCCTCGATTCTTCACGCATTACGCTCTCGACTTCGACTACGCGCCCCAGGCGGAGCGCCCGATGCGATGGATGGAGTTCTTGCACCAACTGTCGGGTGACGACGGGGGATCGATTACGGCGCTCCAAGAGTGGATGGGGTACTTCCTTCTCCCAGACACCCGGCAGCAGAAGATCTTCATGATCGTCGGGCCGAAACGGAGCGGAAAGGGGACCATTGGGCGTGTCCTGGCTGCCCTCCTGGGACAGCGGAATGTCTGTGCGCCCACGCTGTCAGGCCTCTCGACCAACTTCGGTCTCTGGCCGTTGATTGGGAAGCAACTCGCCATCATCTCCGACGCTCGTCTTGGTGGGCGGGCAGATCAGGCTGCTATCGCGGAGCGACTGCTCTCCATCTCAGGTGAAGACGCCCTTACCATCGACAGGAAGCACCTCAGTCCCTGGACTGGCAAGTTGTCTACGCGGTTTCTGGTGCTCACCAACGAACTTCCGCGCCTGCAGGACGCGTCCGGTGCGCTTGCCTCACGCTTCCTCGTTCTCTCGCTGAGGCGCTCCGTCTACGGCCACGAAGACACTGGACTCACGGGCGCTCTGTTGAAGGAACTTCCGGGCATTCTCGAGTGGGCTTTGACGGGGCTCGAACGCCTGACCGAGCGTGGCAGCTTCGTGCAGCCCGAAGCCTCCGCCGACGCAATCCGCGAACTCGAGGACCTTGGCTCCCCGGTGGCGGCCTTCGTGCGAGAGCAGTGCGACGTCGGTCCCGGGCTCACCGTCGAGATGGGCAGGCTCTATCGGGCATGGACTCAATGGTGCGCCGACCAGGGACGCGACCACCCCGGCACCGCTCCGACGTTCGGGCGTGACTTGCGCGCTGTGATTCCCGGTCTGGGTATGAGCCAACCACGAATTGAAGGGACCCGCGTTCGCCGCTACGAAGGCATCGGTCTTCTTGAGGGATCTAGATAATGGCACGCACTGGCACGCGCACCACTCCATTGTTGGCTCTACACATGAGAGGACTACCTTTCGCTACGTGTGCAATGGTAGGGAACGCGTGCCAACCCGTGCCACGCCCTCAATTCCTTGTCCCCAAGGGGTCTAGGCTGGGTCACAGGCGTGCGCCCTCCGCTCTTTCGGTTCCGGGAAACGAGAATGCCACGCTCGAGGAAATCGACACAGTGGGACACCTAAAAAGGCGGGAATACCCACGATGTGATGGTGCAGGGCAGAGGTCACTCTCGGTTCCCTGCTGTGAGCCGGAGTACTGCCGATGAAACCCGATGGCGGCTCACCTCCCGACCTCAATTCGGTGCCACATGCAGGCCACCTCGAGGACGCCCGTCAGGTGGGTAGGCTCAGGCAACGCGACAGGGCTACGGCACGATGAACAGACTCCCTGCCCTGACAGACGATTTCCTGCGCGAAATCTGCGCGGTCCCACGAAATCATATTCCGGCTGCCCTGGGCGCGCTGGCCGAAGCCGATGCCCACCTCCGCCTCCGGCTTGTGGAGTCCCGTGCCGAGACCTCCGCTGAGGCCGACCGACTCCTAACCGTGGCGGATGTGGCCGAACGTCTCGCGGTGGCTGAGGACTACGTGTACCGTCATGCTGACGGCTGGCCGTTCACTCGGCGCGTCGGGAGGCTGCTACGCTTCTCCGCTTCTGGCCTGGCGGAGTGGCTTGCCGGCTCTGTGCGCTGACACCATATTGGTGACACATGTGACCACACGAACCGATGCAGTAAGGGCAGCGATCGAGGAAGCGCCGGGATCATTGAGGACTCTGGCGCGAGCCTCGGGAGTCGACCACGCCCTGCTCTCGCGGATCTCCACCGGAGAACGCCAGGCCACGGAGGCCGTCGCGTCGAAAGTGGCGGACGCGCTTGAGCGTTGGGCCGAGGTCTGCTCCACCCACGCTGCCCGCATCAGGGGGATTGAATGAACGGTAGGATCTACAAGCGCGGCGGGACGTATTGGATCGACTACGGGTGGCGCGGTGACCGTCATCGGGAGTCGTCAGGCTCGTCTCGAAAAGGCGACGCGAATGCGCTCTTGCGGAAGCGGCTCGCGGAAATGGGAAAGGGTGGACCAATGGTGAACGAGGAGCGTGTGACGCTCGACTCGTTGCTCGTCGCACTTGAAGACGAGTACGTCGTGAACGGCCGCAAGTCCTTAAAGCGGCTTCACACCTCCGCGATCCATCTCCGCGCCGGATTTCCGAAGGCGAGGGCCGTGGATGTCACGACCGACACCGTGAGGCGCTACACGCGAAAGCGTCAGGCAGCCGGGGCCGCGAACGCATCCATCCAAAAGGAACTTGCCGCACTGAAGCGAGCGTTCCGACTTGCCCAACTTGGGGGCACGTTGACCCGCGTACCCGCGATCGAAATGCCTCGCCTTGATAACACACGTCGGGGATTTCTCGATCGACCCCACTTGGACGCGATCCTTGCGACGGCCACCCCACATATCCAAGGACCTGTTCTGTTCGCCTTTCTCACTGGCTGGCGGAAGGGAGAGATCCTTCCACTACGTTGGGAACAAGTCGACTGGGACGCTGGTGAAGTACGGTTGGAGCCGGGGACGACAAAGAACGGCGAGGGTCGGACGTTCCCCTTCCAGTGTCTCCCCGAACTGGAAACTCTCATGCGGGCCCAGCATGATGCTCGGCTTCAGGCTGGGCATCTCGTGCCGTGGGTGTTCCACCGAGACGGGAAGCAACTCAAGGAGATCCGAGGTGCTTGGACAGGCGCGTGCGGTCGAGCAGGACTAGAGGGAGCGTTGTTCCACGATCTCAGGCGTTCGGCTGTGCGCAACCTCGAACGGGCTGGCGTGTCGCGCTCGGTCGCGATGAAGCTCACCGGCCACAAGACGGAAAGCGTCTACCGGCGCTACGCCATCGTAGACGCGACGGCCCTGTCGGAAGGCGTTGAAAAGCTCGCACGGCACAAAAACGGCACAAACCCCCGTCTGGCTCCGCATATCCTCCCCTTCGTGCGAGAGGCGTAAGTTGTTATACCGCAAGCAAATGCCGAGGGCGGGAATTGAACCCGCAAGCCCTTACAGGCGGGGGATTTTAAGTCCCCTGTGTTTACCGATTTCACCACCCCGGCGTCGCGATCGAAGCTAACCTCATCCTGCCGTCACCGAACCCCGAAGGCCGTAGGGTGCTGAACGAGCATCTGCGGCAGGACGCTCGCGTCTCGAATGTCGAACTAGCCTCCCAGGCTCACCCTCGTAAAGAGCACATGAACGTTGTCGACGAAGTAGGTGCGGCTTCCCATGGTTGTGCCCCACAGGCCGATCGCGAGAAAAAGACGACCTTCTTCGTCAGCGGTGGCCCTCATCGCGTACCGCTTCTCCAGGAAGACCACTCCGTCATCGGTAGCGGACCCATTTCCGGACGCGTCCTGTATCGTCAATTCAGCCGCGGTTTGAGGCGACTCAGTGTGAGCCCCTGCTAGAAGCCGCCACTCTTCGGCGCCCGCCCAGTCCGCAGATCCGACGTCGAATGAAAGCTCGATATCATGCGCCCGCCCCGGCTGGACCTCGAATACCTTCTCCATCCAGACTTTGGCAGTGGCGTTCGTATTGTCCAACGCTAGAGCGGCCGCGCCGGCCCCGGAGTGCACCATGGTGGTAGACCGGCTCACAGACTAGGGCACGGTTGGGTCATCAAGGTCTATGCCGCTCCCGTAGAAGCCGTCCAGATCTGACTCAAGAGCGAACGTGTGGTCGAACTCGGGGACGATGACGATCTCGCCGACACGGTCACACGCAGAAAGCGCTGAGAGAAGAACGGTCGCGAACGCGCTGAGCGTGCTGCGTCTCAAAAGTGCCTCGAAGGGTCGGGTGTGATTTCCAGCGGATGGAGGCGACAATATACCCTATGAGACCTGAACGATTCCATCGACTGCGCGCCGCGCTCGCTCGCCGACAGCCTGATTTGACGGTCCTGATGGACGGGGTAAACAAATCTCACAATTTCTCTGCGATCCTAAGGAACTGTGACGCGGTGGGCGTCCTCGGCGTCCACGTCGTTCCTCCGAAAACGGGACTCCCCGTCCACCACGGCACCTCGGGTGGCACGAAGAAGTGGATCCAGGTCCACAGGCACGATGCCGTCGAGGGGGCGGTTACGGAGCTGAAGGCTCAGGGCTTCATGGTCGTCGCCGCGCACCCTGCCCCGGGTGCCCTCGACTACCGCGAAATCGACTACACGCGGCCGACCGCGATCATGATGGGTGCCGAGTTGCATGGAGTCTCAGACGAGGGTTTGGGAATGGCCGACGCACATGTGTTCATTCCAATGCGCGGGACAGCCCAGTCCCTGAATGTCTCTGTCGCGGCGGCAATTCTACTGTTCGAAGCGATGCGTCAAAGGGAAGCGGCAGATATGTACGCATCGAGTCGGATGTCGACTCTGGACTTCGACCGGACGCTGTTCGAATGGGCCTACCCGTCCGTCGCCGCAGGCCGCCGAGCCGCGGGCATGCCTTATCCGGAGCTGGGACCCGACGGGGAACTCATCCTCGAGGGGTAGGCTGATGTGGAAGGAGAGGAGACGAGCTACTCCATGTGGCCGAGTTGGAAGCGGAGTGATTCGTCCACGCCTTCGTAGAAAAACCGGAAGCCGGACTCCAACAGTTTGTCAGGCATCACTCTCTGGCCCCACAACAATGCCTCCTGCCCGAGTTCCCCAAATACCGCCTTCACTGCGAATTCAGGGATAGGGATCACCGTGGGTCGGACAAGGGCGCGACCTAACGACGAGGTGAACGTTGCGTTCGTTACCGGGTGTGGCGCGGTGGCGTTGATGGCTCCGCGCAGATGGTCCGTCATGATGATGTGATGGATGGCCGCAACGAGGTCATCGGTATCGATCCAACTCAGGTATTGGTCCCCTGACCCCAGGCGTCCTCCTGCCCCCATCTTGAAGGGCAAAAGCATCTGTCCAAGCGCACCCCCCGCAGGAGACAGAGTCACCCCAATACGGAGGTTGGCGACGCGGATTCCGGCCCGCTCAGCAGGTTTTGTCGCGCCTTCCCACGCGCGACAGACCTCCGCCAAGAAGCCCTTGCCAGCAGGCGTGCTCTCGTCTACCCGTTGATCGCCCCGGTCGCCGTAGAACCCGATCGCAGAAGCGGACACCAAGATTCGCGGGCCACCCGTCATCGTCGCCAACGTGCGGGAAAGCAACTCGGTGCCTTTGGTGCGACTGTCTTTGATCGATTTCTTCCGTTCGGAGGTCCATCGGCCCTTCGCGATGGGTGTGCCAGCCAAGTGCACCACTGCATCGACCCCGACCAGAGAGTTGGCGTCGATATCTCCGTTTGCCGGGTTCCAATACACGGAATCGTCTGAGACCTCGCGACTGTCGCGAACGAGGCGAACGACTTGGTGGCCCCCGGTCGTTAGGAAGTCCGCCAGGTTGCTGCCGACCAGGCCGGAAGCCCCTGAGATCGCGACCCTAAGCCGGGGCCTATCGGCGAAATCCGCATGCCGAGCGAGGTCCGTGAATAAGCGCCGGTAGCGGAAACGAAAGAGCCGACCCAGCTCGTTCTTCACGAGCGCAGGCCCGATGGCCGCCCCCGCGGCTCCAAGCGGGGGCTCTAGGTCTATCTGGTCTTCAACCCCAGTCCCGCCTCCGTCCAGTGCCTCGAACCTGTGCGTGTGCAGCCACGACTTGAGCGGGCCGGCGACCTGCTCATCGCAAAACTGCCTATCTAGGACGAAGTCTTTGTGCCTCAACTCCCAGCGGAAACTTGTGGGGCCGCGGTGCACGCGGAGGACCACCTTGCCCCCGTCTCTGATGCCGTTGCTCTGTTCCAAGACGTCCACGTGAGCCCACGGCGGAGTGAGGCGCGCAAGCGCGCCCGGTCGTTCGTGCCACGCAAATACGGTGGACGGGAGATGGTGCTGGAGGTCTGTGCGGTACGTCAGTCGCATCGCGGTGGGGTCGGTGAATGGTGGAACTGGCGCGCGTCGTACCCCTACGCTCGTCCGAGGTCCCGATGCCTTAGTCGTCGAGCGGCAGGGGTTCGGCATGTTCCAAGTTGAACACGGAGCCGAGGAGTCGTCGTAACTCCTCGGGCGCGTTCACCTTGGTGACTACGGCTGAGGCCAACTCTGCCAGGATGGCTTCTTCTTTCTCATTGATCTCCTTGCCGGAAAGAACGAATACCGGCAGGCCGCTGTG
The DNA here is from genome assembly GCA_937919655.1 of uncultured Gemmatimonadales bacterium. Classification (GTDB taxonomy): domain Bacteria; phylum Gemmatimonadota; class Gemmatimonadetes; order Longimicrobiales; family Gaopeijiaceae; genus CALFPJ01. Next base: position 14,525 of record CALFPJ010000049.1, read on the forward strand.
GAGCGGGTTCTTCCTAGGGGTCTCCAGGAAGGTCATGCCGCTCATGACCGGCATCATGAGGTCGAGGATCACTGCATTCGGGACCTCAGAACGGACCATATCCAGACCCTCTTTCCCGTCCGCTGCGGTGACAGACTCTAGGCCGACGCTGGCCAGAAACTCACATATCATCGTGCGTATGTGGGCTTCGTCGTCGATCACGAGTACCCGGCCGCCGCGCTTACGAACCAAGTTCTGCCACAGTACGCGGAGCAGATAGTCACGTTCGAAGGGTTTGGTCACGAGGTCGACCGCGCCGAGAAGACGACCCCGGCCTTCTGCAGCCACGATGCTGACGACGACTACAGGGATGTTCCGTAGGGCGGGGTCGGCCTTCAGACGCTTGAGCTCCTCCCACCCTGTCATCCCCGGCATCATGAGGTCGAGCGTGATCAGGTCAGGCATGTGGTCGTGCGCTGCCTGAATGCCATCTTCGCCCCCCGGCGCGGTGATGACCTGGCATCCGAATTCTTCCAAATAGTGGACCATGAGGACACGCGAGTCCTTTTCGTCGTCCACGACCATAACTTTGAAGTCACCCATCGAGGGAATCGCCGGCGCCGGTGCGGGCGTGAGGGAGGACATTCCATTATCAATGGCAGCGATGCCGGAGTCGGGTGCCTTTCTGGGGGCGTCGGACTTTGGCCTGCCCCCGGACAGGTGAGCCAGGTAGAATGAGAGTCCAACGACCCTGGAGGGGGAAAGGACTCGAGGAT
>CALFPJ010000050.1 GCA_937919655.1 uncultured Gemmatimonadales bacterium
ATCGCCACGGCGGTATCTCGATGCTGACCCCCGAGCAGGTCCACTTCGGGAGGGCCGACGAAGTCATCGCCAGCAGAAAGGCTGTGCTCAACAGGGCCTGGACCACCCATCCAGAGCGCTTTGTCTCCGGTCAGCCGAAACCCAAACCCCTCCCCCAGGCCGTCTGGATCAACCCGCCCATCCCATCCACCTCGACACAGGAAATTGCTCTCTAATTGATCCCCATGAGTGTCCCATTGTCGTTGACAGGTTCCGGATAGCTGGGTGTGGCCGCGTTCCCGCAACCACACCCGGCCAGGCTAACCTACGCCCCCATGGTTGGGCAGCTTCAATCCTTCCACCGTGGTCAACCCGCTGCGGTCGAGCAACCCGTCCACACGCTCGGGCAACTCAAGTCCCTGTGCAGAATGCAGTTCACAGAACTCACCAGTGTGAGGACGTGAGCCGGCCTCGTCCTTGTTCTTCTGACGAAGACAAATCGAGATAAGCAGTAAGAGCAGAATCCCAATGATCAGTACCACTGCGAATGTCCCCGAACTGATTTGCCCTCCTGTTACGGTTTGCGGCATTATTCCATAATTACTAAATTATAGCGTTGACGATCCCAGTACATTCTTGTACCGGATTTGCAGGATAGTTCCGCTGCCACTACTTATGGTTTGATTAACTAGCGATGGCGTGGTAAGCACAGCCGCCTGCCGCTCATCATTATGACAGGAGAAGCAACCATGATTCAGTCCCGTCTAGGTGTATTTTGTTTATCTCTGGCGGTTGCAAGTGCGGCGTGCAGCGGACAGAATGAAGCATCGACTTTTGGTTCGGTAACCACCGTAGGTACTGGTGATCAGTGGATTTCTTCCACTTCGTGTACCGAGCAGGGTCATGCTTTAGTGAATGAAGCTATAATGGCATCTCTGAATATTGAGACCGGAAGAGCTTGGGGCCTCTCGCAGGCGGCGTTGATGATTGACCCAACTTGTACCGCTGCCAAGATCACTCAGGCCGCAATTGCCTCCGACTTTGGAAGCGAGTTTCCTGACTTGGGATCTCGGGTTTCGAGACTCGACAATCTTAGTGGAGCGCCGATGACAGATGCTGAGGCTGCTTGGATGGATATCCTTCAGTCTGAAGAGCGGAGGGCTACCTGTGCTGAAGTGGCGGCTGACTTTCCTCAGGAAGGTCTTTTCCAGTGGTGTGCGATCACTCCAGATCTCGAGGGTATAGAGGCACTGAAAGCATTTGCGATGGAGTTTTCTGGATTGGCTGCACCAGCCTACAACATGTTAGCCTATGGTTACGGACAGGCTACGTGGGGTTTGGAAGACGAAGACGAAGCAACCTCACGCGAATATCTCACCTTGTATTCAGAGGTCTACTCTGGACCTAATGCCTTCGATTCAAAAGCTGAACTACTTGCTCAGTTCGGAGATATAGAAAATGCACTGGAAGCTCAGCTAGGGGCTATAGATCGAGGTGGCCAGACCACTTATGGAAGAAATGCACAAATCTATTCCAGAAAGAATGATGAAGAAGATATGAGGCAAGCCGTAGTCGATGCTCTAGAAGGATTGATGGAGGTGATCGCCTCTGAAGAGCAACAACGCGAAGCCATCAATGCTAGCCTATCAGAAGAAGTGTCGATGTGCCTGTCAGATATGACTCCCTGCAGTCATATGTCGCGAGATGACTATTTAGGTCTCGTATCGGGCATTGATTGGATAGAGGGATCGGCCAGAGATATTGATGTAACTTTCAATGACGACATGAGTGGTGCGATTTCCCTACACATTCAAGAGGGAGCGTACATGACTGACGAAGGTCGAGTTGAATATTCTACTCGCGTTTCATCAGTATGGAATCTGACGTCTGGGACGCCGAGAATGGTTCACGCGAACTACGCACCTATGGGGGGGTCAGGAATTCCTGCTCGTCAATAAGCAAGATTCGACTAAGGTAGCCAACGTGGCCGCGGTGAGGAGCGAGATCGCGACGTTCTTCCGCGCGTTCCCCGACGGGACGGATTGGGACAACACATAGAGTGGCGAGGGCTATGACGTCGTGCTGGCCGCGAAGAACAGTGGCATCAGAGTCGACGTGGACCGGTTAGCGGAGCGGCTGTAGTCAACGCACCACATGCGGGTCGCGATGTGGGTTTCGCAAGCCGGTTTCCCGCGTGCGCTCGACCTCTCAAGGCTTGGAGTCTCCGGCAAACCCGGCGCGGTTCAGTCTCGTCGGCAAAATGGACGCGCCCCAGCTACCAAATATTTTTCGGGGATACGGCGTTGCATAGGCGTCGATGTGTGCGGTCCTGTAGCAGTACCGCCCCGTCGCCGCCAATGAGGGGGGGACGGGGGGGGTCGTGATATCCGCCGCTTTTCTTGTCCGTGTGAGTCCCAGAGTGAGTCCCAGCACTGCCTAGTCGCTGGGCAACACAAAGCCCCACAACCCAAAAAAGGGTTGCAGGGCCTAGGTTTTCTCTCACTCCGGCGACAGGACTCGAACCTGTGACCCGCTGATTAACAGTCAGCTGCTCTACCAACTGAGCTACGCCGGATCAGCACTGTACGGACCACGTACAGCGGGAAGAAAATAAAGAGGCACGGCGGAGGGGTGTCAACCGGAGACCGCTCGTGCGGCGACGCCCCCGCGGGCTGCCTTCGAGAGGATATTCCACACTGCGGGTCCGATGTCATGGGCCTCCTCCCAGAGCGCAGCATGACGTCGCGCCCCCCTTCGGGCCGCGTCAGCGCCATGCAGGGCCACGATGCGGGTAGGGGCGTTCGAACCAATGGAATCCGCAGAGTAGCGCGGTAGGCCCCTCGGGCGAGGCAAGCACGGTGAAGTCCGGTGACCATCCGCCGAGTGGTGCGGCGCGGACCTCGAGGCTCCCTGACCCTAGGAGCCGTCGCAGAAGATCCACTTGGGCCGCGCGTCGGGGGTCATTGACCAGTCCGCGCGCCTCCGCGGTGAGTTGCAGCGCATTCAGTTCAGCCACGGGCACCCGAAAGCTCGCGACACCCCTGAGTTCGTCCGCTGTCAGGTTCATTGTGCTGAGGCGGACTCGTGTCACTGCCGAAGCGATGTCCACCGAGTGCGCCGCTAGGTGGCCGAAGACATCTCGGAAGTCCGGGCGCGTGCGGTCGTCGAGGAGGACTGCCGGTTCGGCGGCCAGCCAATGGGGAGCGGGCTCGGTCGAGAATTCGTTTGTGGATTGTTCACTCAGGAATGCTACGACCGCCGTTCGTTTCCACCGATGGCGGGTCGGGCCCGCGAGATGCTGAATTGGGACGGTGATCTAGATGAGGGACCTAGGGTCCCCAGGGCCTTCCCCGGCCATGCTGAGCGCCGTGGTGTATACGCGCGACTACCGCCCGATCAAGACGATGATTGCCGCAATGTTGGCGACGAAGACTATAATACTGCCCCAGAACTGGAGCTCATCACGGACACGCGAGCGAGCCTGATTGGGCACGTGAATCCAGTCGCCCGACTGCGCCGGCAGGAGAAGTACCTCTGGAGCGATGTCGTCGGGGCGGAAATTGAGAACGATGGTCCGACCGTCGCGCACGACCCGGACCCGGGTTTGGTCTGCCGGGATGCCACCACCACCACCACTACCACCACCAGTTGAGAGCTCTGAGAGCATGCCCCCGGCACTTGCGATCGCATCAACGACGGAGGACGTCGGCGATACGAAATACTTCCCGGAATTTCTCACCGCTCCCGTCACAGATACACTGAGTTCCACCTTCACGCTGACGACGTGTCCTTGTTAGAATGTGGAGTAGCGTTCGGTAAGGATGCCGCGGATCCCCGCTTGATCGAGACCCGCAACAGCCGTGGGTCCAACGTAGGGAAGGAAGATTTCCCCAGCCCTATCGATGATCCGCTCTCCGCCAACCTCCCTGACCTCCACGCCGCCCCCGGTGTACAGCAAGACAGTGACCTTGTCCCCGGGGCGAACACCGTAGTCGATTGCAATCGTTTGCGAGCTTGCTTTGGTTGGCAAAATGAGGGAAAGAAGCAACAGCGGGAAAACTCGAAGGAGCGTCTGTGGCTGATTTCGGATCACAGGAAGCATCACCGCAGCGGGGGAGGTTTCGTAGGCCAGTTTAGTCGATCGTGTTCCGGGTTGTCTGCCCGATATTTGTTGGCTCCGATGGCGAGCCGCCCCACAATTCGAGGCGAGAGGTTGTGGCATGAAGATTCGGTGCGTTGTGATTGGACTGTCATTCCTGACGACGTTGTCGGGAATTCCTGAGGTCTGTGCTCAAAATACCGACGCCCCTTCGCTGGTGGTCATGATCTCGATCGACCAGCTCCGTGGCGATCTGGTCGAGCGTTTTGCGCCCGCCTTCACCGGCGGATTCCGTCGGCTTCTGGACGACGGCTTTCGGTATTCGTCGGCCTCACACGCACACGCCGTGACACATACGGCCGCGGGGCAAGCGACGTTATCGACTGGGGTCTTTCCTTCCCGGTCCGGGATCGTGGCGAACTCGTGGTCTCAAAGGATCGGTTCTACGTGGAGCTCGATGTACGCCGTCGAAGACCGCGACTCCCCGATCTTGGGTTTCGAGACCGTTGAACAATTGCCCGGCCGGTCCCCGAAGAACCTGCTCAGAGAGGGATTAGCGGATTGGGTGCGAGCCCAAGACCCGGATGCACGAACCGTCTCGGTCTCCTCCAAGGACCGATCGGCCATCACCATGGGCGGGCAAACCGACAGCAACGTCTATTGGCTTCTGCCGCAGCTCGCTCGGTTCATCACCTCGACCTACTACGCCAACGAATACCCCCGCTGGTTGAACCGCTTCAACTCCGAGGTGATGCCGGGGATTGTCGGCGAGGAGACCTGGTACTCATTGGTGCCTGATGACCTTCGTAGTCTGGCCCGCGACGATGACGCTCCCTACGAGGGCGACGGCACCAACACGACGTTTCCCCATAGGCGTTCGAAAGAGACCAGCAGCTCAAGCCAACAGTCTGCAAACGCGTGGGCGCTCAGTACGCCGCAGGTGGACGTCGCGGTCGGCGCGCTGGCGATGGCGGCGATGGATGAGTTCGACTTGGGACAGCGCGGGCATGTCGACTACCTGGCGGTCTCTCTGTCGGCGACCGACTACGTCGGGCACGGCTACGGTCCGTTAAGTCAGGAACAGTTTTCTAACCTGATCAATGTGGATCGGGTGCTGGGCCGGCTCTTCGACTACTTCGACGAACAGGTTGGCGAAGGACGTTGGGTCGTCGGGGTGTCTGCAGATCACGGCGTGGTCACGATGCCGGAGGCCGCCCAGGTCATGGGTGACATGAGCGCCGAGCGGATCGACATCACCGACAACACCGCTGCCATGGGGGAGGTCTACCAGGAGGCCGCGCAGGCCGGCGGGACCCCGGACGCAGTCGCCGAGCGGGCCGCGCGCTTGCTCGAGGAGCGTGGCGTCGTGGCAAAGGCCTATACCCACCGGGAACTCACCGTCGGCGAGCCAGCAGATTCTTTCGCGGTCATGTTCCGCAACTCGCACTATCCCGGTCGGGCCCACAATGCGCTGTCGCCCTACGGCATAGAAGTGCGCTTCGGTCCCGGTGACCTGGTGTCGTCCCCGAGGGGAACCACCCACGGTTCGCCGTACTGGTACGACCGCTGGGTACCCCTCATGCTCATGGGGACGGGGGTAAGGAGTGGATCTTCGGCCGAGTCCGTGTACACCGTGGACATGGCTCCGACATTGGCAGCGCTAGCGGGTATTCGGGCGCCTGACGACCTGGATGGGAAGTCGATCTACCCGAGGTAGTTATTGCAATTTCCTCTCAATTTGGTGCGCCCTTCCACAATCCCGTGGAGGGGCGTTTTTGTTCTGGTATTGCTCGAATATTGACAGCTATAGGTGCAACGTCGCATAGGTAATCCACACGTTATAAACATTTGTACCCTGTTCCTGCTCAAGGGCGCTGAGTACCGTCTGGTTGGGTAGGACGGTGATGAGACTTTTCATCGCCTTATGAACGGCAAGAATCCGGCGCGCGCCCCCAAGCGTGTCCATGTTTGTAGACAGGGTGGAGGGCTGTGTCCGGCACCGTAGTCGAGCCCGGAACCGTCCACCCCGCAGATTTCGAGATCGGTAGGGGCCTTGGGCATGGACCTGGAGTGGGATGACCGCGCCGCACGAAGAACACAAGAGCTGGACCATAGAGGAGGCCGAACGGCTACTCCTCTCGCTGAAAGGTATTATTTCAGCGCGGGTCGTCGCGCGCCCGGGTGGTGAGATTGAGGAGATTCATCTTCTCACCACCATGGACGTAAAGCCCAAGCAGACGGTGAGGAACGTCGAGTCGGCGCTGTATGCGCAGCTGGATCTTGAGGTTGACCACCGCACCATCTCCGTAGCGCAAACGCAGACACCGCAGCCACCGCAGGCTACGACAGATCCCACAGTGCAGATCATGCCCAAGCCTGGGCCGACCGAGCGACACCTGTTGTTTTTTGGGCAACAGATGGAGCCCGAACGGTCCCATCACGTGCGCCACCGCGTCGAGATCGAATGGGGCGGGGAACGATTTGTGGGTGAGGCCAGTGCCTCAGACCGACCGAGGGCCAAGCTGGAAGCCGTCGGCATCGCGACCCTCGTCGCTGTAGAGGCCGCGCTCGCGAGTACAGAAGAAGAAGTTGGCGTCCGGAAGGCTCTGTCGCTTGCTCTGGACGGAGTGAAGGTCGTCGACGCATTCGATAGAACGTTTGTGTTGGTTGCCGTACACGCGATCTCGGGACGCGACGTCACGTCGCTCGCGGGTGCCACCGTGGTGGAGGAATCCACAGACCGTGCGGCAATTCTAGCAACCCCACAAGCCACGGACCGCTGGGTCCGAGGCCGCGTCTAGCCCGGGCCTGTGGGCCCAAGAGCGAAGCCCAAAAACAAGGAGATAGGAAACCCCCTCGGTCTGCCTGCCTAGCGGAGAAGAGTGGCGAGCGAAGCGGATGCGACTTCCATAGCGGATAAGTCGGGAGTCGACACCTACTTTAAAGGAGGTGGCGTAAATGTTTAGCTCTTTGTTTGACTTTTTTGGCGAGTTGGCAGCACTCATTGGTAACGGACGGGCGAGTTGGTAGGCCGTCTGTAGGGTGGGCAGGGGGGCCCTTTGGTCATGCAAAACCGAGCTGTTACTGTCTTCGTTACTGGTGCATGTGTGGTCGCGGGCGCCTTTTTGGTTCTGCAAGACTGGTCGCAACTCACGACCCTTAATTCTGCTGACTATTGGGGACTCGGGACGCTCGCTCTTCTGGCGTTGGTGTCAGAGCAACAGGCCGTACACATCAAGGTTGGCCGAGTAACCTCAATCGGCTTTCTACCACTCTTCACCCTAGTACTTCTATTTGGTCCGGCCGCAACAGTAGCGACGGTCCTGGCCATGGGGGCCGTGGTTGAGTATGCCATCCGGCGAAAGGAGGCGATTAGGGCGAACTTTAATCTCGCGCAATGGGTGGTTTCCACCGCGGTCGGCGGGTGGGCATTCACCGCTGCGGGTGGTATCGCACTGATGGCGAGCGAAGCCTCGGGCCAGCCGAATGTACTAGACCAGTTCGGGCCCTTTGTTTTGTTCGGTGTTGTTGTGCCGTGGATCAACAACGCATCGGTTGCGATGGTGATGTCGTTGGCCCAGGGGCTTCCTTATCGTCAGGTCTGGAGCCGCCTCGTGGGGCCTGCTGGCACGAACATTCTCGCCGACCTTCTTACCGCTCCCATCGCCATCGCCGTGGCGGCCTCTATATCCAGACGGGCCCCGTGGGCCTTCTGCTCGCGATTCTGCCGCTCTTCTTTATTCGCCATTCATACCAGACGACGCATCAACTCCAACTGGCGAACAATGATTTGCTAGAAGCCCTCGTCAAGGCGATCGAAACCCGCGACCCATATACGTCCGGATACTCCCGGCGAGTGTCTCATTTGGCCCGGAGGATCGCGGAAGAATTGGGGCAATCATCCCGCGTCGTGTGGGACATTGAAACGGCAGGGTTCCTCCACGACATCGGGAAAATTGAGGCGGTCTATTCCGATATTCTACGGAAGCCCGACGGCCTCACTCCGGGAGAGCGAGCAGTGATTGAGTCCCATGTGACCAAAGGAGTCGAGTTGCTGCGCAAATTGGCATCGGTGCGCGAGCAGGTGATCCGGGCGGTGCGCCACCACCATGAGCGGGAGGACGGCCAAGGCTATCCAGACGGACTACTCAGTGATGAGATACCCCTGGGTGCGAAGATCATTGTCGTTTGCGATGCTGTCGATGCCATGCTGTCTGATCGACCTTATCGAAAAGCCTTGCCCATGGAGGCGGTTTACGAGCAACTGCGGGAGCACGCCGGACGGCAGTTCGACCACCGAGTGGTTCGAGCCTTGGTTCATTCGAGTATCCTGACGGAGTACGCTGAGCTTATGAACACCACCCGGGCGGAAGCTAGAGTTGAGGAAGTCGGCCCGCTGAGTGCCTCCCGCCGAGATCATGATGTCCTCGGTGGTTCCGTCGGACGCCGAAGCTCTGGTTGGTCGAAACGAACGGGAGTGTCACAGTGATCTTCCGAGGAGGGTAAGTTGCTCGACACGCCTCGCGAGGTAGAGTTCATCGGCGACGGTCGTCGCTTCTGCGATTATCTGGGGGAGACCGCGCAGCCCTGAGCGACTGCCTAACCTCACCAATTCCAGCGTGAGCTTGAGCCACGATAGAACGAAGCGATCACGTACTCGATCGCGCCAACGGTTCAGCAACCCGATGGCCTCATCGATATGTCCCCTCCGCACGAGCATCCTTGCACGGAATACCAAGATCGTTGAGGGATCGTAGAACAGATCGGGTGGCGGACTGCCCAATGCGTCCTCGCTCCGTCTAGCCGCAGATAAGTCGCCCATTTCCAACGCGCAAAGCCCAGTTCCGGCTAGAATCAACTCTCGCAAATAGTCGGGACATCCGGCTCCGGCTAGCGTGAGCGCCTCTTCGAGATGACGGAGCGCCGTCCCGAAATCACCTCGCGCGATGTACAACTCTCCCATATTATAGGCCTGAGTGAGCCTAGACAGAGACAAGTCACGGACGCCCAGAAGTCCGCCTGCACGGTTGAATGCCGCCTCGGCCTGATCCAGGTCGCCCGAATCCAGTTGCAATACTCCGTGGTTCACCTCAAGGTAGTACCTCTGAGCGAGATCACCGCTGGTGAGGGCGATTGCCCTCGCTTGAGCAGCGATTCGAAGGCTGTCTGGTGTGTAACCCTTTCCACGATGCAGGTCCACGAAGAGTTGACGAACGCGGGCACGAACTTGGTAGTCAATCGGGAGCCCATTTGAGATTCTGACCGCGATGCGAGCGGACGTTTCGGCGGCATCCGTATCGCCGAATAGCACCTCAATAGCGAGTCCCATATGGCACACACAGGCTGCTGGCGGCGAAGTCACCGCCACCAACTTTCGCAACTCCGTGAACGTCCGACGAATCCCGGACACGTCGGACGAGCGGTGTCGCAACCGCAGTTCAGTATCCAATCCCAAAGCCACCGCCTCCCAGTCCCCCACGACTTCCGCCTCCCTGTTGACCGCTGAGAGGCGAGCGAGCAGGTCTTCCATCGGAGAAGTGCCTAGCTCGGATAAACCCTCGACTCGCCGAATTTCCATGCGCCGTGCACGGAGTGGATTCCCTGCTTTGCGTAGTCGATTTGCAGCCAATTCCAACATCGGATTGGCCTTGGAGATCTGGCGATCCCTGTATAGCGTCTTCGCCAGGTCGGCCGTTGACTCCGCGCGGTCCGCTGGGTCGCTGAGGTTTTGGACCACGATCTCAAAGTACTGGGCCGCGGCAGTCAGAGCGCCGCAGTCCAGTGCTTCTCTTGCCGCCGTCTTCCCGAACTGTGCTGCCTTGTTGCGCTCACCGGCTCTGGAGTAATGGATGGCGAGCTCCCCAAGGACATCAGCAGGGCCTGCCATTTCCATGCTTTGGGCGATCATACCATGAATCAGAGCCCGACGAGCTTCGCTGATGTGATTGTAGAGTGCGCTTCGGAACAACTCATGGGAGATCCGGATACTGTCCTGCGACACATCGACGAAGTGCCATTGATCAAGCTGCTCCACTTGGTCAGCCGACTCTTCAAGATTTATGCCAAGCAGATCGCTGATTTCCACCAAACGCATCGGGCGAGCCCGAACGGCCAAAAGAGACGCCACCCGGAGGGCCTGAACTGAGAGATGCTTGATCCTTGAGTTGAAGATTTGCTGAAGCGAAACGGGGATAGGGATTGCGTCCAAGCGGTGTGATGGAAGGGCCAGCCTTCCGGACAAGAAGTCCTTCGCCAGCTCGGTCAGGTAGAAGGGATGGTTAGCTGCCAACTGGCAGAGGTACCTCTCGGTCCCTGCCTCAAGAGTATCCTTGGACACATGCCGCAACAGCTCCCGTGCTTCGGAGTCGTTCAACTCCGTAAGATCGATAAAGTGCCCCCCGTCCAAGTCACTCCGAAGGAGGAAGGATTCAAGAGAGTCCTGCTGCGAGAGCACCGCTGGACGAACCGCGCAGATTAGGCAAAACCCACCGCTCTCCCATCTCCTCTCAATGAACTTTAGTAGCGCGAGCGTGGTGGGGTCCGCCCACTGAAGATCATCGATTATCAACACCACCGGTCCTTCTGCGGCGATCCGATCAAATAACATCCGAAAGGCGTCTAGCAGGCGGCGGGAAAGACCGCTCTCTTGGATCGCAGGGATCTCCTGGAGAGGCCCGTTTGTTGCGCTCGCTGGAAGAATCGACGAGATCACGGCCTTCCAAGGTTCCCCGAGTTGGTCGAGGTGGGGTCGGACATCGACGGAGGAGAGAGCGTCGATGATTGGATTGAGGGCGATCCTGCGTTCAAGCTCAATTGGACTGGCCGACAAGCAGCGGCACCCAGACAGCAAGGCCTGACGCTGAACTTCCTCTAAGAATCGGGTCTTTCCGATTCCCGGTTTTCCCCGAACCACAAGAACTTGGAAGCCGCCTTGGTCCATTGATTTGACCATCGTTCTGGCTACGGACAAGGCGTCTTCTCGACCAACCAACGGGACGTCTCGAGGGGCGGACGCGCCCAATTTTGTGTTGATGGGTTCGCTCGCCCGCACTCGGTGGATTAATTGCTCCAGCAACCGGTGCGGAGCTTCACCATGTCGCAGGAAGGAGAGGTGTTCCGCGTAGGCTGCCTCCGCGCCAGCACCCCTCCCAAGCCGTGCGCGCGTCTCAATCACCTTAGCTAATACATGCGGATCTCTGGGTCGCAGTTTATAAAGAGATTCTACGGCACCGTGGACCTCTGCCCATTGTTCCGTCCCGTCGTGCTTATCCCAAACGTCAGCCGCCGCCCGAACAATGCGGTCCGCCAGGGACGCACGGCGTGAGTCCAGCCAGTCCTCGAACTCCCGGCTGGGTGGGTGCGAACAGCCACGACCGAATCCACTCGATACGAGGTTGGCCGCGTCCAGGAGGAGGCCGTTCTTCATCATTAATTCGAAGTGAACGAGGTCTGAGCTGGCTGCGGTCAGATCTGGGACCAGTTGATCCTCTGGGGTCGCGATGATGCGGTGACCGGTCTTCTGGCTAATGTGGTGAAGTAACGACCGGAGACTGTGGCGAACTTTGGGGCCATCGTCCTTCGCCCAAATCAGCCAGGTCGCTTCCTTGCGGGAAACGATGCCCCGCCGGTGGCCGAACACGAGAGTTATTAGAGCGGCCTGGTGCGGTGACAGATGAACCGGCTCTTCGGTGCGGTTGACCACCGGTCCCCCGAAGAGTTGCACCACCACCTTGCGATCATTGGAGTCAGGCTCGTTCATCTCCGGGTCCTCATCGGTGTCCGCTGTCGCGACGCTGCCGTAGACGTCACTCGACTTGGGGGCAGACAACTTCTCTCGACCTCCATCGTCGAGCAACTCCCCTCACCCGGCGGGGCGCCGTCGGCCGCGCGGTCGTTCCCCCAGGGTGATCTTGTCAGGGGCGCCGGAGCCACTGCGAGGTGGATGAGCGACGGGTTGCCCTGGGACCTTGGGGCGCAATGTGCCGGCATCGGCTTCCTTTCTGAGCCAGGCCTCCAGGATCCACTCCCAACCGAGGTACTCTCGTACTTCAGTCGGTCGGAATCCAAACAGCCTGTGCATTTGATTGCTGGCGGCGAAGCCGTCGGGGTAGCCGAGGCCGCAAGCGATCGAGTAGATGCTCTCGTCGGAGTTCTGGAGTCGAATCGCAAATCGCAGGAGGCGCCCGAATTGTAGCCAATGCGATGGCACCGGCAGGCCGCGGCTCTCGAAGCGACGGCCAAGGGCGCGTCGTGACAGGTAGAGGCTCCGCGAAAGGGCCGTCACTGAATTGAGGTCCGCTGATAGTTCCAGCGTCCGACGAACCAAGTGGACTGTGTCACGGTCGATTCTTATCCCGCGCCATTTGAGATAGTCGGTCACGGCTACGCTCATGTTCTCGGGTGGTTTGCGGAGGATCTGCGCTAGGTCTGACTCGACGGGTCGGTCGTGGTAAGGGAGAATTGCCTGTGGACGGGACTCCGCCACAAGCTGCCAAATGGTGGGGTCCGCCGCGAGGTTTGGGGCCCTGGGCAGGATGATGAGCAAGGCCATCCCGCCAGGACGCTCCCCTACCATGCGTACGTGCCTCCCCTGGACACCGGCCTCCAACTGCCAGATAAGAGCCGAGCCCGGCACCCTCGCTATATTGCGAAGAGGGTTGAGGCTCTCCTCCACGTTCTGCAGCTGATGATAAGGGAACGACAGAGTCTGAACGGGGGAGTCTTCTGTGCTAAGCATCGGTCTACTCGCCGTGTCGAGGGTGAACATTGTGACAGGGCCGGAACAATGCCTGGCCCCCGTCATCGCCCCGTCATCGTTCTCTTGGCCCTCAGCCGAGGCCCTCAAGCGCAGCGATGACGGCAACCCCCCACCACGGAGCCCGACCACACAGGGAAGACAAGCACCAAAGCCCCTATTACCTTATTCTAGAACTAGAATTTCATTCTATTATAGGAGCCACAGTGAGCGACCCCCCAGCCCGCTCCCTAACCCCCCCCCGCCAAAACCGCTCCCAACGCACCCTTGAACGCCTAGTCCGCGCATCCCTAGACATCCTAGACGAACAAGGCGCAACGGCCCTGACCGTCCAGGCCATCGTCACCCGCGCGGACTCCTCCGTCGGTTCCTTCTATGCGCGCTTCAAGGGTAAGGACGACTTACTCGACTATCTCGGCGAACGGGTGTGGCAAGAAGCTCTAGATCGCTGGAATACGTCGGTGTCATCGCACGACTGGTCCGAGCTCGACCTGAGGCAGCTCGCCGAGGGCTCTGTGAGGCTTCTTTCGGACGCGCAACGCTCCCGCTCCTCCTACCTGAAGTCACTCGACCGGGCTGCGGGACGCAACGACGACGCGTATGTGCGCTTCCGACGCCCCCTACTCGATGGCATCGGCACCCTGCTCTTGGCCCGCTCGGACGAGATCGCTCATGTGCGACCCGACCTCGCCGTCCGTTTCGGTCTGTTGGCCGTCCTGGGGCTGATCGATGCAGACGACCCAGGCGGCGGCACACCGCTTCCGCCCGGGGTACTCGTCCGGGCAGCGACGGACATTCTGGTGGGCTACCTGAGTCCCGCGAGCCCCCCGCTCGAAGACGAGGGAGAGGTGGCCTTCTTCGACATCTGGGGCTGAGCCGCCACGGGTAGGACAGAACCAGCACGCCGGTCCCCCGGGGTGTCATTGATGCGAAGTCGGCCACGCCCTGGAGCGAGGGTGCCTAACGGATCGTCCGCTCCCGACATCCCTTCCCCACACCGACGTATTCATAGTCGGCCCCAAGGAACAGCCAACGCGGACTGGCGACCGGGACTGAAGAAGCGGACGGAAGAAGCGGGCTGCCAGAGGGAACTGACAGGAAGGAAGTGGTGTTTGCCCCGATGCACGAAAGGTTGGCTGGCGGCGCTATCCTACCGGTAGAGCATCACGAAGACGATGCACGGGTGCGCAATATCTGAGACGGTGAGGGTGGTGATGACAATCAGCTGCCTCGCGCGAACATGACGGACAAGGAACGGATGACAGACCTGACTCGAAGCTTGAAGACTACTGGCCTGCTGCTCATCGCCCTATTGGCGTTGCCGCAGGCGCAGGTGGCGGCGCAGCTCACAGGCTCGGCGAGCCTCTCTGGCAGTGTATTCGATAGCACGTCGATGCAAGAGTTGGGGGGCGCACGTGTCGCGATCATCGGCACCAGCGTGTCGACCGACGCAGACGAGCTTGGGCGCTTTCGGCTCGAAGGCATTCCCGCGGGCACGCATTGGGTGTCGTTCTATCACTCCCGCCTCCAGACGCTTGGGGTGAGCCCACCTTCACGGCAGGTATCCTTCCGCGAGGGTGAATCGGTCCAGCTTCAGCTCGCGGTGCCGTCTGAGGAGACGCTCCTTCTCGGGTGGTGTCTCGCAGAACAACCGGGCCCAGGCTACGGCGTGATTTCCGGCATCGTGACGGACTCGCTCACGGGCGTCGAGATGCCGCGAGCGATCGTGACCGCCACACTGGCCGACCGACCACCTGGTGCGTCCCCGGCGGTGGAAGTGCGCACGGACGACTCGGGCAGGTACCGCATGTGTGCCGTGCCTGCAGGCCGCCAGCTTCGCGTTCAGGCGCACTTCGGGCCCAACTCAGGTCGTAGCGTGGTCATGGCGGTTCAGGCCGGCGAGGCAGAGGTGACGGACCTGATGCTCCTCATGTCCGCTGAAGGCATCTTGAGCGGTCGCGTGTACGACTTCGGCACCGGGGACGGATTGCCAGGCGCCACAGTCGTGGTGATGGGTACGTCGAGCAGTACGTTGACCGATGCGGAGGGCCGATTCGTCATGGACGATCTTCCGCCCGGCCGACACCTGATTACGACGGACCACTTGGCCTACGGGGCCCGAACGGACTCCGTCACCATCTTCAGCCAAGAGACCGTCGATATCGTGGTGCAGATGGCGCCGCAGGCACTCGAGATCGAGGGGCTGATGGTGACGTCACGCACGCGCTTCGGAAAGACCAGTCTGGCGGGTGATGCGAAGCGCGCGGACTTCATCTCACGCGAAGAAATCGACGTACTCTTGCCGCGCACGACGAACACGGCCGACCTACTTCGCAATGTAAACGCGCCCGGTCTCCGGATTCGCGACGTGTACATGGCCGACCCGCTGACGGGAGCTACGACGCCCAGCCTCTGCATTGAGGTGAGTCGTCGATCTGGTGGGGAGGGCTGTAAGCCGGCTGCGGTGTTCATCAACGGGATCGTCGTTCCGTATCCAGATCAGGTGATCCGTGACATGGATCCCAACGTGATCGATCACATTGAAGTGCTCAGTCCCATCGATGCCGTGTTCCGGTTCGGATCACTTGCGGGCAACGGCGCTATCGTGATCTACACGCGGTAGATCGCACCGAGGCGGGTTGGGTGAGTCAGCCGACCCCGGGCTGTTGTTGGTCTTTCGCCTGCCACTGAGCCAACGCGCGCTGAACAACCGGCACGAGCTCGCTGAAGTCGTTCGGCTTTTGTTTGAAGTCGTGGGCTCCGAGCGCGCGGCACTCCCGCTCTAAGTCCGGATCTCCGGATGACGTGAACACGACAACGGGGAGATGCCTGAGGTTGGGTTGCTCACTGTACCACTTGAGAAAGCCCAGGCCGCCTATGCCCTCCATGTTGATGTCGAGGACAATGACATCAGGGTAGTCGTCGCGCCCGAAGTCCGAATCTGGCCAAGGACCCGCAATGTGCGTGATGGCTTCTTCGGCGCTGTGCGTAGTTGTGATGTGCGCTGACTTGTCGAAATGCTCAAATACGATCTTAATGAGCGCCACATGATCTGGGCTGTCTTCGACAATCAGCACGACGTAGCCTGAGGACTGCGTCACATAGCACCACTCTGTTAAAGGGAAAGGCGGACCCTAAATATTTACCCTTCTCGCCGCAGAGTCACGCTCAAATTGGTACGGGTGCCCGAGGGAGCTGATCCGTCCCGGATGTCGTCGCTGTTTGCACGGTGATGATCGAGCGAGAACCCGACACCGTGCGTACCGTCGTGGACCGGATCCGGTGCGGGCCGACGCTTCTGGCCCTGACGGACACAATCCACGACATGGTACCCGATGTGCGACTCCTACTACGAGCGGTGACCTACAATCGCGGGCGATTCTTGCAAGCTGTGGCCTGCCCCCGGGCACCTGAGCCAGGTAGAATGAGAGTCCAACGACCCCGG
>CALFPJ010000051.1 GCA_937919655.1 uncultured Gemmatimonadales bacterium
GAAGTCGTACCGTAAGGATCATCACATGAACCAGTACACCGATCAGGCTATCCGCAACACGCATCCGACCGTCGCCAAGATCGTCTACAACGATCCCATCGAGGCATACGACGCCAGCGAGAAGCCCGTCGCCATCGACATGGCCGCCGCCGAGGCAGAGATCGCCGTGCTGGAAGCAGCCGAGGCGAAGGTCGCCTACCGCGAGCTTCGCGCTCGTGCGTACCCGCCCGTGGGCGATCAGTTGGACGCCTTGTGGAAGGGTGGACAGGAGCAGGCGGATATGAAAGCTATCATCGACAAGGTCAAGTCTGACTACCCGAAGCCCACCTAGGAGGGGACAATGGCAATCATCTACACGCTCAAAGTTACTGAAGTGGTCTGCGCGCCCCAAGCGAGCGGCGAGACTGACGTAGTCATCAGTGTTGGTTGGGCCTACCTCGGCACGGACGGCACCAACACGGGATCGTTCGGTGGAACGACTGCGCTGACTTACACGGAAGGTAGCCCCTTCACGCCCCACGCCGACCTGACGCAGGAACAGGTATCCGGCTGGGTTCTCGGCGCGTGGACGGCGGACCAGACCGCCTCGTACCAGTCGCAGTTGGACAGTCAGTTGGCGGTGAAATCCCCGCCCCTGCCGTGGCCCGCAGCCGAAAGCGTTGCCGCCGCGCCTGTCGCAACGTAAAATAAAACCGGAGGTAAAGTATGGAAAACGTCAACATCAAGCTCGAACTTACTATCGCTCAGGTCAACTACATCCTCGCCGCGCTTGGGGCTCGCCCCTTTGCGGAAGTCAAAGACCTGATCGAAGACATCAAGAAGCAGGGTGACGCGCAGCTTTCGACGGAACCGCTTGCAGAAGCTGCGTAAGTACGCAGGCGGCGCAACCCTGCAATTATTCCCCACTGTAATCAGGCGTCGCGCGGCTGAACCAGCGAGGCGATACCGGGGGCTGATCCCTGACGGCGACGAACCGCTCGTCGCGCAGTATGCGCGTCACAGTCCAGTAGGTCAGGACAGATACGTCGGCATAGCTGACGGTCATCATGAGTCGTCGACCAGTTGGGTACCTCTCCCCGGCCGCGGCGCGGAAAATGTACTCGACGCTTGCGGCCGACCTCACTTCCTGAACCCCAGCCCGACGAGTACCAGCACGGCGCCGAGGGCCAAGACGACAAAGATCACGTCGGCCCACGCCCCCCGCCGACGCTCGTGAGCGGGAGGCGTGATAATGTTCGTGGCGATGGCCATCCTGATCCACTGGTCGGTGAGTGGATCGAGCGCCTTCGGCTCGTGCAGGACGTTCAGGTGCTTCGACATCAGACTTCGCCCTCCCCAGCGTCGGGCGCCAGAAGGGAGCCGTCGATACGAGGATGCCCAAGCGCCCAATCAAGAAGGCCCGACCGGCTGGGCCGCAGGAGGGTGGCGTCGTGGAGGCTCTTGAAGTGCGGATAGAAATACAGCCACGCCGTATCGGGCGCCCGGTTCTTGATCGTCTGAACCCGCGTCTCCTCCCGGCAGTAGCCGGTGGGGTGCGACTCCAGACGGTCACAGTTGGCCAGCGCCTTGTCGTCGAGGTTCCACAGCTCTCCGACGATCTGGCCGGTGAGGTGGTTGTAGGGCTGGAGGGCCTTGAGGAAGTCTGACTTCACGACGAACGGGATGCCGCTTTCGAACAGCAGAAACTTACCCAACGTCGCGGCGGTGCCGACCATCTCGGCCTTCCCGCCATCGCGGGTCATGGCCTTGTTGTTCCAGTAACCGGAACGGAGGGTGCCGTAGACAAATACGGCATGCGAGAGTTTGGGGACATGTGTTTCCATGCCGCCCTTCTATCACGCTATCCTGCCGATATCAATCGACAACTTGATCTTGATACCTGTCGATTTTGCCCCTATCCTGCCGCGATGGAGAACATCAGCATACATCGTGTGACGGCCGATGCCCCCGCCGCCGCCCCCCGCCGCTCGGCCGAGGCCGAAGGTCTCGTCGACACCGCCAAGTTCCTGCGACACGTCCGGGAACGCTTCGGTATGGTCCCGGTTCTGGCCATCCAAGGCAGCCCCCACATCGATGCCGGGGAGAATGCCCCCCCGGAAGATGGGCGCCACCTCGTGGTCGCCGCCACCCCCGGCGGGACGGCCGTCGTCCTCCTTAACAGTCACTCGAAGGACCGCCGCGCGCACCTTGGTTTCGGGGCCGCCAGAGACGGTTTAGCCCTGATTGGCCCCAGCGCCCCCATCCAGCGCTGGAAGGGCTATGAGGACGAAATTAAGGCCCTCTACGCCGATCCCGAGGCGGGTGCCCAGCTCGACATGGCCGTCGGCGCACTCCTCCGCATGAAGGCGACCCCGGGGCAGCAGATGTCGCTCGCCCGGGCCATGTCCCGGGGGGGCTATCTTGCCAGCGTCGAGGCCCGCCCCAAGCCGGAGTCGCTGGTCGAGGGGTTCGTCGGCAGCTCGATGCTCGACCTCGGGTTCCACGTTCTCGGCCGGATGCGGTCGGGCAACCTTGAGTCGTCGGTCAGGGGTGGCCGTCGGATCAAGCGGGTACGTCGCCCCGACGGTCTCTTCCATGCCGGGATGATCTGCTTCGACCACATGCTCACCGAGGCGGTGAAATCGAGGAAGATTTCAAGCCGGGTGACTTTCGGGCCGGTCGGCGAACGACTCGTTCGACCTTAACTGACCAAGTCACTGACCAAGTTCGAGAGAAGTCGTGGCGGCCTATCGCACCGAGGCACTGATGTGGGCTCACCTCAAGACGCGCCTGACCGGGAGGTGGTGGCGCGTCGAGGCGGTGACGCCCGTCGGCTTCCTCGACGTCTTCGGATTCTATAGGGGCGAGACGCACATCATCGAACTGAAAATCGGGAAGCCCGGCATCGACAAGCTGCGGGCGGCACAATACGACATGATCGTCGAGGCGCTGCGGCAGGGCGGCCCGGTGTGGTGCTGCTTCGCCCACCGTGGGATCATAAAATGGTACAGGGGTCTTCCTTTCGGAGACCCCTGCGAACCACCACCTTTTTATAGACCGAAGCCTACATC
>CALFPJ010000052.1 GCA_937919655.1 uncultured Gemmatimonadales bacterium
CTCCGGGGTCGTTGGACTCTCATTCTACCTGGCTCAGGTGCCCGGGGGCAGGCCAACACCACCTCGCCACGTGGCCCATCGTCCTAGTTGCTTTGCCGAACGCAGATGTCGTCGTCTACTCCCTCGACCCCCAAGGGTCTCGGCTACGAGACCAATCCCGAGGTCCCCACCCCCGCGATCAGGATAGTCGTCCCACAGCCATACTTTCTTGAACTGATGGCGTGTCTCTGGCGCGTTCTCGAGCAGCCACTTCACCGCCCGCTCAAACGTCGTACCACGACGGTCATGGTCGGGGATCACTGCGATGTCAGAGAGTAGCTGGCACATACCCCGATTCTGCTCCGCCCCACTCAGGCCCGCAACTCAGGACGCGCAAAACACTGTCGGTAGCTGCGCTAGGAGTGCTAGCATATGGATCAGGTTTCGCGCACTACGAAGATCCACTGCATATGGTTGGTAGGCGAAGGGCCGAGATGAATACGTTATCGGACATCACTTGGCACAGCGCAGGTCAACATGGGAACGTGAAGTAGCATTTACGAGCATTTGACCTCACAGGACGTGGCTACAGCGATGGATATGTTGTCGCGTGCCGTGGGGGTGAGAGAGAACGTTCGGCTTGACCTGCCCTCGGCAATTCCGAGGCAGGACATTCCGATGTGGGTTCAAAAGATTGCTGATCTCCTCGGCTTGCCCGTCCAGGTGACCGTCACGTTCGTCTCAAAAGACGGCAGTAAGGCTGGTTTCGGCAGTACTGCGTTGTCGAGGACCGACAGTCGGGGGCGGGGCACCCACGGCATTGGTGCCCAAGTCAGTATACCTCCCGACCTTCCCATGTTCGGTACTTCCCGGCTAAGGGGTTTCCCCATCAAGGTCCGAGTCACTGAGACCTGTGGCCGAAACCCGGCGACCTTTGTGGCCGTCATCGCCCACGAGTTGTCGCATGTGCTGCTGTTCAGTCTTCGGCACCCAGAGAAGGACAGCGAGTTCCACACTGATCTCGTACCACTGCTCCTCGGCTTTCGCAGCATCGTGGAACGTGGCCGAACTCATGTGGAGCAGCGGGACCAGAGGGAGATTACAACGACGTTCGGATACTTGACGGACTCTCAATTCACGCGCGCGGACCGCTGGACCGAGAGAAGGCTGTATGACGGACGATTGAAGGGTGATCGTGCAGCGGAGCTACTGCGACGACTGGCCGCTACGCTGCAAGTTGCCTCGAAAGAGGTGGCTCGATTCCGGGCCTACCGTGCGTATGTGAACCGTCATCCTCCCGAGAATCTGAAGCGAGGAGACGCAGACAAGCTCGTGCGATTCAATGATGTGGACTACACGCGCGATTGGGACCGGGACATCGAGATGGCTAGCAAGCAACTCGAGGATGTGGGTGGGGAGATACCGCCGATGGGATACTA
The DNA here is from genome assembly GCA_937919655.1 of uncultured Gemmatimonadales bacterium. GTDB lineage: Bacteria > Gemmatimonadota > Gemmatimonadetes > Longimicrobiales > Gaopeijiaceae > CALFPJ01. Next base: position 1,419 of record CALFPJ010000052.1, read on the forward strand.
CACGGAGGCGTACCTCAAGAGACTGGATCGGCAACATGACCGCCTTTCCGGCCTAGCCGAGGAAGTGGGTGATGTCCTCAACCGAGTTGCGGCGGACATCAAGACGTTGAGCCGGTGTCTACCTCTACTCATGCGACTGAAGGAGATTTGGATTCGGTGGTGTGCTGAGGCCCGGCGTGTTTGTAGGGTGCCACGGAGGGGCTAGTTGCCGTCTTCTGGGTCGGGATGACTCAGGTCTTCTCTTCGGAGTTCTTCTGGACTCCAGAATTGAGCCCCTTTCTTAACCAACCGGCATATAAGCTTATCAAGCCAAGCATTCCAAATAGGACAAGTAGAAACAGAGCAAGCACCGGCCCAATACCCACTGCTTTATAACTGTCCTCTAGGCAAGCACCTAGTTTTTCATCCTCATGAAAATTTGAGTAGCGACCCTCACTGAAAAAGTCTTCACATTCTTGGACAAGTTCCTCATCCGTAGGTTCAGTATAAGTAACTAGTTCCCAACCACAGGTTGCAGACAAACATAAAAACATGATTCCTGACGAGAGGAGAAAAATACGAAATACTTTTTTCACCTGAAGCTGCCCGTTATCGAAGTAACGCTCAACTCGTATACGACTAGCCCGATCTTCTGCCTCTCGAATTGCCTCTCGAACTCGTAATGCTTCTGCTGCTGCGGCTTCTGCTGCTGCATTACGAGCCATTTTCTCAACACGGAATTCCGTATCCTCCCCGCAGCTTCCGCAGAACTCTGAACCTTGGGGACTCTTGAATCCACACTTGTTGCACTCAAGGGTCATCTTCGCCCTGCACTTGGTGCAGAAATTCACCTCTGCAGGGTTCTCGTGTCCACACTCCGAACACGATAGAACTGATGACTGTGGCGGATCTGGCGCTGAATCACTCATCTGCTGGACCACTGCAGGGGGTGAATGAGGATACTCAGGTATGGGTGCTGGGGGGGTTGCTCTAATCGCGGGTGATGGCGTTGGCACTTTTGAGTCGTGTGAGCCGCTCTCATCAGGTTTCCATTTCCATCCCCATACCCACCATATCAAGGCGACGGGAATCAGATCTAGCAGACCCATCGACCTATCTGGTGCCCCAGTCATCGTAGTTCGGACGACCGCTACCCAAAATAGAGGTATGGCGATGCTCAGAACCCACTTGGCCGTTGTACTCATGCCCTGATTCTGCCCCGCCCCATTCAGACCCGCAACTCAGGACGAGCAGAACACTGCTGGATAGCTAGGTGTGGCGGTGGAATAGGGAACGGCAGTCCCAGCTCACGATGATCGGGCTTGCCCCACACCCCATACCCCCTTCGATGTCCACCGGGATAGGCCGCTCCACCGACGAGTTCATGACACGCACACGATGTCATTTCAGAATTTGAACCGTGAAAGTGGGGACCTGTTATCCGCCCGCTACGGCCCGAGGGGTCGCTGGGCTGGCCCCCGCACCCGAACAAACGCCGAAGCTCTCTGGGCGGCGATTCTGGGCGTCTGACGGGGTCCGGCAAGGCGGCGGCGGCGACTGATGCTCATCGGTCGGTTGGGTGAACGATGACACGAGTGATTCTGATCTCAGATGGCCCGCCGCTGCCTGGCGGTTCTGCGTGAGTGGTCGCTTTCCCGTAACCACGGTCGCAAGCGAGCTTGAAGGCCGCGAGAAAGACGGCTGGGCCGTGGTCGCCACACAGACATTCCGCGAGATACGCATAGGCTTCGTCGGACGACACAAGCGCAGCCATCTTGGCCTTGAACTCGTCGGGTGGTCGGCCTCCGCCCTTGTTGCCGAGTTGTCCGCCGCTCAATAGCGCACCCCTGCCCCCAGGCTGGCGGACCAAGGTGGGTTTGATGCTTACGTCACTTTGTTGTGGCATACGAATCTCCGGTGCGGTGTTCGTTCTTTGTATCGCTGTTTTCTGCCGTTCATTGCCAACGCTCCTTTAGTTTTGTGATATGAGAACAACCCCGCCGCGTTTCTTGGGCGTCAACGTTTCGCCCGCCCAAGCCAATGCGAGGACTTATTAGCCGTCGCTCGGTCCGGGGGTTCAGGACTTCGTTCGTCACGACCAAGCCCGCTGATTCACCGTCCTCCAGGAAGGCGAAGTCATTCGAGATCAGGTCGCAGGACCACCCCCAACCGAAGCGACACTGGATCCAGTCCAGGACGGCTTCCTCGATGTACATCTCCAGACCCTCCGCACCAACTTCCTGAATCTCGGCATCCGAAACGTCGAACGTGACCTCTCGTCTTTCGCACCCCATCTGGATCCACGCTTTCACTTCCATCAGTCGACCCCCTCAACGGGGGCGGACAGGTTCCCCCAATTCGGACGTGGCAGTGGGCCGCTCAAGTCATCGTGGGCACACTTCCGGTAGAGATCACTCCATGTGGCAAGCATCTTGGTGACCTTGGGCAAGTCCTCCGGTCTGAGCCACACGCGACCCTCACTCTCGAGCTTCTCGAACGCGTTCTGGTCCGGGTACTGCTCTAAGAACAGCCGTGGAATATTCTCCGAGCACACCGGCTCCTCGAAGCAGAGTATCCAGATTCGACCATCCAACAGGTCGACAAAGTCCTCGAACTCAGTTCGAGTTGGGTGTGGCGTCTTGCTTGTAGTCATTCCTCTTTCTCCTTTTGTATGAGCCCGGGCCGTTCTTGCCCAGGCGTCCATCACTTGCACCTGCCGCTGACTTCCGGCCCGCTGCCGTTGAGAGCGCCATCTAGGGACCTCCTACTGCTGTGAGATGAGTCCGCCAATCACCGAGGTCGTTCGACGCCTTGGGTGTCGATGGCTTCCGCTGGGTCGCCCTGAAGTCGTCCAGTGCCTCGAGCGGGATCCGCCATTCCCTCGATCCGTCACCCATCCTGTATGCGCCCGGTAGTCGCGCTGCACGGCACCACCCACGCACACACGCAGGCGTCCGATGCATGACCTCGGCTACCTGCTCACACGTGAAGTGGGAGGCGGGTAGCTCGTGCTCATCCGGTAGGCGTCCAAGGACTTCAGACGCGGGCACCATTGCTTGGGCATCGGCCAGCGTAGTGAGCCACAAACGGAGGTCGGTGATGATCACGAGATACCTCCTTCGGCCGAGCAAGGCAGGGGGAACCGCTGCGAACAAAGGCTTTCGCTGCCGGTGGTGACGGTCGTGGTGACAGACCGGCCGTGCCCCGACACCGAACAAGGCCCCACGCCTCGGCGTCTGGCGGGTGTCGCAATCGTGCCCACAGTGGGGGGAACAGCGCCCCCGTAAGTGGTTGTTATCACACATCTTACGGACTCGCCAGCGTCGAGACGGTGTGACTGGCCGCTTAAGTGTATGGGGGACAGGTCGTTACGGGGCTGTTTATAGACCCCTATCCCGACCTCTTCATGCAGTGGATGCAGTGTATGCAGTGATTTCCTATTACCACGACCCACCCCGATCTCAGGTACTGAACAATCATGGATGGCGATCTGTATTTGAAATAGGGGGTGGTAGTGGTGGATCACTGCATTCGGTGCATACACTGCCGCGTTCATCGGTTGGCCTCCACCAGTTTGGTCGCCGCCGCGATACGATCTCTGACGGACAGCTCCTTCTTGGAGTAGATCACCTGACGCTTCCCGCCCATCACGAACAGTCCAGATGTCGCCGCGTCGTTGCGCACTGGCACGTAGCCGACGGCCTCCAGGCGGTGGGGCACCTTTCGGCTATTCCGTCGGTCTTGGAGCCATTCGGCGAAGTGGGTGTCGGCGTATCGGGCCAGTTCCCCGAGCGTGGTTGCCGGCGGGTGTTGGATCTTGTCCAGAACGTCGGCTAGTTCGGCGTCTTCGGGAGCCCGGTTGGCATCGACGATTTCCCAGAACGCCAACGTCTTCGGTGGGGGTGCCTTCGGGTCGAAGGCGGAGATATCCAGAGTGGCGAGGTGTGCGGCCACATGGCCGATCCCGCCCTTCCCGTACCAGTCCCACAACTTGGTCCAATACGACGCGGAGAAGTCGGCCTTGGTGAGGTCGGACCAGGCCACGAAGTGGCGTCGGTCGTCTGCCGGCAGGTAGATGCCGTCGGTCTTGTGGTTGGTCGTAATGATCACACCGCAAACGTTGGGCACGGCGTACTCCCGAATGTTCTTTTCGTCACATCGGAGTACGTCAGGGGGTGCAGCCGTGTACGCTTTCATGTGGTCGTAGAACGAGTATCGGTCTAGGTCCCCGAGGTCTCGCGCTTCAGAGACGCGGAGCACGACCGATTTCACGAAGCCGTTGAAGCGCCCAAGGAGCTGGGTCGGCGAAACCTCAGCGAAGTTCCAAGGCCCGACGGCGTACTTGACTGGCTCGAGCAGCGTGTCTTTCCCGATCCCCTGCGGGCCACCGAGCACGAGTGCATGGTTCACCTTCTCGTCGGGCCGCTGCACGCGATGGGCAAGCCAGGCGATGGCATGATCGGCGTCCTCGCCGAGCACCCGCTGCACGTGTTCCAGCCAGGGCTCCGCCCTGGACGGATCACCAAGCTTCGCAGTCGGTGGGCGGTAGAGGTTGAACGTCGTGCACCCAGGACGTTCAATCCAACCGCCATGGGAGATCAATCTTCCGTTGATGAGCATCGGCGAGCCGGGTGCCCACGTCATCTGCTCCACCGCCCGATGTCGATCCAACCACGTCGCGGCCTTGAGCGTGTCGCTTCCATCTTGGACCGGCTGAAGCCGTGCGTTGACGCTGGACGCGGGCCACATTTCGCGGGAGGGAGCGAAGATGTATGAGTGTTGCGGCATATACGCGTGGAAGTCGTCGAGGCTCACACCCACTACGTCGGACGCCACGGCCTCCCGCCCATCTTCGGAGCGCACAGCCACGTCTTCGATTTCCGGTGGCTCTGCCACGGCATCCACGTCGGGTACCACCATATCCTCCATCACTCCGCCTGGAGCCCTCATTGGAGACCTCCCTGCCTGGCGAGTTCGCAAGCGTCGAATTGCGAGCGCCACCGAAGGACGTGGGCTCGGGTCCATGGTGCGCCGTACTGATTCACCAGTGCGGTAACGAGCCGATCCACGGCCCCATTCCCGGCGCAATCGTCGTCGGTCCAAAGGGCGAGTTTAGCGACCCGTTCCGAGGCATCGACAATCCACCGCAGGAGCGCGCCGGAGGGCGTGGCACCACCGAGCGCCATCGCTTCGTAGCCGGCTTGGACCAGCGCGAGCGCATCTAACTCGCCCTCGGCAATCACAAGCTCCAACGGGTCGGGGGCGTCGAAGGCTTCGGCTCTCCAGGGTAAGCGTGCACCGCGTCCGATCGGAGCCAGGTACCGCTTGCCCTGCCCAGCCATCCTTCTAAAGCGGAGTGAGTGAACCGCCGTCCCTTCGCGGCTGAATGTCGGAATTATGAGCGCCGGGAACTTGCCAGCCCAAGGAAGCCACACACGCGAGCTGGACCCAAAACCCGCCGCCTCGATTGCGTCAGGTCCAAGAACTTCACCGACCTGTGCGACGATGGCGCGCGCCTCCTTTTCTGATTCCCACGCGCCGAACCCAAGGACGGCCGCATGATCTGGGTCCAGGCCCCGACCGTTCAGGTAGTCACGTCCCAGCGGCCCGAGTGTCGATAGGGAAACCACCGCGCCCTGCGCTTCCGCGCGCCGGCTGTCGGCTACGGGCTCGAGTCCCGGCTCTACTGGACCCTCTGCCCTGGGCGTTGAGGATGGCCTGGCGGGTACGTGTCCGGGTGTGTCGTCGTAAGGGATGCCGAAACGATCAGCGAGGCGGCGGCAGGCATCGGCGGGCGTCAGCCCCCACGCCACCACCGCCAGGTCAATGGCCGAAAACGCCGTGCCGCAAGAGAAGCAGAACGCACCCGCACCAGGCTTCGGATAGGCGTGGCATCCGTCGGTCGAATCGCATTGAGGGCAGGCGACCTTGCGGAGCTCTCTCGCGGGCTTGAGCCCGACCTCCCGGGCCACTTGTTCGCCGGTTAGGCGCTCGTTGACCTCACGAAATGGGAGGCTCACAGCAGCGCCTCTGGCGGCCCAGGTTCAATGCCGCCGAGGGCGCGTTCGACATGCGCCACACGCTCGCGGATGGCACCCACTTCGGCGCGTATCCAACAGAGTGACTCGACGCTGTACGCCGGCACCTCGGATGCCGCGGCCTCCAGGTTTCGACGAGCGGAGCGGAGTTCCTCTTGGGCGCGGGCAAGTGCGGGGCTCATCGTGCCGCCGTGGCCTCGGACTGTTCAGCCACGCGATCCCCGAGCTCCGCGACCCGCAGGAGCGCGAGGCGGCGTAGCCACTCGGACAGAGACACCCCCTCGATGCGAGCTGCACGCTTGTAGCGTTCTCGTTGCTTCTCTGTGTCCCGAAACTGCACCAGCTTGTCCTTCTCCATTAGGCATCCCCGACGATAGTTGACTTGATACGACACAAGATGTTAAACGTCTTGCGGAAAGTCAAGACAACGCATATCGTGTAACGACATCTTTCTTTTTGGAGGAGCGGATGGATACGGTTGCGGATCGCCTCACTAAGGCTTTAAACCAGTTCGCGCCCCTGAACGTGCGGGGTGACAAGAAGGCCCTGGCGGGAGTATTGAGCGCGAGGATGGAGTCGGCGGACAAACGACCCGGGACGAGCTACCCATCCGTGCTCGGCTACTTCGCCGGTCGAACCCAACCGTCGCTCGACTGGATCACCGAGGCTGCACTGGTCATGGGTGTGCGGCGGGAGTGGTTGGCATTCGGGGGGCTAACACCGGTGGTTGAGGTAGAGAGCCCCGAAGGCTTGGCCGCGGCGTTACGCGCCGAGGCCGGCTTCGACCTCGACAACATGCACTACGCGAACCGGCAGCTCTTCACTCACACATACATGACGAGAGCGTCCCAGCGTAGCGGTGAGCAGGGCGGCGGGGTTGTAGGGGGGGAGAATATGGTCGCTGCGTGGCGCGAAGTGCTGGACCTTCTCCGATTCCCGTACCGTCGAATGGGGAGGTCGGGGGCGTCGCAGGACGCGGTCAGCCGATGGCAGACGGCTGCCATGCACGCGTTTGATCTGGCCATGCAAATGGAGCCCGCCCTCAACGATCGCGATGACGACAGTGACGTGCACCTGGACGCCGAACGTATGCCCAAGGAGCGATAGACCTATGCCGAAGAAACGAACCACCCGGATCTACACACGCGTGCGCGGCGGGCGCCCTCGGTACTACGTCGATCTTCGCGACCTTGGCGGCGGCCGAGAGCGTCTCGTGGCACCGGGGGAGAAGGCGGCCACCTCCGACCCCGATATCGCGGCCGAGCTCGCGGCACAGATGGTGAAGAAGCTCAAGGAGCGGCAGTCAAAGCGAGTCATTCTTGGCATCGAAAAGGAGGCTACGCTAAAGGGGTACGCTGCCGAGCACCTCCGCAAGAAAGCCAAAGAAAAAGCCACCCTCCAGTGGCTCCAGTCCGCGCAGAACTACCTCCAGGCAGCTGTTGACCACTTCGGCGACGACACGGACCTAGCCGCACTCACGCCCGGCGACTTCACGACGTGGGTGGACCACCTCCGCCGCCAAGACAACGGCCGTGGCGGCATGCTCACCGACGCCACAGTAAGGAAGTACCTCAACGCAGTCTCGAACCTGTATAGGCGAGCCGTCTCCGAAGGATACGTGAAGCGGAATCCGGTGAGCGACATGTTCGAAAAGCCAACCGAAGAATGGAGAGAGGCGTCGTACCTGGAGCCCGAGGAATCCGCACTTCTACTCGAGAGCGCCCGCACGTATCAGGCTCCAGTCTTGGACGGAGCCTTCCCTTGGATGCATCCGCTGCTGGCGACATTCCTACTCACAGGTGGCAGGAAGTCTGAGGTGCTCGGCCTCGAGGTGGATGATGTGAGCCTACGTCTCGGGAAGATCTACTTCCGCCCCAACCGCTGGCGTCGGTTAAAGACGGAAGGCTCCACACGCTCTGTGCCACTGTGGCCGCAGCTCGAAAAGATCCTCCGTGGCTACCTCGTCGAACGGGAGCAGCAAGGCGGCCTCGGGTCCCTGCTCTTCCCTGGACGTGGGACGAGCGAACGAATGGTGGCCGACGTGCGAAAGTCACTGGATCGGATCGCCGCCCGCGTCGGTTTCGAAGCGGGCTCTGTGAGGCTCCACCAACTCCGCCACACGTACACGGCTGCGCGGATCCAGACATTAGACCGGGGAGCGCCTGTGGCCCTGTACACTGTGGCACGAGAGCTAGGCCACAAGTCGCAGGCCATGATCGAGAAGAGATACGGGCATGTGCACGATCGGGCCACCGACAGGACCGAGGATGTCTCGTTCAGGATCGAGGCATATCGCGACACAGTCGCCGATCGACTGGCGCTTTTGGGACACCACTAGCGTCACCGACCTTCGCCCAAATCTGTCACCACGAAGCCCCGCAAGACCGAAAGTCCTTGCGGGGCTTCGTGTTTCCAAGTGGAGCCAGCCGGGCTCGAACCGGCGACCCCTGCCTTGCAAATGTGGCCGAGGCGTAACTGGGCGAAACCCAGCGAAAGGAAAACCCTTCTAGTGCCTAGGTTTCTGGAGTTTC
>CALFPJ010000053.1 GCA_937919655.1 uncultured Gemmatimonadales bacterium
TTGTCGGCAGGCCGGTCAGGATCACCCCCGAGAATTGCCGATGCCGAAGCCGAAGAAGACGGGTTGACGCCTTTCGACCTCTTTAACAGTTCGGTCGGGATGCGGGTCTTTAGTTGTGGAATTGGGCACGCGGGCGGGCCAGAAGTCGCCGAGCCACATGATGCGAACGAAACGAGACGATGAACCGATGAATTTTCATAAAAGGACCGGTGCCGTTTTGGTGGCTGGGCTGCTCACCATCCCTACTGGCGCCAGCGCGCAGGATCCCCAAGCCGAGGTCTTGGCGCCGCTCGACGCCTACGTGGTCGGCGAAGCACTTCCCCCGATCGCTCCGGGTGGCTCCATGCTTTCGATGACGCTGGAGGAGGCGGTTCAGCGTGCGCTTGAGTCGAACCTCGACGTCCAGAGTGCGAGGCTCGACCCCGTCATCCAGCGTTACGCCTTGCGCGCGGCTCAAGCCGCGTACACGCCGACGCTGAACATGAATTACGGGCTCAACAACGCGACGAACCAGTCGACGAGCCAGCTGGATGGTGGGGCGACCACGGTGAGTGAGCGCCAAACGTTCAATACCTCGCTGGTAAAGCCGATGCCGTACTACGGTGGACGCCTGAACGCGAGCTTCAACAACAGCCGCCTGTCCACGGACAACTCGTTTTCGACGCGCAACCCGAGCTACAGTTCGACGGCCAGCTTGAGCTATACGCAGCCCCTGCTGGCCGGCTTCCGAGCGGACAATCAACGCGCTTCGCTCCAAACTCAGCAGATTCAAGGAACGATTTCCGATCTGCAGTTGGTGTCCCGCCTCGAGAACATTATGCGGCAGGTGCGTTCAGGCTATTGGGGGCTTCGCGCAACCATTGAGCAGGTCGAGATCCAGCGACGGAGTCTCACGCAGGCCGAGGAACTCGTGGCCCAAAACGAGGTGCTGGTCCGAGTTGGGCGGGCGACGCGGTTCCAGTTGATCCAGTCTCAGGCTCAAGAGGCGAACGCACAGCAGGCGCTCCTCAATGCTGAGATTCAGTGGCGGAACTTGGAGTTGGCGTTCAAGCGGCTTCTGCTCAGCGGGCCGAACGATCCGCTGCTCCTAGAGACGATCAATCCGACGGATCCGCCGCTACTGGTCGACCAGGCCGTGGACATCGAGGCGGCCATCGCAATCGCCCTTCGCGACCGTACCGATATACGACAGTCGACGGAGCAGCAGCGCATCTCTGAGGTGAACTTGGAGGTGTCTCGGTCCAACCAACTCCCGACGCTCGACCTGTCAGCCTCCTACTCGGCCCAGGGTGTGGGTGGGGACCTGTTCGAACGCTCGAGCCTTGGTGGTGACCCGGTCTTGATCGCGTCGGGTGGCTACGGCGACGGGCTCTCGTCCATTGCTAGCCTCGATGCGCCGACTTGGAATATCTCCCTTTCCGGCTCACTGCCGATTGGTAACAACCCGGCCAAGCGCAACGTCGAACGGGCCCAACTGCAGTATCAACAGCTCCAACTTTCTCAGCGTGCGCAGGAGCTGGGCGTCGTGACGCAGGTCACGGCCGCCGGCCTCGCTGTGGGTAACACATTCCTTCAGCACCAGGCTGCGCAGCGAAGCCGTGAGGCGTCTGAGCAGAACCTTCAGGCGGAGCAGACTCGCTTCAACGTCGGAATCGCCACGAATTTCGAGCTAGTCGCGGCCCAAAATGCGGCGACAACGGCGCGGCTTTCTGAACTGCAGGCCTTGATCAACCACCTGAACGCGATCTCTGACTTCGACCGGGTGCAGCGCGTCGGTAACTGACGAATCGGGACTGGACTGCGCAAACGCCCCGGCCCGTCCTCGTGACGGACCGGGGCGTTGTTCGTTGGCGATCTGGCTACCCAGCCTGACCGTTATCGCTTCAGCACGAGCTGAATCTCCACACGCGACCGCCCTACGAGTTGCGTGCCGATGACGGTTGGCGCAGGGGCACCGTCACCAAGCGTTGCTTCCAACTCGGCCCGCACCGCCGCCCAGTCATCCATGTCGGTCAAGAAGACCCACACACTTTCGACCTGTTCGAAGTCCACCGAGGCGCTTGCAAGCGTGGTCGTGATGCTCGCCATCGCGGCCCGTGTTTCCTCGGCAGCGTCGCTGCCTCGTCCAGTCACACCAGCAAGGTACACGCGATCGCCCGTATCGATTCCCGGTGAATACGGGCTGCGTCCACGGGCCTCAGGGCGCACGACTGTCCGGTCGGAAGACGCCTGCGCCACGCACTGAATCTCCGTAGAAAACACGGGATTCGTGAGGGGGGACCCCACGGTCGCGCGCGCGGGAGGATCGGTCGCGGTCACGAATTCTGCGTAGGCCCCATTCATGTCGGCGAACGCGGTCGGGTCATCCAGAAAGACTTTGCAACTGACCAAGTCGGCGAAGCTCATGCCCCCGGCCTCCAACACCATGCCGAGGTTCCCAAAAACGCGACGGGTCTGGGTGGGGACGTCCCCCGGAACGGGCTGGTACGTCTCGGGACTCCGGCTGGTCGCGCCGGAGAGGAACAGCGTGCTTCCGACTTTGACGCCCCACGAGTAGGGGAGCTCGGGAGAGCGCAGCCCCGCCGGCTTGATGATCTCCTTGGATCCTCGGGCGGCCACCATCGAGAACTGGATCAACGCATCTGGATCCAACAAGTCGGCCTGCACCGTCGCGCGGGTGGGAGGCGCGGTCTGAAAATACGTGCGATAAACACCGTTCATGCCCTGAAAGTCGCTGGCGTCTCTTAGGAACACGTTCGACACCACAACGTCTGTGTAGGTCAGACCCTGAGCGCGTAACGCCGTTCCGAGATTGTCCAACGCGGCGGCCGTCTGCTGCTCTATCGTGCTCAGCGACACGCCCTCGGCCTCCGTCCCGATCACGTTCGAGATGTAGACGAGGTCCGCGCTCTGGGCAGCGGTCGACGTTGGCGAGAGCAAGGCGAACGCCAGCGCGCAGAAAAACAGCTTTCTTGAGATTCGGCGTGTGGGCATGCAGTCGTCTCCTCGGGTGGGGATCGTCATGGGGGCGTTTGTCGCGTGAGGGATGTGGCGGAGAGAGCGGTCATCGCCCCCCCAGTCGGATCGGTTCTAGGTGCTTCGGAATGATGACCCGCGAATCCGGAGAGGCCAGCCGGACCTCCTCTGCGAACGCGTCGACCCATTCGGTGCGGTACGCGATCTCGGATCCATAGGGCGCCCGGAAGTTGTCGGCATGGGTCGGGATCACGACGGGAGGGTAGCCGAGCGCGGCCATAAGCCGCGGGGTGTACTCGAAAATCTCCAAGTGTGACGGGGCGGCTCCCACGAGGGCCACGTCCGGGCGGAGTCCCTCAACTTCACGTGCGATGTAGTTCATCGATCCCATCGTCATGACTTCATGGCCGCCGATCCGGACGAGGAACATCAGCGAGCCTCCCTCGACGAGTTGGCTTATGCGCAGGGGGCGCGTCGCTCCGGCTTCTACCACCTCGGACTGGTAGTAACGCTTGTCGCCCAGCGGACTGTGGAGGCTCGGGATTACTCGAATCGAGACGTCGCCAAAGTCATAGTCCTCACCCCCGCGCACGGTGATCAACTGCTGATCCGGCACGCCGTAGGCTCGCATGATGTTGATCGTACTTTCGTGCCCGATCACCACAGCCCCGGTCTTATTCGCGAGGTAGGGCACGTCCATGACGTGATCTGGGTGACTGTGCTGCACCAGGATATAGTCGGCCCGTTGGATCTGGGCGTCGATCACCTCGGTGTCACTGAAGAGCGTATCGGTGCGGTTGTAGACGGGCCGCGTGTCGGTCGGATCCGGACTCGGCTGACCGTCGTACTTCGCGCGGGTCAGATACGGGTCGACCAAGACGATCACCGGTTCAGCCTCACCTTCGGAGGGCGCGGTGATTTCCCAGCCGGCGGCGCCCAGGTAGCGCAGCGTGATGGTCTCGGCCGCTTCGGAGAGAACCCGCGCGGCTTCCCCTTCAGATGATTGGGTCGGGCCACACCCCGCGACCATCACGGTGAGGACCAGCAGCCACACCTTGAACGGAGGCGCATCTATGGGACGAGTGCTCAAGATGCTCCCTCTCCCAGAGTGCGGGCGATGTATCGATCCACCTGCTGTTCAAGGACCAGAAGCGGAAGCGCGCCCGAGCCGATGACCGCATCGTGGAAGTCGCGGATGTCGAATTGGTCCCCCAGGGCTGCCTCGGCTCTATCGCGCAACACGAGGATCTGCGTCATGCCCATTTTATAACTCAATGCCTGGCCGGGGTTCACGAAGTACCGCTCCACCTCAGTGATGATATCGCCTTCCGAAATCGGTGTGTTCACCATGAAATAGTCGATGGCCTGCTGCCGAGTCCATCGCTTGGAGTGAATGCCCGTGTCGGTCACGAGGCGCACAGATCTCCAAATCTCATCCTGCAGACGACCGAAGTCCCGCATGGGATCCTGGTAGAAGCCCATCTCTCGCGCCAGGCGCTCGGCATACAGCGCCCATCCCTCCACGTAGGCGCCGTACCCCCCGAATTTGCGGAAGAGCGGCAGGCCGGCCATCTCCTGGGCCAGGGCGATCTGGAAGTGGTGGCCCGGAACGCCTTCGTGGTACGTGATCGCAGTAAAGACGTACTTCTGCACGCTCTTCATGTCCGCCAGGTTTGCGTAGTAGATGCCCGGACGAGACCCATCCTGGGAAGGCGAATCGTAGAACGCGATACTGGTGGAATTTTCTCTCCACGGCTCGACCCGCCGAACTTCCAGTCCGGCTCGCGGCAGGTGGTTGAAGTATTGATCCGCGACCTCGAAAATCGCGGTGATTTGTTGTTCGGCCTCCGCCAAAAACACAGCTCGGCCCGCGTCGCTGTCCTCGTAGAAGTTGTTCGGGTCGGTACGCACGAAGGCGAAGAAATCCTGGAGATCACCCTCGAAGCCGACGGCCTGCATGATTCCCTCCATCTCGCCGTGGATGCGAGCCACGTCGTCGAGCCCGATCTGATGAATCTCTTCAGCGCTGAGATCGAGTGTCGTTTGGTTTCTGACACGGTTCGCGTAGAACGCCTCCCCGCCCGGCAGAGACCACACACCAAGGTTCTCGGTCTGCGTGGCCTGCAAGCGCCGCAGCTCACCAACCAAGGTGTCGAAGCCTCTCTTTAACGGACCGGCCCAAGCCTCGTCTGCCCTCGTCATCAGGTCGGATCGTTCCGCGTCACTCAACTCGAGTTCCCCGACCTTGGCCTTGAAGTCGGCGTAGAGCGGGTTGTCTTCCTGGGAACGGTCGACCGGCGCGCCCGAACTCATCCGGGCCGCGTCGGTGATCATGGCCGGGAAGGAAAAGGCCGGCGGGATCACGCCGAAGGTTGCCCGGTCGGCCAACCGCTCAGCCATCTCGCTGAACAGTCCCTCCAGTCCTGCTATCCGCTGCACATAGTCGTTGGCGTCCTGCAGACTGCTTATCGTGTGGTTGTTCTGAAGCAGGGTCAGCGGGTTGGTGATCTGCCCATTGAACTGATCGGCCACATAGAAGTGGCGGAAGAAGGCCTGATCGCGGACCCGTTGTTCCGTGTTGAACACGAAGAGGTCGTAGCTGAGCTGACCTTGCTCGCCCAGCAGTTCTCGGTCGAATTCCCCTCGCAACCGATCTAGATCTGCCGCGCTTCGTGCTGTCTGGGCCGCCGCGAATGCGTCGGACCGGTCGTCCCATTGCCCCAACTGATCGCCTTTGCGGCCGAGATAGGATTGGGTTTCAGGGCTCTCTGAGACGCCGCGTTCAAAGACCACGTCCAGAAACGCGTTCAGGCGAGCGTCTTCGGCCGCTGTGTCGGGGGCGCCAGCGGCGCACCCGAATACGAAAAGGCCAAGAGTGAGTCCGAGGAGGCGGCGCAGAGGTCTTTTCATGGGGTGCAGATCCTTGGTGTGCCGACTAAGTCGCTCAGTGTTGAGGCCAGGAAGAGCGAATTCAACCAAGTCAATGGGCCCCTCTAGGCGGGGAGCCAAGGTAGGGCGCTCGGGGGTGGCTGGGCCAGAAGTGCCTGGCGGGTTGGCATAATCGCGGGCCCTTGGCCTCAGGTACGCGTTGCCCTGACCACCGCTCCTGCCGCACGATAGGCCGCGGCGAGCGCTCCCTCAACATGCCCCGGGTATTCGAGGGAGGTCTCCGTCGAGGCCCAGTGGAGGCGGCCGTCGAGCGCGGGCCTCGTATAACAAGGGTGGCCGAACAGCTCGTAGGCATCGAGTTGTTCGACGCCCGGTGGCGACGTGTACGACTCATCGCTCCAGTCGTGAATCGTGAGCTGGTCGGGATGGGTGGCGTCGGGCCCGAACAGAGCGACGAGTTGCTCTACCACCTCCTTCGCGGTGACGGTTCGCTGCCCAACCACGGGGGGCGGCACGAAGCCGAACAGAGCCGCCGGCTGGCCGTCTCCTCCGCTCATGTCATGGATCTCACGCATCGGACCGACGTGGCTTACGGCCGAGCCGGCGAGCCCGCGATCCCTCCAGAACGGCGACGAGAACTGAGCCACAACCTTGGTCATTGCGCCCATCCACACCGGAGTGCGCCGTGCGACCGCAGCGGTCTCTGTGTCCAGGCCGGGCACGAAGTCGATCGTCGACGAGGCCAGGGCAGGCGGAATCGCGACGATCAGCTGTTTGCCCCAAAAGCGGCCGTGCGGCGTTTCGGCCGCGATGTGGTCCGCGGCCAGCCCGATCAGGGTCACCGAGTGCGCGAGCCTGATTGAGCCAGCGGGCAACTCGCTGGCCACGGCGTCCGCGAGTTGTTGCATGCCTGCGGAGATTCGCCCCGACGGCACGTCTATGGGATTGTCATCCAGCCTTTGGACACCGTTGAGGTCTTGGTACATCGCAGCACCGGCCAGAAACTGGCCGTGTGTGGCGATGCCCAGCTCAGCGATCAAGGTGGCGATGCGCGGCTCGTTGGGCCAAAACCATGTCGCTCCGAGATCGAGGCCGCCACCTCGGGCAGGGAGCGACAGCAGTCGTCCGCCCACACGGCTCCGCGCCTCAAGGACCGTCACGTCGAGGCCCTCCGCCACGAGAACGCGGGCTGCGGCCAGTCCAGCGATTCCTGCGCCCACGATCAGGACATCGACGGCTCCGTTGGTCGGGCTCAGTTGACCCGCCGCTCCCGCCCCTGCCAGTACTTCTCCCGTAGCCTAAACTTCTGGAGCTTCCCGGTCGCCGTACGTGGGAGCGCATCTAGGATTTCGACGCTGGTGGGGCACTTGAAGCCGGCCAGGTGCTCGCGGCAAAACGCGATCGCTTCATCCTGCGTCAGTGAATCCCCAACTTTCAGCACGAGCAGCGCGTGCGGCGTCTCGCCCCACTTTTCGTGGGGAATCCCGATGACGGCGCACTCTACGACGGACGGGTGTTGGTAGAGGACATCCTCGATCTCAGGCGAGCTAATGTTCTCGCCCCCCGAGATGATCACGTCCTTCTTGCGATCCACGATATACACCGACCGTGTCTCGTCCCACACCGCCAGGTCGCCCGTATGGAAGTAGCCGTCGTGAATGGCGACTGCGGTCTGATCCGGCTGCTCATAGTAGCCCTTGAAGACCACGTTGGAGCGGGCACAAATTTCTCCGACGGTCTCACCGTCCATCGGCACCGGCACTCCCTCGTCATCGAGAATCGCGACTTCGACGCCAATCCCGGGCACACCGGCTCTGGCTCGCCGAGCCCACGCACCCCGCTCCGTGTGGAAGTCGGGATGGGAGACGGTGAGGAGTGGGGCCGTCTCCGTCAGCCCGTAGATCTGGAGGAACGTCCAGCCCAGTTCGGTCTCCAAGCGCTCAATGAATGCGACCGGTGGCGGCGCGCCAGCCAGCACGAAGCGGACATCAGAAGGAAGGTCGTGGTCCGACTTGTCTGGGTAGTCCAGGATGACACGAAGCACCGTGGGCGCCATGCACGCGAAGGTCACGCCTTCACGTTCGATGAGGGCATAGATCGTCTTTGCGTCCACGCTGCGCAAGATTACGTGCGTGCCCCCCATGCCGGTGAGTGCATACACGCCACCCCAGCCGTTGCAGTGGAACATGGGAAGCGTCCAGAGCTCAACGTCGTCATGCCGGATGCCGAGATGGGCGATCATGTTATAGGCGTTCAGGTAACAGTTCCTGTGCGTCAGCATCACGCCCTTCGGTCGGCCTGTCGTCCCGGAGGTGTAGTTGATCGAAACCACGTCATTTTCATTGATCGGCGGGGATGGTGGCGGGGGAGGGGTCGTCGAGACACCGATGATCAGCTCGTTCCAATCGAGCCATCCCTCTCGGGGTGTCCCGTCCTCGGAGGCGGAGATGAAGAACTCCACCCGATCCCGTTCGCCTCGAATCCCGTCGATCACCTCCGTATACTCGGAGTCCACCAGAACCGCTCGAACCCCGGCGTGATCGAGGATGTAGCGATGTTCGGGCCCACTGAGCCGATAGTTGAGCGGGACTAGAATGGCCCCGATTTGGCTGGTCGCGTAGAAGCTCTCCAAGAAGAAATGAGAGTTGGGCGACAGAATGCAGACGCGGTCTCCCTGGACGACGCCCAGCGAGAGCAATGCGTTCGAGAGGCGATTGACCCGGTCCGTCAGTTCCCCATAGGTGAACCGGAGATCCCCGTCGACGACCGCCGTCTTGTCAGCGTACACCTGGGCGGCGCGTCGCAGAAAGTCATCTACGAGTAGTGGTACTTCCATGCGGGCCTCGCTGGTTGGTCATGTCGGTACGGTGGCTGGTTGCTGGAGATACGCGGGTCTGCCGGTAACCGTGGTTGGTCGTTGTCGGTCGGTAACGGTCGGATCGAATGCCACAGTAACCGCCCGCGCGGCCGCAGGCAGGATCGGCCTCACAATCCTACTCCGCCCTCCCGATCCGTAACACCTCATCAAGCAAAAAATGAATGTCCTCGACCCGGGTGCGGAAGTTCACGATGCACGCCCTGAGCGCGTATCGGCCCTCAAGGTACGTAGGCGACATATAAGCTTCCCCCTCATGCACGATCGTCTCCAGTATGCGTCGATTCAATTCGTCGATCTCAGCTTCAGTCTGAGCCGACGAGGGGTTGAAGCGGAAGCAACTAATGCTCAATTCCGAGCCCAGAGGCTCGAGTTCCGGCTCCTGCGCGATGCGGTCGTCGAGCGCTTCGCGTAGCTCGATGTCTCGGTCGATCACCTCGATGATGCCGTCGGCGCCCCGGGCCTTGAGGATCGACCACACTTTTAGGCCTCGAAAGCGACGA
Source organism: uncultured Gemmatimonadales bacterium (assembly GCA_937919655.1). Lineage (GTDB taxonomy): Bacteria > Gemmatimonadota > Gemmatimonadetes > Longimicrobiales > Gaopeijiaceae > CALFPJ01. The sequence goes on from CALFPJ010000053.1 coordinate 9,244, forward strand.
GTCATTTCGAGGCCGTGATCGAAGAATGCGAATCGTTCAATGGGGTCGGTCTGCGTGACCTTCGTGTACTCGCTCTCCCAGCCAAAGAGTTGACGGCTCCCTTCCTCGTCTCGGAGGAGCAAGCAGCCGACGTCGGCAGGGGCGAAAAGCCACTTGTGCGGGTCTAGCGACAGAGAGTCAGCGCGGCGAAACGCGTCCTGCATCCATGCATACTTCGTGGTCGCAGCCGCGGGCGCGCCATACGCGCCGTCGATGTGAAGCCACAGATCCTGCGCCGCGCAAAGGTCCGCGACTTCTCCGAGCGGATCGATGGCGCCCGTATTCGCACCGCCAGCTGACGCGCATACCGCTGAAGGAACCAATCCCACTTCGCGGTCTTGATCTAGCTGGGCCGCTAGGAGGTCCAGCCGCAGGCGGCGGCGCTCGTCAACCGGGATCAAGTGAATTTGAGCGTCGGGGATCCCTAGGACCCGGCCAGCCTTCCGCATGGAGACGTGGGCCTCACGACTCATGTAGATCGTCTGCTGATGGCGGGGCGCGCCTGCGGCGTCGGCCTTGTGGACCGCGCAGGCCAGCGCGTGGAAGTTGGCGGAGGATCCCCCGCTGGTGAGAATGCCACTGCCCACACCACCGAAACCCACCAGCTCGTCCAGCCACCGCAGCACCAGCCGCTCGACTTCCGTGGCTCCAGGGGCGGAGCGCCAGGCCGTGAGCCCCTGGTTCATCGCAGAGGCCATGGCGTCGGCGAAAATCCCGATCGGGTCCGGCGACGTGACGACGTAGCCGAAGAAGCGCGGGTGCCCATTCTGCCGGCAGTGCGGGAGCATGGCGGAGCTCCAGGTGCTGATGACCTCATCGACCGCGATTCCTTGCCGGGGCAGAGGTTCGTCCACGAGCGCCCGGACCTCGTCACCTCGAGCGGGCGCGATGATCGGCGCTGTCTGCCCTTTCTGGATCGCCTCCCACATGGCGGCCAGAACTCGCGTGCCCACGCGTTGAAATTCCTCTTGAGAGAAGTCGAACGACGGGGTCGGGTGGGGAGTCGGGTCGGTCATCAGCGGAGGCCTGCTTGGCCGGGAAGGAGGGCCCGGTGGTTCGTAGGGACGGCGTGGACGTGAGTCTATTCGTGCGTCGCCAGGATGTCATCCCGGAGTGCTACGTTGGAGGGTTCGGAGGCGACTGGACCCGCGGGCCCACCCAGCCGACGGAAGCGTTGGGTTGTGCGGATCACCGCTCGCCCTCCGGGCCAGGTGGCGCTTTCCGGTCGCTGGGGGGGGCAATACTTTCGTCGCCCGACCTCGTGCCGAACACCTGAACAGGCGTACACCATGTCGACCCGCACCGCGCATGCCGCCAAGACCCTCGCCCGTAAGTATTACACGGATCCGGGTATCTACGAGGCGGAGACGAGGAGCGTCTTTTTCGAGCGCTGGATTTACGCCGGACGGGCGAGCTCGCTTGCGCAAGCCGGCAGCTACTTCCTACGTGAGATCGAGTTGGAGAGCATCATCGTACTGCGGGACGGCGCGGGAGAAATTCGTGCGTTTCACAACGTGTGCCGGCATCGAGGGACCCGCCTGCTCGCAGAGCCCGAAGGCCAGCTCTCGAAGAGCATTCAGTGCCTCTATCACGCATGGACGTACGGCCTGGACGGGACGCTCATCGGGGCGCCGTTCATGGACGAGGTGGAATCGTTCTGTCAGGAGGACTACCCGCTCAAACCGGTGTCCGTGGCGACTTGGGAAGGGTGTGTCTTCATCTGCCTCTCCGAGGAGCCGGTGCCTTTCGAGCAGGCCTATGCGCCTCTGATCGACAAGTTCGGATCATGGACACTGGACCAACTCGAGATCGCGCATAGCATCACTTATGAGATCCCTTGTAATTGGAAGTTGGTCTTCCAGAACTACTCGGAGTGTTACCACTGCCCAGGTCTGCATCCGGCCCTGAACAGGCTCACACCGTTCAGGAACTCCTCCAACGACTTAGAAGAGGGGCCGTTTCTTGGCGGTCCCATGCACATGGCCATCGAGGGCGGCAGCATGACCATGACCGGTCAAACGTGCGCGCCTTCGCTCGGTGACCTGAGTGGAGAAGCGCTCAGCTGCGTTCAGTACTACACGGTCTACCCGAACATGCTTCTGAGCCTACACCCCGACTACGTGCTTATTCACCGGATCGAGCGCTTGGCAACCGACGCAACGAGGGTGGTCTGCGACTGGCTCTTTCACCCCGACGCCATGGCGTCGGAGGACTTTAATCCGAGCCCAGCGGTGGAGTTCTGGAACATGACCAACAAACAGGATTGGCAGGTCAGCGCCCTATCCCAGCAGGGCATCTCGTCGCAGGCCTACACACCGGGCCCCTACTCCGAGTTGGAGAGCATGATCGCAGCGTGGGATCGGGAATACCTTTGCTCGATCGGTGAGGGGTAAGTGGCGGCCGTAGTCCTGGCGGCCGTAGTCCTGGCGGACTAGTCTCATCACCATGAAAAAAATGTATCTGATCCCGGCTGTGTTTCTGTCCTTGACCCTATTGGCGCATCCGGTGCGGGCGCAACAAAACGCCCCGCCTGCCCTGGAGACGATTCGCAATTTCCAGGTGGTCTCCCCTCAACTCGCTTCGGCCGGGCAGATCGGTTACGAGCAGATTCCGTTGCTAGGCGCGCAGGGCTACGAGGTCGTCGTGAACCTGGCAGTCGCCGACGAGGCTCGGAACGGTCAGGAAGGCTTCTTGGTCGCCCAGTCCGGACTGACCTACGTGCACATTCCCGTTGATTGGGAACAGCCCAAGGTGAGCGACGTAGCGATGTTCTTCGACGTCATGCGCGCGAACGCGGACCGGAAGATCTTCGTTCACTGCTTCGCAAATATGCGGGCTTCCGCCTTCGTCTATATGTACCGCACGCTCGTGGAGGGCGTCCCGGAGGACGAGGCGCGCGCCACGATGAACGCGGTCTGGGACCCCAACACGATGCAACAGTGGGCCGACCTCATTGAGCGTGTGAAGGCGTCCGAAGTCCGGGAGAGATAACCGCCCCCGCTGCGGCCAGGGACGGGGCTTTGTAGGCCACAACTTCTCTCTCTCTCTCTCTCTCTCTCTCTCTCTCTTTCTCTCTCCACTAAATGCTGGCCGGAACTCGAGCGCGGACTCTATATTGACCGCCTCCCCGGGCACCGGGTGAGCCGTCACCCCAGCAGCAGGTGGGATCACCATGAGCAAACCGTCGCGCACCTCCCTTGGGATCCTTCTGGGCGCAGCTTTTCTGCTCGCAGCGATCCCCGGGCTCCAGGCACAGAAGATCACGACCCCGATGGCCCAATTGGGCCACAACATCGGTGACGACTACTGGCTGGCGACCTACACGGAGTTGACGGCGTATTGGCAGGTACTCGCCGAGGAGTCGCCGCGGATGGTGCTCGACACGATCGGCTACACGGCCGAGGGTCGACCCCACCTTATGGCGATCATCACGTCGCCTGCGAACCATGCCAATCTTGACGAACACAAGCGCAACTCGCGCCGCCTAGCCCTCGCGACCGACCTGACGGATGACGAGGCGAGAGCGCTGTCTGAGACCGCGAAGGCCGTCGTTTGGATCGATGGAGGGCTACACGCGACGGAGGTCCTAGGCGCCGCCCAGCTGATGGAGATGGCGTATCAGATGGTGACGCTCGACGACGCGGAGACCCACCGCTTCCTTGATGACGCCGTCACCCTCCTGGTGCATGCGAACCCGGACGGAATGGAGTTGGTCTCGAGTTGGTACATGCGAGAGCTCGACCCGATGCAACGCAGCACCGGCGGCATCCCTCGGCTCTATCAGAAGTACGTCGGGCACGACAACAACCGTGACTCGTATATGGTGACCCAGCCCGAGACGGAGAACATCTCGCGGGTCATGTTCCGCGAGTGGTATCCGCAGATCATGTACAACCATCACCAAACCGGACCGTCGGGGACGGTGCTCTTCGCACCCCCGTTTCGGGATCCGCCCAATCACAACGTCCACCCGCTGGTGACGTTGGGAATTCAAGCAGTGGGAACCGCCATGCACTCCCGGCTGGTTGCCGAAGGAAAGCCGGGCGCGACCATGCGGCAGGGCGCCAGCTATTCGGCGTGGTTTAACGGCAACCTCCGCACGACGAGTTACTTCCACAACATGATCGGCATCCTGACGGAAACGCAGGGTAACCCGACCCCGATGCGGATCCAGTTCGTGCCCGACCGGCTCCTCGCTGTGGGCGACCTGCCCGCACCGATCACCCCGCAGGAGTGGCATTTCCGGCAATCAGTCGACTATTCGATCACCAACAACCGGGCGATCCTGGACTACGCCTCGCGGTACCGCGAAACGGTGCTTTTTAATCGTTACCGGATGGGCCGAGAGGCCATCGAGCGGGGCAGCGAAGACTCGTGGACGATCAAGCCAAAATTCGTGGCTCAGGTATCCGCGGAGCTCGCGAGCGCCGCTCCGGCGGCCGGTGGAGGACGCGGCGGCGGTCGAGGTGGATTGGATCCTGCAGGATTCCAGCGTTTTAGGGCCCCTGATATGCGGGACCCGCGGGGCTACATCCTCCCCTCGGACCAGCCTGACTTCCCGACCGCGGTGAAGTTCGTGAATACGCTGGAGAAGAACGGAGTGACGATTCACCGCGCGACTGCTGCCTTCTCAGTTGCGGGCAAACGATACCCCGCGAACTCACTCGTTGTCCGTACCGACCAGGCCTACGCGCCCCACGTGTACGACATGTTCGAGCCGCAGGATCACCCCAACGACTTCGAGTACGAGGGCGGACCGCCCATCCCCCCTTACGACAACGCAGGTTATACGCTGGCCATGCAGATGGGCGTGGAGTTCGATCGTGTTTTGGACGGATTCGAGGGTCCATTTGAAGTGGTCGAGGGCTTCTCTACGCCGCCGGCGGGGCAGGTGACCAACGCCAGCGGGGCGGCCGGTTTCTTCGTGAGCCACGCCGTGAATGACGCGGCCATCGCGACGAATCGATTGTTGGCTGCGGACGAGGAGGTCTATTGGATCTCGGACGCGGTGACCGCTGCGGGCCATGCCTGGCCGGCGGGAACGCTCTGGGTGCCCGCCACCGCTCAAAGTCGCACCATGATCACTGATCTGGCTGCGCAGCTCGGTCTCGACTTTGTGGGTGCGACGTCGACTCCGTCCGTGGACGCGCTGAAGCTGAGTCCTGTCACCATGGGACTCTGGGACCAATTCGGCGGCTCGATGTCGTCGGGGTGGACTCGGTGGATGTTCGAGCAGTACGAATTTCCGTACGAGGTGGTCTATCCCCAGACCCTGAATGAGGCCGGACTTGAGGACGACTTCGACGTACTTGTCTTCGAAGACGGAGGAATTCCCGCCGCGGGTGGCGGGGGTGGATTCGGTGGCGGATTTGGCGGAGGGAATCAGGGCAACATTCCCGCGGAATATGAGGCGCAGCTTGGCAGGGTGACCGCTGAAGAGACGGTCCCGAATTTGATCGACTATGTGCGCAACGGTGGCACGCTCTTGGCGATCGGTTCTTCGACCAGCCTCGCGACCCATGCCGGCTTGCCCATGACAAACCATCTCGCGGATGGAGCGGGCGATCCTCTCGCCCGAGCAGAATATTATGTGCCGAGCTCGGTGCTCGAGATGGCGGTGGACAACACGCACCCGTTGGCCTACGGCTTCGGGGATCACACGAACATCATGTTCAACAACAGTCCGGTATTCCGGCTTCTGCCGCAGGCCGGAAGCCTTGGGGTCACGCCCGTGGCATGGTTCGATTCCACGACGCCCCTCCGCAGCGGTTGGGCGTGGGGCGAGCACCAACTCTTTGGCGGAACCGCGGTGTCAGAGGCGAAGGTGGGGGAAGGGCGGATGTTCTTCTTCGGTCCCCTGATCAAGAAACGCGCGCAGCCGCACGCGACCTTCAAGTTTCTCTTTAATGGGATCCACCTAGGCGGCGCGACGCCGGTCCGACTGGGGGGTGTGGCGCAGTAGGTCGGCTGGGGGTGTGGGCAGAGTGGGCCTGCTGAGGGGTGTGGCCGAGTAGGCCGACCCATACCTCTCAGCGGTACCCCTCAGCCTGCAGGTTAAACAATTCGGCGTAGAGGCCGCCCTGTGCCAATAGTTCCTGATGCGTCCCGGTCTCCCGCATTCCTCCCCCTTCCAGCACCACGATACGATCTGCCATACGGACGGTCGAAAAACGATGGGAGATGAGGACGGCCGTCCGTCCGCGGGTGAGTTCGGTGAACCTCTCGAACACCTCATACTCAGCCCTCGCATCGAGCGCAGCCGTGGGCTCGTCCAGAATTAGAAGCTGAGCATCCCTCATGTAGGCCCGACCCAAGGCCAGCTTCTGCCATTCTCCTCCGGAAAGGTCGACGCCGCCTTCGAACTTGCGGCCTAGCTGCTGGTCGAAACCGTCCGTGAGCGTAGGTGCCACGGTGTCTGCGAGGCTATTCGCCGCGGCCGCCTGGATGCGATCCCAATCGTCGATCTCGTCGACCATCCCAACGCCGATGTTCTCCTTGAACAGGAAGGAGAAGCGTAGAAAATCCTGGAAGATCACCCCGATGTTGCGGTGCAGGTCGACGAGGTCGTATTCGCGGAGGTCCACCCCGTCCAAGAGGATGCGCGCCTCATCGGGGTCGTATAGCCCACTCAACAGCTTCACCAGGGTGGTCTTGCCAGCGCCGTTTTCCGCCACGAGCGCCACGGATTCACCCTGGCGCAGCGCGAAGTTCAACTCGCGAACCGCGTAGGCTTCCGACCCAGGGTATTTGTAGCCGACGCCCTCGAGAACGAACCCCTTTGTGATGGGCCTGGGCACCAGGATTGCGCCGGGCTTCGATAGGATCTGCGGACGCACATCAAGAAATAGAAGGAGGTCGCGGAGGTAGAGGCTTTGTTCGTAGATGCCGGACAGGCTCAGTAGGACACCCTCGAGGAGGCCCTGACTCTGCCGTAGAGATCCTATCAAGAAAGTGAGGACACCGATCGTGAACAGTTCTCCAGAGGGCGATACGTGGCCGATGATCGTGTAGTAGATGACCACGGCGTACCCGCCGTAGAGGCCCAGCGACCCAAGGACCGCCAGGGCGGCGGCCACGAGGTGCGCTGGATGGCCAGCGTTTGGGCTTCGTGCAGAAACCCTTCGGCGTGCTCGCGGTAGCGCCCAATGAGGTAAGGAGAGAGCCCAAAGAGCCGCACCTCCTTCGCCGCGTTGTCATTTGCAGCCATGTACCTCAGGTAGTCGAGCATGCGCCGGCTCTGCGTCCAACTGTGGCGGAGCGTGTAGCCCAGTGCCGCGAAATACGTTTCGCCGAAGAAGGCGGGCAGGACCGAGACAAAGAGCAGAAGCACCAGCCAGGGAACAAAGAGGATGAGGCCGGCGACCATGGAGACGACCGTGATCATGGACTGCGCCAGCCCCAGGATCTGGATCAGGAAGCCGATCCCTCTATCGGACTCTCTGCGGGCCCGTTCCAGCTGATCGTACGTTTCTGAGTCTTCAAACTGGGCGACGTCGAGTGTGGCGGCGTGCTCCATGACCCGAATGGCTACGTCACTGCGAAAGTGCTCACCAAGGAGCCCTTCCACGAGGTTGGAGCCGCGCGAGAGAACTTCCGCGGCCACCGCGATGACCAATTCGATCGCAATGAGCGTCCACAGATGCCGCCAGTCCACGGGCTGATCGCCGCGGTAGTAGAGCTCGACCGCCTAAATGATGAGCTTCCCGATCCAAAGCAGCGCGATGGGGGACAGCGGGCGCACAAGGCGCGACAGGATCGTCGCCAACGTGAGCCCCGGGTGTGCCTTGCAGACCATCCGCAACAGTGGCGGCACGGTCTTCAGCGCCTGGAAGCGCTCGCTCCGCGACGACGGAATTTTGGCCCCCTTTACGGGCGTGGCTCGGCGAGGGATGCTCATTTCTTCGACTTCGTTCGGCTGCTCGCGCTCACTGCTACCCTTTGTGCGGGCCGCACCTTAGACTCAGCGTTCTTCCCTTCGGTTCCGAAAAAGGATAATCCATCGTGACAAGTCGGAGGGAGTTTCTCGCTGCTGGGGCAACATCATGGATTGCGGTTATAGGCGATTCGGCCCTCCTTCGTGCCGCGCAGACGCCCCTATGCGGGCCCTGGCCGCACGTGAGTTCACGGTTCTCCAAGCTTTGAAGGAGCGGACTTGATGAGACGATCAGCCCTCAGTGCGGCGTTGCTCATGGCATTCTTCGCCTGCACCCCGCCTGAGCCCGTAGATCTGCTGTTGTACAACGGAAAGATCGTGACGGTTGATGATGCGTTCTCCATCCGTGAGGCCGTCGCGGTGCGCGACGGAATCATCGTCGAGGTTGGTGGCGCTGATCTGGTTGCGAAGTATGCTGCGACCCAGTCGATCGATCTCGCAGGAAAGACGGTCCTTCCTGGCTTCAACGATGCGCACCTCCACATCAGCGGTAGCCCGACCCGCGAAATCGATCTGCGCGAGACCACGTCCATCGAAGAGCTGCAGGCCCAGCTTCGGGCCAAAGTCGCAGAACTCGGGGAAGGGGAGTGGGTCACGGGGTACGGGTGGTCCGAGGACGCGTTTGCCGAGCAGCGTAAACCCACGCGTGCCGACCTGGATGCGGCCGCTCCGCGCAGTCCCGTCACCCTAACCCGAGCCGGTGGGCACAGCGCGGTCGTGAATAGCCTGGCCTTTGCGTTGGCTGGAATTACGAGGGCAACGCCTGACCCGGAAGGCGGGATCCTGGAGAAAGACGCGAACGGCGAATTGAACGGAGTGATTCGTGAGCGGCAGGCGATCGTCGGTCGGCTTGTGCCGCGAGCGACCAACGAAGAGACACGGCCGGGTTTTGTTCAGAATTTGCGGGATCTACTGCCCCTCGGCATCACGAGCCTGGTGCAGGCGGGTGTCTCGACTGAGGGGTACGCCGAATGGGAGGTCGTTTACGCCGAGCACGGAGCGGAGCTTCCGCGGGCCAGCGTTCAGATCCGCTGGGGTGGCCTCGAAGCCATGAACGCGTTTGGCAAGAAGACTGGAGATGGGGACGAGCGCCTGCGCGTCGGCGCCGTGAAGGTGTTCGTCGATGGAGGCTTCACGGGCCCCAGTGCGTACACGATTGATGAGTACCGGAGTCAACCTGGTTTCCACGGATCTTTGGCTCTTCCCGAGGAAGAGCTCCGCACCACCATTCGTGAAGCACACGCCTTAGGTTGGCAAATGGGCTTCCACACGATTGGGGATGCTGCCATCAAGCTGGCGGTCGACGACTTCGCCGAGGTCCTGGCGGCTTCGCCTCGCGAGAACCACCGGCACTATTTGAACCATTTCACAGTCCGTCCGCCGCCTGAAGTGATGGACGTGATGGCCGAGAACCACATCCTCATCACCCAGCAGCCCAACTTCACGTACACGCTGGAGGGCCGCTACGTCGAGTATCTGGCCGAGGAGCACGCAGCCCATAACAACCCGCTGCGCAGCCCGATGGATCACGGCGTCTTTGTTGCGCTCAGCAGCGATATTCTTCCGCTTGGACCCCTGGTGGGGATCTACGCGGCGGTCACGCGCAAGGGAGCTTCCGGGGCGGTGTATGCCGCAGACGAGAGACTGACCATGGAGGAGGCGATCCGGGGCTACACACACAACGGCGCGTACATCACGTTCGAGGAAGACCTCAAAGGAACGCTGGAGCCGGGCATGTGGGCCGACATGATCGTGCTCTCCGATGATCTGCTGACGATCGACCCTGAGCGCATCTTGGACGTTCAGGTCCTGACGACCATCGTCGGCGGGAGGGTGGTGTTCCAGCGGTAGAGGTCCATCGCTCGACGAAACCGCACCCCATGTCTACCGGTCCATCAACCTCTCGCCCAGAGCTAAAGCGGGCGATCAGCGGCTTCGGCTTCTTCTCGCTCGCCTTCGGATCAATGATCGGCGTGGGCTGGATTACGGCCCTGGGCGGATGGTTCGAACAGGCCGGCCCGGCGGGCGCGATCGTCGCGTTTGTGTTGGGGGGCACGCTCATGTTGATCATCGGGCTCTGTTACGCCGAGGTCACACCCATGCTGCCCGTGACGGGCGGAGAAGTGGCGTACGCCTACAAGGCCTTCGGCACGTCCAAGGCGTTCGTGATCGGTTGGTTCTTGGCCTTCGGCTATCTGTCCGTATCAGCCTTTGAAGCTATTTCTGTGGGGTTAGTACTTTCGTTCCTGTTTCCACAGATCGACGCGTGGCCGCTCTATGAGATCGCCGGTTCCACGGTGTACGCCTCTCACCTGCTCCTGGCTTTCCTCTTCACCGGGTTCATTACGGCCATCAACTATTTCGGCGTTGCGATCGCCGCTCGGGTTCAGATGGGGCTGACGGTTCTCTTCCTGTTCTGCGTCGTTCTTTTTGTCGTCGCAGGCATCACGACAGGAGAGGTCGCCAACATGGCCCCCTATTTCGGGGACGCGGAGTTCGGGAGTGGTGGCCTGGCCGGCATGCTCGCGGTCTTTGTGACCGTGCCATTCTGGTTCGTCGGCTTCGACACCATCCCGCAGGCAGCAGAGGAGCGACGAGGAGACGCGCCGCTCCACCGGCTTGGCCTGTACATCCTACTCGCCATCGCCGGCTCCACGCTCTTCTATGTAGCGATCATTCTCAGCGCCGGGATGACGGCTCCGTGGCGCGGCATCGTCGGGGAGCCGCTGCCCACCGCTGCGGCGTTCGCGTCCGCGTTCGAGTCTCGGGTGCTGGTGAAGCTGGTGCTCGTGGCCGGGCTGGTTGGGGTTCTCACGAGTTGGAACGGCTTCTTCCTAGCCGGGTCGCGCGTGCTGTTCTCGCTGGGCCGCGGGCGCATTATTCACGAGTCGTTCGGACAGACGCATCCCCAGCACGGGACGCCCGCCCGCGCGGTGATCTTCAGCGGGCTCGTGACGTTCCTCTCTGCCTGCCTTGGGCGCGGGGCGATCGTCGCGTTTGTCGATGTCGGGTCGTTTTGTATTGCGCTTGCGTTCCTAGGCGTCGCGCTGTCGCTCATTCAACTCCGCAAGAAATTCCCCGACATGGATCGTCCCTACCGGATGCCCGGTGGAAATGCGCTCGCGTACGTCGCGGCTGGCGGGTCGCTCTTCATTCTGGCAGTGATGCTGATTCCCATGAGCCCGAGCGTCCTCGTGTGGCCGCTGGAGTGGGCGATTCTCGCGGCGCTCAGCGTGACGGGGATTGGCTTCTGGATGGGCGCCCGGCGGTATCGCGAGAGCGTGTCTGAAGAGGATCGGGCGGTGTTGATTCTGGAGGACTACGCGGGCTGATTGTTCGCGCAAAGCCGTCTGCGTCGACCTACCGGCGCATCGCTCTGAGTTCCGCCAACTTCTCTTCGACCAGACTCTCGTACGCCTCCGGTGAGACGTCCTGCCCTTCATCGGGCGCCTTGACTGCGCCCTCGGCGAGGGCGTTCAGGTCGATCTCTTTGGCTGAATAGAGTTCTTTGCCGCCATCGACGGAGACCACGAGGATCATCCCCGGAAGGCCACCGTATGGACCCGGTCCGGCTGAAACCGGGATCTCGGGGGTGAACCACGCTTCGATCAGTTTGCTGTCCAGCATGGTGGTCGCCTTCTGGACCACGAAGCCGAGGAACTGACTCTGCTCGCCGACGAGTCTCCACTCATACTCGGGTGTCTCTCCTCGGATCAGGAACGAGCGGCCTCTGAAGTCGCGCGTCTCGGTGAACGTGCCCTCTGCGTTGTTGTGGTAGGCGGCGACGACCGTCTCGCTGGTGCCACGGGAGCTCGCCAGCGATGCCATCCATCTGCCGAAGCCCCGGTGGTCGGCCGCGCCTGAAGCGCTGGGCTGCGGGTCCTCAAGGACTTCCCTCCGCATCAGGGATTCGCCAGGCGTGAAGGTCAGCACGACCGTGCCGGTGCTTCCTGTGGGGGTTGCGTCCTGGCCAGCTGTCAGGGGCTGGTGGAAACCGCCGCCCCCGCCGCCTTGGGGCCGGTGGGCATCGCCACCCCCGCCGCCTCGCCACTGGTGGTTTTCGCCAGCCTCGGCCCCAGGCCCCTGATGGGATTCGGGCTCGTACTGCACGGAGTGGTTATAGCGGATGCTGCCTTCTTGGGCATAAGCCGCAGCGGGCGACGCCAGCACGATGAGCGCGAGCAGACCTGAGGAGACGATGGATTTCATGGTTGCGTGAATCTGCGCGAAGAGGAGTTCCGGTCCCGGGTCAGAACGCACGATAGGGTGTGGGTCAATCGCGAGGCAAGTCATTCGGAGCTGCCGACGCGCCCTCGCTTTCTCGCTGGAGCGCTTTTGCCATCCCCCCGGTCCCGTTTGTCATCTGCTTGTCCGTGTACCCCTTCATCAGTCGCCCCATGAAGTTGAGCATGCAGCTGTAGTGAATCATCAGCTTCGTGCCGCCGCCCTGAGGGGCTATGGCGAAGTCGGCCACAGCGCCCAAGTCAACAGATAAATGGAGGCCAGCCGTGATCGCCATGGCCCTCCTCTGCCCCGCCATGCAGGAAGAGGTTTTCACGTACTACCCGCCCAGGGAAGGCGCCAACCCGCGCTCCCAGTACATGCAGGGCATCTCTCGAAGCGAGGTGTTCTACGGCGAATATGTCGCGTTCGGCCACTCGGGGGGCACCCTCGGGTTTACGGCCTACATGTATTGGCTTGAGGACACCGACATCGTCTTGGTGATGCTCACCAACGTCGGAGGGATGCACTCGGGCATCTCCGGTGCCCCGGGCATTTTCTTCCGGACGGTCTGGATTCCGGCGGTGATGCGCTATCTAGGACGGTAGGTCGCCCTCCTGCGGACGGTCCCCACCCGGCCCGTGTCCTTCAGGCTTTTCCGAGACTCGGAGACGGGTCGTGGGAGACACTGAATAACCGCAGGCTGACTTGCATGACCGGTCCCATGAGGGCCGCGAAGATCAGGGTCCCGAGCCCGATGGACCCTCCGAGCAATGCCGCTGCGGCGAGAACGCTGATTTCTACGCCCATGCGCGTTCCCCGCAGGCTCCGCTTCAATCGTCTCGACAGACCCATGGAGAGTCCGTCACGTGGGCCTGCGCCGAGGCGGGCGCCGATGTAGACGGCGGTCGCGAGGCCCATCACCAAGACGCCGCAGACGAACTGGACCGTCCCGCTGACACCACTCACCTGACTCGGGAACCAGAATTGCTCCCGGAGTACGTCCACCCATGGGCCGATGATGAGCATGTTGCAGACGGTCGCGACGCCGGGCTTCACCGAGAGCACGAGCCGACTGAAGACAATGATCAGCAGTCCGGTGCCCTGCGAGATGCGACCAAAACTCAATCCTGACGATCCGCTGATCGCGTCGTGAAGCGAGGACCACGGGTCGAGCCCAATGTGCGCCTCCACCATGAGGGCGACGGAGAGCCCGAACAGGAATAGGCCGAGTTGAAGCCGCGCCATGTGGCGCCAGAAGGTCGACGAGCGGACGAGACCTATGGCAGCGACGCTGGGGCGGACTGGCGGGGCGGTGGTGTCAAGATTCATCGCGCAGGATGAGCCGCTGGGGCGTATGGGGCAAGCCGCTGCGATGCGGGTGTCCGAGCCGGTAGGAGCTTCCGCGGACATCTGGGTGGAGCGGGGGCGATCAACGAAGCCGGTAGCGCTGGATCTTCCCGGTCGCGGTCTTGGGCAACTCCTCAACAAAGTCGATCCAGCGGGGCCGTTTGTACGCGGCCATTTGCTCTACGCAGTGCGCCACCAGCGCCGCCCTCATGTCGGCGTCGCCTCGGTATCCGTCCTGGAGCACGACGTACGCCTTGGGCTTCACCAGATCGGACCCGTCGGAAGCCCCAACCACGGCGCACTCGAGGACAGCGGGGTGCGCGATGAGGGCACTTTCCACCTCGACAGGGGAGACCCAAATACCGCCGACCTTCAGCATGTCATCGGTCCGACCGGCATGCCAAAAATACCCGTCCTCGTCCTCGATGTACTTGTCGCCTGTATCCATCCACGGCCCCAGGAATGTCTGGCGAGAGCGTTCCGGATCGTGCAGGTAAAAGAGCGTGGCGGTCTCACCCTTGAGGTGAAGATTTCCGATATCCCCTCTTGGCACGGGGTTCCCCTCTGGGTCCACGATTCGACACTCGTATCCCGGGACCGGCTTGCCGCTGCTTCCCGGGCGCACGTCTCCCGGTCTGTTCGAGACGAAGATGTGAAAGTTCTCGGTCGAGCCGATGCCGTCGATGATATCGATGCCCGTGATGTCGTGAAATTCCTGCCAAATAGGCGCAGGGAGCGCCTCGCCGGCGGACACGCACAGACGCAGCGATCCCAGATCATAGATGCTCGCGAAGTCCTCGACGGCGAGAATCGATGCATAGCTGGTCGGAGACGTGAATAAGATGGTCGGCCGGAATCGGTCGACCACGCCGAGCACGTCCGTCGCTTTGCGTGGGCTGCCTGGGTAGAGGACAACCGACGCCCCGACGAACCAAGGGAACAGCAGGTTACCGCCGAGCCCGAAGGTGAAGAACAGCTTCGCGACCGAGAACGTGCGGTCGTCTGGGCGAAGGCCCAGGACGTCTAAACCCCAAAGCTGAGCGGTGAGCGCGCAGTCCTGGTGGCTGTGGAAAATGCCCTTAGGCTGCCCAGTCGTCCCGCTCGAGTAGTTGAGGGTGGCGTAGTCGGTGCGATGTGTATCGGCAGCGCTCAATTCGGTGGATTCGCCCGCGATCCAGGACTCGTAGATGAAGAACGGATCGTCGTTATCGCCCTCAGATCCGATGACGACCACGTGCTCGACGCTGGGGGCTTCGGCGAGTGCTGCTCGGACTGCCGTGACCAATGATGCGTGCACGAGGAGGACGCGCGCGCTGGCGTCTCGGAGAATGAAGGCCTGCTCTTTCACCGTGAGCAGCGTGCTCATGCCCACAGCGACCGCGCCGATCTTGAGGCACGCGAAGAACGAGACGGCCCACTCCGCAGAGTCCAGACTTAGAAACGCCACGGTGTCGCCCGGGCGCACGCCGAGCCCGAGCAGGGCGTTGCCGACGCGATCGACCTCTTCCGCGATTTGGCCAAACGTGCATGCTCGAGCGTCGGACAGGAGCGCGACGGCATCCGCGCCGTGAGGCAGATTCCGCTCAAGAATCTCGACCGCGTTATAACGCTCAGGCAGGTCAGCCGCGCGGCGAACACCCGCAGAGGCCAGTTGGGTCACGGGTGCCGTTTTCCGAGGAGCTGGGCTGTGTTCATCGGGCTATCATGCGCCCGGGGCTAGGAGAAGTACAGGCGAGGGGGCGTGCGTGACGGCTCGCGCCACCCTCGTGCCAGCCCCTCGAATGGAGCCCGGTTCCTACCAGTCCGTCGGCTTGTAGTCCTTAAGGAACTGCCCCCACACGTGCTCACCCGTGTTCATTCCATGGATGATCGGGTCCACGATCCTTGCCGCTCCATCCACAATGTCCAGCGGCGGATGAAAGCGATGCATCTCGGTCTTTCTCGTTGCAATCGCTTCGGGGTCCTCGTCGGTCACCCAGCCCGTGTCCACGGCGTTCATGTGGATACCGTCTTGGTAGTAGTCGGTGGCCGACGTGCGCGTCATCATGTTCAGCGCGGCCTTCGCCATGTTTGTGTGCGGGTGTCGAGTCGTCTTGGAGTTCCTGTAGAATTGACCCTCCACGGCCGACACGTTGACGATGTGTTTGTCCCGGTTTTCGGTGCGCAGCATGAGCGTCTTAAGGCGGGCATTCAGGACGAACGGAGCCACCGCGTTCACGAGTTGTACCTCTAGAAGCTCCACCGTCGGTACATCCGCCAGCAGCATGCGCCAGGAGTTGGTCTCCCTCAGGTCGATCTGCTGTAGATCCTGGTCTAGCCGCCCGACGGGAAAGAGCGCCTGCTTCGCCTCCTGCTCTTCCGCGAGGAGGGGTAGTTGTGATAGCTGCGCAGCATGGGTGAGGCCGGGGACGTCAGGGCCCACCGGTCCAAGCGAGGCGACCGGAGCTTTCCCGCTCGGAAGTAGCTCGATGCCGCGCAGGCCTTCGTAGGCGCCCAACAGCTTCTGGACGTCCTCCGGGAACGCGTCCAGGGCCGCGGCCTCATCCGCCATCATGTGTGCATAAAAGTCAGGCGGTCGCCGCACGGTTTGACACGCGTTGCTGATGATGATGTCCAGCCGATCTCGGGTCCGGAGGAGCTCCGCACAGAACGCCTCCACGCTGGGCGTGTGGCGCAGATCTAGGCCGTAGATCTGGAGACGGTGACCCCACTCGGCGAAGTCTTCTTCTCCGGCATAACGGGCTGCCGCGTCCCGCGGGAAGCGCGTGGTTACGATCAGCTCGGCCCCGCAGCGTAGAAGCTTGATACCTGCCTGGTATCCGATCTTCACGCGACCGCCGGTCAGCAAGGCGACGCGACCCGACAGGTCGGTCAACTCACTCCGCTTCTGGTAGTTCAGCTCCGCGCAGCTCGGGCACAGTTGATCGTAGAAGTGATGGAGTTCAGTGAAGTGCCCCTTGCACACGTAGCAGTGCTGCCGGTCGAGGGCTTTGTTTTCGGCTCTTGGCGCGGCGGGTGCGTCCTCAGATACTGGGTGCGAGGCCGGAGGGAGTTCGCGTGAAAGCATCGGCGGCTGGACGTTGGGCGTCGTGAACGTCGGCCTGCGGCGCAGGGTGCGGATGCCGGTTTGGTTCAGGACGCGCTCTTCTTTGCTGATGACTTCCGACTTGCGCTTCTTCGCCAGAGATCGAGTAAGCTGGCGTCGCCGTGTCTCGTCCGGATTCCAAACCTGCCCGGCGGCGTGGATCAGGCGCCGTTGGTCGTCCTTGTCGACGTGGGCGAGGATGGACCGGTCCTCACTGACGCGTTCCAATAGATCGAGCGCTGCCTGGATCTGCGCCTGCAGGGCGAGGTCTTCGGGTGGGGCCGATGATGCGGCCTCGGTGCGCGCGCTTACGGCGTCGGCGTTGTTTGCGGCTTTCGACATGGGAGGAAGGTAAAACAGCCCTGGGGTTGGCCAAGGACGGCCTTTGGGGGTTTGTGGCTGGGGGCGAATGGCGTTCCATCCTGGCTCCGGCGCCAACTGGAGTGTCAATTGATCGTCGACGCCCGTCGGGTGTCTCCGGCTCAGGGTCCGGCAGGCGACCTAAGATCAGGTCTTCACGAACTTCGCAGCGGCGGCCAAATGAAGCCTCCCTCTCACACCAAAGAAGAGCAGCGCCATGCCAAGGCAGGTGTGCCTGTACTGACGCCTGAGTGAAGTGAGGGAAGTAGTCCCAACTCTTCTGGTACAACAGTTCAGGCTCGGGCTCACTCGGGGTGGGCGTTACTGCGGTGTCTGCCGACGTCATGAACGCAACCGCGGCATCCGTGAGTCGTGGCAAGTCCTCAATTGGTCGTGGGGTCGACAGGTACTGATAGGCCACGGCGTATCGTCTCTCGTAGTCTGCATCTGTCTCCCATCGATACGCGCACTGAATTTCGTTCTGTATAACTCTTTGGCCCTCGGTGAGCCCACAAACTGGACAGAGTCTCTCGACGGGGAGGGCAGTGGGTCGATTGCCTAGCCCCTTCGGCGCCTCTAGTCTGGTGACTCGGGTCCAATCGCACAGGAGCGCACGTCATGAAGGGTCACCGATCCATGCCACATCGGTTCAAATCGTTCGGGTTATGCCTATTGGCGCTGGGCGCCCATGCGTGCGCGCCTGACGCTTCTAATGTGCCCCTGCCGGCCGACGTGATCGGCTTCGCTCCGGGCGAGGATTTCAAGCTGTCCAATTACGGGCCGATCGCGGAGTACTTCGAAGCCCTCGCGGCATCCACGGATCGCATGGTGCTTGAGCAGATCGGCGAGAGTACGCTCGGTGAGCCGCTTTACCTTGCGGCGATTTCGACGCCAGAAAATCTCGCGCTCCTGGACCGTTACAAGGAGATCACGCGCACGCTCGCGAACGCCCGTGATCCAAATGGCGGGTACGGTACGATTCTGTCCGAAGAGGACGCTCGAGCCTTGGCCCAGGAAGGGAAGGCGATCGTCTGGATCGATGGCGGTCTGCATGCTACCGAAGTAGCGCACGGTCAGGTGATGCCGGAGATGGCGCACCATTTCGTGACGGATGAGTCTGCCGAGACGCAGAACATCCGTGAGAACACGATCCTGCTCCTTATGGCCAACATGAACCCGGACGGCCTCAACATCGTCGCTGACTGGTACATGTCGAACGTGGGCGGTGAGTTCGAGATGGCGTCGGTGCCGGAGCTTTACCATCACTACATCGGTCACGACAACAACCGTGACTGGTACATGCTGACGCAGATCGAGACCCAAGCCGTGACGCGTCAGCTTTATCACAACTGGTTCCCTCAGATCGTGTATAACCAGCACCAGAGCGGACCGTTCCCGGGCCGTATCTGGATGCCTCCCTTCGCGGACCCGGTCAGTCCGAACCTCGATCCACTGCTGGTGAGTTCGCTCAACCAGATGGGCCACTCGATGCGGAAGCGCTTCGACTTCGAGAACAAGCCCGGCGTGAGCAGTGGCATCGTGTACGACCTCTGGTGGAACGGATCCATGCGGGGCGGCCCCGACTACCACAACATGCTGGGCTTTCTCACGGAGACGGCGGGGGCGGGCTACGCGACACCGAGGTGTTACGACGAGATCCCCGAGACGTTTGGCGCGCGCGGGCTTGATATGCCGACGAAGACCCCGTCGACCAGCTACAACAACCCGTGGCTCGGTGGCTGTTGGCATCTTCGCGACGCCATGGACTACATGATGACGGCGGCCAAGGCGGTCGCATCGACAGGTGCGACGCTCAAGGAAGAATACCTGTTCAACCACTACTGGATGGGCAGACGGCAGATTGAACGAGGCATGGCGGCAGAGGGAGGGGCCTTCGCCTATGTCCTGGACCCCAAGGCATCTCACGACGCCAGTACCGTGGTCGAGTTCATGGATCTGATGTCGCAGTCAGGCATCGACTTTGTGCGGGCGAGTGAGACGTTCACGGCCGGCGGCCAATCGTTCCCTGCGGGGTCCTATGTGATCCCGCCGCAGGCGTTTCGGCCCTATGTCGTGGACCTCATGGAGGCGAAGGACTTTCCGGACCGCCGGCAGTTCCCGGGTGGACCGCCGATCCCCCCGTATGACATGACGGGCTATGAGCTCCGTTTTCAAATGGGTCTTGAGGTGGTGAACGTTGACGAGCCGTTTGACATGCCGGCCGGGAGTTGGGGCGAGGTCGATTGGGCGATTGGTGAGGCGGAGGGTGACGGCGCGGCGGGGTATCTCGTTCACGGAAATTCGAACTGGGTGTACCGCGGCCTTCAATCGTACGCCGCCGACGGTGGCCCGCTCTTCCGGAGCACGCGCGCCATCCAGACTGCGGGTGGATATGTGGCCGCGGGCGCCTTCTGGCTTCCCGGATTGAGCGCAGATGCCGCTCGTGAACTCACGAGCGACCATGGTCTCACCGTTACGGGGATGGACGCGCCACCCCCTGAGGACGCCCTGGCCGCAGCCACCGCGCCGCGCGTCGCGATCTATCGTTCGTGGTCCGCGCCCATGCCGGAAGGGTGGACGCGCTGGGTCCTCGACCAATACGGCATTTCCTGGACGAACCTGCACGACTCCGACATTCGAGCCGGAGCGCTCTCTGACTTCGACGTCGTGATCATTCCGGCCCAGGACGAATCTGCGATCCGCAACGGCAGGGCACCCGGTTCCATGCCGGAGCAGTATACCGGAGGCCTGGCCGCCGAAGGGGCCGCAGCACTGCGCTCGTTCGTGCGTGAGGGAGGACGAGTCGTCGCTTTCGATGAGGCGGTCGACTATGCCATCAGCACGTTTGACCTGCCATTTCGGAATCGGGTGCGCGGTGTGTCATCAAGCGACTTCTTTCTGCCGGGATCGATCATCCGCCTTCAAGTCGACACGAGCCATCCGCTTGGATACGGAATGGACACGGATGCCGTAACGCTGTTTGCGAGGAGTCAGGTGCTCGAACCCACCGGACGTCGTGCGGGCGTGTCCACACCGGTCTGCTACCCATCCACTGACTATTTGGTAAGTGGGTGGACGCTCGGTGGAGACGAGTATCTCGCGGGTCAGACCGCGACGGCCCAGATCACCGTCGGCGACGGGAGCGTCGTGCTGTTCGCGTTTACCCCGCACTTCCGGGGGCAGCCGAGGAATACGTTTAAGCTGCTCTTTAATGCTCTGTGGGGAGCTACAACGGAGGTGGCGTCGGTCGGTGCGGACGTGGCCTGCGCGGCCGGGTAGGAGCTTCAGTGGATAGCCCCGCGCGCTACGAGGGGAGCCTCTCGGTCCCCCACCCCTTGTCGGTCCAAATCACGACGATCCCACATTCCCCGAGACGTATGTCGCGGAGCTTGCGCCGGGTACCCAGGGTATTCGCGAGAATCTGCTTTTCGTAGTCCTTGGGGACCTCCCACCAACCGCGGTAGACTTCGACGGCCACTAGGTCCTTGGGCTCAAGCTCCGCGAGCGGCGAAACACTCCAAGGGTTCCCGCCCGATTGGAAGAACGGGGCGGGCACCGGCGTTCGGTCGACGATGTAGTTGAGGCAGCCAGCGCCGCGGAATGAGTGGATGTTTGGGAGTGGACCGTAGCCTCCGATTTCCCGCAGACCCCAGCCCCAGCTCATGAAGAGGTCATCCTCGACATGGCTGAAGATCTCCCCCACGTGCTGAGTGGGTCGGATGGAGTCGATCATCTCCGGGGTGAAGAAGATCCCGGCGCCCGTGGTTCGGCGCTGCTCGAACACCTCGCTGCCCACCACAGAGGGGATCCCGAGGTAGATGGGTTCAAGGACGATCGCCTGCGGGGTGACGTAGAAGATCAGAGCAACGGTATCCGTCTCAACGCCAGAGACATTGAAGCTCTGACTCGAGACTTCGCCGTAGGCCAGATGTTGTGCTCGGATGAAGTATGCGCCGAAGCTCGCGACCGTGAAGGAGAAGGCTCCGGCCGCGTCGGTCAGCGTCGACGAGATGGGTGACCGGCCGCTGTCTAGGAGCGCGATCGTTGCGCCTTCGACACCTTCCAACGTGCCCTCGTCCACGAGAATGCCGGAGAGCGTTTGGGCGCTGAGGCGGTCGGCGCCGCCCATGCAGACGAGTAGGGCCGCGACGATCGTGGAGGTGGGGACGTGGGGTCGGAGCATGCCTTGGGTACCGCTACGGCCGGAAGGGCGTTCCTCGGGACTTCCTCGGGCAAGGCATGCACCCGAGCGCCAGGCCTGCTGCTTGAGCTCCTCCATGCCCGCCAGATCCTCGGTTCGCTCGCCCGCTCTAGCGCACCATTGGATTGTGTACCGTTAAGTCCCGAAATCGAGTGAAGTCACGGTCGGCGGTCCAGAGTTCGCGGACGCCGTGGTAAAGGCAGAGTGCCGCGATTCGCGCGTCGTGGATCTTCCCGCCTGCCACCTTGGACGCCTTGAGCACCTGAACCAGTCGATCTGAATAGCCAGGGCCCTCGGCAAGCAGGGTTAGGGTCGGGGATTCCATCCACGCTTGAACTTGGTCGAGCGCGGTTTCGGTGTTGGTGGCAGGAGTGTAGATGCGAGCGTGCGTCACGACGGCGAGGAACTCGTGGACACAAGGCCAGGGGATGGCCCAAGGAGTTCGCCCCTCCGCGAGGGACTTAAGGGCGCTCGCGGCTTCCCCATGCCATTCTGAATCCCGCCGATGTGCATAGACGAGGATGTTCGTGTCGACCGCGATCATCCGCCGTGCTCTTCGTACGTCAACTCGGCGATACGCTCCCAGCCTCCTTCGCGCACGTCTGGGCGAAGGCCCTTACCCCCAACGCTTGCGTCGCGCAGAGTGAACCCTCCGGTCGCACCCGAATCGTCAAGGACGTTTCGTAGACCTTCTTCGACGAGCGCCCTCAGCGTCGTGCCGCGACCTCCCGCATATCGCTTGGCCGCTTCCAGGAGGGCATCGGAAATCTCGATCGTGGTTTTCATGTGGGTACCCATATTCAATGACCTGTATACCCATATGAAGATGAAGTCGCCGGTCGAGCTTGGCAATGCGTCGAGCGACGCGTTCAAGAATCTTCCATCGAGCTGGGTGGGGAAATGGCGCATCAGGGCGCGCACGCCGGCATCCCCGCTACCGCACCACCCGCACCGGCAGCACGATCTTCGACTGCCTACCCGCCTCGTGGAAGACCGTGTTGTCTGCCGGAACCGTCCGGCGACTGCTCGCCAACGGTTCACCCGTGTTGGGGTTCACGTCCCAACGGGGAAAGTTGCTGCTCGACACATCGAGTCGAATACGATGGCCCGCCTTGAAGACATTCGCGGTCGGGAACAGCTCCAGCGTCACCTCATAGACCTCCCCGGGCACGATCAGGTCGCGCGTGGGCCGGCCATTCCGGTAGCTCATGCGCACCACCCCGTCCGTAATGTTCATGTCGTATCCGGACGGGAAGTCGGCGCTGGGCGGATACACATCGACGAGCTTGGCGGTGAAGTCTGTGTCGACGGCGGTCGAGGACACGACGAGCGTCACGGTCACCGGCCCAATGACCTCGGTCGTCTCCGCGAGTGGCTCGGTCTGGAAGACCACCACGTCGTCGCGCGAGCGAAGCGGCAGGTAAGGCGCACGACTCCCCACGAAGTCCGGGCGCTCGCGCTGATCGAAGGCGCCGTCCTTTACGCGGGCGGACACGTTGCCACCCAAGGTGGGAACGGGATGGGTCGGGTCATACGTGAAGGTCGTAGAGGATGTGCGCTCGACGGGAGCCTCCTGCACCAGCGACCCGTCGGCCCGTAAGTAATACGCAGTCGGGGTGGCGTCGGGAAGCGGCCAGGCATCGGCTTCCGTCCAATAGCCACCGTGCATGAGGCGGCCTTCCGCGTTCTTAGAGCCATCGCCGGTGCCCATGACAAAGATGCGCACGGGCTTCTCAGGGATTCCCGTTGCGCGCGTACCGTCCAGGATGTGCCGGAACCAATCTGCCTGGTAGGCAGTGCCGAAGCCGGCGATCCCCGCGTTGGGGCCGAAGTCGACGTCACCAGCGTAGGTGCGGGCGTTTCCGCTGTGGGTCCACGGTCCGATGATCATCCACTTGGGCGTGCTCTGGCGGGCCGACAGCTCCACGTAGTTCTGGATCGTGCCGCGGAGGAAGATGTCGTACCAGCCTCCGATATGGACCATGGGGACGTCGCCCGTCTGGTCGTAGTACTCCTCCCAGTTGATCCCCATCTCTTTCCAGAAATCGTCGTAGTCGGCATGGCGGGCCTCGTCGAGGATGTACTTCTCAAAATTCGGCGCGATGGAGAGTGGGCTCAGCCCCTCCCGAAACGGCCAGGCCGCGTACCAGTCGTCGATGGTCTCTCGCTCGAAGTGCGCTTGCACGACGGGATCCGTGGACTCGATCGGGATCTGCCGGAAGGCCCATGTCAGCTCGCGGCCCAACTCGAAGGCGCCGCCCTGCCGGACCGCATGGTCCCACGCGTTAGACATACCACCCATGTTGATCACGAGACCTGTCAGGCTCGGCGGCGCGAGTTTGGCGGCGTCCGCCTGGGAGTGAGCGGCGTACGAGGTGCCCCACATCAGTACGCGCCCATCCACGTAAGGGAGGCGTGCGAGGTGCTCCACGGTCTCGTAACCGTCGGGCGCGTCCAGGGGATCGTACTTGATGAATCCGCCTCCTGAATCGTAGCGACCGCGCATGTCCTGGACCGCCACGACGAAGCCGTGGGACGCCAGGTAAAGCGTGGCCTCGTTGAAGCGCTCGGTCTCCTTGCCGTAGGGCGTGCGTTGGAGCACGAGCGGAAGGCGGCCCGCGAGCGGGGCACCGTTCACAGCCGGGCGATAGATGTCCGTGGCCAGTTGGATGCCGTCCCTGGCCGTCACCATGACGTCGCGCTCGACAACTACGTCGCGGCCGAGCGTCTGGGCCGACAGCGGCGGGGGGGCGTACAGCGTGGCCACGAGAGCCAGCGATGTCAGGATTTCGAAATACCGGGTCACATGTTCCTCCGAGGTGAGGCGCTCAAGGGACGCTGCGGCGGGAGGAGCGTCAAGACGCCTGGCTCCGAGTGAGGCTCAGCTACGCGGAACGCGGCCGCCGAGTTGAGCCATTGTAGTCGGCATCGGACGGGCGAGCACTGGTGTGGCCAACGGTGGGCGGCCCGCGGCTAACGGAACCTCGCGCTGAAGATTGTCACGCCCAGACCTGTCGTTTGCACCGGCCCCCGAGGTCCCTTCCGCTCCAGCATGACGGGATACGGGATGGGCGTCCCCACACTCCAGTGACCGTCGTCGACATGGATGAGGCCGGTCCCGAGCGCCGCAGAGTCGTCGGCTCCCTCGCGTCCCTCATCGTAGTTCCGCGTGGAGCCGATTCCGACGCCGAGCCCGATGATGCTGGTGAGCAGGGGAATACCGATGGCCACCTTTTCATCGTCGGGTTGGATCAGTAGGTCGATTCCGGCCCCACCCAGGCCACCGATCACGCCCGCGATGCTCACGATCCGGGCACGGCTGCGGCTGACGTTCCACCCAGGCGCGAGAAGGGCGGTGCTCACCAGCCCGGCGTCGCCTCCGATGAGGGTTGCCGCCAGGAGATTGTCCCCCTCCAGGTCGGTCAACACACCACCCGCTACACCGAACCACGTGCCCCACAGTGCACCGAAGTTCACCGCTGTCGCTACGCCCGGTGATACCGGCCGGTTCGCGATGGCGTAGCCTGCAGCCATTCCCGCGAGGCCTCCGACAATACTGGCCGTGAAGTTCTCTTCGGTGTTGTTTTCGTTCGGATAGCAGTACTCCTCAGCCGGATCCCCGAAGCCAGGCTGACATTGCTCCGAGACACCCAGATCGAACACCTCCCGCCAACCTACGGCCTGCCAGATCCCCCAAGTCCCGCCTCCGGTGATGGCGTGCGCCTGCCCTTCGGTGAGGTCCTTGCTGTTTGCCAGCGCGCGGCCGCCGAAGAAGCCTGCCGGCCCCCCCAGCAGAAGCCCTAGTCCGTAGGGCTCACTGCCGTCGGCACTGAGTGCTCCGGGAATGGCCACGCCCAGATACAAGCCGTACATGGTCGTCCACACCTGCAACTCCATGCGCCCGCTGCCGCGGGTGCCCTGTGATCGGATCGCGAAGAGGCGCTCGTCCGCCGTGTTGCGGGCAGGGGTGCCCGGGAAATGCTCAATGATGTAGCGGTACAGGGCCCGGGCGACGTCTGGATCGCCCTCCGCCTCGAATGTCTCGGCCGCCTGAAGGAGAACTGCCGCCGAGTCGGCAGCGGTGACCTGGGCCGCGACGGGGGTCTGCCCGAACGACAGTGCCAGGATCAGCGAGATGCAGACGAGAAGAGTGTGTCTCACAGTAGTAGCCTCACGACGGGGGAAGCACACTCAGAGGATACACTTGGGCGACCGGCGGGTTCGTCGGCATTGATGCACAGGGGGGCTGAGGCAGGGCATGTGGGACTCGGCGCTGGCGAACAGGATGGGGCACGCGCAGCTTGAGCGGATGACGAACCAGTTGAAGCGCGCGAGGGTCGCAGCCGCGGTCCTTCTTTTTGTCGCGTGCGGCCCTGAGCCCGTTCAGGAGGCGTTGGAGCTGACCGCAGGCAACTTGCCAGAGTGGGAAGTGGACCCCACATGGCCGCCGACACTCCCCAACGACTGGATCCTCGGAGACATCAGAGGACTCTTTGTGGACGAAAACGACCACCTGTGGGTCGTTCACATGCCGTCGAGCCTGACCCCTCAGGAGATCGGGGCCGCACAGGATCCCCCGATCGCCGACTGTTGCCTGCCGGCACCGCCGGTGCTTGAGCTAGATCCCGAAGGCAACGTGATTCAGGCCTGGGGAGGTCCTGGTGAGGGGTATACCTGGTTCGACCAAGAACATGGGATCTACATCGATCACAACGGGTTTGTCTGGCTCGGGACGAGCAACGGATTCCATGTGATGAAGTTCACGCAGGCGGGCGAGCACGTGCTCACCATTGGTGAGCCGGGCGTGAACATGGGCAGCAACGATCCGACGCATCTGGGTGGCCCTGCGAATTTCTTCGTGGAGCCCAGCACCAACGAACTCTTCATCGCGGATGGGTACAGCAATCGACGCGTGGTGGTCTTCGATGCGGAGACCGGCGAGTACCGGCGGCATTGGGGTGCGTACGGTCAGGCGCCCGACGATGACTACAGCTACGAGTATCCGGTTGACCCGGACGACCCGCCTCAGCAGTACGCGACGGTCCACGGCATCGTTGGCAGCACAGATGGCCTGGTCTACGTGTCCGACCGCCGCGGAAACCGCATTCAGGTCTTCCGACAGGACGGCGAGTATTTGATGGAGCGCTTCGTCCTTCCGGAGACCGGGGGCTCAGGGAGTGGATTCAGCCTGGGGCTATCGCGCGATCCCGAACAGCGCATCCTCTACTTGATTGATGGCACCAACCAACGCGTCTGGATGCTACGCCGGAGTGACCTGGAGATCCTCGGCAGGTTTGGGAGGCCCGGTCGCCAGGCGGGCGAGTTCATCAGGGCGCACATGGTTGTGCTCGACTCTCGGGGCTACCTCTACACGGGCGAAGCCGGCAACGGTAGGCGGATGCAGAGATTCAGGCTGAAGACCGACGAGTAGCCTGAACCGGCGTGGCGATCCGCTGGATTTCGGGGCTGTTCGTCACGCTCCGTGGTCGCCTGCGTTTTCGAGGCCGGAGCAAACCACTGGACGGGCGACGGTCGCCGCCGCCCGCCCAGCGGATCAGCCCGTGGGTGCTACGTTCTGATTCATCCTGAACAAGTTGGTCGGGTCGAACTTGTTCTTGAGGTCGACCAGGCCTGCGTAGCTGACGCCATAGGCTGACTCGACCCGGTCCGACTCTTCTTCCGTCATGAAGTTCACGTAGGCTTCGCCCGTCGCGTGCGGCGCGAGTCGGTCGTAGATGCCCCGACACCAGTCGATGCATCGCGTGTCGTCCTCCGCGAGGGACCGTTCATGTCCGCGACGGTCTACGCCTGATGACCCCCGCCTCCGCCCTGGTCCGGGTCCAGCTCGCCTTTTTCCAGCGCTATCCCATCGAGGCGCAGGTTGGCCTTGCTGCGATCGAGGACGCGTCTGAACTCCTCGTCTTGCTCCTTGAGGGGGATCACTCGATCGTGGCCGGCCGGCTCGCCGGCGGCTTCCGCCGGATGGGCCAGCCCGAAATCGCCGGGGAGATCTCCTCCACCATGACGCAGGCAGGCCACCGGATACGGGAGAACGACCCCTTTCAGGCGGACCAGGCTATGACAGCTATCCAGCCGCGCCAGCCACCCATCATTGCCCGCTTGACGGGCCTCTGGGGGACGATGCGCGGACCCGTGCTCGCCCGGTTCCCACCCGCGCCGGTGAGTGAGGTCTCGGTGGATGAGTACATGCGCTCCCTCGACGACATCTACGAGCAGGATGCCTACCACTCGTTATCGATTGAGGGCTATCAGGTGACGCCGGAGTTGATCCAGCGTGTCGGCGAGGGTCAGCGGAACCCCGAGAGGAACCAGGCGGACGGGGCGAGCCGGGACGCGCTCGCCGCCCGGGGCTATTGGCTGGCGTTCCAGGACGTGAAGATCGCGGTCGCGCAGATCCTGAACGCTCCAGCGTCTGCGGCTTCGGTGATCGCCGGGGCCCACCGGAGCTGGTATCGGGCGCTCTTCCAGCCAGCCGTGGGCGCGGGGCTGCTGGGCGCCGCCGAGTTGGCGGGCTATCGGACGCACCCCGTCTACATCCAGAATTCGCGTCACGTTCCGCCGCGGACGGAGAGTATGCGGCACCCCATGACCACACTATTCGATCTGGTGGCCCCGGAAGAGGAGGCGTCGGTGCGCGCCGTACTGGGCCATTGGCTTCTTGGCTATATCCACCCCTTTCGGGACGGGAACGGCCGTGTGGCGAGCTTCCTGATGAATGCCATGCTTGCCTCGGGCGGCCTTCCCTGGACCGTGATTCAGACGAACGACCGCGATTCCTACATGAGATCCTTGGAGCGGGCGAGCGTAGGAAGGGATATCCGACCCTTTGCGGACTTCATCGCGGAGCGGGTGCGCCGGTCCACGATGAAGGGCGAAGAGACGGTGGGGTGACACCGGAAGGTATGGTCACTTGAGGTGTTTCCGCCTCCCACCGCTAAGAAATTCGCCCGCGCACCACCGGCAGCCGCACATGAGACGACTGATTCGGCCCGCGCATCACCCGAATGCGCGCGCTACGAAAGTCCGAGTCTTCCGCCAGAAAAATGTTCGGCACGAAGTGCTGAGGGTTCCGGTCGATGATGGGGAACCATGTGCTCTGCACCTGGATCATGATGCGGTGGCCCTTCTTGAAGGTATAGTTCTGCGTGTGCAGCGAATACGCATACTCCTGGACCGAGTCCGCCACGATCGGCTTCGGTGTTTCGAAGTCCTCGCGGTATCGACCCCGAAACACCTCGTTCGAGACCATGAGCTGGTAACCGGCTAGGCTCCAGTCCTCCGGATACTCCTCCGGGTAGACGTCGATGAGTTTCACGATCCAGTCGCCGTCCGTGCCACTCGTGGCCGCGAAGAGGTTGGCCATGACCTCGCCTGCGATGGTCACATCGTCGTCTAGTACGTCGCTTTCGTACGAGAGGACGTCCGCTCGGTCATCCACGAAGCGCTGGTCCTCGACCAACCAGGTTCGCCAGGTCGAGCCTGGTCCGTAGGTCGCCTGGATGGGGCGGTGTCGGTACGGGACCGGGTGCTCAGGATCCGACGTATAGGCATCGAACGGCTCCGGTTCGTCCGCAGGAGGGGCTTCGAACGAGAGCTGGCCGTCGGCTCGGAAGTACATGTTGCGGTCCTGCACGTCCTGTTTGGGCGGCCACGTGTCCCACGAGCGCCAACTGTTGGAACCACTCTCAAAGGTGAGCGCCTCGGGGAGCTCAAGCGTCCCTTGGTCCTTGAGCCAATACGCGAACCAGGGCGCCTGTACTTCTTTGAGGAAGTAGTCGGACGTGGCACTTCCGAACGGGATAGGGCCAAGGGCGTCTCCCGGTGGACGAGCCCAACCCCCATGGTTCCACGGGCCGACAACCAAGTAGTTGAGGTCGTCCGTATCAAACGCTTCGAGCGCCTCATAGATGCGCAACGGCCCGTAAAAGTCTTCTTGGTCCCACCAGCCACCCACGTTCAGGGTCGGTACGGTCACGCTGCGGAGGTGCGGAATGAGCGTCTGACGCTGCCAAAAGTCATCGTAGTCGGGGTGGGTGACGTAGTCGTTCCAAGTGGGGATAGCACCCTTGAGCACGGAGCGGTTGACGTTGGCCAGCGTGCCGAGGTCGAGGTACCAGTCGTAGGTGTCATAACGGTCGAAGGAGAACTGCTCGGTTTCCTTGGACGTCTCCATCATCGCGGCGTATTCGAAGCCGTAGCTCAGGCGGAACGCACCGTTGTGGTGGAAGTCGTCTCCCAACCACATGTCTGCCGGGGAGGCCTGCGGGGAAATGGCCTTGAGTGCCGGATGGGGCTCAATGGCGGCCATGATTGTGGTCCATCCGGAGTAGGAGATGCCGAGCATGCCCACGCGGCCGTTGTTACTCGAGATGTTGGCCAGCAGCCAGTCGATGGTGTCGTAGGTGTCGGTGCCTTCGTCGATGGACTCCGTGTCACCGGGCGAGCGCGCAGGGCGTTGCATGACGAACTGGCCCTCGGACCCGAAGCGGCCTCGGATATCCTGGAAGACGAAGATGTAGCCGTCTTCGGCGAGGTCCCGGAAATAGCTGTTGAAGTTCCCCGCAGCGCCCGCGATCCCGTAAGGCGTGCGCGTCATGATGAACGGGAGTGCCTCGTTTCTCGCCTTCGGCACAAAGATCTTGGTGTTAAGGCTGATCCCGTCTCGCATGGGGATCATGAAGTCCGTGACGTCGAATGCGTCCGCCGGGCTCTGTGCGCCTGCTGGGGCAGGGACCAGAGCCAGAATGAGCGACAGGACTGCGAAGCGCTGTTTCACGTGCGGATCTCCGGCGGGCGGGGCGTTTTGACTAGACTGCGCGGAAAAGGGTTGACCCACAAGGCGGCTGTGTTGCTTCGCAGGAGGGTGTATCCGCAACGTTTCTCAGGCCGGACCTGTCCGGCTCCGTTGGCCAGGAGCGCCTTCGGCGCGAAATCGAGATCGCGGCCCTCAACGCCTTGCGCGTTCAGGTCCCCGGCCCACGGCTCTAGCGAACGATCTCACGGCCTCCGACGAACGTGCGCGTCACCGTGAGATCGCGGATGGCCTCAGGCGCCACTGACAAGATGTCGTCCGAGAGCAGGATGAAGTCCGCGTACATGCCCGCCAGGATCGCCCCTTTCTTCTCCTCATCGAAGTTGAAGTAGGCTGGCGCGCGCGTATGGAGGCGGATCGCTTCTTCTAGGCTTACGGCCTCCTCCGGCCCGTGGACCTGGCCGTCGAAGCCGATGCGTGTGGTCGCGGTCCAGATCGTGATCAGCGGACCGTAGGGTGCAGAGTCCGATCCATGCGAGACCACAACGCCAGCGTTCTGAAGTGACTTGGTTGGGTTCTGCGTCGCGTTGCGGTCGTCGTTGAGGGCCTCGCGCGCATAGGCACCCAGGCCCACGGTGAATGCGGGCTGACTCGCGACCATGATTCCGTGCTCGGCCATCAGCTCGATCGTCTCCTGAGGCGGCTTCACCGCGACGTGGTGCATGAAGTGCCGGTGATCGTCCCGCGGGTCTTCGTCGAGAATGCGGGCCATCTGTTCTGTCACCATCTTCACGGCCCCGTCCCCCATCGCGTGGATGCCTAGCTGCCATCCCAACTCGTGGGCCCGCTTCGCGACCGGATAGAAGATGTCGTCCGGAATACGGATGGCGCCGAAAAAGTCGGGTCGTCCTTCGTAGGGCTCCAGCGACCAGAAGACAGGTGCGCTAAGACCTCCGTCGATGCTCATCTTGATCGCCCCGATCTTGAAGCGATCGTCGCCGTCACCCGTTTTGAAGTCGAGTGCCTCCAGAGCCGCAATCTCGGTGCCGATCCCTTCTTCGCCGTCATCGTACGTGTCGTGCCCAGGGCTGAGACGGACCTGCATGGTCGCGCGCGGTAGTTCCTCGCCGTATCGAGTCCACAGATCGCGTATCGCCTGCACGCCGGTTGGGCGGATGCCTGAGATATTCACGCTGGTGATGCCGAGCGCCATCAACTGGCCGAGCGACACGCGCATGCTCGCCATGCCATCTTCAGCCGTTCGGGCCGGTGTAGCCGACTCTGGTATCACACGATCGACGAGGCGCCGTGCGGCTTCGAGCACACGTCCGTTCGGCTCGCCGTTCGCATCGCGGAAGATCCAGCCGCCTTCTGGATCCGGCGTATTCCTGTCGATGCCGGCCAACCGGAGCGCGAGCGAATTGAGCAGGTACGTGTGTGGGCCCCGGGTGATGTAGACCGGGTGGTTCGGCGCGATCTCGTCGAGTTGCCAGCGGGTGGGGACCTTGTCGTTCGGCCAATCCATACGCGTGAGGCCGCCTTCTACCCAAGTGCCGGGCTCGTGCCTCGCGACTTCCGACGCCAAGGCCGTCAGGAGGTCATCCATCATGACGGCGTTCGCGGACCACTCCGGTAACCCCGGCACCAGGCCACCCTGCCACTCTTGCAGAGTACCGCCCGGGCCCAGATGGATGTGGTTGTCATTGAAACCGGGCAGGACCGTCCCGCCGCCGAGGTCCTCGTCGACGTCCGCCCCACCTGGGAAAGCCGCCCGGACCTCCGCCTCGCTGCCGACCGTGGCAAAACGACCATCGACGATCGCGAACGCCTCTGCGATTGCGAAGTCATCGTCGACCGTGACCACATGGGCGTTCACGAATATGGCGTCGGCGCGTGGCCCGGAGTCGCACGCGGACAACACCAGGATCGTGAGTGCTCCGAGCGTGGCGAGAATGGCAGGAGCGCGTGTCATCATCATCTCGCCTTCTCCTGCTGTACGTACCAGAGCGCCTCGCGTAGAAGCGCCTGCGCGTCGTAAACGACACCCTCCTTGATGGTCCATGTGACACCGCCCCACTGCCACTGTTCGTCAGCAGGCGCGATCCCGTAGAACCCGTAACCGAGTCCGTACATCACCTTCAGGTTGTCGATGGGGTTTCCGTTCACAACCGCGAGGTCCGCGACGCATCCTACGCGCACCCCGCAATGCTCATCCATCCCGAGCGCCTGGTAGGCGTTGGTCGTCGCGACGCGTATCACGTCGATCGGGTGGATGCCAGCCTCCTGCATCAATTCCATCTCCCTGATCAGGGCCATCCCCCCCCACGGGCTCGTATCGGTCCCTACGGTGAGCAGCCCGCCTCGCGCGTGGAACTCCTTCACCCAGTCCATCCAGATGCGGTAGTTGTTCTTCCACATCACCTCGTCTGATGTCTTCCACTCGCTCTTAAAGGCCCCGTGTGTTCCATCGTCGGGCCACATCCCTTGGATGACCGAAGGATGGTAGAGTGTGCGGACCCACGGCAGCGTCAGCACTCTAGACAGATCTCGATTGTCCTCATACACGACCATCGTCGGGTCCCAATTGGTCCCGTTCGCGATGAGGATGTCCATGACTTCGGAAAGCTTCTCCGGGTCCGCCTGCCGCCACAGGTCGCCCGCCCAGCGGAACCGGTCGAGTTCGGTCCAGTAGTTGTAGTCGGTCGGGAAGTCCTGGCTCCCCGTCAGCGCTGCGTCCGGCACGCCGTACCAGTGCTCAATGCTCGCGACTCCCGCCTCCGACGCCGTGACCGCATCGGTCTCGGAGACCTTGAGGTCGACCATCGTGAACATCCCGAGCTTCTTTCCTTCATCGACCGCGGCTTCTAGGACGTCCGGATAGTGCCCCGGGCTCTTGCTGATCTTGATGCAGTCCGCGCCCATGTCCTTGAAGTCCCGCACCATTTGCCGGGCCGACTCCGGCGTGTTGCCAACATCCCACTGGCGGAGTGGAAGCGGCCAGCGCTGACAGAGCACCAAACGTGGGGCCACGATCTCCTGAGCGTCCGAGAGCGCGCGCTGCCGCGTCATCGCCGCGAGTCCGGCGCCCGTGCCCGCGTCGCGTAGGGTGGTCACGCCATGCCCCATCCATAGGCGGTACTGATAGTCGAGCGCACGCGCGCCTAAATCCCCATCATCCGGGCGGAGGTGCACGTGCATGTCGACAAGCCCGGGCATCACGTACTTGCCGGTGGCATCGATGACCAGGTCGGCACCCATGTCGTCGATCTCGGCCTGGCCGCCAGCCATGTTGACCGGGTCGCGGAGCACCATGTCGATAATGCGTCCGTTCTCGATAAGGATATCGATGGGGCCTTCGGGCGGCATCGCGCGGTTCGAGCGCGGTGAACCGCGACCGCTGACGATGGTGGCGTTTCGGATCAGGAGTCGGTTCGAGCGCTGGCCTAGCGTCGTTCCAAGCGGGATCGGCTCGGGCATCGTGACGTCCTGAGCTTGGGCGCCCAGAGGCGTGAGCGCTGCGATGAGGAGCCCTACAACGGGCACGATAAGGAGTCGTGACATGGGCCCTCCAAGGGGCGTGTGGGCGTTGGGACGTTCAGATTACTGCACGCTCATGCCTGCGGCCAGTTAGCGGTTGCGGGGCGCCCCTGGGACCTCGACAACTCGCCGAGGCAACACCCAACCCGGCCGCGGGAAGTGGCATGTGTAGCCGTTTGGATAGTGCTCCAAGTAGTCTTGGTGTTCTGACTCAGCCTCCCAGAAGTCGCCCACCGGCTCGACCTCGGTGAGGACCTTGGCGGGCCATAGCCCTGACGCATCCACGTCTGCGATCGTGTCCAGCGCGACTTGCTGTTGTTCGTCGCTCGCGTAGTAGATGGCCGAGCGGTACGACATGCCCGTGTCATTGCCCTGCCGATTCGGAGTGCTCGGGTCGTGGATCTGGAAGAAGAACTCCAGAATGCGACGGTACGAGATGGTATCGGCGTCGAACAAAATCTCGATCCCCTCCGCGTGAGTGCCATGGTCACGATAGGTGGCGTTGACCACGTCGCCACCTGTGTACCCGACGCGTGTTGCCTCCACACCGGGGAGCTTACGGATCAGATCCTGCATGCCCCAGAAACACCCGCCTGCGAGTACTGCACGTTCTTGTGCCATGGTCTTAGCTCTCGAGTTTTCTGTGGACTATGTGTCGGACGGGACGTCCCCGACCTGACTGAGGTACTCTCCGTAGCCGAGCGCCTCCATGTCGTCGCGGCGGACGAAGCGCAGCGAGGCGGAGTTGATGCAGTAGCGCAGCCCGCCCCGATCGGCCGGGCCGTCCGGGAAGACGTGACCGAGGTGGCTGTCACCATTGTGCGACCGGACTTCCGTCCGAATCATCCCGTGGGTCCGGTCCTTCACTTCATCGACGTGATCGTGGCTGATGGGCTTCGTGAAGCTTGGCCAACCGCACCCCGACTCATACTTGTCGGAGGATGCGAAGAGCGGCTCACCCGAAACGACATCGACGTAGATCCCCGGTGCCTTGTTGCCGAGGTACTCACCCGTGCCGGGGCGCTCGGTTCCGCTCTCTTGGGTGACCCGGAATTGCTCTGGGGTCAAGGCGGATACGGCCTCCGCGGTCTTCTTGTATTCTGGCATTGGCTCAACCCTTCCCGATGGCCTGCGAAAAGAGCGACGTCAAGAAGCTTCTAGTTGTTCGCCAGGCACGAATTGTTTGTACTCCAAGAACTCGTGGCAGGGCTTGAGGTTCCCGAGCCTGGTCGCGTAGGGCAACGCGCGGGGCGCTGCAGGAGGTGGCGGCTAGTGGCAGGACGCTAGGTTCGGGTAGCTCGTCAGGAGGATTAGGTAGAGCCAGGTTCGCACGGCGTCAGCTACGCCCTGGCGCCAGAACGTCGCGGCGCGCAACAGCCATGAGTACCTCCAGGCGATCCAACTCTGCGGC
Source organism: uncultured Gemmatimonadales bacterium (assembly GCA_937919655.1). Classification (GTDB taxonomy): domain Bacteria; phylum Gemmatimonadota; class Gemmatimonadetes; order Longimicrobiales; family Gaopeijiaceae; genus CALFPJ01. Next base: position 44,154 of record CALFPJ010000053.1, read on the forward strand.
AACCACCGCCCGACCTAACTCCGAAGCCGCGTAGTACTTTTGCCGCGCGTCTGTGCCATCCGGGCGTTCCGCTTCCTGGATCAGGCCGTCATCCACCATCCGGTTCAACGTGACATACAGCGTTCCCGCCTGGTCACCCTCATACCCGGACTACACTGTGGGTGAGGTCGGGGGATCCGTCACTCCGGCAGAGGGATCCGCGGCCAACGTAATGCACCTTGGCGTGCTAGGGAATTAGCCGTCCTCCTCTGGGGGTGGAACACCCAGATAGACGAGCGCGCCGCCGATCACTCGGCGGTCCGCTCGGTCGTTCCTGCCTAGACTAGCTCATGACACCAGTGCGCTGCTCCCGGTCTTTTCCCGGATCTGCCTGACGGAGCGTCGGGGTGGTAAGTCCCTGCAACGTTGGATGAACGGACCGGATTGAGACAGGCCACCGTCGGCGCGGGGGAGGCTCAGTAGCGATGTGGACGCTAGGCCTTTAGTCTCACTATATGTTTCTCAGCCTACTCTTCAGCTTTGTGATGAGCATCGTGGTGGCGGCCGCTCCGGGGCGCTCTCCCATGGTCGTCTTCGACCCCGAAATCCCGGTTCAGGGACACCTCTTCACGATTCGTGTCGAGGCAAGCCAAGGACCGTCGCTGGCCTCGCTGTCCGGCACGACCGGCGGGGAGGAACTCCATTTTGTGTCTGTGTCGGCTGGCGTGTTCGAGAGCCTTGCCCCGGTCCCGATCGGGACGAGCGACGCGGTCGAAGTCTCAATTCGGGTGCGGTACTCAGACGGAACCGAGGAGACGCTTGCTCATAAGGTGCCGGTTCAGACGGGCAGTTACGAACACGAGAGGCTCACGGTGGCTCCACGGCTCGGCGGGCCGCTGAGGGATGCCGACGCTGTAAGACTCAGCCGTGATCAGGCCAAGGCAGCGGAAGTGGCGCGGCGCGCGCACGACACTCCGAGACTGTGGAGCGGCTCGCCGGTCCTGCCGCGAGCGGCTCGCGTGACCTCGGAGTTCGGTACGGGTCGGGTCTACAACGGCCAGGTCAGCGGCCGCCATATGGGGCTCGACCTCAACGGTGATGCGGGCGACACGATCGTGGCTCCCGCGCGGGGAGTCGTCGCGCTGGTGGACGAATTCCTGCTCGCGGGCAACATCGTGTATCTGGTACACGGCGGCGGCTTGCTGAGTGGGTACTTCCACCTGAGTGAACAGCTGGTCGCGGTGGGGGACACGGTTGAAGCCGGCACGCCCATTGGGCGGGTGGGCGCCACGGGACGCGTGACCGGACCGCATCTTCATTGGGTGGTGCGCTACGGGACGACGAGCGTGGACCCAAGGAGCCTGATGACGATACGACCTACCCAACCTGAACGCTGACCCGGGGCCGACCCCTGCCTTCGAATAACCCGTTAGTTTACTGCATGCGGGGGACGAATAAGACCGGTCGCGCAAGCGCGGATCACGGAGTCAAGCACGCTGGAGAATGGGCGCTGGGCTTCAGTGCGTGGCTGATTGCCAGCGCAGCCACACTCGGTGCGCTTTTCTTCGGCGAGGTCATGGAGCTACCTCCCTGCTCCCTGTGTTGGTACCAGCGTGTTTTCATGTTTCCGATGGCGCTCATCCTGCCGTTCGCGCTCTTTCCGTTCGATCGGAACGTGGTGCGGGCCGTGCTGCCGCTCGCCGGGATTGGCGGACTGGTGGCTTCCGCCCACGTGCTCCTCGTGGCCGGCATCATTCCCGAGCGCCTCGCGCCGTGCCAGCAGGGCGTGCCTTGCTCTGAAACAGTTATCGAGTGGTTCGGGTTCATAACGATACCTCTGCTTTCGTTCGTGGCGTTTGCGGCGATTGGGGTCTTGTTGATTCTGGCTTTTGTTCGGAGTGCCAAATGAAGCAGAAGTCGATGTTCATCGTTGCGGCGGTTGCGTTTGTGGCGATTTTCGTGGGAGGCGCGGCCTGGTACAACACCTCCAAGGCCGGTGCGAACGAGACGATTCCGGAGGCGATGCTGTCCGCGCTCAATCGTTCGTATGCGCCATCGGTCGGCCCAGCGGATGCGCCGGTCGTGATCGTCGAGTTTCTCGACCCCGCCTGTGAGACCTGCGCGACTTTTTATCCGCTGGTCAAGGATATGATGGCTGCCAACCCAGGCCGCATTAGGGTAGTGCTGCGCTGGGCCCCGTTCCACGACGGATCCCCGAACGTGGTGGCCTTGCTGGAGGCGGCCCGCAAGCAGGGCAAGTTCTGGCCGGCCCTCGAGACACTGCTGGCATCGCAGCCCGCCTGGACGGTCAATCATACGGCCGATGCCACTCTGGCCTGGGTTCAGCTCGGTGGTCTTGGCCTGAATAGCGAACAGCTGTTCGCCGACATGGCATCTCCCGACGTCGCGCAGATCATCGCGCAGGATATCCAGGACGCGAACACGTTGAACGTGACCGCGACGCCGGAGTTCTTCGTTAACGGCAAGCCGCTGCCGAGCTGGGGGTACGAACAGCTCAAGCAACTCGTGGATGAGGAGTTGGCGCAGACCAGCAGGTGATGGCGACGCGGGGGGCCGCCTCGGCCGTTTCTCGTGACGGCGCAACCATCCGCCTTCGTGGGGACACTAGGTGGGGTCGCGGAACTCGATGTGGCGGGTCGGCTCGTCGGCGTCCAAGAACCGCTCGGCAACATCTGGAGTCGGCACCAGACACGCTTCTTTGTGACCGAACCACCTATACCGGTTTCGTGCGACGATCCTGTAGGCGGTGTCACGGACGACGGCTGGAATCAGGAGCGCGGCTCCAAGGATGCGCCATGGGAGCCCAAGCTTCCCGGCAATTCGAATGACAGCCGTCGAGCACGTGTGCACACCGGCTTCGTCCACGAGTACGATCGCGTCCGGGAGGGCCTCAATCTCTGCCTTGGTCAGGTGTGCGCTCAGGACGTCATACGCTGCCTGTGATTGGAGCGATGCGTACCGAAAGCGACCATCGGGATCGCGCTTGATGAGCCATTGGACAGACGAGTTGCAGAGATTGCAGACGCCGTCGAAGAGGACGATGGGATGAGTCATAAGTTGGGCGGCTACCGGGTGAGTCGTTAACCAAGAACGGCCTAACGGCAGGAGGTCATTCCCCGCACGATCTCCGGCCAGTTGAGAATCCATACGAGGCTGAGCGACGACCCCGTGCTTTCATGGGTGATGTGGACAAATTCTTCCCCGCCGTCGGGGGCTACGTCGTAGTTGATGCTGACCACTGGGTTGACGTCGTCAACCCCATTGAACGCTTCCGTGCGACCGGTGACGCGAAAACCGTTTTCGGTAGAGAAGGTTGCCGCCATCACGGTGCCAGGCGCAGGCACGTAGTAGAGTTCGTTCTTCGTCGGGGACCAGCGAGGCGAAGAACCACCGTTCGTCGAAACGGTTGGGATGACGCCCGCGGTGGCAACCGCTTGAACGTACACCTCCTGTGTGCCTGAACGGTCGGACGAATACGCAAGCCACTGTCCGTCGGGGGACCATTGCGGCTGACTCTCATTGAACTCCGACGGGAGGAGCCAACGAGGGGTCGAATCCCCGGGCGTCAACAAGCCGATATCGAAGTTGTTCTCCCGATACGCGATAAAGGCCAGCGTCTGGTCGTCCGGGGACCAAGAGACCGGGTTGGCGTAGAAGTCCTTTTCCAGTAGTCGTTCGGCAGCCCCACTGAAGTCGGACGGTTGCCAGTACATCTGATTCTCGCCCCCCCGGTTGTCCCAGTCGCTCCCAAACGCAATGCGGGCGCCGTCATGGGTCCAAACCGGCGACACATTCACGCCGCCTTCGGTGGTGAGCCGAGCGAGCGTCTGCTGATCCCGGTCCCAAATCCAGATGTCGTCGGTGTCTTCAACCTCATTCAGCCGGATCGCGATCCGCCGGCCATCCGGCGAGAATGCAGGGTCCTCCAGATTACGCGCGTTGACGAGAGGCACGCTACTAGACCCGCTTGGGCCGGTGATGATCAGGGACTCGGCAGCGCCCGCCCGAGCGCTCTGGTACGCCATGCCACCCTGGGCCGACAGGGCGAACTCGCGCATATCCGGACCCGCGACCCTCACTCCGTCAAGGATGGCGACGGCCGGTCCGGTGATCCGGCGCGCACGTGGATCGAAAGGCTGGGCTTGGAGTGTGCCGTCCGTGCCGGAGAAGACGATATAGCCGGACGCATACGCGACCCGCGTCCCGAATCCGAGTGTGTCCGCAGCTCCGGTCGAGAGATCAACGACCACGAACTGGTCCTCAGGCGCAGGGCCAGTCCCGTCGATTCGCATGACAGCGGCTTCGCCGCCTGGAAGCGCCGAGGGATGTACGTAGCCGCGTTCCTCAGTGCCCGGCACCAGAGTGGGCTCACCACCGGATCCTGGGACCGTGTACAAGCCTCCTTCTTCGAACTGCGCGAAGACGATGACATCGTTGTCACCCCAACTGGCTCCGTCCACGGCAGCGACCCTGGCGATAGGCACCGGAGGCCCCCCACTCATGGGCACCTTGCGGAGCTGTCCCTCGGAATGGAAGCCGAGCCAGCGACCGTCGTAGGAAAAGAACGGCAACGTCGCTCCTGATGTGCCCGGAATTTCCTCGGCTTCCAGCTGTCCGAGCCTACGTCGGTACAGCGAGCAGCGTGAGCCGACTCCGCCCCGGAAGGCGAGCCATTCGCCGTCCGGTGAAAGGGCCTGCTGAGGACCGCAGCATGAGCTGATCGAGATCACCTGCTCAGGGACTTGGACCTCGAATCTGGCCAGGGTGGCACTTGGCTCTGCGGAACCACTGCGGCCAGCGAAGAACGCGCCCGCCATCAGCACCACAACTCCGGCGCCCGCGAGCACCATCGAGCGCTTCGACCGTGCGACCATGGGAGCCGCTTGGCCGGCATGACCATTGTCGTGGCGGCCGTGAAGCCCGGATTCCCGAGCGCGTCCGCGAAGGCAGACGCGGTGGCGAAGCGGTCCGCAGGCATCCGTTGCAATGCCTTGGCGATGGCCGCGTCCACGTGCATCGGCACCGTGTCACGCGTGTCTCGCACTGGGGAAGGCTTGCTGGTAAGCACCTTGGCCACGATCGCCTGCGCAGTGCTCCCCGAGTGCGGCGGCTCGCCGGTGAGCATCTCGTAAAGAACGGCACCCAACGAATAGATGTCGCTTCTGGAGTTGGGCTCCTGGTCGCCCATCGCCTGTTCGGGGGACATGTAATGTGGCGTCCCGATCGACAGGCCTGTTTCGGTCAGCCGCTGATCGCTCGCCTGACTCACGGCGAGCGCGATGCCGAAGTCGCCGATCATTGGCTGACCCTCGTGCATCAGAATGTTTGCCGGTTTGATGTCGCGGTGGATTACGCCCTGGCGGTGCGCGTAGTCGAGCGCGGAGGCGATCCCCTTCGTGATTTCGAGCGCCTCTTCGATACCGAGCTGTTTCTCTCGGTCCAACTTGTCGCGCAGCGTATCATCCTCGATGTACGGCATCACGTAGAAGAGAAAGTTCTCTGCGTTGCCCGAGTCGTGGAGGGGCAGGATGTGCGGGTGCTGCAGATTGGCGGTGACCTTGATCTCGTTGAGGAACCGCTCAGCACCGATGACCGCTGCCAACTCCGGGCGCAGGACCTTCAACGCGACCTTGCGGTCGTGCTTCAGATCGTGGGCCAGGTAGACGGTTGCCATACCGCCTTCACCGATGTGCTTCTCGATCTTGTAGCGGCCGACGAGCGCGGTGGAGAGCTGTGCGGTGATGCCTTGGCATACGGGCCGTCTCAGGTGCGGGAGGTGACGTCTCTCAGGCAAGAAGGCGGCATAGGCGCCGACTTCGCAAGCCGATGGCCGTACCGGGCACCCAGCTATTCGTCTCGAATACCGCTGGTCCCGGACGTGCCGTAGCGTGCCGAGTCGGAGCTCCTGGGCGATGGGACAGTGCTCCGTCTCCAGTTGGCCGAGTTCCTACTTCTTGGCTGCACCGTGACACGTGGTCCGGCCCGCGCCGTCAACCCCGCCCGCATCCGCTGGGCCGTGCGCCTCGCTCGCGTTTATGGCGTGCTTCGGCTTCTCTGTACCGGTTGCGGCGGCCCGATGAAGATTCTCGCGTTCCTCACCGATCTGCCGGTCGTCTCCAGCATCCTCCTGCACCTCGACCTGCACCATCTGCCCCCGCCTCTCTCACCCGCACGAGGGTCACCTCAGGGAGACTTTCTCTTCGATCAGACACCCGAGTTCGACGCCACATAGGCCGAGCCCGTCCCCGACTTCGCATTCGATCAGTCGCTGCCCGAAGAGTTCACAGACTGAGGCAACAGGCGAGGCGACTCGCCCACCCGTCGCCGTGCGGCGAGGTCTTGCCTCCCCTGGGGATGCACCCGCCCATCCGCGCATCCCCCTGACCCATCCGTGTATCCATCCACCGTTACGAGCTATGGGCCCAGCGGTAGCTCACCTCGCGAGCGTCCCCTCCGACTTCTGCCCCCTGTCCCTTCACGACTCGTCACGCCTTTGCTTCGCTTTCCTTCCATTTTGTGCTTTTGGATTTCTTATTCGTAGAATGAAACGCCTCGTTCCCGCGGTCGACGTCGAGTCCCTGAAGGAGGAGTTGGACGGGGCGGGAATCGGGGAAGTTTTTGACGAAATCCTATCCGTCGTGCGAATAGGCATGCCCCTCGTATCGTAGCGCCCATGAGCAACCCTCCCGGTCGTATGCCTCGGCTCACAGGAGCGTTCACTCCCTGCCGATGAGCGGGGTGAAGAGCCTGTCCACTGGACTCGTCCAGCCCTCCTTCGACTCCTCGACCATGCGGAGTACCTCCTGGATGAGGATCCCGTTGTCGAAGACCACGCCGTTCTTGACGGTCCACCGGACCCCTCCTCGCCTGACCATCTTCCCGTTCTCATCCGTGGTGAGTGCGCCGAAGGTGTAGAGGAAGCGCAGATTTTTCAGCGGGTTGCCATCCACGATGGCGAGGTCGGCGGTGTATCCCGTTTGGACGTAGCCTAGGTCGGGTCGTTTGAGCGTGATGGCGCTGTTGTAAGTCGCCGCGCGGATCACCTCGAGAGGCTCGAGTCCGCCTTCGTGCATCAGTTCAAGTTCGCGCACGTTCCCTATCCCCGAGGTGTTCCAGAGGTACGGGTCGTCGACCGCGTAGGAGAGGTTCCCCCCGCGGTCGTTGAAGGATCTGATGAGCGATTGCCACTTCCGGATCGTCTCCGCCCAGCGTTGTTCGTCCTTCGAGGTCCAGTCCCAGTGATATGCGGCGTGGTACTCCGGGCTGGGGAAGTACCAGTCGATGAGTACTCGATGCGTATACAACTCATGCCAAGGCAGTCCGACCGCTCTGTTGAAATCGCGGTTGACCTCGTACGTGCTCATTGTGGGGATCAGGGCGACGCCGGAGGCCACCAGCCGATCGACGACCTCACCGACCAGCACGTCCTCGTCGGCTTCCTGCCATACGGCCCCGGCCTGGCGAAAACGGTGTGACTCGTCGTTGTAGTTGTAACCGGCGGGCAGGGCGGGCAGGGCGCCTTCGCCGAGAGCGGCTTCAGCGTATCCGTAGTGGTGCTCGATCATGCTGACACCGAGTTCGGCTGCGCGTACGGCGTTGACCACGTTGAGATCCTCGGGGGGCAGGTGAACCGTGGTGATTCCTCCCGCCTCGTCGACCGCGCTTGTCACGGCCTGGAAGAGGTCTTCGCTCCACGCGAGGCTCCCGACGCGCACGACGTGCGCCTTGCCGGGCCCCACGACTTGATCGATGAGTTCCGGAACGCGAGCAGGGTCGTGCCACTGCTCAATGGCATCGGCCGATGGTGCGTGGCCCGGGTCTCTGGCACGGGCCGGGCCCCAATCGGCAATGGGGTACATGCGCGGCGCTGTGATAAGGTTCTCATCCGAGAGTCGCTGCTGTTCGAGCGCGGCTTCCCAACCGCGTCCGGAGCCGTTCACCATCGTGGTGACTCCGTGCGCGAGCTTGAGATTGTAGATGTACTGCAGCGGAAGCGGCTCGGTGCGGATGTGTGTGTGCAGGTCGATGAGCCCTGGCATGACATACATCCCCGTGGCGTCGATGACCCGGTCTGCACCGTGGTCGCCCGCGTCAGCGGGTCGGCCCGTTACCCCGTTGTACGAGATGATCTGATGGATCGTCCCGTCTTCGATGACGATGTCCGCCGGGCCGTACGCCGGCCCGCCGTGACCCGGGATGATCATCGCGTTGATGATGGCCAGTTTCTCGTACGGACCCTGTCGCGCGTCGTCGGACGCGGTCTGTCCCGCAGCGGAGCTCGCTGCCGTCAAGGCAACGCCGACGAGGATGGTGATGACGGCGAAGGATCTAAGAGCCTGAATGCGCATGGTCGGTCACTCCTCGAAGGCCGCCCCTTGGCTGGCCATGTTCACTGGTGTCGCTGTGATGTCAGCGTATTCCCGTAGCCAGCGGATCGCCAGGTCATTGTTCGACGACAAGGCCCGACGGGGGCTACGAGGTGGGTGATTCGTTGACTCACAGCGATGAGTATATCATACTCAAATCGTGAGCAAGCGATTGCAGGTCGTGATGACTGAGGAAGAGTACGAGGAGGTCCGGTCCACTGCGGACAGGCATCGCCTCACGGTGTCCAATGGGTTCGCGAATCGCTCCGAGACGCCCGCGAGCGCGAGGCTAGAGGCCTGTCCGCGACCGTACGAGAAGCCCCGTCCACCTACGGGGTCAGCGCCCTCAAGCGTGTCCGCCTTGAGATCGACGTAAAAGAGGAGCTTCTAGGGGCGGTGTGAGAGCGCCTCCACTTGCCCACGGATCGGGCGGCGGTCGAATATGCACTCCGCCGCGTCGCCATCAAGCCGATGACTAAGGAGGAGGTCCTCGCCATGGAAGGCGTCGGCTGGGAAGGGGACCTTGATGCGATGCGCTCGGGTGACCCGGGAGACCTCTGATGATCGTAGACACCTCGGCGTGGGTCGAGTATCTACGGAAGACCGACAGCCCTCAGCACCTCACGCTCCTCGCGCGAATTCAGGCAGGCGAGCCGATCGCCACGCCGGCGCCGGTCGTCATGGAATTGCTGGCGGGATGTGGTACGGAACGAGCGGCTGCCGAACTCGACCGACTCCTCAGTCGCTTCGAAATCCTTGACCCGGAAGGCCTGGCGGATTTCGAGGACGCCGCCCTCATCCAGCGGATCTGTCGTCGCGGCGGGCACACCGTGCGTTCGATGATCGACTGCTTGGTGGCGGTGGCCGCTTTGCGTACGGGCCGACCGCTCCTGGCCCGTGATCGCGACTTCGAAGTGATCGCAGGGAATGTCGAACTGGAGTTAGTGGGCGAGTAGCAAAGACATCGCCATGATTGCGGATCCACTTGCGGAGGTGGGCAGGCGCCGCAAGTTGCTCGCATGACACCAACCTGTAGCGCCCGGTCATCAGTGCCCGCCTCGCCTGACTCGCGCAAAGTGACCCAGTTCGAGTCCCCGAACCCGCGTGCGGCCCTCCTCCGCGACCTCGAGTCGCCCCGCTAATGCAAGAGCCAACCGCCCGCTCGGGCCTAGGGCTCGGCACGCAGATCTTGATCGGGATGGTTGTCGGGTCGGTGCTTGGTGCCTTCTTTGGTGAGCGCGTCTCGGTCCTTCAGCCATTGGGCGACCTATTCATACGCTTGCTGGTCCTGGCTGCGGTGCCGCTCATCTTCTTCAACCTGCTCGCGGGCCTCACCACACTTTCGGACGTGCGCACGTTCGGGCGACTCGCCGGCAAGATCATGAGCTACTTCGTGATCACAGATCTCATCGCCCTGTCGCTCGGCATGGGTGCCATGATCGTCCTGAAGCCGGGCGTCGGTATGCAGCTCACAGGTGCGGTCGATCGTGCCATTGGTGAAGTCCCGTCTATCGCGGATGTGCTGCTGGGCATGGTGCCCACGAACATGTTCGAGGCGTTCTCGTCCGGGAACGTCGTGCAATTGGTGGTCGTCTCAGTGCTCCTCGGTGTGGCGACGCTGATGCTCTCGGGGCCGGTCAAGGACAGGCTCAGTCAGGGCTATCAAGACCTGGCGGCACTTCTTCGCAGGCTCGTGGACCTGATCCTCTTGGTGTCCCCGATCGGGATCGGAGCGCTGATGGCGGTCACGGTCGGGCGCTACGGCTCCGAGCTCATCGGTCCCATGACCAAGTTCCTCGTCGGTGTTTGGGGCGGGCAGCTCGTGGTCTTCTGCGGCTATATGGTTCTGCTGCGAGTCTTCACCGACCGGCGGCCGCTTCGTTTTCTGAGCGATACCGGGCCGCTGTGGGCCACGACGGCGGCCACAACCTCCAGCTTGGCCTCGCTATCCGTGGGTCTCGAGATGGCTGAGAAGATCAAGCTGCCTCGCTCGATCTATGCGTTCACGCTTCCCCTGGGCGCGCAGCTTAACAAGGATGGCACCGCGGTCATGCTCGGCGCGGTACTCATCTTTACGGCGCAAGCAGCCGGTGTGTCATTCGCCCCGGCCGCGTTCCTGACCCTGCTGCTCGTCGGCCTCCTGCTCTCGGAAGGTTCGGGCGGCATTCCGGGGGGCGGATTCGTGATCGCCCTCGTCTACGTGCAGGCGTTTAACCTGCCCATTGAGATCGCCGCGATCGTCGGAGGCATCTACCGGCTCGTCGACATGAGCAACACCACCGTCAACATCATGGGCGACATGGTCGGTACGGCGCTCGTAGCACGCTCCGAGGAGTGACCTACATGACGCGACAAGTCTGCCGCGAACGCTCAGGCACGCCCATGAACACCCAGGCACACGCATGAATCCGGAAGTGAGAGCGTTGTTCCCTGGAGCCGGCGGACGCGTCTACCTGGACACTAGACCCGTGCCCGACGGCCGCACCGAACTCAGACTCACGCCGCTCGAGCTACTGGAGCGGCTCGCGCGACTGATTCCGCCGCCCCGCTTGCACAGGCATCGCTACCACGGCGTCCTTGCCCCAAACGCGAAGCTCCGCGCTGCAGTCATCGCGATCGGTCGGCCCGATGTCGACGCTTTTGAGGGTGGAGCCACCAGCCCCACCGGCCCGAGCCCGGCTCTTGATGCAGCGCGCGACAACGGTCCGGCCCGCGCCGCGAACCCCGCCCGCATCCGCTGGGCCGTGCTCCTCGCTCGCGTTTATGGCGTGCTTCCGCTTCTCTGTACCGGTTGCGGCGGTCCGATGAAGATTCTCGCGTTCCTCACCGACCTGCCGGTCGTCTCCAGCATCCTCCTGCACCTCGACCTGCACCACCTGCCCCCTCTTCTCTCACCCGCACGAGGGCCACCTCAGGGAGACTTCCTCTTCGATCAAACACCCGAGTTCGACGCCACATAGGCCGAGTCCGTCCCTGACTTCATATTCGCGT
>CALFPJ010000054.1 GCA_937919655.1 uncultured Gemmatimonadales bacterium
GAAGCTGACACCTCGGCTCGAGAGCGGACCCACGACCGGCGTCCAGGCCCCGCCGGAGATCTTTCGGCCAAGAAACTGGGTCCCGTTATACGTCATGAGGCCGTACGCGATATGAATGAAGGAGCGGACTTCCGCACCTGCACTCACCGAATCCGCCATAAAGGGCGTCGCGCTCGGAAAGGTGATCTGCTGCGCCGCGCTTGATGAGCATGTCTTCGTGGTGTCGATGCTGGACACGGTCGTCGTGATCCAGTCGTCGTCGGCATTGGTAGCATCGTTGTCCGCGAACACATGCACGGAGTCACCTGCCGAGAACCAATCGCCAATCTGCATGACGCGCCACACTCGATTCCCGAGCACGCTGTCGTGACAGATCAGCCCGACTTTTCGAGATGCACGCACACGCAGGGAATCCCCGGTCATCTTGATGATGTCCCCGCCCAAAGGACTCACCTCACGAAGCTCACCCGAGAGAATCTCAAGGGCCGCTCGCATAGCCTGCGTGCCCTGAATCTGCGCGTTCTGGGCGGTATACGTGCGTTGGTTGGTCACCAGGATCTGCAGAGTCGAAGCAATAAGAATGCCGCCCAGCACCGTGACTACGACCAATTCCACGAGGGTAAAGCCGCGCTTGCGTTTACTCATCATGGCCGAATCACCCTATAGGTAAACGTGTCTGTCACGGCGTTGCTTAGAAACGGAAGCTGACCCGAAACCGAGGCCAAGCCGGGACCCAAGGTGACGACGGTCACGAGGACTGATCGGCTCCCGTCAGCCGCCGACGTCCACTTTACAGCGAAGGGGCCAACCGAATCGGAGCCACTCGCGGCGCTGCCAAGCAGAACGCTGTCGTAACCGGCGCCCCGCACCCGCTCCAACACGGATTGCAGCGCCTGAGCCCGCTTTGTCGTGACCTCGGCCAATGAGACCTGGCGCACCACGTACGCCGTGGTCCCCGCCATGCCGAGGACACCGAAGGTGAGTACCAGCAACGCAATGACGATCTCGATGATCGTGAAGCCACCCCGGCCGCGATCCCTTTTGGGAACCTCCGCTGTATCCATCATCACCAGATCAACTGGCCGAGGGGCAACAGGTCGACGCTGACCGTGTCAGACGAGTTCCGAAAAATGAAACGCAAAGTCTGGGCGGCGCTGAACGAAGTGCACCCGTCATCCGCGTAACCGCGGGGACTCATGCAGAGGAGGAGTCGCGTGTTCGAATTCGACAAGTTGACGTTGAACTCTTTCATGAAATCGATACGGGCGATCACGGTGTCCTGGCGCACGACCGCCGCAGTGTCCGCCCCGAGGTCTATGAAGAGAGTGGCCGTCGTCCCACGTTCGATCGCGCTCGCCCGAGCCCGAGCATGGAGGGAGACAAAAGCATTACGAGCACCACGTACCGAGAAGCGGGCCGTGCTGTTTCCGAAACTCGAAAGCGCAATGCTGGTTAGGATGCTCCCAATCATCAATGCGATCACCAGTTCGATAATCGTGAATCCCGCTCTTTTGTCCTGCATGTGGGCTCCCCCGCTCGGGGATGAGCTTTCTCCTAAAGTTGTTAACCAAGTTCCGTGCCGGGCGTGGGATGAATATTCACGCCAATTCCCGCAACTGCAAAGGAATGTTGGTGCACCTTATTGCAGAGGCACGGAAAACATGTGTCAGTACAGTGGAACGAATCGGCTTCAGTTCGACCGCCACCTCCGGAATCCCCAGCACGCCAAACTCAAGCTCTCCGCGTCCTTCCCGGAGCGCCGTTCGCCACTTAGCGTCTCTGCGTGATCCGGAGAGACCCTCGGCACAGATCTGACTTCAACTGCGCGTGGACCCTGCAGAGGAGGAGAATTGTGACCAGAAGATCCATCATTTACCCCGCCTTCATTATCTCAGGGGTGGCGGGGCTGATGTATGAGGCGTTGTGGGGTCGTTATCTCGGCCTCTACGTCGGACACAGCGCTTACGCACAAGTGTTGGTGCTCGGTGTCTATCTGGGTGGGATGTCCATTGGGGCGCTCTCCGTGGGTGAGCGGTCAAAGTCGTTGTCGTCACCCTTGATGTGGTACGCCCGTGTGGAAGCCGCCTTGGCGGTCTTTGGGATCCTGTTCCATCCCATCTTCGTCGGCATGCTAGACCTGTCCTACGACGTCGTCTTTCCGGCGTTGGGCTCGGCGGGTGGTGTGGGCGCCGTCAGATGGGGCCTGGCAGGTCTGGTTATCATGCCACAGGCGATCCTCTTGGGGACGACTTTTCCGCTGATGGCCGCAGGATTGGTCCGTGCGGATCAATCGAGACCGGGCCGGGGCGTCGCGACCGTCTACCTCCTGAATACTCTGGGAGGCGCCGCTGGCGTTCTCATCGCGGGCTTCTGGCTGATCGATCGCGTCGGGCTGCCAGGGACGTCGGTGGCGGCAGCCCTCCTCAACCTCTCCGCTGCGGCTCTCGTTTGGTTCGCTGTTCGCGGGCAAACACCTGCGAGCGCCGACGCTTCGGCAGGGCTCGGAACAAGCGAAGATGAGGTTGAGCGCCTCGCGCACGCTCCAGAGAGTGGCACCAATCATGGAGGAGAGTCTGGTGATGCAAGCGCTCCTTCTTGGGCCAGTCCCCGTCTGGCTTCCGTGCTTTTGACGGTCAGCTTCCTGACGGCGATGGCATCGTTCGCCTACGAGATCGGGTGGATCCGGATGCTTTCCCTGGTCTTGGGAAGCGCGACCCACTCGTTCGAGTTGATGGTCTCGGCTTTTGTCCTGGGTCTAGCCGCGGGTGCATGGTGAATTCGCAAGCGAGCTGACGGCAGCCCGGACCCCCGCCGACTTCTCGGGCTCATCCAGCTGGCGATGGGACTAGCCGCTCTCGCGACGATTCCGATTTATATGGAAACGTTCGACGTGATGGCCCTGCTCGTCGACGGCTTCCAACCCAGTCCCCGCGGGCACCTGATCTTCAACCTCAGTCGATACGCCCTGTGCCTCGCGGTGATGCTCCCAGCCACGGCGCTGGCAGGAATGACGCTCCCTGTCATTACGGCCATGATGCTCCGCTTGGATGAGGGAGAGAAGGCCATTGGGCGGGTCTACGGCATCAACACGATCGGCTCTGTGGCGGGCGCTGGGGTCGCCGGCTTGATCGCTTTGCCGTTCCTGGGACTCAAGGGCCTCATCGTGATCGGGGCCCTGATCGACATGGCACTCGGGATCTGGCTCCTTGTGTTGTCAAAACGCCCCGGGGCCATGGGTCTCCGACTTCCACTGGGGGCGGCAAGCCTCGCTGGGGCAGGCGCTCTCTTGGTCGGGCTCGGCGTCCAACTCGATCCTTACGCGCTGACGAGCGGCGTGTACCGGTACGGCACAGTCCCCGACGCGCGCATCTGGCGCCCTCTGCACTACCGCGACGGGCGCACTGCGACAGTCTCCGCGCACGCTGACGAGGAAACGGGCACGCTGGTGATCGCTACCAATGGGAAGCCCGATGCCTCCATGGGCCGCAGGTGGTACGTGGACGGCCGCGACACGCTCGCGGTTACGGCGGTCGAGCCTGGTCGCGACTACATGACCCAGGTCCTGGCGCCCCTCGTCGGGTTGGCACATGCCCCGGACGCACGCACGGTGACGAATATCGGGCATGGCTCCGGGATGACGGGAACAACCCTGTTGACCAACCCAGACCTTGAGCGGGTGGTGACGATCGAGATTGAGCCCGTGATGGTGGACGGATCGTTCGTATTCCTGTCCGCGAATCAGGCGGTGTTCGAAGATCCCCGCTCGACCTTCGCGTTTGACGATGCCAAGTCCTTCTTTGCGTATCGTCTGGAGCGAATCGCTCATCAATGTCCGCAATTTCCTTCTTGAGGTTCGCGAGCTTCCGCAGATCAAGAGTTGGCAAAACTTCTCCGCCACGTTCGAGCGTGTTGAACGCGAGCTGAATTGGGGCACGACAGGGTGGGCAACCCCTCTTCTTTACGACCCTGTGTTCGAGTTCCTGGATCGCGTCGAGGCCCCAGAGGAACCACGAGCGGCCATCAACCTTCACTACGGCCTGGCGACCTTTGACTGGGAACGAGTGGCAGCGGCGTCTGACATCCTAGTCGGCCGGGTGTCCGCCGGAGAGCGCTGGGTCCGGCCAACGGTTCTCTTGGACGCGGCCGTCGTGGCGTACCTCAAGGTGGGTCGCCCGCTGGCGGCACGAACCGCCCTTCAGCTACTCGGGCCGAAATCAGGACGGGAGGCCTCGAATCTGCGGAATCGTCTTCTCTCGGCCATGGTGCAAGACGCTCTAGCTGCACAAGGCGGCCCCGAGGCGTTCTAAGGGCCGACCCAAGAGGCACCGACAGTAAAGAGGGACCTCACGGCCCCTGAGGCCAACGCGGCCGCAGCCCAGCAGCCCGAACCGAGCACGGCCGCGTTCGCGCCAATCGTGACGCCATCCGTCGCACGCACGACACCCTCGATACGTCCGCCGCCCGAGATGGTCACAGACCCCTCAACTATAAGCACCCCAAAGAACTGTGTGTCGGTTAGCACGAGATCCCCACGGACGATGACCAGCCCCTGCCCGACCCCTCCTTCTAGGACCAAATCTCCGTCGGAGGCCAGTGAGACCATATGCCCGGAACACGGCCCCGCGGTTCCCCTGGGATCACCCCAGTTCCAGGGGATGCCGGTCTGGCAATTTCCATTCAAAACAACAGGACCTGGGGTGCCCCAGCCTGAGACCCTATGCGGGACGCGCGCCATCAAGGAGTCTAGGCTCATGGGGCCCAAGAGCGTGTTGGCCCCAACCGCCACCGCACGGGTCGTCGCCACCGTGCTCGCCGAAAGCAGCGAATCCAGCGCCGCCGACCATTCGTCGCATCCGCCTGGAGGGGATATCGCTGGGGCATCCAAGAACTCGCTCGAGTCAACTGCCCCCACGGTCGACACTGACGCCCCAACCTCATGGATGATCGCTGCCGCAGTGCTCACAACGCGTGCGACCGGGTCGAGTCTCCAAGCGATGAGGCCAGACTTGAGCGGAACGATCCCTCCACGGCTTCCGGTTCCCTCCGCCAGCCAAAGCTCCCTCGACAGTCGCACGAGCTGCGCAGAGTAGTCGGCGCCGCCGACGGAACCTGCCAGTGAAATCGCGCGCTTCCACGGCGGTGTGCTCGCCCCGACGGAGCCAAACTCCTCCAAGAGGACGAGGCGAACTCCGGCCTCAGCCGCCAATCGGGACGCGAGGTGATCTTCCCCGGCTCGCGCCGCCTGGTACTCAAAACGCGACAGCGTGAGCAGGCCATGGGCCAGCGCAGTGACGGCCAGCATGACAAGAACAACAACAACCAACGCCATGCCCCGTTGATCTGATATGGGGACGCCCAGCCACGTCACGGGCCACCCCCCGCGATCCATCCCGACCACATGGGCTCGCCATCCGTCCCGACCAAGCTCAGGCCAGCGCTCGTTCCAGACCACAGGAAGACGCTGGATGGTGTCCCCAGGACCTCAGGCGTGAGTGGCTGGCGACCGGCCGTCCCGCTCCTGTAGCGCAGGGCCTGATTCGCGAGGTGGTAGGAGCCCCTCTCGAACACACGGCCCATCACAACGGGTAGCGTTGGGGCGCCGGCCAGAGTCCAATAATCGACTGCCCGCGCCGAGTCGGCGGCGCATTGGATAGGCGCTGGCTCGACGTCGAGCAGATCGCCCACGACCCAAGATCCATCTTCGAGGAGCAGAAGGACCGAGTCCTTCGCAGGATCTGGACGTCGGATACCTTCCCACGCCACAAGCAAATGGACTCCGGCTTCACTCTGAGGACAGACGAAACCGGTTCCGCGAAAGGCTCGCAGCCAAATCGAGTCGGACTGCACACCCCAGTCTATGCCCGAGGTACCGTTGCGAAGCTCCTGTCTCAGCACTGAGCGCGCCAGCCGGAGCGTCTCAATGCGGTCGGCGCTACGCACCAGGCTCGTCTCTACTTGGCGTGTAATCGCTAAGGCCTTGAGCGACAGCTGGAGGATCAACAGGGCGAGAATCAGGGCGACCAGAGCCTCGACCACACTTGTGCCCTCGGTCGCGCCCGAACGCCTAGGCCCACGTGTCCCCGACTTTGGCCCGCGGGCCGCTTGGCTCGTGACGCGTTTATCCACCGGTCACCACAGGAGCCATCCCGTGCACGGACAGGCTGTCTCCACGCTCGGTGGTAAAGCGCACTACGAACCCGCCATTTTCCGCCACTTCCCATGTGAGTGCCCCGTGATCCACCGCACGCCCACCGGCCCCAGGTAGGGCCCCAAGGGAAAGAGAATCGGCGACCCCTTCGACGGAGGCCACTCCAGCCTCGATCGCCCACGCGCGTCCCATCGTGATCGCCCCGATCCAGACGACCCCGGTGGCGCCGAGGAGACCCACCTCCAGAATCACAAGGGCGATGATCACCTCAATAAGGCTGAACCCCCTCACTGTCGACGTGCTCTTCCGTAGGAGGAGATTACCAGAAGGCGTTCCGCCGAGTCACGGCGAAAACGAATCGTTTCGCTGCTGACTCGACCGAGGCCGAGCGCGTCGAAAGTGAGCGTCGTAGTCATTCGGGCTCGACTCAGTGTGAGTTCGACGCCTAGGTCCTGCTCAATCTCAACCGTGGCGATCACGGAGTCGGCATCTTCCAGCACAGCCCGCCAAGGGCGGCCCATAACGGTCACTGTGACGCCGCCCTTTCCCAAAGCGCGTACGCGAGCGGTCGTGAGCAGGCCGAGCACCGACTCGCGGGCTGCCGACACCGACGCGACATCTCGGTACCGGCGTGCGCCCGGGCCGAGGGACGTCGCAGCCATCGCAAAAATGGCCATGACCGTCGCGAGCTCGAGGAGACTGTATCCAAGTGACATGCGGAAGTCTCGCCGCGCTACTGGGGCGCCTCCATGTCTGGACGGGCCCCGCGAAGTCCCGCTGTCTTACTCGATCCCGTATTCCTGGATCTTGTATCGGAGCGCTCGAGGGGACAGACCCAGCAACTCAGCGGCATGGGTCTTATTCCGCCAGGTCCGATCCAGGGCCAACTGGATCAGGTGGCGTTCAAGCTTCGCGCCCTGCCGTTTGACCGACAGATCGTCCGTGTCGACGCCGATCGTCCCTCCCGCGAGCGCAGGTCGTCGCACCCGCCTCTGGTAGGTCCGCGAGCCCTACACGAGGCCCCTCAGTGAGAACGAGCGCGCGTTCCAACACGTTCTCGAGTTCCCTGACATTCCCGGGCCACAAATATGACAGCAGAACTGCAACAGCTTCGGGATCTATGACCTCGATCGAGATGCCCATGCGGGCGGAGTGCTTCTCAAGCAGGTGGTGTACGAGTTGGGGGATCTCCTCAGTCCGACTGCACAGCTGAGGAAGATGAATGGGGACGACGGCCAACCGATAATACAGATCCTTTCGGAACGCTCCGTCCTCCACAGCCGCCTCTAAGTCCTTATTCGTCGCCGAGATAATTCGCACGCTGACCCGAGTCGTTTCCGTGGCCCCCAGGCGCCGGACTTCACCCTCTTGGAGTGCCCGCAGGAGCTTTACCTGGAGGGACCCCGGCAACTCCCCGACCTCGTCGAGGAACAACGTACCGTGGTTCGCCGCCTCGAAGAGGCCCTCCTTGTTTCGATCGGCGCCTGTGAACGCCCCCTTCATGAAGCCGAAAAATTCGGACTCAAGGATTTGTTCGGGTACGCCACCACAATTGACCGGAATGAAGGGAGCGCCGGCACGCGGACTCTCTCGGTGCAGCATACGCGCTATCAGCTCTTTGCCAGTGCCGCTCGCGCCCGTAATGAGCACCGGCGAGTCGTGCTCGGCGACCTTCGCGGCGACTTGGAGCACCGCGCGCATGGCCGGTGATCCGACCACGATCTCCCCGAAACGCGCGTCAGCACGGACCTCCCGCCTGAGTCGACCGACCTCCCTTCGAAGCTGCTCTCTCTCTTCGGCCTTGCGGACGGTCAACAAAACCTCGTCCGCTCCGAAGGGCTTCGGCAGATAGTCGTACGCCCCCTTTCATCGCCTCGACCGCGAGCTCGAGTCCGCCGTATGCGGTCATGACAAGCACCAGGGCTTCGCCCCCCGCCGCGCGGTGCGCATCAGGAACTCAAGCCCGCCTAGCCTGGGCATACGGACATCGCAGAGGATCAGGTCGGGCAGCTGTTCGGCGGCGACCAGAAGCCAAGTCTCCCCGTCCTCGGCCTGAAGGACTTCGTATTCGGCGTCACTTAGAATCAGCGCCAGCGACTTCCTGAGCCCGGCGTCGTCATCGATGACCAAAATTTTCACTTCGACTCCTCGCTGATTAGAACTTCGTCGCCCGCTTCATCCAGCAAAGCCTGCGATTTACCCGGCAGACGGATACAAAACGAGGCACCGCCCTCCGGCCGGTTCTCCACGTCGATACGCCCTCCCATGCCCTCCACGAGGCGGGCACAAATCGAAAGCCCCAGGCCCGTACCCCTCCCCGACTGCTTGGTCGTGAAGAACGGATCGAAAATGCTCTCGAGGTCCGCTTCCGGAATCCCTGGTCCGTTGTCCTCTACCCGAATCACCGCAACCGTGTCCGCAGTGTACACGGGATCAATACCTCTTCCGCCGTCGTCGCGGGCCACGCGGCGGCGATGCAAATAGTTGATTCCTTCAGGGTCGGTCACTCGACGGATCGGCATCCGAGTAATATCACCGGGCTCCTCAAAGAGCTGCACAGAGACTTCTGCATCCGGCCGACCCGCCAAAGCGTCGAGTGCGTTGAGAAGGAGGTTGACCGTGACCTGCTCAAGGCGCTGGCTCTCCATGACGACCTCTGGCACGGCTCCGACCACCGCCCACGTCGTCTTAACGCCATCAAGCTTCCCTTGACTCTGTATCAGATCCCTAACCCGCTCGACGACGTCCGCGGGCGTGTGGCGGCCGACGCCGAGGTTTCTTGGCCGTGCCTAATCGAGAATCCCAAGCACGATGTGATCAATTCGACCGGCCTCACCACGAATCGCATCGAGAAGTTCTGTGTCCCCTCGGCCCTTTTCGATCCGGGCTTTTGCCACGTCGGCGAACGCGATAATGGCACCCATTGGATTACCGACCTCATGCGCGATCCCAGCCGCTAACGTACCGACTGAGGCCAGGCGAGCTGCCTGAATCACCTAGTTGCGCGCCTCAATAAGCTCCCGGTTCGTTTCTTCAAGCGATGCAACGTTAGCAAGTAGTATCTCTTGATCCGCGATGAGTCGGTCGGCCATCGCGTTCACGCTGACTTGCACCTGCTGGAGTTCCAAGCTCCCGGCATCCCGAATGCGATGATGGTAGTCGCCCCCGGCAATGCGACGGGCATCCTCGGCGAGTTACTCCGTGGGTTGCACCAGCAGACGCCTAAAAAGCCCGCCACCAAAGAGGAAAAGCACAACAAGATCGGCGAGGACCAAAACGAGAACGAAGAGCACGCCTTGCGTGGGGGACTCGATGCCCGGAAGCAATACCGCTAGGCCTAACCCCGCGAGCAGGACCGCGCCCCCGAAGAGGACGCCAAACTGAAGCAGGAGTTCACGCCTTAGAGGGGTCGGTGCAGGCATCCGGGCCGGGGCGGAGTTCATGTGGACCTAACCGTGTCCGACAGAATGCAGCAATTACCACCCGCGCGACCACCGTCCGCGTCAGACTGGATGGCGGAGGGCCTACGAAGGGCTTGAAGTCAACTCGTACACTGAACCCTGCTGATCACGGTCGCGGGTGCGACCTGAGCAGCCGACCCGTGGTAGATGGCGCACGATTCCAGCGCGAGCGCCGCATGAGCGGCCGACGCCGACCACCCAAGGTTGTGCGCCTCACCAAAAGTGATCGTCACACCTTCACTCTGGTTGAACTCCAGATCGGATATACTGGGCGAGTACGAATAGCTGTCGTTGTAATAAATGTCCTGCTGAGTCGCCAGGTTGTGCAAATCTGCCCTCAGCGAAGCCATGTAGGCGCGCTCGCGGACCGACTGGAACTTGGGAATCGCGATGGAAGCCAGGAGGCCAATAATCACGACCACGATGAGCAACTCAATCAGCGTGAAGCCTGCCTTGGTCGGATTTCGCATCGAGCCACCTCCTAGGCTACCTGGGGCGGGAAGCATCGTTGGGCGGGACCTGCACCGGTGGAACGACCCGGGCCTCAACGGCCCGGGCCGCCCACCTGCAGCTACTCTGTCACACCCTCCTAGGAAGGATGCCACCTGCATTCGCCATTAGGCGCTGCAGGCAATCTCGCCCGGCGCGGAGGCCGTGGTGGTACCCACGGTCGGCGTTGTGGCCGTACCGTCGTAGATCACGCAACCTTCAGCGGTGCCCAGCGCGGCGTGTACGGCGCTCGCCGACCAGCCCGAGGTCGACGCGACAATCGAAACGGTGACGCCGTCTGAGCTCGTGAACGACAGGTCAGCCGTCACGGCACTGTAAGCGTACGCGTCCGCGTAGTAGATCTCCTGCTGCGAAGCCAGGTTCTTGAGATCGGACTTCATCGCGGCGAAATACGCCTTCTCACGTGTCGCGGAGAACTTCGGAATGGCGATTGCCGCCAGGATGCCGATGATCACAACCACGATCAACAGCTCGATGAGGGTAAAACCCTTGTTGTCTCGCATTTGGGAGACTCCAGATATAGGTGAAAACAGGGTACTGTCAGATGAAACAAGGAGCAAGGCGGGGTCCACGATGCACGAGAATCGGCTAAAGCATTAATCCCGAATGACTTATGGAGATATCCACACGACTGAACCGACCGACGAGTGACACCGAAAGTGCGGGATTTTGCGAATTGCGCGACGGAATACCATAGTCCATTCCGGATTGGGACCGCTGAGGGAACACAGCCATCAGGGACGATTCGAGAGATCAGTTGAATCCTTAGCTGGACCCAAAACAGACAACCTGACCGAATCGACCAAGGTACGGGCGGTCTCTGTCAGGTTCGTCGCGACGGCAGCGTCGAAGGCGTTTCGCGCGGAAGCCGTGTCACCCGAGTTGGCATTCAAATAGGCCAGCGTCAACCAGGCCTGCCAGTAGTTATCCATGCCTTGGCTCGCGATCGCTTCAGCCCTCGCCGCCTCAGCGGCTTCGTATTGCCCTTTCGCGGCAAGCGCCCGAGAGATGATGTGGGGCCTGT
>CALFPJ010000055.1 GCA_937919655.1 uncultured Gemmatimonadales bacterium
GACCCTAGACACGATCTCGTCGAAGATCTTCTCGGCCACGTTCTCCGCCAGCTCGGCCAAAGCGGCCCGCTGCCTAAGGTGAACGCCACTCCGGCCAACGTCATCCACCCGTCGAACTTGTCCCGGCGCGCTGCGCTTCCCAGCTTGCCGACTCAACCTCCTACCAGCCGGAAGGTCCGCCTTGCTCCGTTCCACGCTCGTACGCCTCGCCTGCCTCGTCCTCGCGGTGCTCTCCATCCCGCCCGCTGCCCTAAGCGCACAGGAACTTTTCGGCGGATACCCGGGCGCCCGCATGGGTGGTGCGTACATGCAGAACTTCTATCTGCCGCCCGCTCCGAGTTCGTCGCCTTGGTATCCGAGTTGGCATCCTGATGGAGCCCACGTCGCGGTCGCCATGCAGGGATCCATCTGGAGCGTCGAGGTATCGACCGGACTCGCGATAGAGTTGGTGTCGGGACCGAAGTATTACTCGTCTCCGAATTACTCGCCTGACGGCCGCTGGCTCGTGTATACAGCCGACGACCACGGACGATCGATCAACTTGGAGATGCTCAACGTCGAAACAGGCCAGACTCAAGCCCTAACCGACAACGCGCACGCCTACGCTGACCCACGGTTCAGCCCTGACGGCAGCCGCATTGCGTATGTGTCTACCGAGCCGGCCGGATTCTTCAACGTCTACCTTCGGCCAATCAGCGATGGTCAGTGGAACGGAGACGCGGTGGCGGTCACCCGGGACAACGACTACGGCAAGGATCGCCTGTACTTCGGGGCGATGGACGTACACACCTCTCCTGCGTGGCTCCCGTCCGGCGACGAACTCCTGCTGGTCGCCAATCGCGACGTGCCCCTGGGGAGCGGCAACGTATTTCGTGTCCCCGCGAGGGAAGACGGCTTTGAAGACCGAACGCCGGTCCTCGTGGAGCAGACGCTGTTCCGGACCCAACCCGACGTGTCGTTGGACGGCCGCCGTTTTATTTTTTCGTCCACCCGCGCCACCGCAGACCAGTTCAACAATCTGTACGTCCAACCCACCGCGGGCGGGGAGCCGTACAAGATGACGTTTTTCGAACACGACGCCTTCCACCCGCGCTGGTCGCCCGACGGAGAGTGGATCGCCTTTATCGACAATCGCGACGGGCTGCCGCAGCTCAAGCTGCTTGAGACGTACGGCGGCAAGATCGTGGACGTGCCCATCACCGGCCGTCGCTGGAAAAATTCCGTGGGCACGCTTCGTGTCACGACAGTCGGCGGCGACGGAGCCCCCACCGCAAGCCGCGTCCACCTCACCGCGGCAGACGGCAAGTTCTACGCGCCAACCACGGCCTATGCGCGCATCGCCCCGCGGGCTCGACGCTGGGCCTTTCACCAGACCGGCACGTTTGACGTCGAAGTGCCAGCGGGCGAAGTGTCTCTAACTGCTGTGAAAGGCTTCGAGCACGAGCCGGCCACGGCGACCACGACCATCCGAGCCGGGCAGGTGACGGAGCTCACGCTGACGCTCGAGCCGGTCATCGACATGGCGGCGAAAGGCTGGTTCAACGCCTCGACGCATGTGCACATGAACTACGGCGGCAATCTGCACAACACGCTCGAAAATTTGATGATGATGTCCGACGCTGAAGACCAGGATCTGGTCCTGGAACAGGTGGCGAACAAGGACAATCGCATTCTGGACTATCAGTTCTTCTTGCCCGGTGGTGGACCGCACCCGCTGTCAGAGCCCGACCGCATTCTTGTTGTGGGCCAGGAGTACCGCCCGCCCTTCTACGGGCACGTCTTCATGTATGGCATGCGCGAGCACCTCATCTCTCCGTTCACGACGGGGTATGAAGGCACTGGGATCGAAAGCCTGTATCCGTCGAACACGGACATGTTCAGGAAGGCCCGTGCCCAAGGTGCATGGACTGGATACGTCCATTCTTTCTACAGCGGAGATCCACTGGAGGGAGACCTCGGTGGCGCGAAGGGCTTCATGGTAGACGCCGCACTGGCCACCACCGACGCCGTAGAGTGGTCGACCTCACAGGATGGATTTCCGCCGCTCTACGCCGTGTGGAACAACGGCATCAGAGTTGCGGTCGTCGGCGGTGAGGATTCCATCAGCAACCTCCAGCAGACGCCGTTGGTCGCCTCAGTGCGCACGTATGTGAAGCCGGAAAACGGAGAGTTCTCCATGAAGGCTTGGTTCGACGGCATGCGCGCCGGTCGTGCCTTCATGACTGCAGGCCCGCTGGTCGAGTTTGAGGTCGGCGGCAAGACGTCCGGTGAGCAGATCGACATCGGCGGAGGCGAAGACGTGACGGTCAAATTCACCGTGACCTCGATCGCGCCGTTGTCGCGGGCCGAATTGGTCTTCAACGGCGAAGTCGTTGCGACCGCGGACTTCACAGGCGACAGGAAGTCGCTGGACTTCGAGCAGACCTTCCGCCCAGATCGCTCCGGCTGGTACCACGTGCGGGTCATGGGCGAGCGTGGGGAGCAGTTCCCCTTCGACATCGGCTACGCGATGGCGCTCACCAACCCGGTCTGGGTCTTGGTGGATGGCGCCCCCATCCGCTCGGCTGCAGCGGCTGACTATTCGATCGCTTGGGTCGACAAGCTCCAGGCGATGGCCGAGGAGTGGACCGGGTGGCGCTCACAGGCCGAGAAAGACCATGTCTACGCGCAGTTCGAAGAGGCGCGTGAGATCTACCGTCGATTCCGGGCCGACGCGGGCGCGGTCATTAGCGACCCGCCCGCGTAGCCCATGTGGAGGCGCGTGCCTCCACACACCAGTGTCCTGTCCCAGAAGTTCGTTTGCATTCGAGCTGATCGAACTTCTGGGAAAGGACGCTACATGCCGAAGAACATCCCCACCAAGGATATTACTTGTGTCAACAGGCCTTTTTTACAGCCATTTCTTCTATGCCTAACCCTGTCCTAACCCATATTGAGGTGCCATTTTATCTCTACCATTCACGGGGAGATATCTATGTCGCGCGACCTGCCTTGGGAGGATGTCCAAACTCTACTTGATGAGTTGGACTTGCCGCATTCCCTGGATTACGAGTTACCAGAGAATCTGAGGAAGCAGGGGGACCAAGACTACTTGGACACAATCAGGGCAGATCCTCCGGCATGGGTGTTGGAAGGTGAGTTCGAGGCCTGGGAGGATCTACTTCCTCACGAGCGCAGACCAGTTGGACCAACCCCCAAGATCCGGCCAAAGGGGCCGGGGCGTAGATACGTCTACCTAGAAGTTCGGTACTGGGATCAGACCGAGAAAATGTCTTGTGGCCCTGTTTCACAGTCCAAACAAGAATTGGAAAGGCGCTTCCGGAGCGCTTATGCAAAACTCGTGAGAAAGTGTCAGGACAACTGCAAGCCGCATCCACTAGCACACAAGATTCTTCGCCGCACCGACCCAACCCTGGAGACACTCATCAAGCAATACTTAAATCAGGGCACCAAGGGTCTTCGGGCGAAGACCAAGCGGAATTACGAACAGATTCTTGCGGTCTTCGGTCAGGTCTGGGATGGTGATGTCCCACTGAGCAAGTTGAGAAACTCGACTCAGTTTCGGAAGCATATTCTCCAACCGCTGTTCCTGCGTGGGCAGAATCCACCGCGCTCGAAAAAGCCTTGGACCACCAAGACGTATGCTCGGCACTTCTTGCACGTCGAACGGATCTTCAATGCGGCCAGCAAACTCCTAGGCAGCACCAACCTTTACGAGCAGTACGGCGCTGAACCGGTGTCTGCTTACCTAAAGAACCTAGAAGGTGACGCCAGCTATAGCTTCGATGACACCAAGGAAGAGGGGTTCATGAAATACTATTCCTGGGTGGCCTTCCGTTTTCTGTTGCGGGACCAAGTAGCTAGCAAGGAGGACGTTCACCCTCTTGCTCTTGCTTTTCTTACGCTATGCGAGACAGGCCGACGCCCAGGAGAAATAAGACGTATGATTTTCCCTGATATCGCACAGACTCCACAGTTAAACGAAGCTGCATCACGCCTGAATAAAGAATTCAACCGTCTTGAGATCGTGAGCAAGAGCAGCAGGGGCCATAAGGAATGGAGCGTTCAATTCCCTGATAATCTTCGGAACGCCCTCAAGCATCGTCTTTCCACAAAGAAAAAGCGCGAGCATGACCTGTTCGTCTTTACAAACTCGAAGGGTAAAGAAATAGCTTCCCCATCGTTCTCCAATCAATTCACAAAGTTCTATTGCAAGACGATGACTACGGCAGACCGGGCACTGAAACAGAGGGTCGCTGACTACGTTTCTGGTCGCGAAAAGGTCAAAGCTTCCGGGAAGTCGATTGACCTAGACTCTATCAGTTGGGCAACAAAGCTGACCGCGAATGAACTACGTCACTACTTCATCACCGACCAATACAACGGCGGTGCCCCACTTGATGACATCCAGCGGATGGTCGGGCACGACATCGGGTCCGACGTAACGAAGAAGTATTATTTTGATTTCGGTGCCATTCCCGTGCCTAGACCGGTATAACCCACCGCTGCTAGAAGCGCAGAATGCCCCCCACAGGGCTCCAATTTAGTAGACCCCGGTTCACGATGAGTCGGGGTTAAATCGTAGGCGTAGAGAGCTATTCTTGAGGTGGCTTGGATGGCATCCCACATTGCGGACAAGAAACTGCGCTATCGCTGACTTCCTTCCCGCACTCTGAACACGGTCTCAGTGCCATCTTCTCGTCTCCTCATGACGCTATGGATTAGCCTCTTGGGAAACTATACGCCCATCGTCAAACGTCGGTCAACGTAGAACGTGCCAGTGCGTTTAAGCCACCTGTTCCAATACTCGCTTGACCTTACGAACCGTATTGGGCGATACGAAATACCTCTCAGACGCCTAGAATCGCTCACAGAGGGTTCCGATTAATAGAACTCGACTCAGGATGAGTCGGGGTTAAATCGTAGGCACAGGGGGCGATTCTGGGGTGGACAGTCGAGTCTGCCTTCGGCCCCGACTACATCTTCATGCGCTCTTGGGCATTAGCCCGCGTGAGTCGGATCTCTTGTGGTCCACCCTTGGCGACCTCGATCTGGAAGTTCCAGTAGAGCTCCGTGTAGTCCAGCTCGTAGCGTGCATGCACCCAGTACGTTCCGAGCTTGATGCCCTGGAAGTGGGTACGCGCGATGCCGGAAGCGTCCGTGGTGTCCACTACTACAGCGAGTCCGGACGCACGGGTCTTCAGTGTGAAGACCTCACCGATTCCCGCGAACGCCTCATCCGCCCAGTTATGCTGGAGGACGCGGATCGAGTCCGAAGCCCGAATCGTGCCCTGCTGCAGCTCGTTGAAGCGGTCGAAGGACCGCTCCATCTCTCGCTCGACCCCGCTCAGTTCTGCATCGAAGCCTCCCCACTCACGGAAGAGCGCAACGTAGCGGGCCTCGCCTCTGTTGTACTGCTCCATGGCAGTGTTGAGCTTCATCAACGTGTCGCGAATCGTACTCCACCGGTTCTGCAACACCTGCCATTCCTCCTGCGCCGCACGCACCTCGTCACGAGCCGCGACGAGCTCGGCGGGGACCGGTGGCTCAGACCTGCCGAACGCGGTCGTCATCGAGTCGAAGACCGCATCACGGTCGTAGGGGAGCAGCTGGATCTCAATATCCGACAGGGCACGGGTAATCACGCCGTCTCCATCGGGTTTATCGATGTGGATCTCCATCCTCACCACTACACTGGTGACCCTCTTACCGCTTGCATCGTACTCGTCAACTGGCCCGTCGAGTTCTCCTTTTGAATGGGAACCCTTTCGCATCAACTGACCATTTTCGTAGTACTGCGCAAATGATCCGTCCATTTCCCCTTCCGAGTAGGAAACCTCGGCCTCGAGCTGACCGTTTTCGTAGTACTCCTCATACGGCCCGTCGAGTTCTCCTTTTGAATGGGAACCCTTTCGCATCAATTGACCGTTTTCGCGGTAGGCCTCATACGGGCCGTCCCGTTCACCATTCGCGTAGGTGGCTTTCTGGTGCAACTGGCCGTTTTCGTAGTAGGCCTCATACGGGCCGCTTAAAAGTCCGTCTTTCAGATGTCCGTTCCAACTCGGGTTATACCTTCGAGTCGAATAGCTATTGTTATTGACACTTGGGGTACACGGATCGTAGAAGATGTTATTTCCGGTGGGACCGGGACATCCAGAGTAGGATGACCGGGTTTGTGTATCCATCTCCACACCTCCCGGTGAAAAGACCGGACCAGAATATGGCTCACGGTCTTCCGGCCCCAGTGCGGTTCCAATTAGGAATCCGTTCTCTACCCCGTCATCCAAGACGGTGAGAGTAGCGATGTCCCTTGGTTCTGGTTCACAGCCAACGAAAACCGTAGTCACCATCAGGAATAGCAAAGGGACTTTATAAATCCTGAACATGGCACCTTACTCGCTGATGAGTTCGCGATCCGTCTCAAACACTATGTGACAGGCGTGAAGCATCTGTCAAAGTAGGCGTGTGATGGCGTTGTACGATCCGTGGGGAGCGTGTCACCCTCGCGGTGAAAATGGCTCATCGCATTTGGGACAGCGGGTTTCATCTTCCTCTACCGCCCAGGTGCAAGATGGGCACTCGACTCTCAATAACCCCCCGCTGGGGCCATAGACGTACAACACTTTGGAAGCCGCCTTTTTTGAGTGTACTTCCCGCTCTTGGAGGTCGTCCATCACAGTGGACTCAGGTTCATCGGCGGCGGTTGCTGTTACGGCAGCGTCCGGGGCAAGCAGTTTCTTCTTCTGAGCATCGAACTCATCCCGTGTTATGAGGCCCTCGCGGAGAAGGTTTGCAAGTCCTAGCAGTGCGTCCGCACATCTGCCGTGTCTTCGGCGCTTGCACACGCGGTGGCGGCGAGAAGTAGAGC
>CALFPJ010000056.1 GCA_937919655.1 uncultured Gemmatimonadales bacterium
TGTGCTGTTGGTTGTGCTGTTGGTTGGCTCCACCGATCCGTCAGCCCCGACCCCCGCGCGCGCCCACCGCAGCGCATGGGCCGCATCCCCGGTGAACAGCTCGTAGCGGCCATCGGCGTATCCCGCCACGACCACTTCGCCGTCGCGGTCCGTTCGTAGCACCTGATCCGAGAATCGTGCGTACGCACCCAGCGCAATCGGCATCGGGTGCCCATAGTCGTTCTCAGAGCCGACCGAAATGACGACGACCTCGGGGGCGGCAACATTCAGAAAGGACTCCGTCATCCCGTTATTGCTGCCGTGATGCGGCGCCTTCAGGAGCGTGACGTCGGGCACCACCTGGGCCGAGACGAAGTGTTGCAACTCAAGCCGCTCGGAGTCGCCGGAGAGGAAGGCCGAGAACGATCCATACTCGACGATGATCCCCACGGAGCGGTTGTTGAGGTTCGATCCCGGATCGGGCGGCATTGGTAGCACGCGGAGCGTGACGGACCCGAGTTGAAGCGTCCGGGGAACGGCCTCCAGATACGTGATCTCGGGCCGGTCCTGCAGCATCTTCATCACGACCTCGTAGGTGCGCGTGGTGTGCGGCTGGCCGTTGTCCATGTAGAAGCGAACCGGGCGCGAGCCGAGCACCTGGGTCATGCCCCCGATGTGGTCCGCGTGCGGATGAGACGCGATCACGAGGTCGAGCGAGTCGACGCCCCAACGCGCGAGCGCCGGGCCGAGATCGGCGCCCGGCCCCGCATCGATTAGAGCCCGCTTTCCTTCCGGCGACGTGATGAGGACGGCATCGCCCTGGCCGACGTCGAGGAACGTGACGTAGAGCGGTGGGTCCTGGGCGACCTCCGGGAGCGTCGTGCCGAGACCGGGGAGCGTCGTGCCGACCTCGGGGAGCGTGGTGCCGAGCCCGGCAAAGACGCCGACGAGGACGACGAGAGTGAGGAGGGCTCCCAAATAACCCAAACGAACGAGGATCCGCCGGGCTGAGGGCGTGTCGCTGAGTGGCGCGCTGTCCATGGGGTCAGCGTACGACGCTGACTGACGGGACGCCACCGGCGCTCGGCCATCGCGCGGGGCCGATTGGGCCATGGAAGCGCCCGCACCGCGGCGTGAGGCTCCATTGATGAACTCGTGGACAGACTTGACGCTAGCAATTTTCGCTAGCAATATATGAAACGCAAGCACACCAAAACGTTCTCTCGAATTCGGCAAGCCGATAGCAACCTTGAGCTTCGTCGAGTCGAGGCGCTGGTCCTCGAACTCGGAGGCACAATCGAGCACAGAGGCAACGGAGTCTTCAAGATGACCCTGAACGGAGCGCGGATGATCTACGACCGACCCCACCCACGGCCGGAAGTCGGACTCGGGCTCGCGAAGCGTTTCCGCAGGTTCTTTGCTCAGGCAGGAGTGATCAACCGATGATGACGTACCGCGGCTACCCTGCATCGATCGAATACGACGCCGAGTCCCGACACTTCTACGGTGAGGTCGTCGGGACCGTCGATACGATCGGATTCGAAGGGACGAGCGTTGAGGAACTCGAAGCCTCGTTCGAACGGGTCATCGACGAGTATCTGCAAATGTGCGCAGAAGATGGTCGCGAACCCGACCGCCCCTACTCGGGCTCGATCTTCATCCGCACCGACCCGGGCACGCACCGAGCGGTAGAGGCTGCAGCGAAGGCGTCGGGCCAGTCGATCAACCAGTGGGCTCAGGCGGCGCTGGTGGAGAAGCTGGCGGGGTAGTCCACTCGATGACCCGGCCAAGCACGCAGCTAGGCACGACCACGTCGCTCAACCAACACTTGGCAAGCGTCCCACCTCGAGCCCCTCCAAGAGATCGAGGAGCCCAACCGCTTCCCATGAGCGATTCCGCTTCGATGAAGACAATGGCTCAAGGACGCCACACGCGGCCAATTGGTCGATGGCATGGTGAATCGCGGACTTGGCTCGACCGGTTGCGGCTTCGGCAACGGGTGCCGTGATCACGGGATGCGCCGGCAGCACGTCGATCACGGCCCAGGCGGCGGCATCAGATCTCGGAGCGGCCCCCTGCCGTAGTCGATCACGCCATGAGTCCATCAAGTCGGCCACTGCCTTCAGATAGCCCGCCGCCAGAGCTGCAGATTGACCTGCGGCAACGGCGAACTGCTCGATCCACGTTTCTAACCTGCCGTCTCGGAATGCCGTGAGTCCCTCGATGTATCGCTCACGGTGCGCCCCCAGGACGACGCTGATGGGTGGGACGTAGTGTGTCGCCATGCCACGGCGGCGCAGCGCTACGTGGATCAGGGCTCGACCCGTCCGCCCGTTCCCGTCGATGAACGGGTGGATGGTCTCGAACTGCGCATGGACGAGGGCGGCTTGCACGACTGGGGAGAACTCATCACTGGCAACGGCCGCACACAGATCCGCCATCGCTTCAGGGACGGCTTCCGGTGGAGGTGGGACGAAGTCTGCCCCGCACGGATTGTAGTCGTTACCTCCGATCCAGTTCTGATCCACCCGAATCTTGCCTGCGACGTGCGCATTCGGGGCGTTTGTCATGAGCTTGGTGTGGATCTCGACGACGTGTCGGACTTCTATGCGCTCGGCGCGTGAGGCTTCATCGACCGCCGTCTGCATCGCTTCGATATTCCCCAGCACTTCTAGCACGGTAGCAGAGGCCATCCCTCCTGCGTCAAGTTTCGACTCAGAGCGGGCAAGCTGCCGGATGCCGAATTGGAGTCCTTCGATTTTCGAGGACGCTATGGATTCCGTGCGGAGGAGCAGCCGAGCCAGTGGTGCGAGTGCAGAATCGGCGCGGGCGTTTAGGGTGAGGATCGCCCTCTCTGCCTCCGCGACGGTAGCTGCAACCCCCGAGGACAGAGTGAACTCGGAGCCAGACAATGCGTCGGGTATGAATGCGTGGTAGTTGCAGGCCTTCCGATATCGATGGGGAGCATGCAAGACCGGATTCCACCTCCAGGTCTGAGATACCAGTTTTCCACGCATTTTCCCTGACCCAGGCGTGATTGTTAGTTTAGGTTACGATGTAAACTGAACTAAGATGTGCAGTTAGTTCAGCATAGCAAGTCTGATCCTCAGTTCAATGGGTCAACGAAGGGAGCTAGTGTGGTGTATCAGAAGTTCCCGAGCCACCGAGAGTGCCGAGGCACCGGATCCAGGTAGGCGCGACGACGAGGAATAGCACCGCTATTGTGAGGAGGAGCAACGACGCTGGGCCGGATGCATCGGTGCTCGAATGGCCGAGACACTTCTTCAACAGCCTTCTAGGCCCCCAAAAGCGCCGCCGGCACCACCGCGATGCCGTCCTCGCGCCGATACGCCGCAGCCCCGGTATTGATCACCATGGCATCGACGAGTTCAGGACCAATCTGTTCCCGAAGCCAGACCAGATGCTTCACGTCTTCGGACTCAATCACGGAACTGAGTTTCACTTCCACGGCCAAGACCCTGCCGTCAGGCCGCTCTACGATGAGGTCCACTTCCCTGGCGCCGCTGTGTAGCCGAAGGTGCCGGACGGACGCCTCAGCGGCCTGCGCGTAAACACGGACCGAAAGCGTGACGAGCGATTCGAACAAGTGCCCAAGAAGGGTACCGTCTCGCGGCATCCTGGGGCCCGCCTCGACGCCGTCCAACAGCGCTCCGCCGTCCATGCCGAGGAGCCTTACCGCCAAGGCCGGGTCCGCCAAGTGGTGCTTGGGGGGCTGAGCGAGACGCTTCAGGTGGTTTCGCGACGGGGACCACGCGGGTACCGGGTCCAGAATCCAGAGACGTTCTAGGATCTCACGGTACGGCTGGACCGTCGTCTTGGCCGGTTTGTCCCCCTGCCCACTGGTGGCGGCGTCACGGATCTTTTCGAAGGAAGTCGACGTGCTCGTGGCCGCAGCATATGCGGTCATCCATCGGGTTAGGCCGCCCGGATCTCGGACTCGCAAGCCTTGGTCCGGGAAATCACGGTCAACGATCGCTCGCAGGTAGCCGTCCAACTGGGCACGATGGGCCCTCCCCGAGAGGGGCCGTAGTCCCGGGAATCCCGACCTGACGATCTCCTCCACATAGGTCCCGAGTCCGACGTCCGTCACTCCTCCGACGTCCGGCCTACCTCCGCGAAGCAAGGTGCCGAGGCTAACGCTCGGTTCCTCGACGCAGCGTTCCGCAAGTGACAGGGGACGCATGCGTACGGACACGATCCGGCCAGCACCTGAGTGGGTGGGGGGGCGAACCGGACTCGCCGAGCCGGTGAGGATGAACTGGCTCGGGGAGCTGTCCTCGTCCACCGCTCGCCGCACGGCATCCCAAACGCTGGGGTAGTGCTGCCACTCATCAAGAAGCACCGGCTTCTCGCCCACGACCACCCTGTTGAGATCCGCTCGGGCGATCGCCGCCTGGGCGGGATCGTCGAACTCGACGACGCGGCTCACCCTCCGCCGCGCGGTTTCAGTCTTCCCAACCGCTTTCGGCCCCTCGATGACGATCGCGGGAAGTGATGGCAACAACTCGTCGAGCTCCTGATCGACGACCCGGGGCACATAGCTTGGCATTGGACGAGTTGGCACAGGATGTATGATTGAGTGGGACGCTACGCTACCATTTCGCACCCCGATACGCTACCATTTCATACGCCCCTACGCAACCGTTCCGAGCCGTGACCTGACGTATCCTCGCCGC
Organism: uncultured Gemmatimonadales bacterium; assembly: GCA_937919655.1. Taxonomy (GTDB): domain Bacteria; phylum Gemmatimonadota; class Gemmatimonadetes; order Longimicrobiales; family Gaopeijiaceae; genus CALFPJ01. Next base: position 4,677 of record CALFPJ010000056.1, read on the forward strand.
GGCCTCAACCACCGGCGCGCACCCGTTTCAGCGTAGGGTCCGAAGGCGGCCATGAGGCGGCTTACGAGTCCAACACCACCGCCGCCGCCTCGTCCCGCCGCGACAACGCTGTAGCCCGCCCCTGAAACACCCGACCCGCTCCCCCGCCCCGGCCTCCAAGGATCTCCGCCACCCGGGCCCCAACCGCAGCCACATCGAACGCGGCCCCTTCCCCCGCCGCGATCAGAAAGGCGCCCTCGTCACCCTCTCCACCCGTCAAGAATACCACACGGTCGGGAACCAGGCGGTCGAGTTCACGTGCCACCCGATGCAGAAACGGGAGCCCTCGCCCGGACCAGTGAGCGACAAGAACCCGGTCCGCTCGTGCGGCGAGCCCCTCTGCCGAGGCAACGGCTAGTTCTTCCTCGACATCCCGAAGTGCGCGTTGAGCCTCTTTCAGCTGTTGAAGCCTGGCACCGACGCCGGCCACCAGTTCGTCGTCCGCAGCACCCAGGAGCGCACGCAACTCCGCACTGCGCTCGTGGTGGGCGCCCAAGAGGCGCCGCAGCCGCACACCCGCGACATAGAAGAGTCGCGTCCCGCCCCGAACGGGCTCCGTGCCCAGCAGCTTGATCGCTTCGAGCTCGGCGGTTGAAGCACAGTGCGTTCCCCCGCAGGTGTTGAGGTCGATCCCCGCAATTTCAACGAGCCGGACGCTGCCTGTGTGCCCGGCAGGTAGGCCTCGCGAGCGCACTGGCGCAGCGGCGTACTCTTCGGGACTCACGCGGCGCGCGGTGATCGGCCGGGCCGCCCGGATCTCGGCGGCGACTGCGTCTTCGAGTTCGCGGATCTGCTCCGCGCGGATTCCGGGAGTATCGAGCTCGATGTCGGAGATCTTGTCGCCCAGATGGAAGGCCGTGGTGCCCCATCCGAATCGGGCCTCGGCGATCGCGGTCAGTAGGTGCTGGCCTGTGTGTTGCTGCATGTGATCGAAGCGACGGGTCCAGTCCAACTCGACCGTCACCTGCTCCGAAGTCACAGGGCCGGAAAGGAAATGGCGGACCTCTCCGTCCATCCTGCGGACGTCCACAACCGCAACCCCGTCGATGGTTCCGTGATCCGCGGGCTGACCTCCGCCCTCGGCGTACAGAACCGTATCTGCAAGCACGACGTACGGCAGACCGCCGTCGTCGCCGGAGGCCACGACCGAGGTGTCGAGTCGCGTGAGTCGCGGGTCGCGCTCGAACGCCAGTGTGTCGGACACCTAGATTCCTCCCTGCAGGCTTCGGTGAAATAGCGTCGGCATCGTGAAACGTGGCGGCGGCAGCGTCAAGGAGCCGATCTCCGCGAGGGGGAGCGGGCCAACTCCCGCACGGCTAATCGTCCTTCAGCATCCGCTCCGGCGGATCATCCAGATCGTCGAACTGCCCGCTCCGGGCCGCCCACAGGAAGAAGCCGCGGTGCCTCAGCAGTGGATCGACCGATTGGAGGGACGGTTCGAGCGCTGGTGATGGGTTAGCGAGTGCCCTACCCCGTTATGCTGAAGCCCCGACGAACCGCCCTCTCAGCGCGCGGATCAGCTCCGGCCCCACGCGGCAGCACCCACCCACCCCTTCGGCTCCTGAGGCGACCCACGCCTCTGCCAACGCCACGAGATCGACGTCGCTTCGCCCACCGGTCCAATCCTTGGACTCCGCATCGTATCCCTCCCCCGAATTGGGGTAGGCCAGAATCGGGAGTGTGGTCTCCGAGCGCATCGCATCGATGAGGTGAGTCACGTGTGCGGGCGCGGTGCAGTTGACTCCGATCGCCGCCACTCGTTCCGCATCCTCACACAGGCGCACGACCTCGCCGATCGGCGTCCCATCGTGCAGATGCCCGCCGTCGCGACAACTGAAGCTGATCCACGCCCAGGCCGTCGGCGTGTCCGCGAGGATCTCGAGAAGGACCTCAGCCTCTTCCCCAGAGGGGATCGTCTCACAGGCGACCAAGTCAGCGGCGCTGTTCGCGAAAAGTTGAAAGCGGCGGCGATGGAAGTCAGCGAGTGCGGCGCGGTCGATATCGTACCGGCCGTGATATTCGGAGCCGTCCCCCAGATACGCGCCATACGGCCCGACACTCGCGGCAACGAGGGGCCGCTCGCGACCCGCCCGGTTCATCGGGTCTGACCAGAAAATGTCACGGGCCTCGACGGCGAGCTGGACCGTCTGCTCCAGGAGGGAAACCGACTCCGCGTCTGATAGGCCGAGCTCGGAGCAACCTGGGAAACTCGCCTGGTAGCCGACCGTCGCGATGCAGTCTGCGCCAGCTTCCAGGAAGGCGCGGTGGGCCGTCACGACAGCGCCCGGGTCATGCCGCAGGAGGCCGGCCGACCAAAGCTTCGCGTCGAGCGTGCAGCCCATGTCCTCGAGCGTGGTGGCGAGGCCGCCGTCCAAAATTACGACGCCTTGGCTTTCCAGGAAACGCGCGAACGGGTTCTGGCCGGCGGTCATTCTCTATGCCGCCGCTTTTCTCCGCCACAACCAGTACGCGGGCGCCCCCAACAGGACGATTGCTATGCCCATCGCTGACTGCACGGGCTGCTCGACGATCGTGTTCCCAACGATGGCGACGGCGGCCAGAATGAACAGCACTGGCGTCACCGGATAACCAGGGACCCGGAAGGGACGAGGCGCGTCAGGGAGTTTGAAGCGCAACGCGATGACCGCAGCGGCGCCGAGCGCGTAGAAGATCCAGCCCACGAACACCACATAAGTCAGGAGTTGCTCGAACGTGCCCGTGGCCGCGAGCACCGCCGCCCACGAGCAGCTCGCGATGATCGCGAACGCCGGCGTGCCGAAGCGCGGATGCACCTCCGCCAGCTTGCGGAAGAACACCTCATCCTTGGCCATAGCGAAATAGACGCGGGGCGCAGTAATGACCACAGAGTGCGCCGCCGAGAACATCGAGATGATGATTATGATCGCCACGAGTGAGCCCGCGGTTGAGCCGAGCACCGTCGTGACCGCTTCGGCGGCAACCCGTTCGGAACTCGCCACACGGTCGGCGCCCATCGCCGCCAGGTAGCCGAGGTTCGCGAACAGGTAAAGCGCCGTGAGCGCCGTGGTACCGATGACGAGCGCCCGCGGGATCATCCGCTGGGGGTCAATCGCCTCCCCGTCGCTGAACGTGACGTACTGCCAGCCCTCGTACGCCCATAGCACCGAGATCATCGCCAGCCCGATGGCGGTCAAAGTCGTCCCGCCTGCATCGGATGTGGATTCAAGGACCGGGCTGTCACCCAGGGTGAGGAGCAACGTCCCCATGACGACGATGCCGCCGATCTTGATCCAAGAACTGATGTTCTGAACAGAGGCGCTCTCTCGAGTGCCTTTGACGTTGATCGCCCCTGTAATCAGCAGCAGGCCGACGGCTACCGCTTTGGCACCCAGTGGCGAGAACGCAAAGAACTGACCGAGATAGTCAGTGGTCGCCACCGCCAGAGTCGCGATGGTGCCCGCCCCGATCACGAAGAAGAGCGTCCACCCGTACAGGAAGGCAGGAAAGGCCCCGAAGGCTTCGCGGATGTATGCGTACAACCCGCCGGCGCTGCGGTCCATACTGCTCAACTCGGCGTACGACAGCGCCCCAATCAGCGATAGCACGCCACCAATCAGCCAGGCGAACATCGCGGTGGGGACATGCCCCCCACTCTGGCGCAGCACGACGCTCGGCACGATGAAGACTCCCGAGCCGATGACGCTCCCCACCACCAGGAGCGTGAGGTCGTAGGTGCCGAGCGTGCGTTTGAGTTCGGAGGACATAAGCCGTGGACCGAGGGAGGCGGAACGGATCGGCCAGGGCCGACGCTTCAGTCCGGGAAGGGTACGCGGCAGAGGTGAGGGACGCGAGTGTCGCGGTGCCGGTCAGATCCGCGCCCCACGCCACGCCACGTCACGCCGGGCAGCGCATAGCGCCTAGCGCTTCCCCTCCGTGTAGCTCTCCGCGACCTCGTCCTGTCCCCCCACCGCGAGCACGATAAACACGACGTTCACGGCGACAACAATGAGCAGGACGATCGTGATGCCGACGGGCCACACGTGATCCCGTGTCAGCTTAACCATCACCACCGCCTACGCTTGAAGCGGTCTTGAACGTGGTCGGCAAAAGTAACTCCCCGCTCGGCGAGCGAATGTGCACTAGGAATGGAATCGTACGCTGTAGGTCCTCACTCGGCGCCAGCCGAATAATGAGCGGGACGGTCTTCGTCTCTTCGCTGCCGAGCGTCACGCGCTGCGTGAGAAGCTGGGCGCCATCAAGGCCGTGGAGCCGGACGAAACAGTCCACGTCGGCATCGATGGGCTCGTTGTTCGTGATCTTCAACAAATAGGTATTCCGCACGAAGCCGTCCGCATCCAACTGATAGAGGGAACCCGGCGCCCGGTTCACACTGGCCTCAAACGGCACCCTGCCCAGGAGTAGTACGATCGCCGCGGCAGTGAGCGCCGTCATGAGTCCTCCATAGATGACGGTGCGCGGCCTGACCGTTCTGCGCTTGCCCCCCTCGTCCGCGGCGATCGAGCTGTACCGAACCAATGTGGGCTGATCGAATCGGCTCATGACGCTCTCGCACGCATCTATGCAGCGGGCGCACTGAATGCACTCGAGCTGGAAGCCGTCGCGGATGTCGATGCCCTGGGGGCATACGACGACACACTTCTGACAGGCGATGCATCCACCTTCCGGATGGCGATGGTGCCGAAAAAGTTGATCGCGAACACGACCCACACCAACGTGATGGCCACGTCGATCGGCCAGATCAATTCTGCGTACTCTTTGGACTGCGTGAGCCCGAGCGGGAGCGTGATCGCGGCAGACACAATGATCAACTGCCATCCCCAGAAGTGGATGCGCGACAGCGTGTCGTTGAACATCCTCGTCTTCAGAAGGCGCTGCATCGAGTGGCAGATGCCCGTGAAGCAGACGTTGCCTGCGAACGCGAAGACCACTGCGTTGGTATGCAGCGGGCGCAGTCGGCCGAAGGTCGTCCACGGCAGTCCGAGGTTCGCGGGCCACCAGGCGAGCTGGAGCGCGATGATCACGCCCAACAACATGCCCACTAGGGCCCACACCACCGTGGCCGTGAAGAACATCTTCACGATGTCCATGTCGTAGCCGAGGTCGGCATCGACTGGGATCGGTCTTGAAGTTATGGGTTCCATGATTCTCAGTTGCGTCGATTAATTGAGTCGAATCGGTCGGACGGAGGGACATGCTGGGACCACCATCACGCCCCCCCAGGCGACATCCCTGCTCACATGCCCGCCACGTCCATGCCCGCTCGTTGCACCACCACCCACAGCCCCGATACCAAGACGGCCCCGGCGAGCACCTTCCTCGCCCAAGGCCGTTCAGAGGTAAGCCGGCGCGCACCCAGCCCGAAGGCCGCCAGCGCCGGAACCGTGCCGAGTCCAAATACCGTCATCGTGAGCGCTCCTACTGCCGCGCTACCCGTCGCTACTGCCAATCCCAAGGCGGCGTAGACGAGCCCGCACGGGAGTAGGCCATTCGCCAGTCCAAAGACGTAACGAGAAGCCAGGTCGTCCTTGCGGGCCGTGCGCGTAGCCACAGCCTGCAGGCCAGGAACACGTAGCGTCGGCTCAGGCGCGAGGCCGGCCAACGCCGCCGAAAACCAGACCACGACTCCGGCGGACACGACCGTACCGACCCAAGTGGGCCCCGGGAGCACAGAACCGAAGGCGCCCGCGACCGCCCCGAGGAGCCCGTAGGTGGTGAGCTTTCCGCCGTGCCAGGCCGCCGTATGCGAGGCCCGGCCTCCGCACGCGAGTGCGAAAGGGCCGCACATGCCTACACAGTGTGGCGAGCCAAACAGGCCCGCGATGGCGGCAGCGCTGAGAGCTGAGAGCATCAAGACAGAGGGTCCGAGATGGCACAAAACGTCAGAACGAGCCAGGTACACCCAGTCCACCTGGCTGTCTTGGATATAAGGCTCGGCCTTTGGCGGTTTTTGCGATGTGGGGAGGCGGCGCACGTGGGAGTGGGGGAATTCCCCTGATCGAGAGGGTCTGTGGGCTCACCTAGCGCCAGCAACCAGCCGCTCACTACTGTGCGGGAGTCGATCGAGGCTCGAATCACAACGGAGACACCATGCGATACCTGACCCTGAGGCTGGCGTTCGTGGGAATGTTCCTGATCGCCGCTTCTGGATCGAGACTACAAGCTCAAGTCGTCTACGACCTCGTCATTACCGGTGGCAGGGTGATGGACCCCGAGACGGGACGCGACGAGATCGCCAACGTCGGCATTCGTGACGGGCGCATCGCAGCCATCAGCAGCGACGCCCTGAGCGGCCAAGAGACCATCGACGCGAGAGGGCAGATCGTGGCGCCCGGCTTCATCGATATCCTCTCCAGCATCAGCCGCAATCAGGACGCCCACAGATTCAAGATCGGGGACGGCGTGACGACGACCTTCGGCATGCACGGTGGCCCCCTGGACGTGCTCGGCTATCAAGCTGATCACGCAGCCGTCGGACCGCTCACCAACTTTGCCGCCACCGTCAGCCATTCGGGCCTCCGCGAAGCGGTGGGTGCTACGGATCGCTACGCACCGGCCACCCCCGAGCAGATCGAAGCGATGCGTCCACTCGCGGTGCAGGCGATCCGCGACGGCGCGGTCGGCATCGGCTTCGGCATCAACTACACCCCGGGCGCATCGTATGAAGAGATCTTCGCGCTCTTCGAAGTCGCGGCCGCCGAAGGTGTCCCGTGCCACCTACACGCACGCTACAAGGGCAATGTCTTTCCGCTGACGATGAGTTTGGCTGCGATGGAGGTCGTGGCCATCGCGGCCGCGACCGGCGCGCAAGCCGAAATTGCCCACCTGATTTCGTCCACGGTGGGCTCGGCACCGCTCTCGATCGCACTCCTCGAGGGGGCGCACGCCCGAGGCGTCGACGTCGGCTTCGACTTCCATGTGTGGACGAGGAACCAGACCACGCTCCAATCGGCGCTCTTCGACGAGGGCTGGCAGGAGCGCTTCGGCGGGGCTGACTTCTCGGACGTCTACGTCGCGAACACGCAGGAACGACTCACGGAAGCACGTTTCTACGAACTGCGCGCCCAGCCAGGGCAGCTAGAGGTCCAAACGGAGTTCATCCCTGAGGAAGAGATGATCATGGGCCTTCAAAGCCCAGTCGGCGTCGTCAGTTCGGATGGCGGTGGGCTCGACGCCGGACGTGGGCACCCCCGCAGTGTAGGGACGTTCGGCCGATTCCTAGGACGCTTCGTGCGTGACCTGGAAGTGGTGACTTGGATGGAGGGGATCAAGAAGATCACCCTCCTGCCGGCGCAGCGACTTCAACGGGCCGTGCCCCGCATGGCCATGAAGGGTCGACTGCAGGTCGGAATGGATGCGGACGTGACGGTCTTTGATCCCAACATGGTGCGAGAGCGCGCGACGTATGCGGAACCTGCCCAAATGACGGCCGGGATCTCGTACGTGATCGTGAACGGGACGCTGGTGCTCGACGATGGGGCGATCGTGGAGGGTGTGACGCCGGGTCAGTGGCTCAGGCATCCGCGACCGATTTCGTAGGGGACGACGAAGGGCTGGCCCGCAGGACTCGTTCCCGTCGCGCCATTCCTGCGCCCTGGGTCGGACTTGATTGTTCGGGTCCCCGCGGGGCGGACGCAGATTCGTCCCCGCCCCTTGTGTATATACAAATGCATATACAATCTTGCAATTCGAATGGGACCCTGCCCGTATCATCTCGGTCAGGAGGAGCAGCAAGCGTGAGCAAGAAGCCTATGAAGCACACCTATCCCAGTTACGCAGGTGAACTCAAGACCGACTGGGCACGTGTGGACTCGATGACGGATGCCGAGGTCCTTGCCACCTCTCCGCCCGAATTTGCCGATTTGCCGGACGACTTCTGGGACGCTGCGGTCATGGTTTCACCCAAAGAGGCGATCTCCATTCGGGTAGACAGCGACGTGCTCGTCTGGTTTCGAGACATCGGCCCCGGCTACCAAACCCGCATCAACGCGGTCCTGCGTAGCTACATGGACAAGATGCGCGCTGGCTGAAACGACGAAGGGCCCACCGTCTCCGGTGGGCCCTTCGCTTTTTCACCTAGGACTCCAGGATCAGCCTAGCTGATGATCCTCCGGATCGTGATCGGATCCAGCCCTTCCTCGCGCAGCAACTCGTTGAAGCGCGCCAGGTCCTGATCAATGATCAACTGCAAGCGCGTCATTTCCTCACCCAATAGTCCGTCCAGCCGCTGAAACACCTCACGCGACTGCTCGGTGGGCGGGAAGTCACCCTGCGACACGCCGTTCATGAGTGCGGCCAGCTTGTTGTTGATCTTGATGGGGAAATTGAGCGGATCCTGCGAACTCTCGTTCCTCACCTGATAGATCTCGGACTCGACCTCGCCCAGCTTGCCGGTCACCAGATCCCCCTGCTGGTGGATCTCGGGGTTAGTGGTTTGACCCTTCCTGTCCACGACCTCGCCCTTGATGGCACGGATGTCGATCACGGCCTGGTTCGCCTGGGTGACCTTGTCCCGCACTTCAAGCGCCAGATCGAGCTGGGCCTGAAGCTGGGCCATGGTCACCGGCTCATTACGGGGGTCCAGTTTGACGTCGAACGAGCGCGACTGAGTGTCACCGTTCGCGGTGAGACGCACCGTGTAGGTGCCCGGCAAGACGACCGGCCCCGAGTTCTGACCGGACCAGAAGATCATGCCCTCAAAGTCGACGTAGCCCGGATAGCGCAGGTCCCACATGAACGTGTGGGCGCCGGCCTGGCCGGAGGGCCTTGAACGTCCACCACCACCGAAGCGGCGGCGACCACCACCGGCCGCGGCGTCCACCACGGTCGAATCGCCCGAGTAGGTCTCGATCAGCACGCCCTCGTCGTCGAGGAACTCGAGGGTGATCTCGGCCGGTTCGTCGAGATAATACCGAACCTGCACGCCGTTGCTCACGCCGCGATATGTATCTACCGGGCCGTAGAGGTGCATGTCGGCCGCGGCGACCTGTGCGCTCATCTCACGCAATGGGGTAATATCGCGCATCACCCAGAACGCACGACCGTGGGTGCCGAGCACCACGTCGTCTTCCTTCACAACGAGGTCAGCAACCTGAACGTTCGGCAAATTCTGGGCCAACGACTGCCAGTTGGCGCCATCGTCCCACGACACGTAGACCGTGCTCTCCGAGCCCGCGAAGAGCAGTCCGGGCGTCTTGGGATCCTCGCGGACTGAGCGTACGAAGTCGTTCGCGCCGATGCCGTTGACGATCTTGGTCCAGGTCTGGCCGTAGTCCGTGGTACGCCACACGTATGGTGCGCGGTCGTTGTCTACGAGGTAACGGATACCCGCAACGTAGGCCTTACCCGGTGTGGTGGGCGAAGCCTCAATCGTATTGATGCGCAGAAAATCCGGCGCATCGGGAGGGGTGACGTTCGTCCACGTCGGCTCTGCGGCTGAGGCATTGCGCGTGACGTGTACGAAGCCGTCGTCCGAGCCCGCCCAGACGACGTTCGCGTCGTGATAGGACGGCGCAAGCGCGAAGACCGTCGCGTAGACTTCGACGCCGGTCTGGTCCTTGGTGATGGGCCCGCCGGACTCGATCATCGTCATCGGATCGGCCCGGGTGAGGTCACCGCTCAAGCGTCGGAAGCTCTGACCCTCGTTCGTGGTCACCCACACGGCCTGACTCGTGGTGTAGAGCACGTTCGAGTCGTGGTTGCTGAAGACGATCGGGAACGTCCACTGCGCGCGCTCGACGAGGGACGCAGACGACTGACCCATCGGGTTCTCAGGCCACACGTTGATCGCGCGCGTCTGGCCGTTCGCCTGGTTCTTCCGGGTCAACGTGCCGCCGTATGATCCCGCATAAAGGATGTCCGGACGGTCCGGGTTTACGGCGATGTATCCACTCTCACCGCCGCCTGCGTCGTAGAGATACGAATCGCCGTTATTGCCGCCGTAGAGGTGATCCCAACCACCGCTGGGGACACACGCCGTGGAGTTGTCTTGCTGCGCGCCGCAGATGTGATACGGGAAGTGATTGGTCGTGGTCACTCGGTAGAACTGGGCCGTGTAGAAGTCCTGATCGGTCCACGACTCGCCGCCGTTGACGGACACGTTGCCACCGCCGTCGTTGGCGTTCGCCATACGCGCAGGGTCATTCGGAGCGATCCACAGGTCGTGGTTGTCGCCGTGGGGCACCTGGACGCTGGACAGCGTCACGCCACCATCCGTCGACCGATACATACCTGTGTTGAGCGCATACAT
>CALFPJ010000057.1 GCA_937919655.1 uncultured Gemmatimonadales bacterium
GTGCGGCTCTTGACCGTCGCGCTTCTAGATAGCCGGGTCCCTATCTGAACAAAGCGACCCCCCCCAGTACTTCAAGCGCTCATCCTCGACGTGCTCCGCACTCTCTGGCGCCTCGACGATCCAATCCCTCCGCAGGAGTCGCTTGATCGCGCCGAGTGACCCTCCATCGTCGGGGGTCATTCGCCGGCCTCAATGCCGCCTGATGAGAGCGGCGCGGAGCTCCCGAGCGGGGAGGCCGTCTAGTCGGGTTTTGCCGTCGAAAGGGTCCGGCGAACTCGTCCGCTTTCGCGTGTTGGTCCCTTGCGGCTACCCCCGCGCCGGCCCCACCGTGGGAGCTTGCAGTCCGCCTCCGCAAAGCGAGTAAGCATGTCGCCGGAATCCAAGAGGGTAGTGAGCAGGTTCTCCCACCTAGGGGCTGCCGCAATGCTGCTTGTCCTCGCGAACTCGCTGGCCGCTCAAGAGCAACCGCAGCGCCTCATGGGATTCACAGCCGAACGGGCTGCCGAGCAGCTCCGCTGGGAACGTGTCATGGCGGCCGTGCCGGACACGGCTACGATGCGAGAGTACCACTACGCGATGACCCGGGCGCCACACCACGCGGGGACCGAGGAGAACTACCGGCTCGCGGTGTATCTCCGAGACCTCTGGGACGGTTTTGGCTTCGAGACCGAGATGGTGCGCTACGACATCTTGGTGCCGTGGCCGGTCGATCTGCGCCTGCGACTCGTCTACCCTGACACGGTCGAACTCGCCGTGACGGAGCCCCCGATTCCGGAGGACCCGGACTCCTACGTCGAGGGTGGCCTCCCGGGCATGGCTGCCTACGTGGCGTCTGGACGGGCCGAGGGCGACGTGATCTACGTCAACTACGGCCGGATCAGCGACTACCGGCTCCTCGACGACATGGGGGTATCGCTCGAAGGCAAGATCGTACTGGTCCGCTACGGAGGGACTCCGGGCCAAATGCGCGGCATGAAAGTCCGCGAGGCCGCGAAGCGGGGAGCCGCGGGTGTCGTCATCTACTCCGACCCCGAGGACGACGGGTACGTACGAGGCGACATTTATCCCAACGGCCGCTGGCGTCCCTGGGAAGGCATCCAGAGGGGGAGTTTCCTGGACGTCCCGATCTACCCCGGCGACCCGCTGACGCCGTTCGTGCCCTCGATTCCCGGTGTCGAGCGTATCCCGTTCGAGGAGGCCGAGAACGTACAAAAGATCCCTGTACAGCCGATCTCATACGGAGAAGCGCTCAAGATCCTCGAACACATTGGCGGTGACGCAGTCCCCACCGAGTGGCAGGGTGGCCTGCCCCTGACGTATCACCTCGGACCCGGCCCGGCACGTATCGAGATCGACGTGGAGTACGACTACCAAGAGCGACCAGTCTGGAATGTTTTCGGCAAAGTGGTCGGCGCGGTCGAGCCCGAGAAGTTCGTCCTCGCAGGTGGCCACCGAGACTCCTGGGTGTTGGGCGCCCGCGACCCGACGAGCGGCGCGGTTTCACTGCTGGAGACGGCCCGCGGTGTGGCCGCGGCGGTAGCTGCGGGGTTCGAGCCGCGTCGGAGCATCGTCTTCGGTAGCTGGGGTGGCGAAGATTTCTTCTTGCTCGGCTCCACAGAGTGGGGCGAACAATTCGCCGACGAGCTTAAGGAGAACATGGTCGTCTACATCAACCGGGAGTCGTACACGTCCGGGAATTGGAGCGCTGGGGGGAACCACTCCCTCGAGGCCTTTGTGATCGAGACGTCCAAGGATGCGCCCCATCCGGAAGCGCCAACACTCTTTGATGCGTGGCAGGGTCAGCAGCCGGGCGAGCCACTCCGGCTCGACGCGTTGGGGTCGGGGTCCGATTACACGGTTTTTCTCGACCACCTCGGGGTGCCCTCCCTAAACGTGGGGTACGAAAGCGCCAACGGCATCTATCACTCGCTCTACGACACGTACCACTACTACCAGCGCTTCGGTGACCCCGGATACCGCTATGGGGTCGCTCAGGCCGACATGGTCGGGCGAATGGTCATGCGACTCGCGAACGCTGAGGTTCTGCCCTTCGATTTCACCAGCGCATCCGCGGTTATTGCTGGATACGTCGACGAGCTCATGGCTCTCGACGAGGGTGGGCTCCTCCGAGACGAACTCAGGGCGATCGGGGCGGCGAATGCGGCGATGCGCGTGGCCGCCACCGAGACGAACGGTGTTCTGAATCGACTGCTGACGGGGGGCTCCGCATTGACCGACCAGAACCGGCCTGCCCTCGATCGGGTGAATGCGCTCATCATGCGCGCTGAGCGTGAAATGATCGACGAGCGTGGCCTATGGCGGCGACCGTGGTATCGCAACCTCGTATACGCGCCGGGCTACTACGAGGGATACGCGGCCAAGACTTTGCCAGGCGTGCGAGAACCGATGGAGGATGGCGCCTGGGACGTGGCGCGGACACAGGCGGGGATGCTCGTCGAGGCGCTGGAACGGGTCACCTCGGCCCTGACCGAGGCCGGAGCCGCGGGGCGCGCGGCGAGCGCGAGGGTGATCAGTTGAGCGCGCGGCCACAGCCTTGACCGTTTAGACAGTAGGGGCCGCGCTCAGGATCTCTGCAGGATCGAGTAGCAGTCCGCCGTGGATCACACTTCGGATCCGCCGGGTGTTCTTGATGTCAGCCAGAGGATCTGCCTCAAGGAGCACGAGGTCGGCTGTTCGCCCCGGCTCCACGGACCCGAGTGACCCTTCCCGTTTCAGGATCCGAGCGTTCTCGAACGTGGCCGCGGTCAGGACCTCGCTCGCGGACATGCCGGCCTCGACGAGAAATTCCATTTCGTGGTGGAGCGAGGTGCCGGGCGCGACCTGAGGTTCCGGAGCGTCGGTGCCCACCAGTAGCTGCACTCCGGCCTCCTGAAGCATGCCGGTCAGCGTTAAATACTTCTCCCACGTCCTTTCGCGAACCGACACCGGTGCAGTGCCCCAATCAAGCTTCCGCCGCTCGCGGTCGGCGTCCCAGAACGCCTTCAGTCGGCCGGGCATTGCATCTTGGTCGGGGTGACCGTAGACCTCGGGCTGGTCCATAAAAAGAAGCGTCCCCCAGAACACCATCAGCGTGGGATCCACACGCGCTCCGTGTTGCGCGATCAGATCGATGAGTCGCCGGGCGTCGTCGGATTCCAGGTTGATCGAGTGCCGGTCGTCCGGGTCGTCGAGAAGGAAATTCGACACCGTGTAGATGTGCTCGATGCAATCGAGTCCGTCCTGGACCGCATCGGCCGTTTGGTAGTCACGAAGATGCCCGCTCACCACGAGTCCGTGCTCATGCCCCACCTCGATCACCCGTCTACCGATTTCTCGCTCGACCCCGATGTAGAGTTTGAGCGTGGTGACGCCCCATGCCGCCATGTCCGCCACGAAGGGTTCGACGTCGGCCGCGTCTGTCAGCGCCCAGCCGACATCAGGGTGCCACACCGGATTGCCGTCGATTAGGAAGCTGCCCCGAAAGACGTTCGGGGACGTGTCGGGACGATCCTTGGCGAATAGTTCGACCATCCGTGCGGCCGGCACGTTGTCGCCGGTACTGCGGATCGACGTGACGCCGTGCCCGAGATAGAAGGGAAGCACCTCGTCTCCCGTCATCTGAGACTGGTACAGGATGTGGGAGAGGTGGACGTGCGCGTCGATGAGTCCGGGGATGACATACAGGCCGGAGCCGTCGATCACCCTCGCACCGCTGGCGGCATCGGCCCCGCGGTTCAGTGCGTTCCTAGGTCCGACCGCCTGGATCACTCCCTCGTCCATGAGGACGTTTGTTGCTGGCAGCATGCGCCCCGTTCGAACATCGAATACGGACGCCCCGTCGATGAGGATCTTGCCGGGGTTGGAACTCGAGTCCGGGCGTCCGGATGGCTCCATCTCCCCTGCTTGGCACCCGAGGGTGAGGCCGGCGACGGCTGCGGCGGTCCCACCGACAAACGTGCGACGATCCATGTCAGCCCTCTTGGAAGATGTGGCTAGGTGATCCGTGACCTCGACCTGCTTGCCAACCTAGGCTGCGGGGCATGGCGCGCCCATGCTGTAGCTCAAGACGTTATCCTCAGACTACGGCGAGCACCGGCGTGCTCGCCGCCGGGTCGGGAGCGCCTTGGGCCCTTCCCGGGCACTCCTTATGAGTGGGCAGGTCGGTCGTGCCAATCCTTTTCTCGAGAACGGAGCATAGGTGAAGAAGCCCTGGGGTCTAAGGAAAATTGCTGGAATTCTCGGCTGCCTACTGTTCCCCCTTGGGTGCAGTCCAGCCGTAAGAGAGGGCGCGATCGAAGTTCTTGAAGTCCTCCCGCACGACACGACGGCCTATACACAAGGGCTCGTGCTTCACCAGGGCGTGCTCTACGAGAGCACAGGTCGTTACGGATACTCCACGGTCCGTCGCGTTGACCCAAGTTCGGGCGAGGTGCTTGCGTCGGTCCCCTTGGATTCCACGTACTTCGGGGAAGGTCTCGAGATCATCGAAGGCCGCCTTGTTCAGCTAACGTGGAAGGAGCACCTCGCATTCGTCTACGATATCGAGTCCCTCGAGCGTGTCGATTCCTTGCCCGTCAGCACCTTTGGGTGGGGTCTGTGCTCAGACGGGGAAACTGCCTTCATGACCGGTGGTGGGGCACTCCTGTACAAGCTCGATGGCGCCTCCTGGACCAGTAAGGACCGGGTCGAAATTCTCCGGAAAGGCGTGCCGCTCAGGGAAGTCAACGAGCTCGAGTGTGTGGGGTCTCACATCTTCGCCAATGTCTACCAGTCCACTGTGATTGTTCAGATCGATGCGGAGACCGGAAATGTCGTCGCCGAGTTCGATGCTGCAGCCTTGGTGCCAGATCATCTTCGCGGTTCGCCTGACGCCGTAATGAACGGGATCGCGTACGACCGCGACTCTGACACGTTTTTCGTTACAGGGAAGCTCTGGCCTGTTATGTATCGGGTTCGGCTTAACGGCGATTAATGTGCGGCTGAGCCGAAACGGCGAGTCCGTCGCGACTCTTGTGGCACGCGCGTGAGCCCTCGTTCGAGTTCGGAACAGGGCGTCGTGGTTGGTGTCTATTTCAATGCCCTCGGCGTCGAGCCGATTCGTGGGGGCCGACCGGTCTCTTTGCCGCCGGTGAGGCGAGACGGAGATCGGATGTGCAAGAGTCTGCGGACGGATCCGAGGGCTGGCGCGCGTAAGCGCAGTACCAGGGGAGCCACCTTAAGATGCGCATATTCGCAAAGACCGCCGTCTATACCGGCGCAGTCCTCGCCATGTCGATCACCTTCGCGTCGGATCGCCTCGCCGCGCAGTCTCTTCTGGTCGAAATCTCCAACTCTGAATCACCCGCCCCGATCGCCGGCGTCATGTTGAGCCTCACGGACGCCGGGACTTCATCCGTGGTCGATCGTGCGCTCACCAACGGCGTAGGCAAACATCTGTTCGTGGGTCTCGCCGCCGGACGGTATTCCCTCCGTGCGGACGTGATCGGGTTCACTTCCGTCGACTACGGTCCGGTCGACATCGCGGCAGGGGAGACGGTCATCGCTCGTCTCAGGATGGATCCGCTGGCTATCGGGCTTGAGGGCATCACGGTCGAGGGTCAGCGCCAGTGTCGCATTCGCCCTGAGGACGGAGATCGGCTCGAGGCGGTTTGGAACGAGGTGAAGAAGGGGCTCACCGTCGTGGCCTGGACCCAGAGCGAAGGCCTCTACAGATATCGAGTCCTGAAGAGCACGAGGGACATCGAACTCGACACAGAACTTACGCGCGCCGTGGATCGCTCGATCTCATCTCAGTTCTTGCAAAGCCCGTTCGAGAGTCGTGAGGCAGTTGATCTCGCGGAGAACGGCTTCGTTCAACGTGCCCCGGACGGCGAGGCGGACCTCTACTTCGCACCTGACGCTCAGGTTCTGCTCTCTGATGTGTTCCTCGATACCCACTGTTTCAGGCTCCGCCGTGGCGATGCGGAGCGTGCGGGCATGGTCGGGTTGGCTTTTGAGCCGGCGCGGTCTCAGCGTGCCCCGGACATCAGCGGGGTCCTCTGGGTGCAGCCACAGGGCTGGGTTCTCGAGGGTGTCGATTTTTGGTATGAAAACCTCCCCAGTGGGATTCGTTCCACGCTGGTGGGTGGCGATGTGCAGTTCCAGCGCCTTCCAAACGGCGCCTGGATCGTTCCGAAATGGGCGATCAGGATGCCCTCGGTGGGCGTGTCCGTGGATGCCTCGGGAGCCCGACGTGCGTCGTTGATCGGCACTCGAGAGGCGCTCGGCCGAGTGCTTCGCATTGAAGAGGTCGATGGCAGTCTGCTGCTCGCGGCCGAGAGCGGAACGATTGAGGGCATGGTCCTCGACAGTCTCGAGCGCGACGGCGTGGCCGGTGCCCGCGTGCGGATCGAGGGCGGGACTGAGGAGGTACTGGCGAATGGCGATGGGGAGTTCCGGCTGACAGAAGTGCCTGAGGGGAGATACACGCTGGTCGTCGACTTTCCGTCTGGATCGGTCGTGTCGAGTGAACCTCTTCGTCAGGTAGTCGATGTCGCCGACGGAGTGGTCGCGTTTGTGCGTTTCCGGTCCTTGTCGCGAGCGGATGTGTTGGCGGCCGCGTGCCAGGCCGAGGGCGAGATGCCTCGAAGGACGTCCGTGCTACTCGGCACGGTGCGAGACCTGGGTAGCGGGCTGCCCCTCGCGAACGCGAGGGTGCGCATTACGTGGGGCGATGTACAGTTTGCGGCGTCGTTCATGTTCCAGGACACTACCGCCGGTTGGAAATATCGCATCCTGGAGTCAGGCCGGGGGGTCGAAGTGACCAGCGATCCTGACGGCGTTTACCGGGTGTGTGCGGTCCCAGAGTTGACGCGGCTCACGGTCTTTACGGACGTCTCAGGACTCGCGTCCCGCTCCGACACGCTCACGATTCCGCAAAACGTACCTGTGTTTACTCATGATGTGGCTCTTTCGCTTTCAACCCCGACGATGGTGGCGGGTTGGGTAGAAGACTGGACCTCGGGAGACTCGATCGAGACCGCGATGATACGGCTCACTCGCCTCGATACCGGAGCGGCCCGAGGTACGACCGAGACCGTTACCGTGGCCTCCGGCTCAGACGGTCGCTTTGAGACGACCCCGTTGTCGGTAGGGGAGTGGGCGATCGAGGTGAGCCGCATCGGCTATGCCTCCACCTTGGATACGCTCGTCGTCAGCTCAGGTATCCGCACGGAGATTCGCGCCCGCCTTGCCGCCCAGGCCCTCGAGATCCAAGGGATCGAGGTGGAGGTGCTGTCGCGCGAGCGGGAGGAATGGCGGCGCTCCGGTACCGCGGTGAACTTCGTGAGCCCCGGCGAGGTCGATGAATTACGCGATCGCGTCGGGAGCGCGCTCGACCTTATCCGATCGAGAATGGGGCCTCGTATCAACATTACGGTGCGCTCGGGTGGCCGGGGCTCAGGAGCTCTTGTGGATTTTTGTATTCAGAGCAGTCGGCGTCGGCCGTCGGTTGTGGAGTTGCGTCAGGAGTACGCGGGCGGGTGCCGACCGGCCTTGTTGTTGATGGACGGGGCCGTGCTGTTCGATCCTACTGGCGAAGCTGGGAGTGCGGAGGCCTCCGAGCTGCTCCTCACCATGCCTCCTGAAGACATTGAAAGCATCCGCTTCCTTCAACCGATTGACGCTCGGTTTCGTTATGGCGAGGCAGGGAAGAACGGAGCGCTGATTCTTGAGACTCGGCGGGGGCGGTGGGATGCGACACTGGCGGATGTCCCTACCTCCTCGGAATCAACGGCAACGTCACATGTGAAGGATGCTCCGCGTCGTGCAGGACTCGCTGTCTCGCCGACACGAAGGCAGTGTCCCGCTCGTTGTCCCCACCGGTGTTCAGGTTCCGGTCGTACTTGGGGAGCAGCGCCGACGATACGGCCACCCTCAGGCGATGTCCCGGTGGCAATACGATGCCGGTGAACCAGAGGTCCATGTCGTATCGATAGACAGTGCCGGGCTCGAGCAGCGAGGGTTGGTCGAAGCCATTGCGGAATCGTGCTCGGGCGGCGGCCTCCTGGATGCGCTCCGCCGTTCCGTCGGGGTGAACGTTCAGCAGCATGACGAACCAGTCGGTGTCCACCGCGTCGGTGGCAGCCCAGAGTGTGGCCGTCATAGGGCCGGTGATCTCCATCTCATCCTCCAGCGGATCAGAGGTGAAGACCAGCACGTCGGATCGGGTGGCGTGAATGTCCGAGTAGTCTTCGTTCAGGCCCAACTCCAGTTCCCGGGCGTCCACTAGGTACGGTGTGGGGCTCCCGGGATCGTACGTGAAGGTGTCGGCAGGCTCCTGTCCCGAAGGCGCTACGGCGCTCAGCGATCCATCCCCACCGGTGCCGTTCGCTCCGCCTCCTGAATGCAGGTAGAAGTTGGTGTATTGGGTCCGGGCCAGGGGCCACTCCCGCTCTTGGCGCCACACGTTGTCGCCCATGATGAACAGGTCGATGGGGGCCTCCCCGTCCACGCCGTTGTCCACGCCCTTCAAATAGTGATCGAACCAGCGGAGCTGCAGCGCCCGGTGGTCGATGCGGGCCTGAGGACCGAAGTCGCCGTTCACGTAGTCGATGCCCTTGTGGGCCCCCGGGTCCATGACCATTCGCTGAAAGGGTGGGTCCGGCAGGGTGTCCATTCCGGTGAAGTTCCGCACGTTGCCCCGTGCGTCGTCGTACCAGCCGGCGATGCCCAGGACTGGAACCTGGACTCGACTCAGGCGTGCCTCGATGGAGAGTTCGCGCCAATAGGCGTCGAGCGATGGGTGATCGAACCAGTCGTCCCAAAATTGCGGCCTAGGGCACCCTGCGTACTCGGCTGCGTCGATGACCGGCAGATGATTGAATGCCTCCACCAGGGGCACGTTGCTCATGTCCGAGAGGGTCTCCTTCACGGCCGTGTAGCAGAGCCACGGCACGATGGTGGGAGAGAAGATCATGTCGATGTAGGGCACCAAGCGCGTGGGGTCAGCGGTGGCCACCACCGGCGCGATGGCGGTGAGGTGCGGCGGCGCCGCGATGGCGGCGTACCACGCATACAGCCCGGGGTTCGAGCGGCCGATCATGCCTACCTTGCCGTTGCTCCCGGGCAACGCTGAAGCCCATTCCACGGCATCGTACCCGTCCTGCTCCTGGAAGGCGTTCATATCCAGCCGGCCGTCCGACCCGCCACGGCCCCGCACGTCCTGCTTCACGTAGATGAAGCCACGCGATGCCCAGAAAACGGCGTTGGCCGTATCGATGCGCAGGTACGGAGTGCGCTCCATGACAACGCCAAAGGGCCCCTCACCCACCGGGCGTCCCACGAAGTTCATGAGGGTCGTGCCGTCTCGGGCCTGCATGGGTAAAGCGGGATCGATCTCTATGGCATAGGTCGAGTCGGAGTCGGCGCCCGCCCACAAGGGGTAGTACGGCTCGTAGGCCAGGGGCGTCGTGCGGCGCACGAACCACATGCGCTGGATGGGCGTGCCGTCCTGGTAGATGCGTCCAGCGATGGTGTCGCTGGTTACCCGCGCCCGAATGGAGCGCCCGGAGGCGAAGTCCATGAAGAGGGAGTCCCCGTCGAGCGACAGTCGTTCAATGCGCTCCAGCTCGCCTCCGGCTCGGCGGTGGAACCAAGCCCTTGGAGCGTCCGCGCCCTCGAAATGGACGAACCCGAAGCGCCTCTTTGCTTCGAACCCACCGTTGGGCTCGGCGCCGAGCATCCGGTAGTAGTCCCAATCGCCACTGAGGGCGTCGGGCGCCGTTGAGGGTCCGCAGGCCCCGATGAGGAGTGCCCCGGCGAGCACGAGCGCACCCGCGCTCCCTTCCAGGCGGCGTGTGATTCTCCACCGACGGGTCGGGAAGTGGATATTCGCGTCGTGTACGCTCATGATGGCCTGCGCTGTGGAGGTGGCTCGTGGTCTGCTCCACTCTCCACCGGGAACGCGTCGGAGACAAGGGGCGCCGTCTCCCCAATGACGCGGCTACGGATAATCCCGAGACCCCATGAGCTCGATGAGGCGTGGCGCTCTGGGGGCGCAGCGGCGACTTCCCTCACCAGCGCGTCCGAAGCCGCTTGCGATGCCCAGCGTCGCTGCCTACCGTCCAGAATGCCCCGCGACCTAACTCGGCGTGATTTCGCCCGCCTCTTCGCTGCGGGCGGCTCGGCCGCCCTTCTCGCTCACCCTGCGCTGAAGGGGCTCGCCGTCCCTGCGCCCCTGGCGGCGTCTACGCGTTCTGGCGTGGCTCCCGACTGGGAGGCCGTGCGGGCCCAGTTCCTCATGCCGCAGGAACTTTCGGTCCTGAACGCGGCGAACCTCTGCCCGGCGCCGCGGTTGGTACTCGAAGCCGTGCAGACCTTCACCGAGAGACTCGACCGCGACCCGGTGCCGAGCTACAGGAACGAAATGCATGGCGCCAAAGAGGTCGTGCGGGAGAAACTCGCGACTTTTCTGCGGGTGATTCCAGGGGAAATTCTCGTCACGCGCAACACCAGCGAGGCGAACAACTGGGTCTCCAACGGACTCGACCTCGGCCCAGGAGATGAGGTCCTGATCTTCTCGGACAACCACCCGAGCAACAACCAGGCGTGGAAGGCCAAGGCTGGGCGCTTCGGGTATTCAGTACGCGAGGTCCCCTATGTGACTCCGTACCCAGGTTATGGTTACTACGTCGACGCCTTTGAACGGGCCATCACACCGGCCACTCGGGTCCTCTCGTTTACGCACCTGACGAGCACCTCGGGGGATCTTTTCCCAGCGGCGGAGCTCTGCCGCATGGCGCGCGACAGGGGAGTGATCTCGCTCGTCGATGGCGCGCAGTCGTTCGGGAACCTCGACGTGGATCTTTCGGTCATACAGCCAGATTTCTACTCGGGGAGCGCGCACAAATGGCCATGCGGCCCGAAGGAAACGGGTGTGCTCTATGTGAACGCCCGAATCCACGATCGTTTCTGGCCATCCTCTTATAGCGCGTACACGGGTCGGGTCGGACTGTCCCGCACACACGAAGGGATGGGCCAGCGTGACGAGCCCGCGATCCATGCGTTCGGCTTGCAGATGGACTTCCTCGCCGCGATCGGGCAAGCCGCCATCGAGGCGCGTAGCCGCGAACTCTCGAGTGTGCTCATCGACGGGCTTGCCGCGATCGATGGTGTGAAGATGTGGACGACGATGGACCCGTCACTGCGCGCTTCGGTGGTGACGTTTCAGCCGGGCACCTTAGAGCCGTCTCGAGTGCTTGCCGCCCTGGAGGAGGACGGGATCGTGGCAGCGTCTCGGGGCGGGTCAGATCGGCCGGGGATTCGCTTCTCGCCGCATTTCTACAACTCGCATTCCGACGTCGAGCGTGCGATAGACGCCATCCGTCGCTATGTGCGGGCAGGCCTCTAGGCGGTCTTGAGACTTCCAAGCGCCCCTGAGTCCGTCAGGTCAGTCCGCCAGGTCAGCGTCCGGATCGGCCATCAACTGCCGGAACCGGAAGTACATCCTCGCACGCCACGGGATGATCATCCCGAACGCGAGGACGAAGAACAACGCGCCTGTCTGAAGCGGTGGGAGCAGGTGCCCGACGTAGTCGTGGAGCAGGAGCCGCAGCGCGAGAAGCCCCAGCAGGATCACCACAAACCCGTTAGAGCGTCGCATCACGACGACATCGCCTTGGCGCTCGAGCACCGAGGTGCACGCTAGGGGGACGGACAGAACGAGGGCTCCCGCCACAAATGCCCCGACGGCAAGCGCCCATGGGATCTGCATCTCTGCCCGCAGAAACATGAAGAAGCCCGTGCTCATTCCAAGGGGCGGTATGACGATCTTCCGCACGGTCACCGGCGTGCGCGTCTCCTGGACCCGCCACGCCAGTACTGTGGCGCCACCCAAGACAGAGGCTACGGCGGGGAGGAGTTTGAGGGCGGAGATCATTCGTGGGGGTTCATGACGAATTTGGGTGCGATTCCACGTCGGCGTCGTGGTATAAGTTACCCCACTGCAGCATGCGCTGTGATCACCGGGCCCGAAGCGCGCGCCGCAGCTCCGATCGATCGACTGTTTCTGATGCCAAAGGGGGCGGAGGGGCAGGATGTTTGCCCTGTCTGCGTCGGATGCGCCACATTGCCCCCCTATCTGTCCCGCCCCCGGAGATCGACCATGCCTCGCTGTTCAACTTTTGGTACGCTCCTCTTCGCCGGCCTTTTTCTCGCCGGGTGCGCTGGGAACGAGGAGGCCTCTGAGGCCGCTGCCGGCATCTTGATCGAGTCGGCTCTCGTGCTCGACGGTTCGGGCTCGGACGGAGTCGTAACGGACGTCCGCATCAAGGACGGGGTCATTGCTGAGATTGGCGATCTGACGCCATTGGAAGGAGAGCAGCGCCTCGACGCGACCGGCCTCGTGCTGGCGCCTGGTTTCATCGACACCCACAGTCACCACGATCGGGGCCTTCTCGAGAGCCTGGATGCATTGGCGGTGCTCAGCCAGGGCGTCAC
Source organism: uncultured Gemmatimonadales bacterium (assembly GCA_937919655.1). Classification (GTDB taxonomy): domain Bacteria; phylum Gemmatimonadota; class Gemmatimonadetes; order Longimicrobiales; family Gaopeijiaceae; genus CALFPJ01. Next base: position 12,478 of record CALFPJ010000057.1, read on the forward strand.
CACCATCGTGGTAGGCCAGGATGGTGGCTCTCCGTTCCCTCTTGGTGACTTCTTCGAAGCCCTTGAGGCCACCCCTGCCGCCGTGAACGTTGGCTCTTATGTGGGGCACGCTCAGGTGCGCACCGAGGTGATGGGTGACGACTATCGACGACCCGCCACCTCCGACGAGGTGGCCCAGATGCGGACAGTCCTGGGCGAAGAGATGCGGGCCGGCGCGCTCGGCCTGTCGACCGGGCTCGAGTACGACGTGGGGCTCGATTCCAACACGGAAGAGGTGATCGAGCTTGCCCGAGAGGCGGCTGGCTTCGGCGGTCGCTACATCAGCCATATGCGGAGCGAAGATCGCCATCTCATGGAAGCGATCGAAGAGATCGTGCGGATCGGGCGCGAGGCCAAGATCCCTGTTCAGATCTCCCACATGAAGCTCGCGATGAAGAGTCTTTGGGGGCAAAGCGTACAGATCTTGGAGAGGCTTGATGAGGCCCGTGCCGAGGGCGTCGACATCACCGCGGATGTCTATCCTTATGAGTTCTGGCAGTCGACGATGACGGTGTTGTTTCCGGATCGAGATTTCACCAACCGGGAGGCCGTGGACTTCGCGCTAGACGAACTCGTGCCACCCGATGGCATGTTCATCGCACGCTACGATCCCGACCCGTCCTACGTCGGGATGTCGCTGGCACAGATCGCGGAGGCGCGCGGTGAAGACGCGGCCACGACCTACATGGCACTGATCGCCGAATCTCAGGCGATGGAGGAGGACACAGGTCGAGGCACCGAGAGCATCATCGCGCGCAGCATGGATCCAGCGGACATCGCGACGCTCCTCGCTTGGCCGCATACCAATGTTTCCAGCGATGGAAGTTTGGCGGGACGGCATCCCCGTGGTTTCGGGTCGTTCACTCGCGTGCTCCGTCAGCACGTACGCGAGGAGCAGCACCTTTCGTTGCCGAGTGCGATCCACAAGATGACGGCTTTGTCCGCCCAACATGTCGGGATTGTCGACCGCGGAGCGATTCGCGTGGGCGCCTACGCGGATTTGGTGCTGTTCGATCCAGAGACCGTAGCCGATCGCGCCACCCCCGACGACCCCAATGCGCCCTCTGTGGGAATCGAACGAGTTTGGGTGAACGGAGTGCTTGGCTATGAGAACGGACACGTGACCGATGCCCGGTCCGGCCGTGTGATCAGGAGAAATGACCGATGAATCGACGGACGCTTGCGGCTCTGGCCATTTGCTCCATCCCTCTCGCGGCCGCGGGGGTCGCCTCCTACGCCGACGGTGAGCCGAGTGGGGAGCGAGTCGTGGACTGGAAGGCGGTCGATGCGGTTTTTTCGGCATATGACCGCACGAGCAGTCCTGGATGCGCGTTGGGGGTCGTGCAGGATGGCGAACTCGTCTATGCGCGGGGCTACGGGATGGCGAACCTCGAGCACGGAATCGCGATTTCCCCACAGACGGTGTTCCGCACGGGTTCGGTTGCAAAACAGTTCACGGCTGCGGCCATCGCCATCGCGGCCAGGGAAGGCGTGATTTCACTCGACGATCCGGTTAAGAAGTGGATCCCCACCCTTCCGGACTACCCGAGAGATCCGACCATCGGGGAGATGGTCCATCATACGAGCGGACTCCGCGACTACCTGACGCTCATGTCCCTCAAGGGACTGCGCGATGACGACTTCTATACGGACGCTGATGTTCTCGAGGTCATTTCCCGGCAGCGGGAACTCAACTTCACGCCAGGAAGCGAGTACCTCTATTCCAACTCGGGATATTTTCTCCTCGGCCAGATCATCCTTGAGGCCACCGGCAGGTCGCTCAGAGAGTATGGGGAGGAGAAGATCTTCGGGCCGCTCCAGATGACGCACACGCACTTCCACGATGATCACAACGCCGTCGTCTCCAATCGCGCGACGGGATACGCACCCGAAGGTGACGGCTACCGGATTTCGCAGACCACGCTGGATATGATCGGCGACGGGGGCGTGTTCACTTCGATCGAAGATCTCGTTCATTGGGTGAATGCGCTCAACGATGACAATCTGGCCGAGGGGCTCACGCCGATGTTGGAAACGCGCGGCGTCCTGAACTCGGGTGACACCATTGCCTATGCATTCGGCCAGACGCACGGGACCTACCGCGGTCTGCGCACGGTGGGGCACGGCGGTTCCTTTGTTGGCTTCCGAGCCGATATCACGCGACTCCCAGATCAGTCCACGTCGGTCATGACCATCTGCAACCGATCTGATTCCAATCCAACGCGGCTCGCTCGGGGCGTCGTGGACGCGCTGCTGGCAGACGAGTTGACGCCCCCCGTGGTTGCGGTGGAAGGGGCCGCAGCTGTGACCCCCGGTGCGGAACCCGCTCCCGAAGGGGGCCCTGTGACCCATAGTGCTGAGTACGCCGGGAGCTACTACAGCGCGGAGCTGGACATCGACTATGTGCTGTCGCGCAACGAGGTCGGCGGATTGAGTCTACAGGCGGGGGCAGGCGTGCACATTGAGCTCTTGGATGTGGGCGAAGACACCGTGTCAGCCTTCGGCCTCACCCTGCGGTTCGTGCGGGGGGGTGGGATGGTCACCGGGTTCGAGGTGGATGCCGGGCGGGTGCAGCATGTAGCCTTCCTTCGGCAAGGGTCGGGCAGCTAACGCCGGAATCTGAGCAGGGCGTAGCGCGATACGCTCAGATTTGGCACCCTTGGGGACCCTATTTTGGTCTCGTACCGGAGCGGCAAGTGGCGAAGCAGAAAGTGGTCCTGGCGTACAGTGGCGGACTCGACACCGTGTGCATTCTCAAGGATCTGTTGGAGCGTGGCTACGATGTGATCGCCTACGTCGCGAACGTGGGCCAGATAGAGGACTTCGACCTCGTCGCGGAACGGGCCAAAGCTATTGGTGCGAGCAAGGTCTTTGTCGAAGACCTCAAGAGGGAATTCGTCACCGAGTTCATTTTCCCGGCCATCGCTGGTAACGCGGTCTATGAGAACCGCTACCTGCTCGGCACAGCGCTCGCTCGGCCGGTGATCGCTCGGCGCCAAGTCGAGATTGCCCTCGCCGAAGGGGCCGACGCCGTCGCCCATGGTGCCACAGGAAAGGGAAACGATCAGGTGCGATTCGAGCTGGCCTACGCGGCGTTGGCGCCGCGACTCAAGGTCATCGCGCCTTGGAAGGAGCGGGAATTCCTGGATCGCTTTCAGGGCCGCACCGACCTGCTGGCGTACACGAAGAAGCACAACCTCCCGGTGGAGGCGACGGCCGAGAAGCCGTATTCGAGCGACGAGAACTTTATGCACCGCTCGTACGAGGCAGGCATGCTGGAGGACCCCCGCCACACCCCGCCTGAAGACATGTTCAAGTTGACGTGCTCGATCGAGGACGCCCCCGACCAGCCGTCGGACCTCACGATCTACTACCAGGACGCGATGCCAGTGCGGGTCGTGTGCGAGGGTGAGGGCGTCGATCTCAGTGATCCGGTCGAGCTGTTTGCCTACCTGAACGACGTGGGCGGCAGGCATGGTGTGGGTCGTATCGACATGGTCGAGAACCGATTTGTAGGCATCAAGTCGCGCGGCGTTTACGAGACCCCGGCCGGCACGGTCCTCCACCACGCCATCCGTGACTTGGAGGGCATCGCCATGGACCGTGAGGTACTTCGGCTTCGCGATATGTTGTCACCGCGCTTCGCCGAGATCATCTACAACGGCTTCTGGTTCTCTCCGGAGATGGACTTCGTCCAGGCGGCCTTCCAGAAGTCCGAGCACCTCATCAATGGTGAAGTGGACATAAGGCTCTTCAAGGGCAACGTCATCTGCCGTGGCCGCGCTTCGTCGAGTTCGCTTTACGATCAGGAGTTGTCGTCGATGGACGTGGCGGGCGGCTACGATCAGGAAGACGCACGCGGCTTCATTCGCATTGCTGCGCTGCGGCTGCGGGCCCACAAATTGATCCTGCGGAAGACCGGCGACGACGAGGCCTGACCTCGAGCGGCGGGGGCAGGATCGCCGCGGCCAGGCCCCCGTGACATGCCGCCACGACTGGGCCTCCGCGGCTTCCCCGCCGTGGGGCCATCGCAGGGGAACCGTCTCAGGCCCTAGGAGTCGCTCCTAGGGGTCCGTCGTTACCTTCGGCTTCACGGGCCGCAGATGCCGGTCGAACCACTTAATGATGACTTTGGAGACCTCCATCTGCAGCTTCGGTTCTCGCGGGCCGTGTGGCGTCCTGGGCAAAGCGATCATCTCCGTCGGCACCCCCAGGCGACCGAGGGCTCGATAGAACTCTTGCCCTTGAGTGAACGGCACGCGCAGGTCGTTTTCGCCGTGAATGACCTGGGTGGGCGTCTTCACGTTGGCAATGCGATAGATGGCTGAGTGGCGTTCATACTCGTCGTAGTTCTCCCAGAACTCTTCACCGTCCATGTGGGCCACGAGGTACTCGCCGATGTCGGTGGTGGTCGTCATGCTCACCAGGTTCGGGAGCCCGGCCCCCATGCTCGCGGCCTTGAACCGGTCCGTGCGCGTGACGGCGAACGAGGTCATGTACCCACCGTAGCTCCATCCCATGAGCAGCAGCGAGTCGGGATGTGCGACGCCCATATCAATGGCCTCGTCCACCCCGGCCATGAGGTCGTCCATGTCGCCGTATCCCCAGTCGCGGACGTTGGCAAAGCGGAACTCTTTTCCGTAACCGGTGCTTCCGCGTGGGTTCGGACGTAGGACCGCGTAACCTTCCTGCGCGAAGTACTGGATGTTGTAGGTCGACGCGCTCCCGGTGAACGACTGCACGAAGACGCCCGCCGGCCCGCCGTGCACATTCAAGATGAGCGGGTAGCTCCGGCTCGCGTCGTAGTCGACGGGATACGTGAGCAGCCCTTCAATGTCGAAACGCCCGTCCGGGGACTTCCAAGAAAGTAGTTCGGTCTTGCCGAGCGTGGGTGTCGCGATCGCTGAATGGAGGTCGGTTACCGACCGCGGCTCGAACGTGCTCACCGCGGAGACGTGCACGTCTTCGGGATCGTCCATCGTCTGCCAGGTGAACGCCATCGCGTCGGCATTGGTCGCGAAAGATGCCGACCCGAGAACGCCGCTGCCGTGTGTGAGTTGGCGGAGCGGGCCGCCGTCTGTGGGTAAGACCGTCAGGTGACGCGTGGTGCCGATCGACTCGGACAGCAGCACGGACGCACCGTCGCGACTCCACCCCTGGAGTCCACCAGAGCGGTCGTGGCTGTCCGAGAGCTTTCGGGGCGTGCCCCCGTTTGAGGCGACCAGGTAGACGTCCGAGAGGCCTACACCCTGGGGTTCGTCACCCGACGATGTGAACGCGACCCAGCGCCCATCGGGCGAGTACAGTGGGTTTCCGTCCGTGCCGCCGAGTGTCACCAGCGCAGAGACAGTCTTGCTCCCGTCCGCAGGGACCGTCGAAATGTCCGAGGCACGCGCGCCCTCATCCAAACGGGGGTCCGCCTGGTGGGAGAAGGCGAAGGTGCGACCGTCCGGTGACCAGTCGAAGCTGGTGACGTGGAAGGCTCCCTCTGTTTGGCGAGTCGCTTCACCGGGCTGGCTCGACGTGGGGTCAAAAGCCACCGAATAGATGTGGTTGAACTTGAAGTTCTGGTCCACGAAGATCGGATCGCGCTTCTCGCGCCTGCGGGCCTTCTCCTCGTCCGTGTCGGGGTCTTTCATCAGGTAGGCGATGCGGTCTCCCGCGGCGGACCAGTGATACCCGCTCACGCCGACGACGGCGTCCGTGACGGCAAACGCTTCACCGCCGTTCACAGAAATCGCCCACACCTGACTTTCGGGGCCCTCCCCGCCGCTAGACGAACTGCCCTCCCCGCGCCGCGTCGTGAACGTCAGCCAACGTCCATCAGGCGAAAACGCTGGACTCGTGGCGGAGTTCTCCCCTCGCGTGAACTGCACCCCGCCGGTCCCGTCCGCGTTCACCATCCAGATGTGGCTCAGGTATTCGGACTGTTCGCCCTCGATGAGCGGCACACGCACCACGTAGGCGATCCGGCGTCCGTCCGGCGAGATGGCCGTCTGCTGGATGACGTTGAACTCCATGCTCTTTTCTGGCGTCCAACGGAGACCGTCGGTCGCTTGGGCGGAAATCGGGACGGTGATGGTCGCCCAAAGGATGATGGCGGCGAAGGCGGTGGTCACGCGCATAGGTACCTCGTGGTGGAGTCGACGAGGAGCGAACATAGGTTCGGGGCCCGTGGATGGACAATTGATGCATGTCGGGTCTGGCCCCCACGCCGCCGGCGGTTGCGACCTGGTCGTCCACCCCGCGCAGGCATTCCCCAACGCCTCCTCGTCTCCTGCGCTCGGGCTCACTATTCTAGTCTAGAGAGAGAGCATCGCTTGAACCGTCCCCGTGGGTCGTCGCAGGGTGCGGCCGCCTGCAAGGACATCCCCTGGGATGCGGTCGCTCAGTTCGTGATCTTGCAGAACCACGACTCCAATCCGGGCGAGGCAGGACTCTGGACGCGCATTGACTGGGTGGATCTTGCTGACATGGCGCCGTGGACGTGGGCGTTTTGTATGAGCTTATATGACGCGGCGAGCGCCGACGCTGCGGAAGCTGTCACGGTAGCAGACAGAAGCGTGCCCCGGACGGGATGCAACGGCTTCCCGTTTTCTCGTATGAAAGCAGCGCCTCTTGGCTACACATTTGATGAGGAACACCAATGACCGACCGCGACCTGCTCCGCCACATTGTGGCGACGATCGCCTACCGGGGAGGCAAGGTTCTCCGTGGGGCTCCTCCGGGTTTTGGGTCCGTGTCTGCCGGAGAAGGCACGCGCTCCGCTGTCCAGATTCTGTCGCATATGGGCGACCTCTTTGCTTGGGGTCTCGCGCTCGCGGACGGAGAGCATAGGTGGAGCGAATCCCAGTCCGACGATTGGGAGGTTCAGGTCGAGCGCTTCCATGCCGGACTCGAGGCCGTAGACGCGCGCCTGGCCTCATCTGAGCCGTTGGGGAGGCCTCCCGAGCGGTTGTTACAGGGTCCATTCGCCGACGCGCTGACTCACGTCGGTCAGCTCGCGATGTTGCGGCGCCTGGCGGGATCGCCGGTAAAGGGGGAGAACTACTTCAAGGCTGAGGTCACCGTGGGCGTAGTGGGGCCGGACCAGCCCCTGCCGGTCTACGAGTTTTGATGTGCTCGGGCCAAATCGCGCGGAGAAGCGCCTTTGTGCGACTCGCGCATGGTCGGTTCGTTGTCCGACTTACCCTGAGCCTGATTGTGGTGGCGCTTTGCGCTCAGCTACCGACGCCGGTGGCGGCATTCCAGGTCGACCCGCAGGCGTCGGCCGCAGAGCCCCAGCTCGCCGAGCCCGGCTCCGAACTTCGCGTCTGGCTCGTCACTGCCGGGCCAGGAGACGCGGTCTGGGAGCGTTTCGGCCACAACGCGATCCGGGTCCTGAATACGGAGACCGGTCGGGACGTCGCGTACAATTGGGGCATCTTCGACTTCAATCAGACCGACTTCGTGCCGCGCTTCCTCAAGGGCGAGATGTTGTACATGATGGCGCCCTATCCCATGGGCCCCATGGTGGATTCATACGCCCGCGCGGGTCGGGAAATGATCATGCAGGAGTTGGCGCTCACAGCTAGCCAGCGCCAGAAGCTGAGCGACCTTGCTGAGATCAATGCACGCCCCGAAAATCGTGAGTATTTCTACGACTATTTCGGGGACAACTGCTCCACGAGGGTGCGGGACCTGCTCAACGAGGTGTTAGGCGGATCGCTCTACGACCAGTTGGGCGTGCGCGACAATGACGCCTCGTTCCGGACGCACACGCGCCGCCTGACCCAGGTCGACCCGCTTGTGTTCACAGGCATGGACGTGCTGTTGGGTAGCCCGGGCGATGTGCCGATTGTTCTCTGGGACGAAATGTTCATCCCGATGGTGCTGCGCGACGCCATCCGGGACGCGACGGTCACGGATGCCGCAGGGAACGAGCTGCCGCTGGCGCTCTCAGAGGAGGTGGTGCTCGAGTCCGCACGTGTGCCCGAGCCTGCTCGAGCTACGTCGTGGTTCTGGCGGTATCTGCTTCTGGGCGCGATGGCGGGCGGACTGCTTGCGTGGCTTGGCAGCAAATCCGCGACAGGGGGGAGGCTCTGCCGGGTCGTCTTCGGCGCGCTCTGCGCGGTCTGGAGCCTTGTCGCTGGGCTGTTCGGGCTCCTCCTGGTGCTGGTGCTCTTCACGGATCATTGGTCCATGGCGTGGAACGAGACCCTCTTTCTGACGAACCCACTGTCGTTGACGTTGATGGTTTTGGCGCCGATGGCGTTGATGGGTGGGGCGGCTTCTCGCCAGCGGGCGAACCGTGTAGGGAAGGGGATTATCGCCTTTGCACTATTCGGGCTGGTGCTTCAGTGGCTGCCAGCGACCCCGCAGGCCACAGGAATGTTGTTTGCGCTGTTCCTCCCGATCCACATGGGGGTCGGGTTCGGACTGAGCAGGTTGGCCGCGGCGGACTCTGAGGCGTAGTCGTTAGAAACGGGGCCGCTCAGCTCGGCGCGCGCCCCGAACGCCTCCGCGGTCCCGCGCCTACGCCCCGGGGCGTAGCGTCAGCCGGTGCATCAGCACGGCAGCTCGTTTGGTCTGGACTGCCAACGTAGGCAAGTCGATCCATTCGTCGACCGTGTGATCGTTCCCGCCGCCTGGTCCGAGGCCGTCCAGGGCCATTTCCACCAGGCCTGCCGTGAAGGACACGTCTGCGGCACCCGCGTTGCGTGGGTCCACCGCGGCTACGGGCCCGAATCCGAGATCCCGGCTGACTTGGTCGAAGTGCGCCAGCAAGGCGTGGTTCCCGTCGGTGGGCGCCAGGGGAGGGTACCCGTCATCGAACGTGATGGTGGCCGACGTGTTCGGGAGGTTTTCACCGACGACCAGTGACATCGTCGCTCGCGCTTCAGCCAGCTGATCGAGCGTGATGGTGCGTAGGTCTCCGGTCACGACAGCGTTGCCCGCGACGACGTTGCTTTTCCCGAATGCGCTGCCGCCTGCGGTGAAGGCGTCATAGTCCACGTCGGTGCCGGCGAGCATCACGCCGGGGTTGAACGTGAGGAGCGGCTGGCCTGCCAAGCGCACATAAAACTCACGCAGGATACGCGACGCCTCGTATATCGCGCCTGCTCCGACCTCGGGCTGGAAGAGCTGGGATGAATGTGCCGGTGAGCCCGTCACGTCGAGGCGCCATCCCGTGGACCCCCGGCGTGCTACTACCGCAGTCGCCGGGTTGCTGTCGCCGTTCTCGAACGCGATCGCGATGTCGGACTCTTCAGCGGCCGTGATCAGGGCGGCACGCGCGAGGCTGAGCGGACGACCGCTGCGCTCCTCGTCGCCCGTCATGACCACGGTGATGCTCATGCGGTCGAGCTGCCCCGTCTCGGCAAGCGCCTTCAGCGCATGAATGATGATCACATCCCCACCCTTCATGTCCACGACGCCTGGCCCGCCTGCACGATCGCCGTCGCGCACGAAGCTCTGAAACGGGCTACTCGGCTCGAAGACGGTGTCCAGATGGCCGATGAGGAGGAGTCTCGGACCGCCTCCGTCACGGCGAGCCACGAGGTGCCCCGAGCGTTCGAAGGGAGCGCCATCGATCCACTCCGTCTCGAAGCCAAGGGCGTCGAACTCTGCACGGAAGAGCGCACCCACTTCGCGCACGCCGTCGAAGTTCATCGATCCGCTATTGATGTTCACCGCGCGTTCGAGGAACGCGATGGCTTCATCCGCTCTCGCGTCTACGGCGCTGGCGATACTGCGCTCCACGGCGGACAGAGTCTGACCAGCGACGGGGGTGGCTGTCGCGATGGACGCACAGAGCGCGATGAGCATTCGGAGCTTCATGGTGCCTCTCGGGTCGGGCGGATGGTGGAGGCACAATCTACCGCGTGCGGCGCGTCCCGTTCCGTGTGACGGTGGCCCTCAGCGATGTCGAACGCCGGTTCGTTGTCTTCGGCCTGGCCGCAGGCGGTGAGGCCGAGAGCTGCAACAATCATGTGTATTCGAACGGACGGGCGCATGACGAGTGGGGTTGAGGTGGTCGGCCTTATCTCTTGGACGGGTCTAAGACCCTGCCGGGTTGCGACCGCCTGCCGCCTGCGGGTCCCCCTCGGTGGCCCGGTCCTTGGCATAATAGTTCGGGTTCACCCGCAAAGCCGTCGTACCCGCCGCCACCTCTAGAGACTGCCACGCCTCGGTCGGAGCGAGGCGCACGGTCGCCGCTCCCAGTCTGACCTGCACAGGCATGTCGAATCCCTCCACGACGTCGGTCCACCGGTAGGACAGCGTGGTCCCTTCGATGCGCCATTCGAGGAGGGGGATCATGGCGCTACGCAGGTACTGGTCGAAGACCTTGTCCAGTTCGACTCCAGACTCCCGTGCGATGTACGCCTCGACCTGGGCCGTCGTCACCGTCTGCCTCGCGAAGTCGCGGTTGAGGCCGCGCAGCACCGACCTCCAGCGTGCGTCGTCATCCACCAACTGGCGGATGGTGTGCAGCATGTTCGCGCCTTTGTAGTACATGTCGCCCGACCCCTGATTCTGGACGCCATACTCGCCGATGATCGGGCCGTCGTTGCTAATGTTTGCGCGGGTACCTACCACGTACTCGGCACCTGCTTGCTTCGAACCTGTGAGGCACTCCGTGTAGAGGTTCTCGGAGTATGCGGCGAAGCTCTCATGCACCCACATGTCGGCGACATCCTTGCTGGTGATGTTGTTGCCCCACCACTCGTGCGCCGCTTCGTGGATGATGATGAAGTCCCACTTGAGGCCCTGCCCTGACCCCGACAGATCTCGGCCCAGGTAACCGTTCTGATATCCATTGCCGTAGGCGATGGCACTCTGGTGTTCCATCCCCAGGTGCGGCGACTCGATCATCTTGAACCCGTCTGCATACCAAGGATATGGGCCGAACCACTCCTCGAAGCAGCGCATCATGGGCTGGGTCTGGGTCCACTGAGCCCGGGCAGCGGTCTCGTTTTCCGCGAGCGGCCAGAAGTCGAGCGTTAGCGGCCCGTTCATCCCGTTGAAGGTCTCTTGCCAGTGGGCGAACGCCCCGGCGTTCACCGCGATGCCATAGTTGTTGATGGGTGATGCGACGAACCACTCGTAGGTCGTGGTTCCGTTCCCGTTCGCGGTCGTACCGCGCAGGCGCCCGTTGGAGATTGCCATCAGCGGATCTGGCACGGTGAGGGCGATGCGCTGGCTGTCTGGCTCCTCTTCTTGGAAGTCCTTGTTGGGCCACCATACGCTCGCGCCGAGACCCTGATTGGCAGTTGCGACCCAAGGGGCATCCCCCGCTTGCTTCGCCCATATGAAGCCGCCGTCCCAGGGAGGCCGCACGGCGACAACCGGCGTACCATGGTAGTAAACCGTCACAGTGTGCGTCTCATCGGGACGTTGCTGACTAGGTGTGGCCAAAAAGAAGGCGTTGCCGTCCTGCCGCACACTCAGTCGTCGTCCCGCGAGCGTGACACTGTCTATCGAAAGTGGGGCTTGCAGATCGATCTGCATTCCGGCGTCGCCTGGCGCTGCCGTCACTCGATAGGTGATCGCGTTCCATCCGGAAATCGAACGGTCCGCTGGGTTGATGTTGACGTTCAGATCGTAGTAGGTGACGTCCCACCAAGAGCGCGCCGGGCCGTTGGAGCCGCGCAGGGAATCTGCATGCGTGAAGGTGGGCGCTTGGGCCCCGACCTGCCCCGGAGCGAGAGCGAGCACCTGGGCCAACGCAAGCGCGAGGATGGCGAAGGGGCGAATGGCACGATTGGGCATGGGCGGTTTGGGTTCGGTCGCGCTAAGCGCGACACACGATTGGGTCTCCACGGGGGTCTTGCACAAGAATGGGTGCCGCGAGTTGGGTGCTGCAACACAGGGGTGCTGCAAAAGAAATAACCCGCAGCCGGACGGGTGGTCCGACTGCGGGTTACCCCTGCGTGATTGTCACAGGTGTCTTCTAGTTGCCCCGCCCGTTGCTGCGGCTACTTCCGCCAATCGGGTCTCCGGCGGGGAGTTGCAGCGTCTCGTCGGGAATCGTGTTCTCAATGCGTGACTGCCAACGACGGATATCTGCCGCGACGAGCTTCTCGTGTGGTGAGGCTCCACCGTTCGCTTCCACCCCTGTCGCCAACCCTTCAAGACGATCGGAAAGCACCGCGCGTACTTCGGCCGCGTTCCCTGCTTGGCTAGCCTGCTGCATCATCGCGTCCGCGACGGCTCGTTGAATCGTGTGCTGCACCTGCTGGTGGTATGGGTCGCTGGCCGTGGCGGCACCCCAGGTGACCGTCATCATGCGGTCCACGACCTCTTCGAGGTCCGGATAGTCCCCTTGGCTTCCATACAACACCAGACGTGCCATGCGTTGAGGCTGCAGGATCTCACCGACCGCGAAGCCAGCCGCTCCTTCTGCCGCCCCAAGCGGATCGAACACTAATTCGGTGTGGCCTGGGAAGACTTCACCGTCGTTGTAGCGGAAGGCCGGCGGCGGAATCATGTCCACGATTCGCGAGGGCAGGGCAAGGAAGTCGGCGGTCAGCGTCGACAGGATCGTCTCCAACGCATCCCTCTGTTCCTCTCCGGGAATGATCGTAAACGGGACCTGTCCATCCCCCTTCAGCGCGTAGCGGTAGTCTGCTCCGCCCAAGCTCTGAGCCGCTGCGCGAAGTTGGAAGCGGTGATGCATGTAAAGCGGCATCAGGACGTACTCAAGATTGGACAGGGGCTCTCCGGGTCGGAGCACGTCGGTGCTGAAGTTGGCGAGCCCGATCTGGCGCACGCGTAGCTCAAGCTTGAGGTGGTCAACGAGGTTGGACCCGTTGTCCCACACGCTCGCGAACTGGTGCCCAGCGCCGATGAAGTTGTTGTTGGTATGCCCCATGTAGATGAGCCCGTCCGACACGCTTTGTGCAGCGATCGCGGCGAGGGCGGCGGCTTCATCGGTGCCTTCCGGGAACTGACGGTACAGATAATTGACTGAGACCTCGTCGTACTTGCCGATTCTCTGCACGTAGGCATTGGAAAGGTCGATGTTGCCGTTCGCATCGATATCGACGTACGGCGCCGGGTAATCCATGACGCTCTCACGTCCGTAGGCGCTCGCCATGTAGTTGTGGGGGAAGCCGAGCGTGTGACCGACTTCGTGTGCGGAGAGCTGCCTGACTCGGTCGAGCGCCATCTCCACCGCGTCCGACGAGCCCGCAACCTGCGCGAGGTACTCGAAGTTTGGAGCGGCAGCGAGTTCGCACGCCTCGTAGGACGCCTGGCAATCTTCATTCGATGGGACGTCGAAATACGACCCGAAGTCTGGCGATGTGATCCCGCCCCTGAAGGGGGGCGTCATGCCCTGCCCGTGCAGGTAGTCCTGGCGCAGGCGTAGCGATCCGAGGTTCACCACTCCACGGATGATCTCACCCGTTCGCGGATCAGTGATCGTGTTTCCGTATGAGTATCCGCGCGTTCGACGGTGCGTCCAATGGATCATGTTGTAGCGGACGTCCTGTGGGTCAGCCCCGTCGGGTAGCACCTTAACCTGGAATCCGTCGATGAAGCCGGCGGCCTCGTAGGCCGTGTTCCACCAACTCGCCCCCTCGATCAAGGCGCTGCGGATCGGCTCGGGCGTGCCGGGATCCACGTAATAGATGATGGGCTCCACAGCCGTAGAGCGGGCGGCGTTCACATCGCTCCGCTCCAGGCGGTGGCGAGCGACCCAACGCACACGCAGGTCTTGGTCGATCGCGGTCCCGTAGTCCGAGATGGTCGGGCCGTTCACCCCCACGCGTGGGTCTGCCAAGCGCGGCTCGTAGTTATCGTCCGGAAGCGCGATGAAAGAGTGGTGTTGGCGCAGCGTGATCGCGCCGGCACTGGAGGCTACTCCGCGCACCAAGAAGCCCGGATCGTCGCTCGTGAACGTGAGCATCGCCTCGACCTCGGTGTTCTCGGGGAACGAGCGGGTCGCCGGCAGATAGATCGCGCTCCGGCTCTTGTCGAGCGCATACTTGCCCTGGTTGGCGCCGGCGATCTGCTCAACCACTCCCCGCGCGTCCCGAAGGAAGAAGGCAGTGGCGTCCACCAGCACGCGTTCGCCTGTCTCGGCCACGATATCGAAGCCCCACTGCACAGACGGTGCGAACGCATCTCTCACTGCCTGGACCTCTGCTGGGTTGTCGCTCTGAGCGCGGAAGCCGTAGTTGGGCTCAACGAGCAGCACCCGGGGGCCAATGCGTTGCGCGGAAAGGATGTGCGAGTCACCCATCTGGCCCCGGTCGATACCGATCGGGTTGCTGCCGAGCCCTGACCCCATGGAGATCTGATACAAGAACTCCGTGTCCAGTTTGTCGATTTCCCAGTAGAGCGCTCCGGCGCGCGCGTCCCAGTAGAGATTGAAGAAGCCCGTGATGGCACCGGAGCCTGCGGTTTTGGCCTCGATGGTCGGGAGGGCGGCCGTAGCGGCGGTTGCCGCCTCCTGGGCCATGAGTTGCGCGGGTACCGTTGTGAGGGCAAGGGCAACGAACAAGAACGCGAGAAGACCTCGCGGAGTACGGAAGGACATGGAATTACCTCGGTTGAAGCCAGATTTGGCTGCACGATGCGCGATATGCCGCGTACTCGCCAGAGTGCCTGGGGTCTTGCGGGTCCGGTAATGCGGTGGCAGCGACGTACGTACCGCTTGGCTAGGCCAGCTTCCCGATACTATAGTGTTTCGATGCAGACCCTCTGAACAGGATACCTCGTATGTACGTTCGTAGAACGACTTCTGTCGTATTGAGCACCCTCGCTATGGCTGTCATGGTGAGTTCGGTGCAGGCCCAGGCGACCGAAGAGAACCGAATCGCGGCAGACGGCGGCATTCACGTGCCAGGCTGGATGGGTATCCTCAGCGCGGCCGACATGGAGAAGGGTGAGGTCGTTGAGAACTCGAGGCTTTCCGTTGATGCCGGCGTTCTCAAGGTGACCACTGGCCCCGCCATCACATATTGGAGCCCAGAGAACACCGCCAGCGGCAACTACACCGTGAAAGCAACGTTCCATGAGCCTCAGTACATGAACCTCAACAGCCATCCGCACCCCTATGGGATCGTGATTGCCGGCAACGATATGGGGACCGACATGCCGAGCTACCTGTACTGCGCTGCATACGGCAACGGCAACTTCATCGTCCGTGGTTTTGGCCCTGAGGCCTTCCAGGTCAACGGTCGCCGCGGTGAAGCGCACGCCGCAGTTGATGTCGCTGAAGGAGAGGGGTCGCCGGTCACGCAGGAGATCGCGGTCGCCGTGACGAGCACGCAGGTCACCTGCTCGATCAACGGCACCGTTGTCGGCAGCTACGACAAGTCTGCTGTCGTTGGAGACGGTATGCTCAAGTCCACGGACGGCATGTACGGGATCCGCTTTGCGCATAACACGGAAGCGACCGTCACCGGGCTGAGCATTAGCCACTAGTCGATAGCGTAGCGAGATGATGTAAGGAGGCCGGTGCCAGATTGTGCGACACCGGCCTCCTTTTTCGTCCCCTTGGATGGTGCGATCGTGACATTCGTCGGATCCAAGGGGCCGGGCCCTTGGCTTTTTTGCAGACCATGAGAAGCAACATAAAATTCGACAGACGCGAGGGATCGCTGTGAAAGGTTTCCGACTTCGATTTTTTGTGGGGCTCGCCCTGGCGGGAGGAATCGTGAACTGTGGGGATGACGCCGGGGGCGGTGGTACCGAGCCCGAGACTCCGCGCGCGACCACGGTCACCGTTTCTCCGGCCGCGCTGACGTTCACATTCCTGGGTCAAACCCTGATGCTGACCGCACAGGTGCGGGATCAGAACGGGCTGGTCATGACCGGCCCTGTGACGTGGTCGAGCTCGAATCCCGCGGTCGTCAGCGTTTCTTCGACCGGGCAGGTTGTTGCGGTCGCCAACGGCAGCGCGACGATTTCAGCCCAAGCCGGATCCGCGACAGGGTCAGCTTCCCTGACGGTCGCTCAGGTGGCCACCCGCCTTTTAGTCTCATCGGGTGATGTTCAGTCCGGCACGGTTGGACAAGCCTTGTCCAGCCCAGTGGTGGCCATGTCGGTAGACCAACGTGGCAACCCCGTCCCGAACGCGAGCATCACCTTTACCCCCGCTGCCAACAACGGCTCAGTGAGCCCGACGACGGTCACGTCAGATGGTTCGGCGCAGGCGTCCACGACGTGGACCCTAGGGACCGCAGCGGGTGCACAACACATGACGGGGACCATCGCAGGGCAGGGCGCCGGGGCGTTTGAGTTCACTGCAACTGGCGTGGCAGCAGCGGCGACTACCTTCGCGAAGTCTTCCGGCGATCAGCAGGTGGCGCCAGTGAACTCCGCGCTCGCATCTCCCGTCGTGGTGGTTGTGCGGGATGAGTTCGGGAATGGCGTCTCGGGCGCCAGTGTGACCTTTGCGGTCACGGGTGGGGGCGGGTCTGTGAACCCGGCCACGATCGCGACTGGCGCGGACGGCACGGCCCAAACGGTGTGGACCATGGGTTCAACGGTGGGGTCGGGAGGGTTGTCCGCCACAAACGCGGAATTCCCCGTCTTGGCGTTTGCCGCCGCGAGCTCCGTGGCCATCGCCGACCTCACTCTAGGTCCTGTTTCGTTGACTCCGGCGAGTCCGACATCGCTTGAGGGCATCACGGTGGCCGCGTCGGTATCGAACTCTGGCAGTTCCAACACGGGTGCTCAGTTCCCGGTTCAGCTCCTGATCGACGACGCAGTGGTTTCCACACAAACCATTGGGCCGCTCGCCGGAGGTGGCACTGCAGTGCTGAGTTTCAGCGCGGGGCCGCTCAGTCCGGGGGGGCATTCGTTTAGCGTGGTCGCAGACCCGGACAACGTGATCGTCGAGTCAGATGATACCAACAATACCGCGGGGGGTGCGGTCTCTGTGGCCCTGGCCTCGACACTTACCGCGGGCGCTCCACTGACGAACGTCGGCGCCACCCTGAATGTCGAGTTGTTGTATGAATTCGAGCTCGCGGCGACCGATGGCTCGATCGAGTTCGTGCTCGCCAGCACCGCGAACGATGACGCGGACATGTATGTGAATTATGGCACTCGGCCGGCGACCCGCGATGACTACGAATGCATCTCGGGCGCAGCGGACAGTAATGAAGCTTGCCGCTTCAACGCGGCGCTGCCCGGTACGTATCATGTGCTCATCCACGCGTTCACCACGTTCGGGAGTGCGACCCTCTCTGTAGCGACGGGGCTTGAGATCCTGCCGTACAACATCGAACTGCGGTTCATCAACAGCGTGACGACGTCACAGAACGCGGCGTTCGCGGCCGCGGCCGCGCGTCTGGAGGAGATTCTGTTCTCTGATGTCCAGGACATTGACTTCGCCTCGCAGATCCAAGCGGCCGGAAGCTGCATTGAGGGCCAACCGGCCGTCGCAGATGTCGTCGATGACGTGCGCATTTTCGTCGACCTGGTCACCATCGACGGCCCGGGTGGCACGCTCGGCTCGGCGGGTCCCTGTGTTACACGCACAGCGAACGGCCTCCCCATTCTCGGCCGCATGCAGTTGGATACGGAGGACCTAGCGGCCCTTGAGGCAGATGGTGAGCTAGGCAGCGTTATCCTTCACGAGATGTTACACGTGTTGGGCGTGGGTACGATCTGGAATAGAGCCGGTCTGCTAAGCACGCCTTCGGTAGGTAATCCTGGGGTCGACACCCACTTCACCGGCCCGCTTGCCATCGCGGCGTTTGATGCCGCCGGCGGGACCACGTACACGGGCGGCAATAAGGTCCCGGTCGAGAACAGCGGCAGCGAGGGATCTGCGGACGGACACTGGAGGGAGTCTGTGTTCTCTGACGAGCTCATGACGCCCTTCCTGGGTGGTTTGTCTCAGCCACTAAGCGCGATCACGGTCCAGTCTCTGGCGGACGTTCGGTATCGTGTGGATGTGTCAAAGGCGGACGCGTATAACAGGGTGTTCACCGTTGCATCGCCCCTGCTGGTGCGACCACGACTCGTCGACTTCCGCAACGACCTCTACACGGGGCCGGTCATTGTGGTGGACGCGAAGGGCCAGCTTGTGAAGGTCATCAGGCGATGAACGGAGTCCTCAAGAGATGGAGCAAAGAGCATGGAGTCGCGTCTCGTGATTCGTAGAGCACTGACGTTCGCCGGCGTGGTGATCGTGGGAGGAGCGTGCTCGGGCCGTTCGGATGCCGACGTCGTTCCGGGCGAGGCCGCTGCAGCCGCCGAGACGGCGGCTCTGGACGTGATCGATACCGTGGTTTGCACACAGCCGGCCCCCGAGTTAGCTGGACCCGGCTCACTCGTCGGTATGGCTGGAAGCTACGCGTTGACCATGGTGGGGGCCGCCGCCTATGGATCAATTGCCACCGCCGAAGGCACCCTAGCGCTGATCGAGCAGATCCCGGAACTCTTGGAAATGAATAGCGTCCGTACGCCGCTCTACGGGGCGACCGACATCGACGTTGCCGCCGTTGGCGCGCTCCCCGTCGGTGATTTGTCGAGCGATGATGCGCAGGCACCGGGCGTACTGGTCATGGAGAGCAGCGCCGAAAACGTGCCGCGCATTCGGCTCCGGTTCGGCTCCGAAGCCAACCGCCGAGACCTGGTTCGTTTTGACGGTGGTTTCACTGTGCTGACGGTCACAGAGTTCGCCAACGGTGGCTTCAGCGGCATCTGGCGCAGCGGGGTGCAGGGAACTTCATCGGACGGGTTCTTCTGCGCTCGGAGTGGGACGTAGGAGAGGTCAGCGCGGGCTCCTACATGTGACCGCGTTGTGCTCACGCCACCGCGGGATCGCTTCTTTGTTTAGCCGCTCCGGCGCATGCGTCCACGATGCTCTGCGATCGCGCGACGCACGGCGCCCACGAGGCCTTTGAGATCTGTGGATTTTTCGAGATAGCCAGCCGCGCCCATCGCGAAGCAATCCTGGGAAGAATCAGCGGTCGACGTTGTCGTATAGACGACGACCGGAACGTGCGCGATCCGCGATTGAGGATGGTACCACTCGAGGAAGCCCTGGCCGCCCATGCCGGGCATCTGGAGATCCAGCAGGATCACGTCCGGAAGCCCGATGGAGCCCATGTCATCCTGCCAGGGCTGCTCCAGGTAGGCGATCGCCTCTTCCGCGCTGCGGGCCACGTTCATGCGGGCGTGCCCATCGTGCTGAACAAAGGCTACTCTGATTCGGGCGGCATCGAGCGGATCGTCTTCGACCACGAGGAGTCGGTATGCATCAGGGACTGAGACCATGCGTGCACCCTCCGAAAGATCTTTCTGTCTTTCAGTATTTCACCACTTCGCCGGGCTGTCACTCTCGATTCGGTACGGCCGGAGAGACGACGTCCCGTCAGTCCGCCCTTGTCGCCACCGAAGGTGTGCACACCGGCCTCGATGGTGCCCGTGGCCACGGCCAGGCCCACGAGAGCGCCGCCGAGTCCAAGAAGTGCGCCCTCGATCCACACCTCGCGGACGAGTGCCTCTTTTCTGGCGCCCAAGGCGACACGGAAGGCACAGTTGGCGGTGCGAACCGCCTGCCGTATCTTGGACCGCGAATGCGTACTCGACGTATCCTCCGAGCGCGTCGTAGACGCCTTGTTCGTCCCGGTAGGTCTCCAACTGCCCGAAGGAGAACGTCTGCTCCGGCCATATCGCTACGGTTCGGTCCGGGTCGTTCGAGTAGCTCGTGTTCTGCAGGGTGCCGTCGGCGACCGAAAACACCGCTGTGTTTGCGCCCAACCCAAGGCCGAGAACACCGACCACACCGAGCGAGAAACCGGGGTGCTTCAGGATCGTGCGGAAGGACCAACGCAGGTCCATCAAGAGCGCGGAGCTTCCCCCGGCACTCTCTGTACCGTTTCCGGTGAACACTCGATAGGTGACGAGCGAAGCGGTTTGCCCGGCGTACCAAAGACGGGCAGAGAGGGGCGACACTAAAGCCCTTCTCTCGAATTCCTCCCCTAGGTCGCCTAACGTGCCCTGGCCAGAAAGACCCGTGGGTAGTGCCCACTCGAGAATACGCTCGAGGAAGCGCGGGGGCCGGTAGCTGCTCATGATTCGAGCGCCCCTTCCAGGCCGTCCCACAGCGCGATCAGCGTGCTACGTGAGCGTGCCAGGAGCGCTTTGCCTTCGGGCGTGACCTGCACATAGCGACGGGGACGGCCCCCGCGTTCCTGGGTAGCCTCCCCGGCCGACGAAGCCACGAGGCCCTTTTTTTCCATGCGATCCAGTGTGGTGTAGAGCGAGCCACTCGAAGGGGACCGTCCAGCGACCACTTCAAGTTCGTCCTTCACCGCCAGACCATAGGCCTCGCCGCTGAGCCGCATGATCGCCAAGAGAACCATCTGTTCGAACTCGCCCAAGTAGTCCTGGCTCATCGAACACACGTCCTCATTTCGCGGTGGATCCAACTCAGCGAGATCACACAGTCGAGTGCCAGGGGAGCACCGAGCATCACGAATCCTTTTCCGGTCGGATCGAAGCGGCTGAACACGTCGAGATCCTGAACCTTCACAGGAAAAGCTGATCGATTCACAGTGCCAATGCCGAGCGTCGCTGTGCCCGCCCCTGTGATTCCGAGTGCAGTCCCGGCGGGAGAACTGACCAAGGTGTTTTGGGTGCCAAGGTCGATGGTCGCCTGATAACTTTGATCATTGAGCTCGACGGAAAGCATAAAAATCACGCCGTGCAGGACCTGCAAGCGGACCGGCTCAGAAAGGGTGATCCCTTCCCAGGCCACCTCTCGACCGAAGGGCTTGAGCACGAGACGCGCACCCGCCACGTCGATCAGCACGTCGTAGTCGAAAAGCGTGTTCGATGCGATCATGCCGTCGGCGCCGAGTTGCGCATCGGGGATGGTGGCGAAGCCGTCCATGTGCACGGCGAGCCCGTCTACGGTCACAGCTTGGGACCCGATCTTCGCCGCGGTAGAGGCGGTGAGAATGGTCGAGGCGTTCACGGTGCTGAGCGCGAACTCGTATTCGGTCCCGTCAGCAGCCACGACGGGCACGAGCAAGCGACCATCATGGAGGCGGAGTGGAATCTCCACAGCATTTTTTTGTGCTTGTGCCGTCGTCGGTACACCCACCGAAGCCAACAGCACGCAGAGAGCCAACCCACGCGTCATCCCGATCATCCTCATATATCTCCCAAGAAGGCTAGCCATTCTGTATCCCTACAATGTAATGCTCACAATGTGAGAAAGGTTGCAATGAAGATCTACGTCGTGAACGCCTAATGGGTTTCGCCACCGTTAGGGTCAGCGAGCGCTACCGGCGCGGTCGCGGTGGCCTCGCGCACTGAGAAACCCGTGCCTATCATGCGCGGTGATCGCCGCACGTTGAAGTTCGTCGGGTGATCCGCGACTCCCGAAACCGCACCCTGGTGGACCGCCCATGAAACGCCTCATTTTGTCCGCATTCGCGCTAGCCTTCCTTGCCCCCGCATCGACCCATGCTCAGCAGCAAGAGCAGTTCGATTATTGGGCTCCGCAGAAAGAGATGATCCAGCGCGGCGTGCAGGCCATTTTGCAGTGCAACGGCCTATTCACGTCGAACCGGACGTTGGAGCAGGTCTTCGACCAAGAGTTGGCGTACGTGCGGCAGCCGATTGGGACCGCTTCAGGTGGTGACTACGAGGTCGACTGGGACCGACGCGCCGTGGCCATCGGTGCGCCGGGCGCCGCCCCCACGATGCGCGCCGCGTTCCGAGAGGGTATCGGCTGCGTGATCATGGCACCGGACCAGACCTTCGCGGACATCGAGAGCCTGCCCGTCCAAACGCTGGCGCCTCTCGGTGATGCTTCCCGAATTCCATGGCCGGATGGTGACCTCGTCACCGACATGTCGCTCCCCGCCGGGGTCGATGCTACCGCGCTCCAGGCCGCGTCGGATTGGGCCTTCGATCGTGAGTCACCGGAACAGGTCACGCTCAGTCTGATGGTCGTTTACAAGGGTAATATCTTGCACGAGCGCTACGCGCCGGGTATCGACATGACCACGCGCACACGTACCTGGTCCACAGCCAAGAGCATCGCGGTCACGCTCTTCGGAATGCTGAACGACCAGGACAAGTTGTCCTTAGATAATCCGCTCGGGCTCGCGTGGAACCCGAGCCAGTCATCGCCCGAAACCGATCCGCGAAACGCGATCACTCTGCGGCATCTGCTCAATATGTCGAGCGGCCTCGAGACCATCGATAACCGCGGCATGGAATACGCCACGGGCTCTGGTCTGAGCTACTGGGCAGGCGCGAGTTCCGTGCAAGGCGCTTTGACCCGTGCGCTTATCCGCGAGCCGGGCACAAGCTGGGACTACGAGAATTACGACACGCTGCTCGGCGTGCTGGCGATGAAGAATGCGATCGGCGACGACGCCACCTACAGGGAGTTCCCGCGGCGGGCGCTGCTCGACAAGATCGGCATGCGTAACACGTTCATCAGCACCGATCGTTTCGGCGACTTCATTCTCAGTAGCCAGGTCTACACCAACGCGCGCGATCTCGCACGCTTCGGGCTCCTCTACCTGAACGGTGGCATCTGGAACGGTGAGCGGTTGCTCTCCGAGGAATGGATCGACTTCGTGCGGACTCCCGCGCCCGCCACGGCCACCACAGGGAACCAGTACGGTGGTCAGTTTTGGCTCGTCCCGGACGATCGGAATGACGTGCCCAAAGACGCCTACTCGACCGCCGGAAACAGAGGGCAATACACCCTGGTGGTTCCCTCACACGACCTGATTATCGTGCGCCGCGGTCTCGACTACGGTCGCCAAGGCTTCAGCAATTGGGACTTAGTCCGCGAAGTGTTGAAGGCGTTCAATCCAGCCACGGACGGGAGCTAGGGTCAGGCCTTCTTCGGAGAAGGCCTGCTAAGGGGCCGCTGGTGCGTTAGCGCGCGGGCACCAGGACCGGCGACGCGGGTGCTAGCGCCCGGGCACGGCGCCCCGCACGAGCTTGATGCGCGCGCCCGCTGCGAGCATCTGATCAGGAGTCACCCGGTTCACGCGAGCGAGTTCTTCGGCCGGGATCGGACTGCCGGACCGTTCGTTTAAGGCGCGCAGCGACGTCGCCTCGCGAATCGTTACGATCTCCAGTCGCTGTGGCTGGACGGCTAGAAGGTCCGCATCCGTGAGCGGACGCAGGCTCGAGATCGTGCGCCCCGCGGCGGCTGAGCGCTGACCCCAACCCGCGCTCGCTGCGTACCCTAGCACTTGGTACAGCTGGCTGCCGAGTTTGACGAAGGCCACTTCGCCGCGCATTGCGCCCTCATCGGTGGTAAGCTCGAAGTTCGCACGTTGCCTGAGGATCTCTCCGGAGTCGTCGGTGCGCCGGTTGGCCCCGGTGACTCCGTCTTGGGTCAGAAAGGTCTGAAGGCTCGAGCGGGGGTCGTCCCCCTCCGCCAGTTGCAGCATGACGATAGCGTCTTCCTCGGGGCTGATCGCCGCAACCACGGTTCGCTGATTCACGACCGTCCATCCAGCGGGGAACGTAAGGTCGAAGGCCATGTCCGGATGCACGAAACGTGTCTCCAAGAACAAGCCGTCGCGCGGGTTCGTGCCGTAGACGAGGCCATTGAGCTGTTCGAGGTACTCGTCTCGGGCGACCCGCCCACCCGACGCGCCGCTGGCGTCCAGAAGCCCGCGGATGTTGGCCTCGCGGTTCTCCGGATAGGGGTGCGTGAGCTGCCACTCGGGAACGCGCCCGTCACCACTACCCGACACTGCGGCCAGCATTTGAAAGACACCCACCAGCGCTTCGGTGTCGTAGGCGGTGCGTGACAGGTAGCGAAGTCCGAGCTCGTCCGCCTCCGTTTCGTGGCTCCGCGAATAGCTCAGGTTCCAAACCTGCCCCAGTCCGTTCAGGATGCCGCCGGCACTGCGGACGCGCTCGGAGAGGATCATCCCGACGCCGAGCGCCCCCGCCTGAATTTGCTGGCGGGTGATTTGGGATACCGAATGCCGCGCCGTCACATGGCCGATTTCGTGCCCAAGAACGCCAGCGAGTTCAGCCTCGGACTCGAAGTTCGCCAGGATGCCGCGCGTCACGTAAATGAACCCACCGGGCAGCGCGAATGCGTTGACCGTGGGGTCGTCCACGACCTTGAATGACCACGGCAGCTCCGGTCGCTCAGAGGCGCTCGCCAACTGCAGCCCCAGCGTCGACACGTACTGCTGCAGTTCTGCGTCGCCAACTAGGCCCATCTGCGCTGTGACCTGCCCGTCAGCTTCGCGGCCCATCTCGATCTCGCGCCCCTCGCCGACCAGCGAGATCCCACGACGGCCCGTAGCGGGGTTCACCATGCAACCGGTCAGCGCGAGCAGAAGAAGCCAACGGATTCGCAACAGCATCTTGGTAGGTCCATGCGTGAGAGACATGTCGGATCGCGCCGACCCAACAAGATACCCTGAGTGACTTGAGGGTTGCGACTCCCGTCGGCGCAGCTTCGTGTTTGCGGGCGGCGAGGCCCCCCTTTATCCTGCGCCGCATGAACCCTCTCGTTCGGACCGCTGTGGCGGTCGTTGCGCTTGCCTGCGTGTGTGGCCCGACCTCGATCGCCGCTCAGCGCATGAGGGACATCGATCCGCGGCTGCTGTCGGCCGTCATGCCGGAGGCAGATCGGTTCAGCGAGCGGGAAGGGGCACCCATCGCGATGCGGGCGTACAGCATCGACCCCGAAACCGGCACCGAGACGCTGATCGGCTACGCCTTCCACACCTCCGACATTCCACCTGAGCAAATCGGCTACAGCGGCCCCATTGAAGCGCTCGTGGGCATGGACCTCACCGGTCACATCACTGGGGTGCGGGTCACCTATTATTGGGAGTCGATCCAGAGCAGCATGGGTGACTTCCTAAGGACTCGGGGTTTTCAGGAGCACTTTTCCGGCAAATACATCGGTGATGCCTTCCAACCGTACCGCGACGTGGAAGGCATTTCCCGCGCCACCATCTCGGTAGGTGCACTCGCGCGCGGGGTGCGTGATGCCGCGAGGCGGGTGGCGGAAGCCTACCTGACCGCGGATGCGTACATTGTCGCTTCTGGCGGCTCGACCGACGATACTGGCCGCGTCCCCACTTGGTTGGAAATGCGGCAGCGTGGAATCGTCCAGCGGGCCACCGTGAGGGATGCCTTCGGGGCCGCCGAGATCAACCTCGCCTATATCGAGAGTGACCCCTTTGGAGAGTTTCTCGTAGGCGCTACCGCGATGACCAGCGCGAAGCGGGCTCTGGAATCGAGAGGCGGCGACGCCCATCTCATGGTCTACGGCGTCGATGGCTCCCGCCCCCGGATTTTTTCGCGAGAGGGATGGTCCGTTGCGCAGGGCGGCGACACCATACAGCTGGCTCCGACTGATGTGCGCTCTTTTGGCCTGGCCGCCGGCGGCATGATGAAAAGCCAGGTAGTGGTGATGGGCGCGATGCTGCTCGATTCGGCGATCGACATGTCGAAGCCGTTTACGCTGCTGTTTGACGTGCCCTCGGCCGACATGACCGCCGCGATCGAATACGTGACGGCGGAGGCCCAGTTGGCGGCGGAGTTGGAGGAAGATGCTGCACCAGCGGGGGTTCCTGCAGGCCCGCCCGCGCCCGCCGAAATCAGCGTACCCTCGGGGCCCGAACTGCCCGGCTCGGCTGAACAACCTTCCGCGACCGCACAGCCGGTCACGACCGAGCAACCTGGTGAGGCCGCACGATCGACCGGGACCGAACAACCGGCCGCGATCGCGCCATCGACCGGGAATGGCCAACCTGCGGCGACCGCACAGCCGATCACGACCGCACAGCCTACCCAGACCGAACCACCGACCGGGGCTGAGTCGCCGTCCGGAGCGTCCGCTCCACCCCAGATCGTCCCCGCGCCTCTCGACTTCACGGTGGTGAGGGAAGAGTCCGTGCTCGCGCGTACCCTGTCGCAGGCGTCGGGAATGCGGGTTGGCGGAATGCTTCTGGCGCTCATACTCGCCACGTTGGCGTTCTTCGCGAAGAAGACCTGGCTCCGGGCAGCGTCGCTCGCTGTGACGTTCGTGTACCTCGGATTCTTGGACGGGAGCTTCCTCTCGATATCGCACATTACGGCGGGCATTTGGCGCGGACCCTCCGTGTACGTGAGCGACCTGCCACTGCTGCTCCTCGTCACCTTCACGGTGGTGACAACGCTGTTTTGGGGGAGGGTCTTCTGCGGTTACCTGTGCCCGTTCGGCGCGCTCCAAGACCTGCTCGACCGGGTTGTGCCCAACCGGTTCAAGCGCGTCATACCCGCGTTGTGGCACAAGCGGGCGCTCTATATGAAGTACGTCGTCCTGGCGGTGATCTTGGTGCCGGCCATCGCCGGCAGCCGGGCGAGCCTCTACCAGTACTTCGAGCCCTTCGGGACGGTCTTCTTCGGATCTCCGTCGCGGGTGTTGTGGCTGATCGCGGGCCTCATTGTGGCGGCCTCCGCGGTGATCCCGCGCTTCTACTGTCGTTACGCGTGCCCGCTAGGCGCCGCGCTCGCCGTCGGCTCGCTGATCTCGCTGAACCGCATTAAGCGGGTTGAACAGTGTGGCCACTGCAGCGTGTGTGAGCAGAAGTGCCCCACAGGCGCCATCGAAAAGAGCGTCATCGATTTCAAAGAGTGTGTGCGCTGCAACGTCTGCGAGATCAAGCTGGTGGAGCGAGCGGGTGTGTGCCGTCACGACATAGACGATGTGCGGTCGCGGTTGGTGCAGATCCAGGTTGGCGCGACGAGCGGAGCCGGCCATGACGCCTAACGGCCCCAAGCTGACCCGGCGTGACGCCCTGCGGATTTCCGCCGTGACCGGCGTTGCCGCGCTCGCGGGTGGTGGCCTCGTCGCCGACTTGGTGCGACGGGCTGGCCTGCACCGCATCAGCGTCTCGAAGGCGCGACTCGGAACCCTCGTGGGCATAACAGTTGTGCACCCGGATGAGGCCACCGCGCGAGAGATGGTCGCAGATGCCTTCGCGGAGATCGACCGACTCGATGCCCTTCTGAGTCGACATCGACCGGACACGCCGCTGGCACTTCTGAATCGTGTGGGTCGAGTCGAAGGCGCTGCCCCTGAACTCCTGCATGTTCTCCGCGCCGCGCAGGACTGCGCACACGAGACCGATGGGGCGTTCGACCCCACGGTTGCACCGCTTGTGGATCTCTACAGAAAGCACTTCGCTCGGTCCACCGAGCCGCCGTCGAGGTCTTTGGTCGGAGCCGCTATGGCCAAGGTCGGGCACCAAGCGCTTTGGGTAGGCGATGACGCCGCCGGCCTCGATAGGCCGGGCATGGCAGTCACCCTCGATGGGATCGCCAAGGGCTACGTGGTCGACGCCACTGTCGCGGTACTCGCGCGCGCGGGAGCCGAGCGCGTCATGGTTGATGCTGGCGGAGACATCGCGTCGGGCGGCCCCGGCTCTGTGGATGAGCCTTGGCGCATCGGCCTGCAGGACCCGCTGTTTCCGGACCGACTCATTGGGACTGTCTCTCTTGATGGCAGGTCTGTGGCCACCTCCGGCGACTATATGCAGGCCTACAGCACGGATCGACGCTTTAACCACCTCATCGACCCTCGCACGGGCTATTCGCCGGACCATACCAGTGGTGTGTCTGTCGTCGCGAACTCAGCCATGGAAGCCGACGCCCTCTCCACCTCGGCCTTGGTGCTAGGCCCAGTGGCCGGCCTGGCGTTCCTGGAGGGCACACCCGGGGTCGAGGGGATGATCGTGGGCAAGGATGGGTCGTTTGTCGTTACGTCCGGGATGCCCGCCGCCTAGGCCGTTGTGCCGCATCTGCCGCCAGTCCAACCGGTGGCAATCGCCGGGTCACGCCGCGGGGGCGCCACCCCTGACTCAAGTGGCCTTACCCGCGAGCGAAGGGCGGTCCATATTGCGGCCCTATGCCATCCCCCGGAAGACCCTTGGTCGCGCGCCTCGTCCCGCACCATGTCGCGTGCATCTTCGCGCGTGCGGCCGCGTTTGCTCTCCTGCTGGCAGGACTTCTCGTTGCGCCGCGCGCGCTCGAGGCCCAGGTACGGCCGCTGAACCCTATGGGCTGGTCGACCTTCGAGCGTCCGGGTGGTGTGTTTGTGATGGGGTCTGCGTTTCTAGCCGGGCAGCGCATCTCGCTGGCGGGTGCTGAGGGCCACCTTTACGAGTTCGGCGTCTTTGAAGTCACGTGGAGTTATGAGCGCATCGCCATCAGGATCGGCGGTACTCTCCTTCGTGTTTTCGACGAGCGCAAAATATACGCGGAGCCTGTCACGGACACTCGCCCGCCGGACGGATCAAGCCGCACCGGCGCGGGCGCTATCGAAGTTTCTACGTTGATCTGGCTGACCCCGCCGGCCGCCCCGGTCGCGGTCGCGTTCCGCTTTGGCACTCGCCTTCCCACGACAGATAACCGTGAGGGACTCGGTCGCGACCAAGCTGATTTTTTCACGACCATCGGCGTGCGTCGCAGGGCCGGCCCGTGGGATCTATCCGTTGAGGGTGGGGCTGGCATAAACGGCACGCGTGATCCTGCACACGAACAGATCGATCCCATCCTCTTCGTCGGTGCTGCCAGATACGATGCGGGTCAGGTCGACCCGTTCCTCGAATTCACCGGGCAGCATGACCCCCGCTCCGACCGCGATCGCCGCGGAAACGAGAACCTCGGTGAAGTGCGGCTGGGTGTTGTGATCGGTAGCCAGCGGTGGCTGAAAGTGTCGCTCGCCCGAGGCTGGACCTCCACCAGCCCCGACCTCGGAATTACCGCTCAGTTCGGGACGCGCTTCGGCGGTTAACCGCCGAACGGTTCTCCGAAGCGCAGTAGCACCGTGCTGACGTGGTGCCCGACGATCGTGACGATGTACAGTCGATCGTACTCCATCTCTTCGATGTCCGGCCCTGGTTCACCTCCAAGTGCTGCGACCAGTTGAGGCGTCGTGTTGCTGTGACCGAGCACAAGATGCTGACCCGGCATCGTCTTCAATCGGGCGGCAAATCCTGGCAGGTCGCGCGGATCATAGGAGTCGATCGCGAGGCCGGCCGCCTCTGCTGTGGGCTCGCCTGTCGAGCGAGTGCGCTTAAGGTCCGTCGAGTGAAGTTGTGTCAGGTTGGCGTCTGCAAGCATCGTCGCGAGCAACCGAGAACGCGTCCACCCGGCCTCGGAGATCGGTGGATCGTTGCTCCCGTCTTCGGCGCGCTCGGAGTGCCGGACCAGGTAGACCACGATGGTCTCTTCCTGACCCATTCCGTCCATTTGTGCCGCGACGGAAACGGGTGCGGCGAGACAACAAACTGCCAAGAAGAGAAAAAGACGACGACGCATGTGACGACTCCCGTGAATGAAACGACCGCTCAAACTAGTCAGGTGGGCGGCCAGGCCGCCACGCATCTGCGATAACCGATGGAGGCTGTACCCATCGACTTCAACCTAATTGGGCCGTGCCCAACACGTCGGTCAGCAACCACCATACGGCGGCTGCCATCACCGCTGTTGGCACGACCCAAAGAAGCCAGTGAATCAGGGCGCGGTCCGAGAGAGACGGATCGGTTCCTGCGATCTGTTCCAAGAGTGTTGCGCGGCTCATCACCCACCCTACGGTCAGCACTGCGATCAGAGCCCCAACGGTTTGATCCCCAGATCCGAACGTGAGATCCCACGGCACGAAGATCTCAAGATTGATCATGGGCGGCAGCGCGAGGAGCATAGACACGCCCAAGACCGTCCAGGTCGCCCGTTTCCGAGACCATCCCAAGCTGTCTGTGAAGCTCGCCACGAGTACCTCGTACGCTGCGATGCCGGACAGCAACGCCGCGCCCGCGAGCCTGACGAAAAACAAAGCCCCAAAAATCCAGCCGCCGGGGATCTGTGCGAAGACCGCAGGGAGCGTGACGAACAACAGTCCGGGCCCAGAGCCAGGCTCGAGCCCAAGCGCGAACACCGCCGGAAAGATCGCGAGTCCCGCCGACAGTCCGGCGCCCGTGTCCCCCATGACCGTCCATGTCGCGTCAGAGCGAATGTTGGCTTCCGCGCCGAGGTAGGAGGCGTACACCACCATCAAGGTCCCGCCTAGGCCGACGGAGAAGACCACCTGACCCAGTGCCTCGATGGCCACGGTCGGGGTGATGTGACTCGGTTCAAACGCTAAGAGCCAGCGGATCCCTTCACCCGCGCCGGGCAGTGTCACAGATCACACGATCACGATCAGCAGCGTCACGAACAACATCGCCGTCAGGATCATGGGCGCTCGCTCAATGCCGCGTCGGATGCCGCGCAGAACGACCCACGCTTCGGTCAACAACACCATAGACGTGAAGCCGATCTGCAGACCCATCGACTTGGCCGAAAAGCTCGTCTCCGGTGGCAGGATCTGCGACGCGTCGAAGGGCCGTCCGAAGGGCGCCGCGAGCTCCGTAATGGCGTGATAGACCACCCAGCCGATCGCGTTCGTGTAATAGGCCACCGCCGACCACGTCACCATCACCAGCAAACAGCCCACGCCCTTGCCGCCGGGTACCCCGAGGGCGTGGAACTCCCCGAGTGTGCCGAGTCGTGTGTGCCGACCGAGCGACCACTCGCCCATGGGGGCCGGGACCGCCACGAGCGCTGCGATCAGCAAGTAGAGCAGTATGAAGGCCGCCCCGCCGAACTGTCCGACCATGTAGGAGAAGCGCCACACGTTCCCCAGGCCGACGGCCAGCCCGATGGCCAGCCCGCCGAACCGGCTGCCGAACGTCTCGCGCTGTGTCATGGGCGCGTCACCGCGTCACGATCTCCGCAGCCGTGCGTTGCGGCACCAGGGAGGCGCCCATCAGCGCGGCCCGATCACGGCGGCGAGGGCGTCGAGTGCCAGGTCCACATCATCCGTCGTGTTGTAGAAGTGGGGCGTCAGCCGAATCGCGGGGCCGCGCGCCGAGGCGATGAATCCCCGAGCCCGCATCGCCGCTTCTGCCGAGTTGCTCGACCGGCTCGAGGTGTCGAGGCGAGGGGCGTTTGTGGCTTGGCACAGCATCTCAAACCTCTGTTATCTGGTTGCTCCTCAGCGGGGCGCGGTAGACACTCAAGCCTTCGTCGGGGAACTCACAACCTTTGTGGCCGTGGCCCCCACCGATACCGAGTCCCTCAGCTTCGCGACCACGCTCCCCATGGATGATTTCGAGGACGCTATGCAGGTGGCCGCCGCGCGCGCCTGCGGCGCCGACCTCATCGTGACCAG
This sequence comes from uncultured Gemmatimonadales bacterium, assembly GCA_937919655.1. Lineage (GTDB taxonomy): Bacteria > Gemmatimonadota > Gemmatimonadetes > Longimicrobiales > Gaopeijiaceae > CALFPJ01. Next base: position 43,679 of record CALFPJ010000057.1, read on the forward strand.
AAACGTACGCGACTACGCGGCCTCGCCGATTCCGGCTATGACGCCGGCTGAGGCGCTGACCGTGATCGGACGGTAGGTCCCAGGCCCGAGGGCATCGTATTACCCGTCAGCTAGTTGATGCCCCCCGCCTGCGTTAACCTCAATATGAGCGTGCGAGTGAGGATCGCTGGTGGTTTCGGCCACTGGAGGAAAGTCCGAGCTCCGCAGGGCAGGGTGCCGGGTAACGCCCGGGCGTCGTAAGGCGACGGAAAGTGCAACAGAGAATAGACCGCCGATGGCCGCGAAAGCGGCACAGGTAAGGGTGAAACGGTGCGGTAAGAGCGCACCGGGCTCCTGGTAACAGTGAGTCGCTGGTAAACCCCACCCGTAGCAAGGCCAAATAAGGAACGAGGAGTTGCCCGCTCCGTTTGAGTTCCGGGTAGGCTGCATGAGGCTGTTGGTAACAGCAGTCCCAGATGAATGATCCTCCCCCGTAAGGGGACAGAACTCGGCTTATTCCGCGCGCTCAACTGACGGCGCCCGTCGCGAAAGCGGCGGGCGCCGACTCTTTCCCAGGGCCCCGCCTAGCTTGACCCCCCGCCTCGATTGGCGATCTTCAGCCTCGCAAAGCGCCTGTAGCTCAGGGGATAGAGCGCGTGCCTCCGGAGCACGAGGTCGTAGGTTCGATTCCTACCAGGCGCGTAAAACGTCGAGGTCCCAGTGAGGGCCTCGACGTTTTTTTGTTTCTCGGGGACCGATTTCGCGCCTGTTTCAGGACGAGCGGCCAGTGAGGTGTTCCGAAGACTGACCAAATCATTCCGGGCGGCGGGCCAAACCCGACGTTTGGGGCGCTGATTAAGCAGGGACCCGCATCGCAACCCTAACTCACCTTCTTCAGCCGCAGGATCCCCCCGCCCAAGAATGTCACCCCCACGATCCTGCCGCCCTCGCGCGTGAAGGTCATCTCGGAGGTGCCACGCTTCCACGTAAGACCACCCTGGTAGTCAGCCTTCGCCGCCGTGCCACCCCGCACGGAAACGGCGAGCCCGCCGTCCTCCACGCTGATCGACACCGTGATGTCCGGCCCACGTGCAGCTCCAGTGTACTCACCGACGAAGTCATCGAGCGAACCCGAGTACGTCTCGGACACGGGCTCGGGCGGCTCGACCGGACCCAGCACCGCCTGCACGAGCGCGCTGGTCAGCGCCCCGACGTTCGCCCCGGTGGAGTTCTGCACGCCGACGACGATCAAGCGCTCCTCTGGGAAGTACATCCCAGACGACACGAAGCCGTTGATGCCTCCATTGTGCGCGATCTGGCGGGTGTCGCCGCGCATGCTGATCACGAGCCCCATTGCATACGTCATGGGCCACCCGTCCTCGAGTGGCATGGGTGTGATCATCTTCTCGTACGACTCGGCGCTGAGCAGCTCGCCGCCGTGGAGCGCCTGGTTCCATCGCACGAGGTCACCCACTGTGGAGCAGAGTGATCCCGCCGCATAGGGCCAGGTATGATCCAGGTAGGCCGCCCGAATAAGCTGGCCCGGCCCGGCCGCGTCGTACCCGTGGGCCCGATTGGCGCGTACCGCACTTTCGCTGCAGTAGTACGAGTCGTTCATCCCGAGTGGCTCAAAGATCCTCTGCGCGACGAATTCCTCATAGCTCATTTCGGAGACCGCCTCGATGATGAGCCCGAGCAGGAAGTAGCCTGAATTGTTGTAGATGTGGGCTGTACCGGGCTCGAAATGGACCGGCTCATTTTCGAGAAGCCGGACGAGGGTGTCACGGGGCAGCTTGCGAGGGGTCAATTCCCCGAAAGCCTGCGGCATCTCGGTGTAGCCTTTGATCCCCGAGGTGTGATCAAGAAGGCGGCGCAGCGGAATCGTGCGGCCCTGGGTGTCGAAGTCGATGTACTGCGTGAAGTCTGCATCGAGATCGAGTTTGTCTTCCTCGACCAGAAGCATGACCGACGCGGAGGTGAACTGCTTCGTGACCGAGCCAATTTCGAAACTCGCGTTGGCCGGCGTCGGAATCATCCATTCGAGGTCGACGTAGCCGTAGCCTCTCTCGAGCAGCGTCACGCCATCCTTTACGACCGCCACGGCTACTCCGGGGACCATCTCGTTCTGGACCCAGGCGCGCGCCACCGAGTCCAACGTCGATACAAGGGTGCCCCGATCCGATTGTCCGGCCGCAACAGCGGGAATGATCCAGAGCAGACAGGCCGCGGTGAGCGAGCGGAGAAGGACAGTCAAGCGTGTCTCGTCGATCATGGCGACCCCTACCTCACCCGCACCGAGTAGGAATCCCCCGTGACCATCCGCACGACCACGCCGTCCTCCTCCACGAACCGAACGATCTCGCCCACCGGGCCTCCACCTGTGGGTGCCATCATGCGAAACGTCCCGTCGCCGATCGGCTCAAGATAGGTAGGCTCCCCGATGCTAGTGGCCCAAGGATTCATCGTCACAAGGCGCTCGTTCATGACCAAGACTCTTGTCTCTCCGCCTCGGCTCCGGTACGTACCCGCGAATCGTGCCCAGGCGGGATTCCAGGCTGCGATTGCGGGCTTCGTGGCGGTCGCGGATGCCACGGCCTCGCCGACGGTGCTCATGAGCTGCTGCGCGATCTGAGAAGGGTTCGAGTCGCCGGTGTTGGTGAGGACGATCACGCCGACCTTAGAGTCGAGCTGAATCGAGGTGTTAGTCGTGTAGCCGGGATATCCTCCACCGTGGCCTACGAAGAGTTTGTCGTCGACGCGGCGCACGCTGAATCCGATGCCCTGTCCGCTCGTCCACGTGTTTTCGAGCATGCGCACCCGGTGCATTTCCCGAAGCGATCCGGTGCTCAGTAGCCGGTCCCCACCACGGGTGCCCGTCCTAAACTGCGCAGAGACGAACCGGGCCATGTCTTCCACGGTCGAGGTGAGTCCCGTCGCGGCGGCCATGCCGCGCGCGTCCACGAACGGAAAGACCTCACGGGATCCATCCGGCATTCGGTTGCCGTAGCCGGTCGCCATTTTCGAGTCGGCCACATCGACACTGGATGAACTCATGCCGAGAGGTGTGAAGATATTCTGTCGCAAGTAATCCGCCCACCGCACCCCGCTGACCTCTTCCACAACCATCCCGGCGATCGTGTAGGCCAGGTTCGAGTACTTCCAGCGGACCTCGGGCGCGAAAGGTGCCTGTCGATCGGGCATCAGAGAGCGCACCTCCTCGGCGGTCGGAAACTCGAAATCGGTCCAATGCGAACCGGCTTCGCGAGGGAGGCCAGAACTATGGGTGAGTAGGTGCTCGATCGTGACGGGCGGATCGTCTGAGGCTGCACCCTGGAAGGTGAACCACGGCAGGTAATCCGTAACCGGGTCATCTAGCCGGATCCTGCCCTGCTCTCTGAGCTGCATGATCGAAGTGGCTGTAAAGAGCTTGCTGTGCGACGCCATGCGGAATCGCGTATCGGTCTCCATGCGCCGACCCGACTCGAGGTCCGCATGCCCGAAGCCCTTGGCCCAAACCAGGTCATCGCCCGAGACGACGCCTACAACGACGCCCGGTAGTCCACGGATCTCGATCTGGCCATCGAGCCAGGCGGAGAAAAGGTCGATCTGGGCCTGGACTTCGGGAGTCGCGGTGGGCGACTGGGCGGAGGCGCGAATCGAGATGGCGGCGGTGGCGAGACCGACGAGCAGGATCGACAGAATCGCGGTGCGGTGCAGTGCGCGCATGAATTACCTCGTGGGTGAAGAGCCAAACGGGGTCTGAGACACCAGGGCCCATCGTGTGATAGTAGGCGGGTGAGGGGGTAACGCGCGAGGCGTGGGAGTCGGGGCGCCGCTTCAGGGGATCCATCTCGCCGCGAAGCGCTACATTGGGCTGTATTGATACATCCATTCTTGCCGTGATGATGGTCCTCTCTCGGTGCGCCGTGGTCACTCCTCCTGGGGAGTCCCGTGGCGTTCCATCCGCGCCGGGTTGTGATGGGGACGCAGTGATCTCTACGAGGTCGTGCTCGTGGACGGCGAACGACCGGAATCTGGCGCGCAGATCTGGTATCCGGGCCTCGTGTGTGGTGACCGGTCGGATTCGACTCGTAGCGTACCGCAGGGAACCGGCGCCTGACCTCCCCGGAAGCCAAGGGGCTGTTCAAGGAGAGGCCGTCGTAGGCGAATCGACTCGCGTGGGGGTGGCCGGAGAATTTGCCCTCGTTCGTGGAAATGGTGATCGACAGCGAGGGGGTGCTCTGGCTGCGCGCGTTCTCGGTAGATGCCGACGCTCCAAACGTATGGTCGCTGATGGACCCGAAGGCCGGCTACCTCGGCGATATCGAACTCCCCGCGCGTCACTCGCTACTAGCGGTCGGAGCAGACGATCTGCTCATGCTGGCGGCCGATGACTTGGGCGTGCAGAGAGTCGTGATGATTGATCTCGACCGCCGAAGTAACCCGTAGCGAGGTCCCGTACTCGTGAATTCCTCAGGGGAAATTCCGACACCGCGTCCGTCTGAGTAGGCAAGAAGGCCCTGCAAAAGGCCATGTCGCCAGACCTGAAGGAGTACCCCAATGTTCAAGCCCATGGTCTCCCTCGTCTTATCTGTCTCGCGTTGTACTGTGGCTCTGACGCTCGCCCTCATCCTGGGAGCGTGTGGAGATGGGACCGGCCCAGAAGATGAGGGCAGTTTGTCCCAGGTAGAGGCGCAGGCGCTGAGTTCGATCATCATCAGCCAAGGGCTACTCACCGGGTTCTCGGGCCTTTCTGGGCTTCAGGTCGACGGCCCCGCCCTGGTTCCAATCACGATCAATGAATCTTTGAACAACACCGCGCCGTGTGACCTCGGAGGATCGGTCTCCATTCAAGGAGCCATGAGCGGCTCCGTTGAGTCGGACACGTTTACCGGGACCATTGATATGAACTTCACGGAGGTCCACCAGGCATGCTCTCTGAGCGACCCTGTCAGCGGCCTCCTGTTCACGATCGATGGCAGCCCGAACGTGACGTTCACGATGGAGATGCGCTTCCTCTCCGACTTCAACCAGAGTTACTCGGGCGCCTTTTCCGGCAACCTCCGCTGGGCGACGGCGGGGCGGGTTGGCGCGTGCTCTGTCCAGATTCAGTTCTCCGGTTCCACGGCATCCCCCGGCAGCGATTCACTGAGCGGGACCGTCTGCGGGCAATCGTTCTGACGGGGTGACCGGCCGCCCTAGTGGGGCGGCCGGTCACCTCCAGCCTGGCGCCACGAACCCATCGCCGTTTTCTTCGTGGGCTATGCACTATGTTTTGAGCTTCCGGGCGGTCTCCAAGACCGCATTCGCCTTGGCGGCGCCTTTGTTTTTCGCTCCCTGGGCACTGGCCGCCCAGTCCGTACCGTCCGTGATCGGGCTGGAGGCGGGACTCGGCGCACCTGAGCCAACGGGCGTGCTCGATCTGCAACGCCTTTCCGGTCCCATCGACGTCGACGGTTCCATCGACGAGGCTGCTTGGGCGGGTATCGACCCGCTCCCGCTGACGATGTACGAGCCCTCGTTCCGCGGAAGCAGCGACCGACGAATCGATCTCCGCCTAGCGTACGACGATGAGGGCATCTACCTGGCCGCACGTTTCCACCATGACGATCCGAAGGACATTCGAGCCTACTCCCTAACCCGTGACCGTTGGTCCGGGGACGACGGCTTTGGACTCCTGCTCGACACGTTCAACGATGACGAGAATGCGATGCGCTTCGTTGGACTCCCGTTGGGCGCACAGATGGACATGAGCATCACCGGAGACGGCCAGAGGGAGAACGGGGGCGCGGGCGGCCCGAGCGGCTCATCCTGGAACACGTTCTGGGACCTGAAGACGCGCATCACTGAAGACGGATGGGAAGGGGAGATGCGCGTCCCTTTTTCAAGCCTGCGCTTCACAGAAGGTGAAGACGGGGCCGTCGTCATGGGCCTCATGGCCTATGCCTACGAGCCCGCCACCGGCTCGCGATGGACCTTTCCTGCGATCCCACGTAGTCGACCCTACACGCAGGTTTCGGCTTGGCAGGATGTCCGACTCCGAGACGTAGCGCCGCGCAATCCCGTGTACCTAAGCTCCTATGTGTTGGGTGGGTCCACGCTGAGCACGGCGCTTCCGGAAGGCGCAAGCGCGTATGTGGCGGCCACCGAGCGAAAGTACGAAGTCGGTGGAGACCTCAAGATCACGCCGACGTCCAATCTCACACTTGATCTCACGGTTAATACTGATTTCGCTGCGGTCGAGGCGGATCAGCAGCAGGTGAATCTGACCCGATTCTCTTTGTTCTTCGATGAAAAGCGGCCGTTCTTCCAGGAGCGCGCCGGAATCTTCTCGTTCGAGACGGGCGCCGATCGCGGTGTGCTGTTTTACTCCCGCCGCATTGGGCTCTCAGACGGACAACCACTCCGCATTTTGGGTGGAGCCCGCCTTGTGGGTCGCGTTGGAGGCTGGGACGTGGGGCTGATCGAGATGCAGACGCAGGGCACGGCGGATCAAGCCTCGGAGAACTTTGGCGTGCTGAGGGCACGGCGGGCCGTGTTGAATCAGAACTCGTATGTAGGCGGCATGGCCACGAGCCGCCTAGACGCGGATGGCATCTACAACGTCACCTACGGGCTGGACGGCCAGTTTCGAGTGAGTGGCGACGAATACGTCACGCTGAAGTGGCTGCAGACCATCCAGGGTGGCGACCCGGATAGCGACGCCGCTCTGGGAGGATTTGCCGCGGGCCGCGTCGTGGCCGACTGGAGGCGTAGGCGGGTCGAAGGCTTCAGCTATCTGCAGAGCTTCGTGTGGTCCGGCGAAGCGTATGATCCTGGAGTCGGTTACGAATCTCGCCAGAACTTCAGTCGGGCCCAGAGCGATTGGAGTTATCAGTGGTTCCCCGGAGAAGAATCGATCTTCCGTAGGGTCTGGGTCGGCGTTCAGGGCAACGCCTGGTGGCGCAACGCAGACCGCCATGTCGACACGGGTCAATTCGAGCCGTTCCTAACCCTGGAGTCGAAGCCGGGGATGACGCTGCGTGTGTCAACGAATACGACGTATGAGGACGTCCCTGAGCCGTTCTCGCTTGGGGACGACGCCGGGGTTCCTGCTGGAAGTTATTGGGCCAACGAAGCAGAGGCGCGTTTCAGGGCCCCCCGCGGATGGCGGATCCAGCCCAACGTCACCGTGACAGGCGGCGACTTCTTCGACGGAACACGCGTTGGGCTTCGAACCGAGCTCAACTGGGCCGTGAATCGGTACTTCGAACTGAAGACCGGCTGGGATTGGAACAGAATCCGATTCGACGAACGGGGCCAAGAGTTCGACTCCAACCTCATGAGGGTCACCGCCCACGGGGCGTTGGACATCCATTTGTCGCTGGATGCCTTCGTTCAGTACAACTCGTTGACACAACAGGCCACCACGAACGCCCGGCTCCGCTACAACTTCCGCGAAGGTCAGGACCTGTGGCTCGTGTGGAACGAAGGTCTGAACCTGGACCGTGATGTGCTTGGGGCGCCGCGTCTCCCGCGGACCAACGCGCGGACGCTCACGATGAAGTACACGCATACGCTGGTCCTGTAGGGGCGCCATTCGCGGTAGGCAAACGGCCTCTCCCCAATGGCGGGGCCGGGGCCGTTTTGCTTTGAAACCGTCCCCCTGGTCGGGGTGGCCCTTCTCGCGCCGATGCTGAGGGAGCCGTACTTCTTCCAACGCTTACGCCAGGGGCTGCTCCCCCCGCACGGTCACTCGGTACCCCGAGCGCACGTGAGGGAAGTAGTCCCACACCGCGTAATGCTGCGAGCAACGGTTGTCCCAAAATGCGACAGAATGTTGCTCCCAACGGAAGCGGCATTGGAACTGCGGATTTTTCACGTGATCGAAGAGGAACGCCAGCAGGGCATCACTTTCGGCCACCGGCACGCCAAGGATCTGCGTCGTGAACATCGAATTCACGTAGAGGCACTTCCGCCCTGAGGCCGGGTGCGTGCGGACCACCGGATGCACCGCGGTCGGATAGCTCCGTCCGCCGTCGTCCCGGCCGATGATCTGATTCACAGCTCGGTAATAGGGCCCCCCGTCGTGCATGGCGGTGAGGCCATCGAGCATCACTTTCATTCGCTCGGATAAGGCCTCGTAGGCCGCGTACATGCTGGCGAAAAGTGTGTCGCCGCCGCTCTCTGGCACCTGGAACATCCTCAGGATCGAGCCCATGGGTGGTTCGTTCGAGCAGGACACATCGGAGTGCCACATCTCGCCGGCGACCCGCTTCGACTTTTCGTCCGCGTGGATCATCATGACCTCGGGGTGCCCCTCTAGCCCTGGATCGTTCGGATGCACGTCGAGCGTGCCGAAACGCGCGCCAAAAGCCTTGAGCGCGTCTACCGAGATATCTTGATCGCGAAAAAAAATCACCTGGTGCTCAGTGAGCGCCTGCTGAATCAGCGCGAATTCCGCGTCGGTCAGATCCGCGAGGTCGACACCGAGCACTTCGGCCCCGATGGTCGGCGTCAGGGGTCTGATTAAAATGCCGGATGCGGCTGCGATGGGGTCACTCATCAGGCGATCTCCTTAGGGTGGGACAACGACTCTTGTCACCACGCTAGCATGTCCAACGAATTCCAGCACTACGATGCCGCCTTCCTGGTAATCGGCTCGAGCCTCGGAGGCGCTGTATCGGCTACGAATGCCGCGGGTCTAGCACGGCGTGGGATCTTTCCCGCCCTGTAGACCGTAGGGTGTAGACCATGACCATGCTTATCCATATCGCCGCGATTCTCGCGATGCTCGCGAGCCTCGTGCTGATTCCCCTGGGTCTGCCTGGCCTGTGGCTGATCGTCGTTATCACTTTGGGGCTGATGCTCGCGGGCAGTATCTCATGGGCCTTTGGCTTGATCGTCGCGGGCATCGCGCTGGTCGCCGAGGTTGCCGAGTTCTTCATTCTCAAGAAGGTCGGAGACGCCTACGGGGGCTCCCGCAAGGCGTTCTGGGGCGCCGTGATCGGCGGCATGGCAGGACTCTTCGTGGGCGTGCCTGTCCCCATCATCGGCCCGATGATCACCGCCTTTGTGGGCACCTTCATCGGGGCCGGCCTGGTGACTTATTTCGAGACGCTCTCGGTCCAGAAGTCCGCCACGGTCGGTTGGGGTGTGCTCCTCGGGAGAACCGCGGCGGTTGCCATGAAGGTCGGGGTTTCGGTTTCGGTCATCGCGGCAGTGGCGTTCGCGGTTCTTCTGTAGCCGCTTTCGGCGACCCCGGACTACCTCCCCGTTCCCGGCGGGCGTAGCTCGTTCCAACGCGAGATAAACGCGACCGCTGCGTCCACGAAGCTCTCCGTAGATGCGCGCCCGCGTTCGAGCGTGGCTTCTGCCGGATTCCGGACGCCCCAAACCCCGGTCGGAGTCATCTCCGCGGCGGAGGTGCCCTTTCCTGTAGCCTCGTCCTTGAGCCCCTCGGCGAGGAAGACCGCGAGCGCTGTCGGGTCGCCCGCGACTACGGCAGGTAGCATCGCCTCCATGTGGGGCGGAAGGGTCACGTCGGCGGCGTAGGCCGCGGAGATGTCAACCAGATTGGGAATCAGATAAAGCGACGCGGAGGTCTCGGGCGTGCCCCCATGTCGGTCGAACATCGGCTCGGAAGGGCTCGGCTGGTCGCGGCTGGCGGTGCGGACCGTGAATGGGCCCACGACCCGCCCCAAATCGACGGCGATCCCTCCTGTTTCCTGGTTGATGCGATCCACGATGAAGGTCGTGATCGCTGCGTTTCCGCCGTGCGCGTTCAGGAACAAGAAGCGTTTGAATCCGTGTTGCATCAGGCTTTTCGCAGCTTCTACATAAACCTCTTGGATGAGCGTGGAAGGCAGCGTCACCGTCCCCGCGAAGCCCATGTGATAGGGAGATTGCCCAGGCAGGAGAATGGGCGCGACCAGAATATCTGCCCGGAGCCCCACGAGCTTTGCCCGCTCAACACCGTTGAGGTAGTCCGTCCCAATCGGCAGGTGTGTGCCATGCTGTTCGAGCGACGCCACCGGAATGAGGACCATGTCGCTGCGCGTGAGAAGGTCCTCGACTTCCGGTCGCGTCATGTGCGGGAGGTAGTTCCGCACTTTCTCGATGGCCGGTAACTCGGTGTTCTGCGCCAACGCCACGTCAGTTGAAAGCGCGAGACCCACGAACAGGAACAGGACAGAGCGTATCATCGTATTTCTCCTTCAAGGCTGCTTGCTTGGGCTCATCATGGTAGGCTGTACTGACAGCAGAGGCCATCAGGAGCGAAGCGTGGACGGCACCCCCATCGCAGAGTTGTTGGCTCACTACCGAAGCGTTCGAAGTCGAACCCGCGAGGAGTGCATTTCAGCGGACAAGCTCGCCGACTGAACGGAGCCCGAGGTCAGGGCGCGGAGCGAACTATGATACCGTGCCCAGATGGGTCTCACCTGGCTTCTAGCCGAAAATGGTGAAAGTTTTAGCTTCAAATGTGCCATGGGACGTCGTAAGGCTCGAAGCGAACCGAGGGAAGTGTGATGAGTGACGGTGTAGTGACGCGTCCTCGAACGATCTTAGAGGACATCCAACAGACGAAGCCTTTTCGGAGCCGCAGCCAAGAAGCCGTATTGGCTCTGATTCGTTCGAGTGATGACATCCTACGTCACTTGGCTGGCGTGCTGGAACCCAGCGGTATCACGGTCCAGCAATACAACGTGCTCAGGATCCTGCGGGGCGCCGGAGAGGAAGGCCTTCCGACGCTAGTGGTGGGTGAGCGCATGCTTGAGCGGACGCCGGGCGTGACTCGACTTATCGACCGCATGGAGAAGAAGGCCTGGGTCGCGCGTAAGCGCTGCACCGCGGACCGCCGCCGGGTGTGGTGCCGTATTACTCAGTCCGGCCTCGACCTATTAGCATCCCTCGGTGACGTCGTAAATGCGGTGGACGAGTCGCTTGCGAATGTGCTTGACGAGCACGAACTCGTTCAGCTGATCGACTTCTTAGATCGCATCCGAGCCGACCTCAACCCAGACCCGGAAGACAGCCTGGTCTGATGTGAAGTGCCCTCCTCCGTAGGTGTTCAATGTGAGGGATGGGGATGGGAAGCCGGGGGCTTCGGACCGTTAGGAGGGGATGATGACGATGAAATTGGAAGAGCGACTCGGGTTTTTGTTGCGGACTGCGATCCGCGCAGAGGGAGACGGCGATCTCAGGATCGCACGGCTCTTCCGACGGATGGCTGAGGACATGCGGCCGATTGAGCATGCCTCGCCTCTGGCGGGCCTCCCGGCGTAATTGCAGAGCCCGGATACTGTCGGGCAAGCACGTGTAGTGATGAAGGCCAGGTCGCCGTTGGCGACCGGGCCTTCCCATTATCGTTCCTATCCTTGGTCTGGCCCGGGCCACTGTATTTCTTCGACAGCCTTCTAGCGGGCGCTCGGGCAGTCGACCCGCTGAAGGGATCAGCCTCGAGTGTCGCCGTCACTCCCCTCGATTCGAGGCGACAGTCCATCCTCGCCGTCCCTGCCATAGACGATGCGAACCGGAAAATCATGTTCGAGATTCTCGAAGACGAAGTCGTCGTCCCACCGAACCAGCGGAAAGTCGTGCTCAGACTTTGAACCGCGTGGGATAGGGGAGCAACGTGACGCCGGCCGGGGTTTCGGACATCAGGGCAAACTCCCAGTCCACCACGCGTCCTTCGCGGAGGTAGCGAGTTGTGCCCATCATCATGCCACCTTCGGCTTAGGACCACTGCTCACGCATATTGAGAGCCCCCATGGTGCCGGCCCAGCAGCCGCTCAGGAACGAAAGCGCCGCGAGCGTAGGAACCTCTTGAGCGTCCAGCGTAGGTGCCGCCGGGGGCGTAGCCGGCCAGAGCCATAGAACCGCGGCTACCCACAGTGTGCGCCTACTCATTGAACATCTCAGTGGCCCGATACATGTCATTACCGTGTGAAGTGGTTCTTCCGCCTCTCCCATCGAGAGGGGCCCGATCCGAAAAAGGTTGCATGCCGTATGCGCGAAACGCCGTGTAGGGCGCTTCCCGGATACCGCATACTGAGAATCCATGTATTTTATAGGCCCGTGGCGGTCCCGCGGACAGCGTAGGAATCCGAACCTAGACAGGAATCTTTAGAATGAAGCGTCTTTCGATCTTCTCAGCTCTTATTGCCTTCGCCGCGTGCGGTGGTGGTGAGCCGGCTGACACAGCGGCTGACAGCAGCGCCGCCTCCGCCCCAGCAGCCGCTCCGGCAGCCGCCAGTGCCAACCTTCCCGGCGGCGCCTTGATGCTGCCGGACTGGATGGCCTTTGATGCTGCAGCCAACACGGTCCATATCACCCTTACGGCTGGTTCGACCAACACGAACAACTACTGGAACTTCAACGGTGCCACGAAGGGCAACATGGCCATCACTGTTCCGGTTGGGGCGACGGTCACTATTGATCTGGTCAACAGCGACCCCGCCATGGGGCACAGCGTAGGCGTCTCTGCGGAGACCAAGTCGTTTGGTGCCATGATGGATCCGGTCCCCGTCTTCGCTGGCGCGGTCACCGAAAATCCTAGCTCGATGGTAGGCGCCACGATGCCGGGTGAGACGGATACGATCACGTTCACCGCCGATGCGGCCGGGACGTACACCCTCGTCTGCTACATCCCGGGTCACGCGACCACGGGCATGTGGGTCTACTTTGTTGTGTCGGCCGACGGCGAAGCAGGCATGCAGGGCGCCATGTAGTCACTCAGGTGCTCGTGAAAAAAACGCCGCCCCGTTCGTTCGGGGCGGCGTTTCTTTTTGCGGTATGATGTTCGCTCAGGCTGTCTTAGTCGTCGGGTTTCAGGGGTCGGGCTTCCGCAGGCTCCGTCCCCTGAGGTTCACCGGAGCTTTCTTGCCCTTCACCCGAAGGTTGAGCATCTCGACGAACACCGAGAAGCCCATCGCGAAATAGATGTACTCTTTAGCAATGTGCTCGCCCATGCCTTCGGCGATCAGCGACATTCCGATCAGGATCAGGAAGGAGAGCGCAAGCATCTTCACCGTTGGGTGCTGACTCACAAACCGACTCACGCTGCCGGCCGCCAATACCATGAAGGCGCCCGATATCAGCACTGCCGTCACCATTACGCGCAGATCGTCGGCCACGCCCACGGCTGTGATCACAGAGTCTAGCGAGAACACCACGTCGAGCAGCATGATCTGAAGGATGACTCCGCCAAAGGATGCCGCGCCACGACCCTCGTTCTGGTCATCTTCATCACCCTCGAGCTTGTGATGGATCTCACGCGTCGATTTGAACAAGAGGAAGGCGCCGCCGACGATCAGGATCAGGTCTCGGCCCGAGAAGCCGTGAGCGAGTAGCGTGAACAGCGTCTCCGTCAGAGACATGATCCAAACGATCGAGAACAGCAGGGCGATCCTGGTCCCAATAGCCAAAATGAGCCCCACTTGCCGGGCTCGGGTCCTAGACCCCTCCTTCACTCGATCGGCGAGGATCGCGATGAAGATGATGTTGTCGATCCCCAGTACGATTTCCAGGATCGTCAGCGTTAAGAGCCCAATCCAGGCTTCCGGGCTACTGAAAAGTTCCATGACGATAGGAGTGAGGGGGAGAGTTGAGGTATGCAGGAAGAAGGAATAGTACTCGCACCTTCGTGGAACTCCCAACTCGGTGAGATCTCTTCCGCGTTACGCGGCCCGACGTGACGCACATCGCCCCATTCGAGTTTTCCACTGTGATTTACCAGGAATGATGTGATTCGCCTAGGTTTATATATTGGTTTGACGAATCAAACTATTGCACGGGAATATGTTTCGGCACACATTTATGTCGATGAACCCTGCGTGTATGGGCGATTCTCACCTTTCCGGACGACTTTGGCCGTCCGTAAGGAAGTAGGAGCCGGGAGAGATGTCCGACATAGATGCGTTTTTGAGCGCCTATCCGCGTATCCACTTCGCCTGTAAGAGTCGGGAGGTCCGCTCGGCAGATCGCGGGGTCTCGCTGACGCCGCATCAGGCCGGCATCCTGAGCCACCTCGATGCCTTCGATCCCGTCATGGTGGGCGAGTTGGCTGAACACCTTGGCGTCACGACGTCTACGATGTCACTGAACCTCACGCGCCTGGAGCGGGCCGGCTTCATCACCCGCGAGCGCGACCCGGCGGATCGGCGCGTCATGAACGTCCTCCTCACTGAAGCGGGAGAACAGGTGAGAGACTCGCAGACCGATTTGGATCCAGAGCGTGTTGATCAGATGCTCCGTACGCTTGATCCCGACGCCCGCATGGCTGCGTTGCGGGGACTGGGACTGCTGGCAGAAGCAGCCGATAACCTGATCCGTAACCGCGATGACTACGTTGAGGCGCTCACCGAAAGCTGAGGTTCCGGGTTCACGAGCCTACGAGACACGCCCAATTGGCGAGCATGGCGACGGCCTGCCCGAGGTGGCTGCCCGGCCAGATCGCCATCGTATGCGCGTGGACCTGGCTCCGGTGGTCCCGCAGCGCGTCGTGAAGTAGGTGGTATCCGAGGTGTCGTTGCAGGTCGCCCAGTCCGTGACTTTCGACTTCGCCCAGCTGTGAAAGCGTCCCATCAGAAAAAATCTGCAACTATTCCACCCTGAGTCCCGTCTATACTGTTACTGGAACAAAGGGGGGCGGCGTTCTTCTGCGACCTCGCTGATCGAAGCACTCTGTTATTGGAGAGGGAACATGGCTGGAGATCATCCGCTGATTCAGCTGGAAGGGCTGAGCAAGGTGTTCTACACGGAGGAAGTAGAGACACACGCGCTTTCGAACATCAACCTGTCGATCAAGACAGGTGAGTTCGTATCGATTGCAGGACCGTCGGGTTGTGGTAAGACGACGCTCCTCTCGATCCTGGGCCTTCTTGATAGCCCGACAGGTGGGCAGTAACTGCTGGACAACACGCCCGTAGAGAACCTGACCGCGAGTCAGCGTGCGAAGATCCGCAACCAAGCGATCGGGTTCGTCTTCCAGGCGTTCAACCTGATTGGCGACCTGACGGTTTACGAGAACGTGGAGCTACCGCTCACGTACCGCGGCATGCCGAGCGGGGAGCGTAGGAGCGCGTGCAGGCGGCGCTTGAGCGCGTGGGCATGGCGCACCGGATGGGTCACTATCCGAGTCAGCTGTCTGGTGGTCAGCAGCAGCGTGTGGCTGTAGCCCGCGCGATCGTGGGCAAGCCGCTCATTCTGCTGGCGGACGAGCCGACGGGTAACCTGGACTCGAAGAACGGCAACGCGGTCATGGACCTGATGCTTGAGCTGCACGCGGAAGGCGCCACCATCTGCATGGTGACGCACGATCCTCGGTATGCGCACATGGCTGACCGCTCCGTGCACCTCTTCGACGGGCAGGTGGTGAGCGAAGATGATGCGCAGAAGCACTCTTTTGAAGAGTCTGGCTTTGACGTCGCTACCTGACGCGATCAAGTACATGAGAGAGCCCGCGGGGATGCGTCCCCGCGGGCTCTTTTTGTCAGGCTGTGGCTACTCTCCGGGCAGGTGATACGCCCGGGCCAGGAGGTTGGACTTTTCGGGCAACTCCGGCTGCGACCGAAACGTTTCGCGAGGTGACGTGGAGGCATGTGGGCGTGGCCAGCGCGCGCGACGAACGGTAATATGGCGACTCGGACACCTCTCCCGATGCTCGGAATGTCCCCCATGCGCCGCCTAAAAATCGCCTTCTTCTGTTTCGCCGTCATTCACCTGACTGCGCCGGCCCGTGCGTCTGCTCAGGCATCGTTCGATGAACTGCTGACTCGAGCCGAGCGCACCGATTTTAACGAGACCTCTTCCTATGAGGAGGTGATGGAGTTGTCGCGGCGGCTAGCGGATCTATCTCCGGACATCCACCTAACCTCGTTCGGCTACACCAACGAGGGGCGCTCGCTGCCGCTTCTCGTTGTGGGCGCCCCCGACGCCTCCGCCGCGTCGGTGATCGCGACGGGAAAAACCCGGGTCTACATCCAAGGCAACATCCATGCGGGTGAAGTTTGTGGGAAGGAGGCGTTGCTCATGCTGCTGCGCAAATTCTCGATGGGTGACTACCCGACCTGGACAGATGATCTGGTGCTGATCATTGCGCCCATTTACAACGCCGACGGCAACGAACGCATCTCGCTCTCGAACCGGCCCCGGCAGCACGGGCCCATCGGTGGCATGGGCCAGAGGCCCAACGCCCAGGGGCTCGATCTGAACCGAGACCACACCAAGCTCGACAGCCCGGAAGCCCGGTCGCTCGTCGGCATGATGAACGCATACGACCCGCATGTCGCGGTGGATCTGCACACCACGAACGGAACGCGGCTGGCGTACTATCTGACGTACTCGCCGCCACTACACCCCAACACGCCAGCCGCGATCGACGGAATGCTCCGTGAGCGGTGGCTTCCAGAGGTGACGCGCCGAATCAAAGAGAAGCACGGCTGGGACTACTACTACTACGGGAACCACAATCCCCGTCGCCCCGGCTGGTACACCTTTGATCACCGCCCGCGCTTCAACAACAACTATATGGGACTTCGGAACCGCTTCGCGATCCTAAGTGAGGCGTATGCGTACGCCACCTTCGAAGATCGTGTAAAGGGCACGTTGTGGTTCGTCGAGGAGATTCTGGACTTCGCGCAGCAGAACGCGTCTGAGATCCGGAGTATCGTGGCGGCGGCTGATCGCGAGCCGATCATTGGGCGGGCGTTAGCGACGCGGGCGGACTTCGCTCAGTCGGCCGAAGAAGTCACGATTCTGTTGGGGGCGGTGGACGAGGAGCGCCACCCGAATACGGGAGAAATCATCTTGCGCCGTCGCGACATGACGACGCCAACTCAGATGTATGAGTACGGCACCTTCAAGCCGTCTGAGACCGCTGTCGCCCCCTCAGCGTACTACGTACTCCCGGAAGCTGAGGACGCCATTGAACGACTCGAAGCACATGGGCTGGCAGTGATGCGGTATGCGACGGCGCGAGAGCTGCCGGTGGAGCGTTTCGTGATCGACTCCACCACGTCTGCACCGAGAGAGTTCCAGGGACATAACGAGCGGACGATCTGGGGCAATTGGGTCGCGACGATCGAAACGCTTCCGGCCGGAACCGCCTATGTGGCAGTGGACCAGCCCCTGGGGCGGTTGGCGTTCACGCTGCTCGAGCCGCGGTCGGATGATGGCTTCGTGGCATGGGCGCTCGTCGATCGCCAGATCGAGGCGGGGTCGCTGCCGATCTTGAGAGTCTCGGCCCACGGGCGCTGAGGCCCAGGGGCCGAACCTGGGCGCTAGATCTGGGCGCCGATTCTGGGCGCTAGGTCCGGGGCACTGACGCCGGGCGCCAAGGCTACAGCTCGTCCACACTCTGGAAGATCTGGACGCCCCGGGCTTCGAGATGCTGGATCACCGTGTCAAAGCAAAGCGCGTTGCGACCGACCATTTCAGGTGCTGCCACGCCGGGCTCTGTCCACAGGCCCCGCGCGACTAGGCGAGCCATACCGGTGCAGGTGTACCCCGTGGTGCGCGCCATCGAAGACGTTTCTGTGTCGGGGTTGTAGTAGTCGAGCAGGTTGTATGTGTGGCGGAGAGCCTTGTCGTCTTTGGCACCCTCGATCACGATCCGCATCACGGTGAGATCCGGCTCGCCTTCGTCGAACTGCCACTGGTCGATGAGTAGCGCTTCGGTTACGTCCAGCGGTCTTGCGTGTCCAGATGCCACCAGCACATCCCTCGTTGAGAAGAAGCCCGCATCACGCAGGATCCGCATTTTTTCCGCGTGCCCAGGATAACGCATGGTCTTCTCAACCATTTCGGGCGCCCGGGAAGTCCGCAGCAACGACCGCAGGCCGTCGGTGTTGAACGCCTCCAGGGTGCCAAGACCGGGGAAATCGACCAACTCGATCTCAGAAAGCGCGGGAAGTGTGACTTCCACACCGCCGCGACGGGACCGAGCCGGGCGCGTATACTCCGCGATCACGTCGCCAGGGGAAAACGGAGCCTTGTATTCCCATGGCCACGCCCGCTCGACCGGCAAGCCGCCCACCAGGCAATGGTAGGAGTAGGTCTCGTCCAAGTGCTCCTCGATCCGGCCGAACACCATGTTGCTGAGGCCAGGTGCCACGCCGCAATCGACCAAGCAGGGTACGCCGGCCTTCTTCGCCAACTCGTCTAAGCCGAAGGAGTCTTCGGGAAAGAAAGAAATGTCGACGATGGGGTGGCCGTCCTGAAGGACCCGCTCGACCGTGCGGTAGCCCATGAAGCCGGGGACCGCACCGACCACGAGGTCGGCGTCTGCGACTGCCTTGGAGACGATCTTGAGATCCGACAGGTCTGCCACGACGCCGTCGGCCCCGTGCTCCGTCAGCCGCTCAACTGCAACGGGGTCGACGTCAACGACCAGGACAGAAAAGTCATCTTCTGCGGCGAGGTCACGCACGATCGCGTTTCCTACTCTACCACCGCCTAGTACAACGATCTTCAGGGTCATTCTCCCGAATAAGTCCTATTTCTGAACTCGGAATGAGGCAGTTTGCCCTGCCCTGTGCAAGGGGGTGTTCCTTGGGCGTCTCATAGTCTATGGGTGAACGGCAACGGGAGGCGTGCGATGTGGGCAAGCGAAAAGGAGGATCTTCCTTCTAGGCCGCGGCGTATGTTCCAAGAGTTTCGTGTGCTACCGGAGAACCATGTGGTGTTGATGGAGTTGGATCAGGTGGCGGCGGAAGGATGCCGCGAGGGAGGGGCACGCCGATGAGCGTCGACTGGACCGAGGTCTACAGAGATACCTATCCGGACTTGGTGCGTTTTCTTCACCGGAAGGTCTGGGATCTGCAGCGAGCCGAGGACCTTGCCCAAGAAGCGTTTGTGCGGGCGCTTCGACACGAGCCGAAGAAGCCGCGCCCTTGGTTATTCCAGGTCGCCGCCAACCTGGCTCGAGACGAGGCGCGCACGGTGATCCGTCGCAAGCGGCACCTCACGCTTCTGAAGAGTGAGGTCGAGGAGTTACAGCGAGCCGCCCCCGATCAGAGCGAGACCTTCAGTGAGAAGGAGCGGATGGCGCGCGTCAAAGAGGCGCTTGCTGGAGTCAGTGAGCGAGACAGAGACGTCCTGCTCCTCTGGGATGCGGGACAGAGCTACACGGAAATCGCCAGGCAGGCGGGCCTCGCAGTTGGGGCGGTTGGTACGACGCTCGCCCGAGCGCGCCGGCGGCTGGCTGAGGCATATTCTGAAGGAGAGAAGCTCGATGTCGCACGCTAATGAAGGGGTCCTGCACGCGTATCTCGACGGCGCGCTCGATGAGCTGCTCGGCGCCGGAGCCCAGGCCACCCGAGACCACATAGCCGGTTGTAGTGAGTGTGCAGAGGTGCTCCACGAGGCGCGGGCGGTACGCGCGAACGCGATCGCCATCTTGGGCGGGACGCTTCCTTCGGTCGTCATGCCTCCTCTCGAGGATCTACGGGCTCGGGCGGCCGTGTCAGGTGCGCCGCTCGCCGCGCCGCGCTCAAGGATGTTCAGGGTTCGTTGGGCGGCCTCCGTTGTGATGGCCCTCGGAGCTGGTTGGATGCTCAGGGGTGACCGCACCGAGATTCTCGGCGTAATGGACGCGCCGACCGAGTCCGCGGTTTCGTTGCCGGCGTTTGTGGTACCGGCCGTGCCGGCCGACGTGGAGAGTCGCTCAGCCTCGCTCGTTCGTGAGGCTACCCTTAACGCTGAGGTAGGACTGAGCGTCGTTGCGTCCACGAATCTGAGCGAAGAGGCGATGCTGCAAGCACCGTCCACCTCCAGCGCGCTAGATCGCTCGGTTGTTGCGGCCGTAGCCGAGCCGATTTCGGAAGAAGAGCCGGTGTTCGAGGACGTCATGACTGATCTTCCGCCCCGCACGGGACTGCGTGAGATGACTGCTGATGTCCCACTGACCTTCGCCGCGGTTGATGCGGTGGATGCCAAGCCGTTCGGGACGTCTCCTCCTGCGTCCGAAGTTCTTGGCGGCGCTCTCGAAGTGTCCGGGGAAGTGTCCAGGGAAGTGGCCGGAGCGGAGCGTGAGCTGGTTGCCCTCGCGCCGATGAGTACGCCGGTCGAGGAGAATCGCTCCGTAGAAGAAGGCGTTAGAGCCCAGCGAGCCATGCCTGTAAGCTCGGCCCGGGAGGCGACGGTGGGGCTGGCTTTGGTCGACGAGCCGCAGGGCCAGGGTCGTAACGGGCGCAAGCGCAGCGACGACGGTGGGGCCTTCTTGGTGCCCGGATTGGCGTTGATCTCAATCACCAATCTAGGGGAGGGGGTCATTCCTCTCGGAGCGCATGTGCTTCAGACGCTCGAAGACGGGCAGGTGCTGGAAATGTTCCACCTTCTTGAAGGCGTCGATCCCAACGGGCTCGAGCCCTTTCCTGAAGACGGCAAGACAGGCGTCATCACGCCCCGCGAGGATGGCTGGTTGATCATGCGTGCGAACCGTTCCGTCGAGGAACTGAAGGCCTTGATCGCCAGGTTAGACGGGATCTCGTAGCCCTTCGCGGCTGTCGAAGCACGCGGCGGGGCGCCACCACTGGTGCCTCGCCGCTTTCTTGCTCAGACTTCACGTCTGAGAGTCCCAAAACCTGAGAGTTCATGATCATGATTGACTTGCGGGCGGTGCTGCTCGCCCTTCTGGTTCCGGCGACCTTGGCGGCGCAGCAGGTTGGGCTGGAAGAAGCCGCCGCCACGATTACGCAGGACGACTACGCGTGGCGGGTTGGGGTGATCGCACATGACTCCATGCAGGGGCGCGACACGCCGAGCCCGGGGCTGGACAAGACCGCCCTATGGATCGCCTCGGAGTTCCGACGCATGGGTCTGCGCGGCGGCGCGGCGGACGGCGGCTTCATCCAGCGCTACCCTCTGCGTTCGGTGGTCCTGGACGCCGAAGCCTCCCAGATCATGATCGGCAACGA
Source organism: uncultured Gemmatimonadales bacterium (assembly GCA_937919655.1). Lineage (GTDB taxonomy): Bacteria > Gemmatimonadota > Gemmatimonadetes > Longimicrobiales > Gaopeijiaceae > CALFPJ01. Next base: position 64,555 of record CALFPJ010000057.1, read on the forward strand.
GAGACTGTCGTTTGGTAACGACGTCTTGCCCTTACGTGGCGGCGTGTCGAACGGGGCTTCTACCGGCGCCGTTGCCCTCATATCCGGTTCGGAGGACTTCGCAACCGGGATCGCGCGCGGCGGCCTTGATGGCAAGCACGTCATTCTCATCGTGGCGGCAAATGCCGATGGTGCGAGTCGCCAAATGCTCGGTGCATTGCGTGCTTCTGGCGCCCTATCGGTGACGGTCACGAGCGGTGCCGAAGATGACGATTGGGATGCAGCAGCCTCACGGGCGTTTCGCCCGTCGGTGCAAAAGGGATGGACCGAGGAGGGGAACGGCGGCAACGGTGCCGCGGCCTTCTCTCCGCGTCTTCAGGTGAGGGCGCGCGCGGTGGCCGCGGCGCTCCGCCCTCACGGCGTCAACATGGTTCCTCTTCAGGCCCGCGCTGATGGTGCTGTCGAGATCCAGGTCCTGGAAGGCCTGGAAATGACCGTGACGCTTGCGGTGCGGGACGAGATGGTCTCCGCACCGAACGTCATCGGCATCCTTGAGGGAAGTGACCCCGAGCTCAAGGAAGAGTATGTCGTCTTCTCGGGGCATATGGATCATGTGGGGATCGGCGCTCCAGACGCGAACGGTGACTCGATCTTTAATGGTGCGGATGACGACGCCTCCGGTACCACTGCGGTCATCGAAATCGCCGAGGCCATGACCTCATTGCCGACGGCCCCGAAGCGCTCGACCCTCTTCCTCTTGGTGAGCGGCGAAGAGAAAGGGCTGTGGGGCTCGGAGTATTTTGCGGAGAACCCCTCAGTTCCGGTCGGGCAGTTGGTGGCTGATCTGAACACCGACATGGTGGGTCGTAATTGGCCGGACACGATCGTTGCGATCGGGAAGGAACACTCCGATCTCGGTGCGACGCTGAATCGAGTGAACGGCGATCATCCGGAGCTGAGGATGACCGCGATCGACGACTTATGGCCCGAAGAGAACTTCTACGCCCGTTCTGACCACTTCAACTTCGCGCGCAAGGGTGTGCCGATCCTGTTCTTCTTCAACGGAACGCACACGGACTACCACGGTCGCGACGACGAAGTCGAGAACCTCGACACGGAGAAGGCCGCGCGCATCTCGCGGCTGGTCTTCTATCTCGGTGTCGATATCGCGAATGCTCCCGAGCGTCCGAAGTGGAATCCAGAGAGTTACTCGCGCATCGTCTCTGACCGTTAGCGCGAGCGGAGCTGGCTCATGGCATTCGGTGACGAGAGCTTTCTCGACCTGATCGCGGCATGGGATGGGGCGGGTGTAGTGGTCCACTTTGACCAACCCACGGGAAGTTGGATTTTCATCGCGATCCACGACGCCACCCTGGGTCCGGCCACCGGCGGGACCCGCATGAAGGTCTACTCGCGGCCTGAGGAAGGGCTCCGCGATGCACTTCGACTGGCCAGCGGGATGACAGCCAAGTGGGCCTCCGTTGATCTGCCGTTCGGCGGCGGCAAGGCCGTATTGGCGACCCCGGGTCCGCTAGAAGGTCGGGAGCGTCAAGGGCTACTCCGACGCTACGGAGCGCTACTCAACACGTTGGACGGGGCCTTTGGAACCGGCGAGGACTTCGGCACGACGCCCGATGACATGCTCGAGATCGCTTCAGTGTCCGGTCACGTCGTCCAGGTGCATGGCAGCGCCGGTGGACCCAGCGACCCGGGGCCGTTCACGGCCTTGGGCGTGTTTGCCGGAATGCGGGCGGCGCTGGAGCAAGTCCATGGGCAGTCGTCGTTGGATGGACGGACAGTGCTCATCCAAGGTGTCGGTGACGTCGGCGCCCCACTCGCTCGGCTTGTTTCCAACGCGGGCGGTAGCGTGCTGCTGTGCGATATCGATTCCGACCTGGCGTTTGCCCTCTCCGTTGAGTTCGGCGGGAGCGTGGTGAAGCCGGAAAACGTCTACCGGACCCCGTGTGACGTGTTCGCGCCGTGTGCCCTTGGCGCGATCCTGAACGGATCGACGATCCCCCTGCTCCAGTGTCGCGTGGTGGCGGGTTCTGCCAACAACCAGTTGGAGACAGATCAGGACGCGGAACGACTTCACGAGCGAGGCATCCTCTATGCGCCCGACTACGTGATCAATTCGGGCGGCGCGTTGGCGTTCGGCCTGATTCAGCTCGGCGCTCACGATGTTGAGGTGCTGGAGACGCGCGTCAAAGGCATCGGGGGAATGCTCGCTGAGATCTTCGCGGATGCCTTGGTCCACGATGTGTCGCCGGTACATTCCGCCCGGCGGCGGGTCGAGCGGGTTCTCGCCAAGGGCCGAGGCTAGGCTCCTGTGCGTCCCCTTTCGGGGACACTATTCCCTATATGAGAAAAGCCCCGGGGTGCATCGCACCTCGGGGCTCTCTTTTTTCGCCCAGTCACCGCGTCAGTGAATCTCGGGGGTGCCGGGGTAATGGCGGAACAGGTGGTCTAGTCCTAATCCCCCTAAGACGCGTGCCGTGTGCGGGTCGATCGCGCGTATCCAAACAAGCTCATCAGGCGGGGTTTGTAGCCGAGCGGTGAGGATTAGAGCCAAGTCGGCGACATTGGGGCGGCGAAGCCCGCTGAAGTCGAACACGACATGGTTCACAGAAGGCGATACCTCTTCGCCGACTTCGACCTTCGTGATCGCGGCCCGGACACGCTGGTCAAAGCTGTTTCCGTTCGTTTCGTCGTTGGCGCTCATCGCTGCCTCCCTTCGTCAGAGTCCCTTTGTCGTCCTCGGCTGCATAGTCTCATTAATCAAGAGTCGTGCCACGCGAACGACGTTACATCCTGCCATCGTGACAGAAGCTCGTGACCGGTTCGGGGCGATACGATGGCGAAACGTGCCGCTCTGGCCCGAATCGTGTATTAGGGGAAGATTAGTGGGTCCGGTTATTGAGGGAGGGCGTGTGGAATTGATTCGAAGGTCGGGGCTGTTTGTGCTGACGGCGTGCGCGTTGATGGCTGGTGATGTCACTGCGCAAGCTGGGAGTGAGCATGAGGACGCCTACTTCAGAGCGGTCGCCGAGTTCTTTCGTTTGCCGGCCCCAGAAATCGCGATACTTCGGGATTGGGGTATTCCGGCCGATGAGGTTCCGGTCGTCCTTTTCGTGGCGAACCGCGCTGGTGTTTCCCCGGAGGCGCTGGTCGCGCTGAGGGAGTCGGGGCAGCGCTGGGAATCCCTCGTCGTGCGGTATCGGGTCAGCGCCGAGGTCCTCCACCTCCCGGTCCCGGACGGGGACTCTGCCGGTCGCCTTCAGGCACTCTATGAGCGGTATAGGAGCACGCCGCTGTCACAGTGGAGTGCTCTGGCGCTCAGCGACGGGGAGGTGATCGCCCTGGTCAACGTGCGACTTCTGTCCCAAGCTCTCGGCGTCACTCCCTCAGAGATCCTTCAGAAGGCCGGTTCGTCGACCTCGTTTGTCGTGCTATTCGGCCAACTCATCCGGTAGGTGTCCCGCATGGTCCGCGCCCGTTTCGCACCTCTCTCCACATACCGCGAGCTCTCTCCCGAGGAGATGCTGCAAGCGGCGGACGATTTCCTCTCGGTCATGAGGCGCCGTCGTACCGTTCGTGATTTTTCCGACCGGCCCGTGCCGAAGGACGTTTTGGAAAGGTGCCTTCTGGCGGCGGGTACCGCCCCCAACGGCGCGAATCGTCAGCCGTGGCGTTTCGTCGTCGTGGGCGATCCGGAGATCAAGGCGCAGATCCGGGCGGGGGCGGAGGAGGAGGAGGCGGAGTTCTATAGCGGCAAAGCGCCGCCAGAGTGGATCGAGGCCCTTGAACATCTGGGCACCGACGAGCACAAGCCGTTCCTTGAGCGAGCGCCTTGGCTCATCGTGATCTTTGCCGAGAGCTACGAAGTGATGCCTGATGGGGGAAAGGCGAAGAACTACTACGTGTCGGAGTCGGTTGGCATCGCCACAGGTATGCTGATCACCGCCCTGCATCACGCGGGATTAGTCACGCTCACGCATACGCCGTCGCCCATGAAGTTCCTGAATACCGTGCTGCATCGGCCCGAGAATGAACGACCCTTCCTCATCCTCGTATGTGGTTATCCAGAGGAGGGTGCGACGGTCCCGGATATTTCGAAGAAGTCGATCGACGAGATCGCGGTTTTCGTCGAGTAGCCACTGACATGGCCCGAGACATCTCTGGAGCGAGCAGTAGCGGGGAGGCCACGCGGAGGTTTACGCGGGCCTTGCTGCGGGACTTGCAGGCCCTTGAGCGGATGGTTGAGCGAAACATGTTTGAGGCAGGCGTCCGACGGATGGGCATCGAACAGGAGATGTTCTTCGTCAACCGGGGCTGGCATCCTGCACCGGTCGCCCTTGAAGTCCTCGCTCAACTGGATGGGCCGTTCACGACTGAACTGGCGCTCTTTAACTTCGAGGCCAACGTAGAACCCTTGGTGCTCGAAGGACCGTGTTTCACCGCGCTTGAGCGCCGAATTGACGAACTACTCGCTGAGGTGCGGCGCGCGGCGCTCACCGTGGGCGCGGAGGTGATACTCACCGGCATTCTCCCGACCCTGACGAAGTCGGATATGTCCTTGGACAACATCACCCCGCGGGCCCGGTACTATGCGCTCAACCACGCCCTCTCCCACAGCGATGGTGGGGAGCCGAGGCGGCTCCGAATCGAGGGCGCGGACGAACTGTTCATCCAGCATGACTCGGTGATGCTGGAGGCTTGTAACACGAGCTGTCAGGTGCACCTTCAGGTCGAGCCGAGCGAGTTCGCCAAGATGTACAACGCGGCCCAATTGGTCGCTGGCCCGGTGCTGGCGGCGGCGGTGAACTCTCCCGTCCTGTTCGGCAAACAACTCTGGAGTGAGACACGGATCGCCCTCTTCCAACAGGCCGTCGATACCCGCAAGGGTATGGTGCACCTTCGTGACCTATCTCCCCGTGTCCGGTTCGGTGACCGTTGGGTGGAGGAGTCCGTCACAGAGCTGTTCGAAGAGGACATTGCCCATTTTCGAGTACTCCTAACGCGGGACGTGGAGGAAGATCCGATTCAGGTCCTACGAGACGGTGGGATCCCTCAACTGCACGCGCTTCAGATGAACAATAGTACGGTCTACCGATGGAACAGGCCTTGTTACGGCGCCGGGAACGGAAAGCCGCATCTCCGCATTGAATGCCGGTTCATTCCGGCGGGCCCCTCTGTGGCCGATGAGGTCGCCAACGCGGCTTTCTGGATCGGGCTGGTTCTCGGTGTGGCGGGCAGGTACGGGAACGTGGCGCGGAGCATTGACTTCGAGGAGGTGAAGACGAACTTCTTGGCCGCCGCCCACAGTGGTCTCAAGGCCGGATTCCGGTGGATCGACGGCGAGACCTACAGTGCGAAAGATTTGATTTTGAGAGAGCTGCTCCCGCTGGCGCGGGAAGGGCTGGCTGGGACGGCTGTGGATCCCTCGGACATCGACGAATATCTCTCGATCATCCAAGGTCGGACTGAGACTGAGAATACCGGATCGCGTTGGATTCTGCGGTCGCTGTCCGGCATGAAGGATCGAGGTTCTCGAGCAGAGCGGCTTGCTGCGGTCACGGCAGCCACGGTAGCGCGGCAAAAGACGCGAATTCCTGGACACCTTTGGGAGCCGGCCAGCATTCGCGATGCGGGCGGCTGGAGGCTGAATTACGTGCGTGTCGAGCAATTTATGACCACGTCGCTGTTCACCGTTCACGAGGACGAACTGGTGAGCATGGTGGCGTTTCTGATGGATCGAAAACAGATCCGACATGTTCTCGTTGAGGACGACCTCCACAACCTCGTGGGTATGGTCTCGTACCGTTCCGTCTTGCGGCTGATGGCCGATAGCTTCGACAGTTCAGCCGATGCGGCCCCTCCGGTTAGTCTCATCATGGAGAGGGACCCGGTGAAAGTGGGTCCCGAGACCGCGACACTCGAAGCCATCGACCTGATGAGGCACCACAAGGTCTCCTGCTTGCCAGTGGTTTCGGACGGCAAATTGGTCGGTATTGTAAGTGAACGAGATTTTCTCGTCGTGGCGTACGAACTTTTGCAAGAGAAACTGGCGAGAGATGCCTGAAGCCGATGTCGGAGTGATGGAGCTAGAGTCCGGACAGATGCCGTACGACCGCTTCCTAGGTTGAGGCCGCGGCGACCGCCCTGGACCGTCGCTGATTTGCGTGGGTGGACTCCACGGGAACGAACCAGCGGGCGTGTACGCACTAGAACGTGTGCTCGCGGCCCTCGAGTCTCGATCCTCCGCACTGACAGGTGAGTTTGTGGCCCTGGCTGGGAATCGTGCGGCGTTGGCGAAGAAGTGCCGGTTCGTCGACCGAGATCTCAATCGTGCTTGGACTGACGAGCGCCTGGCACGACTCCGTGCTGAGGACTCGCTAGGCTTGGAATCGGAGGACCACGAGCAGCTTGAGCTGCTTAGTACGCTAGACCAGGTCGTCACCGACGCCCGTGGAACGGTTTACGTGTTGGACCTACACACCACTTCAGGACTCGGCGGCACGTTCTCCACCTTCGGAGATTCCCTCCCCAACCGGGGCTTCGCGGAGCACATCCCGGTGCCGATGGTGTTCGGACTCGAAGAACTCGTGGAGGGGGCGCTCCTCGCTTTCTTGGGTGAGCACGGACTTGTTGCGATTGCGGTCGAAAGCGGCCAACACGATGAGGCACTGTCGGTGGATCGCGCCGAGGCCGCGATTTGGATCGCCATCCGAAGCGCCGGGCTCCTCGCCCCCGCTGATGTCCCGGAAGCGGGTGTCGGCCAGGCGTTCCTGCGGGCTGAGACTGCGGGGCTCCCCCATGCCGTCGAGATGCGATTCCGCTACGACGTCGATCCCGACACGCAGTTCGCGATGAAGCCCGGGTACAAGAACTTCCTGTCCGTCAAACAAGGAGAGACGATCGCCAGTGATCGACACGGGGACATCGTGGTGAGCGAGGATTCGCGCTTGTTGATGCCGCTGTACTAACAGCAGGGGGACGATGGCTTCTTCCTCGTACGCGAGTTCAGTCCCTTCTGGCTCCGCGTTTCGTACCTACTCAGACGGGCCCGCGCGGATCGGTTCGCGCGCTGGCTCCCTGGGGTCCGTCAGGATGCCGGTTCGCCAGACACGTTGTATGTGAATCGGCGGGTGGCGCGCATCTACGCGTTGCAGCTCTTCCATCTGCTTGGGTTCCGCAGCGTCGAAGACACCGGTGATCATCTCGTGGTCCGTCGGCGTCGATTTGACGAGGCGCGGTTCATTGCCCGCGGACCTTCGCCAGAAAAGCTCGGATAGGGTGCCGTCGGAATGTGCGGTCGCTTCACGTTGGCTCAGGACGAACAAACGCTCTTAGAGGCGTTTGATATCCCAGCGCTGGCGTTCGACCTGGTGCCGCGTTTCAATATCGCTCCAGGACAGTCAGCTATCGTCGTCGCCCAGGACCGGAGCGGACGTAGGGCTGGTATGCTACGATGTGGGCTCGTCCCGGCGCGGGCCGATGATCTCGGGGCAGGCTTTATCAATGCCAGAGCGGAGACCGTTGCGTCGAAACCCTCCTTCCGGGAGGCGTTCGCCCGGCGACGGTGTCTGGTCCCGGCCGATGGCTTCTATGAGTGGCGACGGGCCGGCGAGGCGAAAGAAGCTCGCTGGTTCCACCCCGCGCAGGAGGCCCTTTTTGCGTTTGCTGGAATCTGGGAGTCATGGAGGCGCCCCGGAGCCGAGCCCCGCCACACCTTTGCGATTCTCACGACGGCGGCCAACGATGATGTGCGTCCCACGCATCACCGGATGCCCCTGCTCGTGATGGCAGCGGACCGAGACGCTTGGTTGGATCGTGATACGGATGCCGTTCGGTTGGCGTCGCTTCTGGGTGCGGCGCCGGAGAGCCGCATCGTGTCGCACGCCGTATCGATGCGTGTGAACCGAGCAATCGACGACGACGCGGCTCTGATTGTGCCGCTCACGGAGTTAGCCGACTAACACGGTGTCCGGTGGACGTCACGATGTCGGGCTTGTCGAGAATGACTTTCCCCGGCGGTGGTGCTCAGAAGCCTACTTCGAGCTGATCGTCTGGGCTGAGTGACATTGCGCTTGGGGTCGGGCCGCCCAATCTGCGCCCCGCACCTGGCGAATAAGGAAGACACTTGCCCAAGGACATCGTCATATGCGCCGACGGCACCGGAAACACGGTGGTGCGTGGACGAGGAACCAACGTCTTCAAGCTATTCGAAGCCGTGGACATTAACGGCCATCGGAAGATCTCGGGGCGGACACCTCAGGTCGGCTTTTACACGGACGGTGTCGGCACCGAGGGGAATCAGTATGCCCGCTTGTTAGGGAGCTTGTTCGGATTCGGATTGAAGCGAAACGTTCTTCACCTGTACCGCGACCTCGCCCACAGTTACGAGCCGGGTGACAAGATTTTCATGTTCGGCTTCAGTCGCGGTGCGTTCACCGTACGCATGTTGGCGGGGTTGATCGACGTCTGCGGGGTGCTACGCGTCGAAGAAACGGAAGGTGACTCGGCCCTCCTTAAGCGTTATTCGAATCTCGCATATGACGCGTATCTGGCGATCCAACCGACCACGCTAGAGGGTCGAATCAAGTGGGGACGTAGCACCAAAGCGGCATGGCTGAGGTTCGCAGAGCTACGCGACAAGGTGTCCCAGCACCCGACTCCCATTGAATTCATAGGGGTTTGGGACACGGTGGGGGCGCTTGGTTTTCCCATCGAGAAAGTCGCCACGTTTTGGAACCGGCACATCCGCCGCTTCCAGTTTGCGCGCACGGACGTGAAGGAGAACGTCACGTGTGCACGACACGCACTTTCGATCGATGATGCGCGCGCGAGCTTCCATCCGATGCTTTGGAACAACACGGGGCACGCCGACACCAAACAGGTGTGGTTCGCCGGCGTTCACGCGAATGTGGGTGGAGGGTATCCCAAACAGGGGATGTCCTTGGTGAGTCTCGATTGGATGATGGCGGAAGCGGAGGCGCGCGGGCTCGTGTTCATCGACTCTCTACGCGATCAGTATCGCGACGCTCAAAACGTCCACGATCACATTTATGACTCTCGGGCCGGGCTCAGGACCTACTACCGCTTCAAGTTCAGGGATCTCGACAAAATTTGTAAACAAGCGGACGTGCCCCTTCGCATTCACGAGAGTGTGGGCGAACGCATCTTCATGGGGACCGAGCTTTATGCTCCTGGCAACGTTCCCAGCGACTTCGAGATCGAGCCCTATCGACCGGGTGACCTGGTCGGATGGTGGGTTGCCAGGCTTCAGCATATCACACACAAGACGGGTGATGGGGAGGACCTCCTAGATGACGTCTCGGTGTGGCGATTCCTGAAGAAGGGATGTTACTGGGGGATGTTGGTCGCCACGATGCTGATCGCCGTCGAGCTTGGCGCGGACGCATGGGCCGCATCCGCAGGGCCTGCACGTACGGGTTTGGATCAGCTCCTTCTTGCGGTTCAGGACACGACGGGAACGCTCTCCATGTTTGAGCGAGGGAACAGGGAGGCGTCCGAGTTGACCGGTCAGGGCCTCGCCTATTCGCTCAGTGCGCCGGGTATCGCCGGCGTCGTCTATCGAGTGGTCGAGGCCGCTCTTTTACTCGTCGGCGTAGCAATGACGTTCTACCTGATCTCGATTCTGGCCCGGGAGCGCATCTACGGGCACTTCCGCGAGAAGTGGTTCCAACGTGTGTTGGCCGCGAGGAATCTCAGGCTGCCGCCGGACTACCCGCGCTCTGCGGAAGCGCTTGCCGCACGGGCCGCGCGGGACCCGGCACCCTAGAAAGCTGTTGAAGCCCAAAACGGGGCCCGCTCGAGCAGCGTTTTGGACGCGAGGCCTAGCTCTCGGCAGTCCTGTGAAAGATGGCCACGGTCTCGGACGGTGTTTCCAGAATCCATCCGTAAGCTTGGGCGATCCATTCCAGTGTCTCCGTTCGGTAGAACGCCACGTGCGTGGGGTCCCGAGCGTACCACCAATCCGGAAAGCCACCATCGTCATCCATACGCTGAGTCATGATCCCTAGCCAACCAGGACTGCGGAGTAGGGTGGAGAGGCGATGGAAGTCCTCACCCGGGTGGAAGAAGTGCTCGGCCGTTTCGGTGCAGGTCACGAAATCATAGTGGCGCTCGAGTACCGCCCTGTCCGGGGCGAAAAACGGATCATACAGCGACATGAAGAAGCCACGCTCTTCCATCATGACGGAGAGTGTGGGCCCCGGTCCCGATCCGAAGTCCAGGCCGTGCATGCCTTCCGTGAGTCGTTCGGCCAATGGAACCGCCAGTCGGTCGAGGAAGGCCCGATAACGGCGATCTGCGGGGTCGTTCTCATGGGTCTCGTACCTCGCCCGCTCTTCCACCGGAGACAGTCGGTCAGCCGGATGGAGGAAGGTGAGGAGGCAGGTTGGGCATCGGAGGTAGCGGCGAGCGCCGACCTCCGCGAAGCGGCCTGCAGCGGAGCCAGTACAAAGGGGACAGTCCAAGGGGGCGTCGCTCATTTGTTGTGTCATAGACTCCGATCCCAACCGGTGGTGGACGTCTAACGCCAGGTCACTTCCATCGCGAAAAAGTGATCGAAGACCTCTCTCGTCGGACGATTCACGTCATTGGTCTCAGGGCTGCGGATGTAGAAATCGAGCTGCATCTGTGCGGGGTTCACCGAGCCCGCTTCCGCCCCCGCTCCGCCCCGTACCACGAGCGACTCTCGGTCACGCATACCTTGCGTGACCATGAAGTGAATCTGGTATTCTTCATGCAACGGTTGTCCGTTGAGCGTTGCGCTTCCCCAACCCCAACCCGCCACGTACAGAAGGCTCTTAGGCCAGTTGGCGTCGCCGCAGCCGGCGTTGCCGTGCTCGTACAGGAAGGCAGCGATTCCGCCATCATGACACGGTGAGAACTCTTCGAATCGGTCGAGCGCGACGACGTAGCGGCCCTCCGGAAGGTCCAGGGTCGCACTGAAGGTTCCGGTATTGGCGCGCTCGTCCAAATCGAAGTCGATCGTGCCGGTCACGGGGCGCACATTACTGGCGTCGTCACCCAGGTGATCCCAGGGAGAGACGTCGGCGAGCGTGCCCACCTGAAAGATGCGCTGGCCGCTGACGATGAAACGGCCGTCGTAGTCTGCGTGTTGTTCCGGGGTGTAGAGCCCCATGCCAGTGCCGGGCTGGTAGCGGGCGCCGGGCTCTTGGGCGACTACGACCGACACCCCGGCCATGGACGAATTGACGGGTGGTTCAGTACATGCCAAGAAGGTAAGCGTCGCCGCCACTGCCAAGGCTCGACCGGTGAAAAAGCGGGAGCAGATCACGATTGGGGCTCGTCTGAGATCGAGGGGGGGCCACCCTTGCGAGAGGTGATCACCTTGCCTGGCAGCGTGAGGAGGATCTCGCCGTTTTCCACCACGAATTTCCCATTCACGATGACGTGGTCGATTCCCGCAGCGTGTTGATGGGGGTCGAAGAAGGTGGCCTTGTCGGCGATCGTTTCCATATCGAACACCACCAGGTCTGCCCAGTAGCCCTGGCGGATTTCACCACGGTCGCGCAGCCCCATGATGCGGGCTGGCAGGGAGGTCTGGGAGCGGATGGCCGCCTCCACGGACAGGGCCCCAGCCGTGAGCGCGTATTGGCGGATCTTCCGGGGGAAGGTGCCGTAGAAGCGCGGGTGAACGGATCCGTCTGTCGGCAAAGCGATGCCGCCGTCAGAGGCGGTCGCGACCCAAGGTTGTGCCGCGTAGTTCTCGACGTCGATCTCTGACATGGAGAATCCTCGCATACGGCCGCCGCCCATGACTTCCGGGTCACCCTTGAGCTGAAGATCGATCGCGGTCTGCACGTCCGCTGTGCCCCACGCTTTTGAGACCTCCGCAAGAGTCTTGCCGATCAAGTCTTCGTCCGGATAGTCCATGATCATCACGCGCTCAGCACCACCACGGCGGCGAATCTCGTGTGCCACGTCTTGTCGGACCTTAGCCTCCTGCCCGGCATTCGCCATCGCGAGGCGGAACATCGTGCCCGGCGGGCGGCCTTCCCGTGGCCGTGTGGCGTCGGGGTCTCGCAGCGCCCAGCGCGGGATCAGGACCGTGCCGCCGTCTGAGCCGCTCGTGGCATAGGGATACTGATCTGCCCAGATCCGTACACCCTCCTCACGCGCGCGTTGAATGAGCTGGATCGCTGAACCACTCGATCCCCAGAAGTGCGCCCCCTTGGCTTTGATATGTGATGCCACGACGCGAGCGCCCGAGCTGCGACCGATCTCGATCGTCTCCATGATCGCGTCCTGGAGGGTGGGTGGGCCGGGCGCGTCTTGGCTCGGCCAGAACCACATGGGGTCCGCGCCTTCGGAGCGCTCGTGCGAGATGTAGACGCCGTCGTAGGGGAGCAACTCCTTGGCCATCTCCGAGATCTCGGCGGTGGTGCTCCAGCGGCCAGGCTCGTACTCGAGGCCGGCTGACATTCCTACGGCGCCCTCGGCAAGCGCCTGAGCGACGAGTTCCCGCATTTGCTGCGTCTCCGCCGGCGTCGAGGGGCGCTGGGCGTCGTCACCCATGACCTGGGCGCGCACGGTTCCGTGCCCCACCATCATCATGACGTTCGGGCCCACGCCCTGGCGTTCAAGAAGTGCTCGCTGGTCGCCGATGGGCCACGGAGAGCGCCCGTCGTGATTCACGACGACCGTCGTCACTCCCTGAGACACAATGTTTGGCGCGGCCTTGCGGCCAATGGAGTCCGTCCGGATCGTCGCGCCGCCAATTCGGGCGCTGCCGTCGTCGGCGTGGGAGTGGATGTCGATGAATCCGGGGGATACGTACCGACCCGTAGCGTCGATCACGCGATCGGCGCGCGCACCGGTGAGATCGCCGATTGCCGTGATGCGGCCGTCCCGAACACCTACGTCCGCGCGAAACCACGGATTCCCGGTCCCGTCGAGGACCCTACCGCCCTGAATGAGAAGGTCGAAAGGGCCCGAGTCTTGGGCGGAGGCCGGGAGGGCGGAAACCGCGGCAACGATCACCGCAGCCAGGAAAAGGCGCCTGGGCATGTCAATCACGTGGGTTGAGGGTCGGAAATCCCTCAGATCGTATGCGCTCCCTGACTAGCCCGCTACTTCGTCGAACGCCTCGCGCAGCAACCCGAGCCCTTCCAGCAATTCTTCCTCAGGATTTCCAAAGCCGATACGCAGGTAGTGGTCCATGCCGAAATGATCGCCTGGCACGACCAGGACTCCCTTTTCCGTGCGTAACTTTTCCGCGAAATCGGTCGAGTTCACGGCCGCGCTGTAATGCGCGTAACAGATCGCGCCTGCATCTGGAGCTCGATATCTGAAGCGACCGTCCTGACCGGCCATCCACTGCTCAAGGAGTCCGAGGTTCGCGCGCACGATCCCGCGCGTGCGAGCTACGATCCGCTCGCGGGTGCCGGATTCCAGCGCGACACACGCGAGTGCGTCGGAAACGGAGGCGGGCGCGATGGTCGTGTAGTCCGTGCGGCCCCAGAGCCGGTTCACAAGCTCGGACGGTCCAAGGACCCAGCCAAGTCGAAGGCCGGGCAACCCATAAGCCTTAGACAAAGAGTTGGTGATGAGGACTCGGTCGTGGCATCCCCAGAACGAACGCGTCGTTGCATCGTGGGTCTCTGCTCCGGCGTACACCTCGTCCGCCATGATCCACGCTTCGTGCTTCGCGGTGAGCGCTGCGATCGCGTCCATCGACGCGTCGGAGAGTGCCGCACCGGTCGGGTTGTTCGGGTTGGTGATCAACACGAAACGAGCGCCGTCTTCGAGCGCCTTCTCCAAGGCGGCCAAGTCCGGCTGCCAACCCTCTTCCTCAATGAGGTTCACCGGCAGGATTCGGCCGTCGAACGATTCCATCAAGCCGGGGACCTGCCCGTAGGTCGGCAACACCACGGCAGCCTTGCCTTCGGTCTCAAAGAGGTGCCAGAAGCACGTGAAGTTCGCTTCCGCTCCACCAACCGTGACGAGCACATTGGCTTCGGTCGCATCGGTGTAAAGGGAGGCGATACGCTCGCGCAGCAGGTCCGAGCCGTTGGATTGCCCGTACCCCAGGCGGATGTCCCCGACGTCGGTGTCTTTGTCCGCGATCTTGAGCAGTTCGTTCACGGTCAGCGGGTGCACACCACTCTCGGAGAGGTTGATGCGAACGCGATGTTCATACGTCGACTGATACCGCTCCATGCGGAAAGGGACGAAGCGCACCTGATTTCCTCCTCGAGGGTTGAGCTCGGTCACCACCGTGTGGGTGTTTCCGGTACACCAGACTAGGGCAGCGAGCGTGCGGCGCAAGCTGTTAAGATATTCGGATGAAGAACGTCCTCCTCGTCATCCTGGACGGTTGGGGCCACTCAGACTTCGGTGACCCCCCGAACCCAGCCAATGCGGTCGAACTCGCGCGGGTGCCACGCTTCCGCGCGCTCTACGACACATTCCCGCGTACGCGGCTCGCGTGCTCAGGCGCTGACGTCGGTTTGCCGGATGGGCAAATGGGGAATTCCGAGGTCGGTCACCTCAATCTTGGGGCGGGCCGCATTATCTATCAGGACATCGCCCGGGTAGACCGGGCCGTCGCTGACGGTACCCTGGGCGAGCGCCTCGACTTGGTAGGTATGACCGCTCGGCTGCGGGAGCGAGGCGGCAAGCTACACGTTGTCGGCCTCGTTTCGGACGGTGGTGTGCATAGCCACCTGAGGCACTTCGAGGCTTTGATGGACCTGGTGCCTCCGGACCTGCCAGTGCGCCTGCATTGCATCACTGATGGGCGCGACACCTCACCCACAGGTGGTGTGGATTACGTGGGCGTGCTCGACGCCCTCTGCGAGCGCAGCGACGCTTGGGCGCTTGCGTCCGTGGTGGGCAGGTACTGGGCCATGGACAGGGACAAGCGTTGGGAACGGACTCAGCGGGCGCTCGACCTCATTGTCGGTGGGCGCGCCGACGCCTGGGCCGACTCGGCGGCCGACTCACTCAAAGCGAGTTATGCGGCTGGTGTGACGGACGAGTTCGTCGAACCGACCGGGATCCGTGGCGTGGGTGAAGCCGGCGTCCGCGCTGAGGACACGGTGCTACTGCTCAACTTCCGCTCGGATCGCATGCGGCAATTTGCGGCTGCGTTGGCCGTTCCCGACTTCGATGGGTTCGCAAGAGCGGGCGACATTCCGGCCGAGGTCGTGACGCTGACGCGGTATATGGAGGGGCTGCCGGTGCGCGTCGCGTTTGCGCCCGAACCGATAGAGGCGTGTCTCGCGGAGGTGCTGTCAGGAGCGGGCAAAAAGCTGTTGAAAGTCGCGGAGACGGAGAAGTACGCGCACGTCACGTACTTCTTCAACGGCGGCGAGGAGGCGCCCTACGAAGGGGAGGACCGCTCGCTGGTGCCGTCGCCCAAGGTCGCCACCTACGACTTGCAGCCTGAGATGAGTGCGTCCGGTGTCGCCGCCGCAGTGGAAGCGGGCATCCGTGGCGCAAAGTACCAGTTCATTTTGGTCAACTTCGCCAACCCTGACATGGTCGGGCACACCGGATCGATACCTGCCGCCTCCAAGGCCGTCGAGACCGTGGACGCCCTCCTCGGGGGGCTCGTTGACCTCATCCATGAGCAGGGTGACTGGGTCGCGCTAGTGACCGCGGATCACGGCAACTGTGAGCGCATGCTCGACGAGCACGGCCACGTGCACACGGCCCACACGACGGAGCCGGTCGACTTCATTGTGGTCGACCCCTCACACACTGGGCACCACATCCTGGGCTCAGGTCGGCTCGCGGACGTTGCGCCGACGGTTCTTCACTTCATGGGCATCCAGGCGCCCGCGGTCATGACCGGCCGCAGCCTGGTAGGTGATTGAGATGGAAGTACAAGCACTGCTGGCGCGTTCGCTTCAGTTCGCTGACGACGGGGACTGGGCCACCGCGGCAGAGGTTCTGCGCGAACAGCTGAGCGACTTCGAGGAAGACGCTGCGGTCCATTGCTGGCTCGCGGTGGCTGAGCGGGAATTGGGCCAAGAAGGCGTCGCTTACGAGCTGTTCAAGAAAGCCCTGTCGCTCGGCCCCGAGGATCCAACGGTGCTTGCGACGATCGGAAATGGCATCGCCGCGTTCGACGACCCGGAAGCCGTGGACGCACTCAAGAACGCCGCCCTCATTGGGCCGGACCTATCGCTCACTCGACTTCTTTATGGGGCCTATCTGTCTCGTGAGGGCTTTCATGAGTGGGCCATCGAGCAGCTCATCGCCGCGCGTGAGATCGACTCAAGTGATCCACAGATCGCTTACGAGATGGGCGTAGCGTACGCGCTCTCCGGGGACATTGACCGCGCGACGGATGTGATGGCCGAGGCGGTCACACTCGACCCCGATGATGGCTGGACTCGAGTGGTGTTCGGCCTCTTGTTGCTGGAAGACGGCCGGGCAGAGGAAGCATCTGGCGAACTGTCCGAAGGTGCGCACAGACTCCCCGAGGACATTGAGGCTCAGATGTTAGCCGCGTTGGCCGCGGCCGCGGTCGGGTTGGATGACATCGCCTACGAGATGGTCGAGCGCGGACGAATGAGGGCCGCGGATGGAGACCTCGCGCTCGTCAGTTCGGTGGAAGAGCATGTCGACAGCGGCGCGGATGTCTCTGCTATCTTCCTCGCAGAGGACGTCGCCCCGGATGCACTTCGGTCACGACTCCTTGAACGTCCTTAGCTAAGACCGCAGGTCATCCCAACCCAAGGAAGCCGATCGTGAGCCGACTGACGATTCCCATTGAGCGCCATCGACTGGAAAACGGGCTCAGGATCGTCCTGTCGCAGGATCGGACGGTGCCCGTGGTGGCGGTCAATTTGTGGTACGGCGTCGGGTCACGGAACGAACCCAAGGGTAAGACCGGATTCGCACACCTATTCGAGCACATGATGTTCCAGGGCTCGGCACACGTGCCTAAGAACAAGCACTTCGAGCTTATTGAACGCGCCGGAGGGACGCTCAACGCGACGACCTGGTTCGATCGTACGAACTACTTCGAGGCGGTCCCGTCACACGAACTCGAACTCGCGCTCTGGCTCGAGTCCGACCGAATGGGCTGGATGCTCCCGGCGATGGACCAGGAGAAGCTCGACAACCAGCGCGAGGTTGTGAAGAACGAGAAGCGGCAGCGCTACGACAACCAACCCTATGGAGACTGGGACGAACGCCTGCAGGCACTCGTCTATCCTGCGGAGCATCCCTACCACCACAGTGTGATCGGCTCTATGGAGGACATCGACGACGCCACGCTCGACGACGTCGCGCAGTTCTTCGAGACGTTCTATGTGCCGAACAATGCGGTGCTGACGATCGCAGGGGACTTTGACCGCGACCACGCCCTTGGCCTCATCGATCGCTACTTCGGCGATATCGCGAAGGGTGCGGACATTCCGGTCCTTCCGGGTGACCCGAACATCGCCCCGTTGATTGGCGAAACGGTGCGCGAACACGTGATTGCCGATGTACCCCTCACCCGCGTGATCATGGCGTTTCGGGTGCCTCCGTATTCGTCCGAGGATTTCGCTGTGGCTGAGGTCGCTCGGAGCTTACTCGGGATGGGCCGTGCGTCGCGCCTGTATCGGCGTTTGGTCCGAGAGAGCCGGGTCGCGAATAGCGTCGTCACCTACGTGTTCCCCGTGCTGTCTGGCGCGGCCATGCTCTTGGTTTGGGCGACTGGATATCCGGGGACGAGTCCGCAAGAACTCGAAGACGCCCTCTCGGAAGAGCTGGCGGGGCTCGCTGAGGCGGAGGCCCACGAAGTCGAACGCGCCATCGCGCTCACCGAGACCGACCTGGTCCGGGCACTTGAGCGGATGAGCGAGCGCGCAGATCTGTTGTCGATGTTCGAGTTGTACTTCGATGATCCAGGTCGGATCAACAGCGAACTTGACCGTCTCCGAGCCGTGTCGGTCGAGCAAGTCAGAGACTTCGCGCGCAGCCACCTCGGCCCGAATAACCGCGCCGTGCTGGTGTATGAGCCCAAGGAGGCGGTATGAGCACCCTAGACCGCATGCAGCAGCCCGCGAGTGGTCCTGTCCGAAGCTTCGAATTCCCAGAGGTCGACCGGCGTAGGTTGCTGAACGGCATTGACCTGAGAGTGGCACGCCTGTCCAGGCTACCTATGGTCAGTGTGAACCTCTTTGTGCGCGCGGGCGAAGCGGGCCTCTCCGAACAGCGGGCTGGCCTTGCCGTGCTCACAGGGGACGCGCTGGAGGGCGGCACACAGAGGCGATCTGGGTCGGAGTTGGCCGAGGCGCTTGAGGGTCTTGGTGCGCGGCTTGGCGTCTCGACGGGGTGGGAGGGGACCAGCATTTCGCTGTCGTGCCTGGCCGACCGACTTGAGGAAGCACTCCCGCTACTCGCGGAGACGTTCCTTGAGCCCGACTTCCCGACTGAGGAGGTAGACCGGGTCCGCGAGCAAGAATTGGCGGCGATCCGTCAGCGCGAGATGGACCCAGCTTCTTTGGCCTCGGATGAGGCGGTCCGCCGCTTCTTCGCAGCAGGTCAGCCCTACGCCCGCCCGCAAGGCGGCACAGAAGCGTCCGTGTCCTCCGTGACCCGTGACCACATGCGCGGCTATGCCGATGCCTGTTATCGCCCAGGGGAGGGGGGGCTCGTGATCGTTGGAGATATCGACCCCAACGAGGCCGAAGCGCTTGCGCTCAATTGCTTGGGTGAGTGGACGGGGGAACCGGCGGGGGTCGCCGGCTTCGATCCCCGACCCGCTCGCCAGGATCGAAAAATCTGGGTCGTGGACCGGCCAGGCTCGGTTCAGTCTGAGATCAGGGTAGGGCACGTCGGCACGGCGAGAGACACGCCAGACTATTTTCCGCTGTCCGTAGCAAATATGCTGCTCGGTGGCACGTTCACGAGTCGACTCAACCTGAATTTGCGCGAAAAGAACGGCTTCACCTATGGCGTGCGCTCCGGATTTTCATTTCGCTCCCGGCCAGGACCGTTCCAGGTTTCAACCTCTGTGGGCACGGAAGTGACCGGGCCAGCGGTGCGCGAGATCATGCACGAATTGGAGAATCTCGTTGCCGGTGGCCCGACCGACGAAGAAGTCGCGGCCTCTCGGGACTTCGCGGCCGGCATCTTCGGACTGCAAATGGAGACGGCTGGCCAGATCGCATCACGTGTGACTCAGTGTGTGGTGTATGGCCTGCCCGACGACTACTACCACCGATACCGAGACAACGTCCGAGCCGTCACCACCGAACAGGTGGCTGACGCTGCACGGAGCCACATTCGGCCTTCGGAGGCTCAAATTGTGGTTGTGGGTGCCGCGGATGAAATCGTGGGGCCCCTCGAGGCGCTTGGACTGGGGCCCGTCGAAGTCGTGTAGAACTTCGGGTGCGGCCCGCTCCGCGCCTTAAACAACCTTCTTGTCGGCTCGCGCATCCAACTTCCCGGAGCGCAGCCGGTCCTCACGGGGTGTCACATGTCTATGGAAAGACCCGCCGAAGCCGTTGGATTAATCGAGAGCCGGTTGATTCATGATGGACGCATTAAGGTGAGTGTGGATCGAGTGCGTTTCCCGGATGGATCCGAAGGGGAATTGGAGATGATCCGCCATCCTGGGGCGTCGGCTGTGCTGCCGGTCTGGGGCTCACTCGACGAGCGTGACCCCGAGGTGGTGCTCATTCGCCAGTACCGATATGCGACCGACGGATACATCTACGAAGTGCCCGCGGGCACCCCAGACTATGTGGGTGAACCGTGGGAGACGTGCGCGCATCGAGAACTCGAGGAGGAGACGGGTCTTCAGGCCGGCAAGATGCTCCGGCTGACGGAGATCTACACGACGCCCGGCTTTACAGACGAAGTCATTCACCTCTTCGTGGCCACGGAGCTGAGTGAAGGTTCGGCCAATCTGGACGCAGATGAGTTCCTCGAGGTATGCCGATTCAGGTTGTCAGAGGTCCTGGAGATGGTGCGGACCGGGGAGATTTCGGACTGCAAGAGCGTGGCAACGATTATGTGTGCGGCGCAATTCGTCATTGGACGTGATCCGGCTGCGTAGGGAGTCCGCATATGGTCTCGCGGTTGCGGCGGGCCCGCATGTCACATCAGCCGCGTTCGAGCGTCCTATGTAGTGGACGATGATGTGCAGGAACGGCGACCGGGCGGGGTTCTCCGCGTGGCACGTTGCCTGCAGTGGGAAACAAGGAAGCGGGGAGTTGCCCTGTCAGACTGGCGGGAAAACGACGAACGCGGAGGGGAGACATGGCTAGGGTTCGTAAGAAAGAGGTGGTCGAGATTCGCCCAGGGACGGGAGAGTCACGTGAGCATCGACTGAAGCTCAAGGAGATCACCGATTCCGAGGTCGTACAGGCTTCGCTGGACGGTGACACTCGGGCGTTCGGTGAGCTTGTCCGTCGCTATGACCAACGCCTGCTCAACTTCGTTTACCGGACGATCGGTGACCGCGAGCGTGGGCAGGACCTTGTCCAGGAGACGTTCGTTCGGGTTTACCGGCACCTTCATCGCTTCGACCAGGCGAAGAAGTTTTCGACGTGGATCTACACGATCGCGAGCAACCTGGCGAAGAACGAGCTGCGAAATCGGTCTAGGAACCCGCTGGTTCTGTTCCAGACCATCAGGAAGAACTGGGAAGCGGATCACAGGCCGCTCGAATGGGAGGACACCCAGTACAAACCGGATGACCTGTTCCGTCAGCGTCACCTGCGTGCCAAGGTCGAGGAAGCCGTGAAGCAGCTGCCGGAGCACCATCGCATCGTGTTTGTGTTGAGGGAAATGGAAGGGAAGACCTACGAGGAAATCGCCGACATCACGGGCTGCAACCTCGGCACCGTGAAGAGCCGACTCAACCGGGCGCGTAACAACTTCGCCCAGATCGTCGCACCGTTAATCGACTGATGTCGTCCTAGTTGACGGGCGTTCCGGCGCCTTCGACGTGATTCAGGTGGGAGAGGGGATGCGGGGAGGCCCCGCCGGGCAAGCTCGGCGGGGCCGACGTGTGTATGGAACCTGCCTACGACCGCGGCAGTATGAACCCCTATGAACTGCTCCGATTACGTGGCCAACTTCTCCGACTTTTTGGACGGCACTGCGCCCGCGGACGAGATACGGCTGTTCGAGGCTCACGTGGAGGGATGTGCGGATTGCCGTCGCTACCGCGAGGTCGTGCAGCGAGGATCTGAGGTACTGCGTATGCTCCCGGAGCCGGAGTTGACTGAGGACTTCGCACCGCGACTCCGGCGTAGGCTGTACCAAGTTCCTCATCACGGCGCGCTAGCTTCTGGGGCCTCCGCGACGCCCGCAATGACGGTCGTTGGCATGGCGATCTTGCTCACGGCCATCGCATGGTCTCCCGCATTGAAGGGGGTGCCGCAGATTGAGATGGCGCCCATCGTGGTCGATCGGCCGGCCCCGCGTCGCCCGACGAGCCTTCCCTTTAGGCCTGTGAACGCGATGCCGGCCGACATGCCCGAGCGGCGCCCGCTTGCCGACTTGGAGGGAGGCCTCTGGGACGACTCCCAGGCTCTGATGTACGAATACTCCCCGCTGTCGCAGCGGTACCGGCAACGCGCGGCAGTGCGTGGAACGGGTACCGATCGAGACCGCTGACGCCGCCTGCGCTGCGACAGTGTCGGATGTGAGCGGCGTATATCGGCAATGGTAGTGTTTCCCCGATGTCCTTTGCCCCCGACATTGTAGGCGTGACCAGTCAAGCTCTTCCTCCAGCTCTCACCCGTGCCCGCGGCGGGGCGTTCTACCTGCACGGCGAAGATCTCTTCCTGAAAGAGGCGGCGGTGAAGGCGTTGATTGCCGCGCACATCGACGAGGCGACCCGGGACTTCAACCTCGATTCACTGCGGGGTACCGATGTCGACGCGGAAACGCTCGCCTCGATTCTGGCCACGCCGCCGATGATGGCGGAGTGGCGTGTCGTGGTGCTTCGCGAGACCGAGGGGCTGGCGTCGAGCAAGCACGCTCGCGACACGCTGCAGGCGATCGCAAAGAGTCCGCCGCCGGGTCTCGCACTCATCATGAGTTGTACGGTGCCACAGGGGTCGAAAGCCAAATTCTATTCGGAGCTGGCGAAGGCTTCTCAGTCGGTGGAGTTCGCGGCGTTTACGGAGGCGGATGTCCCGGGCTGGATCATGGAGCGCGCGCGCACGGTTCATTCTGTGGAGTTCAGCGTGGACGCCGCGCAGGCGCTTGGTGCGGCGATCGGGACCGATCTCGGCGTGCTGGCTAAGGAACTGGAAAAGTTGTCTGAATTCGTCGGGGAGCGTGCGACGGTCACGGTGGCCGACGTGGAGGCCGCGGGAACTCATCTGCCCACCCAGGATCGATGGAGGTGGTTCGATCTCGTGGGCGATCGACGTTTCTCGGATGCGATTGACGGGCTCCACGTACTCTTGGGCCAGGGTGAGTCCGGTGTCGGTCTGGTGATTGGCCTGACCACGCAGTTCCTTCGACTCGGTGTGGCGTCCGAAGGGGGCTCTCGTGAACTGGAAGGAGTTCTGCCTCCGCATCAGCGGTGGTTGGCCAGCCGCATTGGGACGCAGGCCAAGAGATGGCCACGTCGCGAAATCGAGGCTTCCCTGGAGGGCCTTCTGCGTGCGGACCGCCTGCTGAAGTCGAGCCCCCACACAGACCTTCACTTCCTTGAAGAATGGCTGTTGGCCCTTTGGGCCCGAGCCGAGGTCGCATGAAACGCGTCTATCTTGGCGGGCTATTGGCTGGGGTTGTCCTTCTTGGGGCGGCGGTGCCGGTCCTATCGGCTCAGTCAGGCGAACTTGATGCGGTCGCGGCGTTGGTGCGTGCTGGGCGGGCTCAGGAAGCACGAGCGGAACTGTCGGCGTGGTGGGATGACGGGCGTTCTGGAGCGTCACGCGCCGATGCACAGAGAGGGCTTTGGCTCCGAGGGCGCCTCACGGAAGACCCGGACCAGGCGGCCCGTGACTATCGCCGTCTCATGGTGGAGTATCCTGGTGGACCCTTTACCGACGGGGCCCTGTTCCGGCTTGCGCAATCAGCCTTCGCGAATGGCGATGGCGAGGCCGCCCGTGCCCTCATGGCATCTCTGGCGCGCGACTACTCCGGATCGGCCGTCATGCGCGAGGCTGAGACTTGGTTCGTCGGCGCTGGGGCGCCCGTGCCTCCCTCCACGGCGATGCCGATCCCTGAGGACGACGAGCCTCAACCGTTACCCGCCGCCGCAGAAGCGGCCGCGTCCCCGCCTACCGTTGCCGCAGGTACGGACTCTCCGCGAGCCTCCGGCACTTCAGGGCGGTATTCCGTCCAATTGGGCGCTTTTTCCAGCCTCGAGAGGGCAGAGTCGGTCAGGTCCAGGGCTCAGGATGCCGGATTAGATGTTCGGACAGTTAGTGTTCGGGGTAGCAGCCTGCTCCACGTGAGGGTCGGACGATTTGACTCATCGGGGGAGGCGAGTGTCTTTTTCCGCAGGGTCACTGGTCTCGGATTCTCCGCGGCCGTGGTGCGTGACGCCGATAAAGAGGAGAAAGCGCGAGCGCGATCATTGGAGCATCCTCCTAGCTGAGGACAATGATGATCACGCATTATTGATCCAGATGGCGCTTGAAAGAGCGAGCCGCATTCCTGTTGAGGTCCATCGGGCCCGCAATGGGGATGAGGCGATCATCATGATTGAGGATCTTGTTCCCGATCTCATCCTCCTCGACCTCAGGATGCCTGGGCGCACGGGGCATGAAGTCCTTGAGGCCATCAAGGGTGACGATGAGTTCCGCCGCATTCCTGTCGCGGTGCTCACTTCGTCCGATCGAGACGAAGATGTTTCCCAGAGTTATGGCCTGGGCGGCAACCACTTTATTACCAAGCCGGAAAACCCGGCAGAACTGGAGGAGCGGCTCCGGTCCCTGCTCAAGAATGTGGAGGAGTTGTCGTCGGTCCGGCGCGGTAGCGGGCGCCTAGAGGCGACCGCTGTCAGCGCTTTGAACGCGGGCAGCGTGGCGGCCAGACAGTTCTTCTTATGGCTCGCGCTTGCAGTCGTGGTCGTGTTCCTCGTGGTCTTCGCCTACTCGCTGGGTGTGATCTAGCAGACTGTTAAGAAGTTCGCTTGCTCTTCGAGACCTCTGCCACATGTAGGAGACCCGCGCCGGGGTAGACCAGCGGGTTGACTGCGTGGCCTAAGACCACTCCGGCCACGGGACTACGTACGGTCGTGTACTTCGCGTCTGCCGGGTCCGCGATCACACCGACTCGCTGACCCTTCGTCAACAGCGCACCGAGTTGGATCTCAAGGCGGAAGATTCCGCCTCGGGGGGCCCGAACCCATGTCGTCGAGCGGGCCTCGAGAGGCGGCGTCTCGCGGGGAGGCGGCGGGTCCGAGATCATCCCCAGTGCACCGAGGACGCGCAGCGCACCGGCGGTGCCCGCCTCGACCGCCGCCGTACTGAATCGGCGGGGCTCCCCACCCTCGAAGAGCAGGATCGTCTTGCTGCGTCGCAGAGCGGTCTCCCGGAGCGTGCCCTTGATCGTCGCCGAGTGAAGCATCACGTCCGGACCGAACGCCAGCGCGAGTCGGCGGGTCTCGTCGTCGTCCATGTTTCCGCGGATTTGCGGCAAGTTCGTGCGGTCGTCTGAGCCGGCGTGGAAATCGATCCCGTAATCACAACGGTCCACAACGGTGTCGACGAAGAGTCGGGCGAGCCGGGCCGCCAAAGAGCCCCTCGAAGAGCCAGGGAATGAGCGGTTGAGGTCGCGACGATCAGGGAGGTAGCGGGATCCGGTCACGAACCCGAACACATTGACGACCGGGACGGCGAGTACGGTCCCTGCCATCTTCTTCGGCTTCAGGGCCTCGAGGACGTGGCGGATGACGGCGACACCCACGATTTCGTCACCGTGAATCGCCCCGCTCAGCCAGATGACTGGGCCCGGTTTGGCCCCGTGCGCGATCTTGATCGGCAGCGTCATTTGGGTGCCTGAGGGGAGTCGTCCCGCGTGGATCTCAAACTCGCGAAGGCTGCCTGGGGCGATCTCTTCTCCCCCGAAAAAGTAGGGTTCGGTAGTCATCATCTGTCCGTGTTGGCGGCGGTGTGGGCGATGGCGCCCGTCGGTGCGCCTTGGGCGAGTTGGCTGATGCTAGGGAGTCGTAGGCCGCTTTCCATGGTATCTCCGGGTCGTTTTTGGCCGAGAACTCTAGCTGGCGGGCACCCGATCTGGCCAGTGATCTTCGGGGCCTGCCTTGAGCGGTCGGCGGTTGCCTCTACTTTGACGCATGGCCGGAGACGACACACCTCTTATGCAGCAATGGCGGGACGCCAAGTCTCGCCATCGTGACTCACTTCTTTTTTTCCGTGTGGGAGACTTCTACGAGCTCTTCCATTCGGATGCAGAAGAGGGCTCACGTTTGCTCGGGCTCACCCTCACCTCACGAAATAATGGGGCGGCGGCGAAGGTCCCGCTTGCTGGAGTTCCGGCGAAAGCGCTAGAGGACTATCTGGCGAGGCTGGTTCGGCTGGGGCGGCGCGTGGCGATCTGCGATCAAGTGGAAGATCCAGCGGACGCGAAGGGCATCGTCCGGCGCGAGGTCACTGAGATTGTGACGCCCGGAACGGTTCTTGCCGACGGACTGCTGAGCGAACGCCGCAACAACTTCGTAGTTGCAGTGGTTCAGTCGCCGGATGCGGCGTTCGCGATTGCGGTCCTGGATGTCTCGACTGGGGAACTGTCCGCGCAGCGGGTGGCGGCGTCGGAACTCCGGGCTGAGTTGGGTAGACTGGAACCGGCAGAGTTGCTCCTGCCCCGCTCGTTGGAAGGCGTCAGGGAGATCGATGCGGCGGCACCGTCCACGGCCATCGCTCGCACGTACAGAGACGACTGGATGTTCGAGATCGACGTCTCGACTGACGAACTGCTGCGCGTCTACTCGGTTCAGTCTCTGGACGGCCTGGGAGTCCAGTCTGGTGACACCGCCCTGGTGCGTGCCGCTGGAGGGCTGATTCAGTACTTGAGGGAGATCCGACCGTCGGGGGTGACTCACCTCAAGCCACTTCGGCTGCGTCGCCCTGGCAGCGTCATGCTCCTCGACGAAATGACGCGAAGAAATCTCGAACTCATAGAGCCGCTCCGCTCGGGTGAGGACGGCGGCACGCTTCTTAACGTGATCGACCTCTCCGTGACGGCGATGGGGGGGCGACTGCTGCGACGCTGGATTCTCGAGCCCCTCGTGGTGGCCCAGGAGATCTGGTCACGGCAGGCGGCTGTGCAGGAACTCGTAGAGCGCCCCGAAAAACGCGACCGTGTGCGCACCGCGCTCGCGGGGGTGACCGACCTCGAACGCCTCGCGGGCAAAATTGGCACGGGCCGTGTGGGTCCACGTGACCTTCACGGACTGCGGCGTTCCTTGGAGCGGTTGCCTGACGTACGGGAAACGGGTGAGGGGCTGGAAGCAGACATGACCCAGAGCCTCACTGGCGGGCTCGACTGCATGGAAGAGGTACTCGAACTCCTGCGCGAGGCCATCGCCGACGAACCGCCGGCGACGCTTCAAGAAGGGGGCGTCATCCGCAGCGGCTGGTCCGCTCAGTTGGACGACGTACGAGCGGTGCGAGATGGCGCGCGTGACTTCATCGCGAGCCTCCAGGCGCGGGAGCGTGAGCGGACAGGCATCTCGACACTCAAGGTCGGCTTCAATCGCGTGTTCGGGTATTACCTGGAGGTCACCAAGACCAACCTCGCCAAGGTGCCCGATGATTACGTCCGCAAACAGACGCTGACGAACGGCGAGCGTTATTTCACGCCGGAGCTCAAGGAGTGGGAAGAGAAGGTTTTTGGGGCTGAAGACAGGATTGGGCAGCTCGAGACCGAATTATTCAGTGATGTGCGTGCACGGGTCTCCGGGGCGGTGGTCCGTCTTCAGGACTCGGCGGCCCGCGTTGCGGCCCTCGACGTGCTTGCTTGTTTTGCTGAGGTGGCGATCAGACGTGGTTACGTGCGTCCCGAGGTCCATACCGGCTTCGACTTAGAGGTGCGAGGCTCTCGCCATCCTGTCGTCGAGACGATGATGCCGCGTGAGGACTTCATTCCCAACGATCTCGTGTTGGACGACGACGGGTGGATTGTTGTACTCACCGGCCCGAATATGGCGGGCAAGAGCACTGTGCTACGCCAGATCGGGCTCGTTCAATTGCTGGCCCAGATCGGAGCCTTCGTTCCGGCGGACTATGCGCGACTGCCCATTGCCGACCGGATATTCACCCGCGTGGGGGCGTCTGATAACCTCGCCCGCGGTCAGTCGACCTTTATGGTCGAGATGAGTGAGACCGCTGCCATCGTGCATAGCGCGACGAACCGGAGTTTGGTGCTTTTGGACGAGATCGGTCGAGGTACCTCCACCTACGACGGAGTGTCGATCGCCTGGTCTGTCACTGAGCACCTTCACGAGGTCATTGGCGCCAAGACGATCTTTGCGACCCATTATCACGAGTTGACGCAGTTGGGTGACCTGCTCGCCGGGGTGAAGAACATGAACGTCTCGGTGCGCGAGGTCGGGGAGGACATCGTGTTTCTCCGGAGGCTCATGGACGGCGGAGCGGACCGCTCCTACGGAATCCAGGTGGCAAGGCTAGCGGGTTTGCCGAATGACGTGGTCGCGCGAGCACGGGAACTTCTCACCGAGCTAGAGGGAACACATACCGGGGGAGGAGAGGGCCTCGGACGGCACGGCGCGCACCGTCCTCGCTCGGAGGCCCCACCTGACCAGTTGTCCATGTTTCACATTGAGCATCCAGTGGTGGATCGTCTGCGCGCCCTGGACCCAGACGGCCTGGCGCCCAAGGATGCTCTCGATCTCCTCTACGAGCTGAGGAGAGCCGCGAAAGGCGGCGGAGAGGCGTGAAGACAGCCGAATTGAGAGCGCGAAGCGCCTACACCCGTTCCGTCGTGGGCGTGGCATTGCTCGCGGCGATTTCGTGTGGAGGTGAGGGTGAGATCGAACAGCCCACGCCACTCTATACTCAGATCCCCATCGAGTATCCGATCCAACTGTGGGATCAGAATATGGAGGGGGAGACGCTGCTGCGGGTGCGCGTCTCCGATGTCGGTTCCGTCGAGGAAGTCGAGATCATAGAGTCGTCGGGATATGCCGCCTTCGATTCGGCGGCCGTCTCGGGTGCGCGTGACCTACGCTTCAAGCCAGCGCGCCAGGACGGAAAGCGGATCGAAGTGTGGGCGAAGGTGCCGGTGCACTTCTCCAAGAGGCCCCGACCTGACACGGCCCGCATGTTGCCCACCCCTAAGTCCTAACAGTCCCTTTTTTTATTTGCCGGAGCCCGGATGACGCAGCGTCACGCTCAGCCCTATGAAAGTGTTCTCGAACTGATCGGCTGGACTCCGATGGTCAGACTGACCTCGGTCACAGATGGGGCGCGCACGCCGGTCTATGCGAAATGCGAGTTCATGAACCCCGGTGGTTCCATCAAGGACCGCATTGGGCTGGCGATGCTGGAGGCCGCGGAGAAGGACGGTCGGCTGAAGCCGGGTGGCACGATCGTCGAGGCCACGGGTGGCAACACAGGACTCGCGCTGGCGATGGCAGCCTCCCTCAAAGGCTATCGCTGCATCTGCACGATGCCCGACAAGATGAGCTCCGAGAAAGTGAAGCTGCTGCGTGCCTTCGGAGCCGAGGTCATCATCACGCCGACGGCAGTCGCCTCCGACCACCCGGATCACTATCTGCAAAAAGCGCGGGCGATTACCGCAGCAACGCCAGGTGCGGTAATGGCTGACCAGTTCTACAACCAGGCCAACCCCGAAGTCCACCGTGACACGACTGGGCGCGAAATCTGGGAGCAGAGCGACGGTCGTGTGACGCACTTCGTGGCCTCGGCGGGAACGGGTGGCACCATCACGGGTGTGGGGCGCTACCTGAAGTCCAAGAATCCAGATGTGAAGATCATCGGCGTGGATCCCGCAGGCTCGATGATCGCGGCGTACTTCAAGACCGGCGAGAAGGTCGACGGCCACCCCTACAAGGTCGAGGGTATTGGCAACGACAAGATTCCGGGCACGCTCGATCTAGACGTCGTGGACGAGTTCCGGGCGCTAGACGATGGCCCCGCTTTCAGGATGGCGCGACGATTGGCGCGCGAAGAAGGCTTGTTCGCGGGTGGATCGTCTGGGCTCTTGGTGCACAGCGCGGTCGCCATCGCGGCCGAGATCGACGACCCTGACGCGTTCGTGGTCACGCTCCTTCCCGACGGGGGAGAGCGCTACCTCAGCAAGATCTATGACGACGACTGGATGCGGGAGAACGGCTTCCTCGAGCGCCCGAAGCGCGTCAGCGCGCGGGAGCTCGTAGATGCGAAGGCGTCCTCGGCGGGGCCGTTGATTACCGTTGAGCCTACGACTTCGATTCGTATCGCGCTGTCCGCGATCACGGCGCACGACATCGGTCAGCTTCCAGTGATCTTGGGAGGGTCGTGTGTGGGGGCGATCAACGAGACGCGGCTCATGGCGCAGGTCATTGAAGACCCGCTTCTGCTTGATAAGCCTGTAGAGATCGTGATGGCGTCGCCGTTCCCTGTCATTGATGGGCACGTCGATTCAGAGGAAGTGCGTCAGCTCCTCACGCGCGGAAACGCGGCCTGTCTCGTAAGCGACGGCGGCAAATTGGTCGGTATCATCACCCGCTACGACGTCGTGCGAGCGCTGACCGCATGAGGATCGCCGTCCTGATGGGCGGCACGTCGGACGAGCGTGACGTGTCGCTCTCGTCTGGTGCCGAGGTCGCACGGGCCCTGAGGGCGGTGGGGCATGACGTCGTCGCGGTGGATACCGCGCGCGGTATCCTGGGTGTCGGAGAGGAACAGCGTCTCCTCAGCGACGGGGTCCGAGCGGCTCCGCCCCTTAACGCAGAGTTGGAGGGCCTAGATGAGGGCCACACCGTGGCGCTCACCCGGGATCCCAGTCTGGGCCAGATCGACGTGTTCTTTTTGGCGTTGCACGGCGGTTCTGGCGAAGACGGCACGATCCAGGCCCTCCTCGACGTGGCGGGTGTGGCGTATACGGGGAGTGATCGTCTCGGGTGCTCCCTCGCGATGGACAAGGAGGTCACCAAGCGACTTCTGCGTGATGCCGGAATCCCGACACCGGATTGGCTGGTCGGCGAACCCAGCGCGGACGAGGTGGTCGAGGCGCTGGGCCTCCCGGTGATCGTCAAGGCATCCGGTGGTGGCTCGTCGCTTCGGCTCGTGCTGGCTCATGACCGAGAGGAACTCGAGAGCGCGATCGAGGCCAGTCGCACTTGGAATGACGTCGTGCTCTTTGAGCGATACCACCGGGGTCGCGAGTTGACCGTGGGGGTTCTGGGAGACGCGACCTTCCCCGTGGGTGAGATCATTCCCGAACACGAAATTTTCGACTACGAGTGCAAGTATCAGCCGGGCTTGGCCCAAGAAATTTTCCCCGCTGACATCTCCGATGACATCTCGCGGACGCTCCGAACTCTCGCGCTGCAGACCCACCAGGCGCTCCGCATGCGAGACTACTCACGTATCGATTTTATTGTGGATGAGAATGGTCAGCCGTGGTGTCTCGAGGCCAACGCCTTGCCTGGGATGACCGCGAACAGTCTTCTACCCAAGGCGGCCAGGG
Organism: uncultured Gemmatimonadales bacterium; assembly: GCA_937919655.1. Classification (GTDB taxonomy): domain Bacteria; phylum Gemmatimonadota; class Gemmatimonadetes; order Longimicrobiales; family Gaopeijiaceae; genus CALFPJ01. Next base: position 95,182 of record CALFPJ010000057.1, read on the forward strand.
CGGCCGGGACGAGCTTCGACGACCTTTGTGATCAGATCGCGATGCTCGCCGCAGCCAGGAAGAAGCCCGATCGTTCGTAGAGTGACTTAGAAGTCTAGGCGTGCTCTCAGGGGCCGTTGGAAAATTGCAGTGGCCCTCGACTACACAGGAACCCGAGTTCCGAGCGGGGGTTGGATAGACCCCCCCGGGCGACACGGAAAGACACGAGGAAGAATGGCATACTCAGCTAGAAGCTTCGGATTCAGCTTCATGCTCACCCCCATGGTGAAGCGGCTGATGATTGCCAGTACGGTGGTGTTTTTCGTGACCCTTCTGGTCGGACAGTCGTTCATGTTCGATTGGTTTGCGTTTCAACCCACGCGGATCTTCTTCAGGCCCTGGGGCCCAGTCACCTACATGTTCCTGCACGGCGATCTTATGCATCTCGCCGTGAACATGTTGGTGTTGTTCTTTTTCGGTCCGCCGCTCGAGGGCCGTTGGGGCGAGCGGGAGTTTCTGCGTTTCTACGCGATCTGCGGGTTGGGCGGCGTGGCGCTCAGCTATGTGTTCCTGCCCGTCGCAGTGGTGGGCGCTTCCGCAGCGGTTTACGGGATCATGCTGGCGTTCGCCATGAACTGGCCAGACGCCCCCATCTACGTTTGGGGAATCTTCCCGATCAAGGCCAAATACCTGGTAGGCTTCTTCTTCGTGCTGAGTCTCCTGAGCGCGATGCAGGGCCCAGACGGGGGCATTGCGCACTTCGCGCATCTCGGGGGCCTGGCGTCGGCGTTTATCTATCTGAAGTCAGACTGGCGTCCTGGGCAGCGACTCCAGGGCTTCAAGAGGGCGACGGTGCGATCTCGGCGCCTCGCGATCGTCCCGCGCGACGAAGCCGCCGCTGAAGAGCCCGTCGTGGGACCATCGGCGCGCCGGCATGAGGAAGACCCCGCTCTATACGACCGGGTCGACGCTGTTCTTGACAAGATTTCAGCAGAGGGAATGGCGTCACTTACGCCGGCTGAGTTGAAGCTCCTGGACGAGGTGTCGAAGAAACATCGGACGAACTAGGAGCATGTTTGTGCGACGCTCTCTTGGGCTGCTCGGCCCGCCTGTGTCCAAAGCCCTTTCCAACCGTTGATTCCTTCCAGTGAGTGATGATGTCTAAGTTGAGGCTTTCCTCCAGTACCGTCCTGTTGAGCGTCTTCCTGTCCGCCTGTGGTGGGTCTGCGGCCTCGGTGCCTCTGCCTCCCGCGCCTGTGATTGATGCTCCCGCCGTAGTGCCGATGCCGGCGGAGGCTCCGATCACGGCGCCTGCCCCGTTTGTGTTTGGGGTGGACTTCGACACCGTCCGTGCCGGAGCCTTCGATCAGGGCAAGATGTGGACGTTTGAGTCCCCTCCGGTCGACTACATCGAGGCGACCTACGGATTCCGGCCCGACGCGGCGTGGTTCGAAAGGGCCCGCTTGGGGGCGCTCCGTATTCCGAGCTGCTCGGCGTCGTTTGTCTCGCCCAACGGGCTCGTGATGACGAACCACCATTGCGCGCGTGAGTTCGTATCGCAGGTCTCAGGCGAAGGAGAGTCCCTCCTCGACGACGGGTTTGTCGCGAGCGATCTCGCAGACGAACGAGCAGTGGAAGATTTCGAAGCAGACCAGTTGGTCGAAATCGTGGACGTTACCGAAGAGGTGAACGCGAGCCTCGATGCCCTGCCTTCGGAGGAGCGAAGCGACGCGCGCGAGGCTCTGCTGGAGGAAATAGAGGCACGGATCTTGGACGGGCGGGGCGGAGAAGATGCGGGCTTCGCGGTCGAGATGATCTCGCTCTACAACGGTGGGCGCACCTCGGCCTACGTCTTTCGGCGTTATACCAACGTGAAGCTGGTCATGGCGCCGGAGGTGCAGATCGGCTTCTTCGGTGGCGATGCGGACAACTTCACCTATCCGCGCTACAACCTCGACTTCTCGTTTTTTCGTGTATACAACGACGATGGGAGCCCGCTCTCCACAGAACACTATTTCCCGTTCGACGCCGATGGCCTAGCCGAAGGCGACCCGGTCTTTATTGTCGGGAACCCAGGTACGACGCACCGGTTGCAGACCGTTGCCGAATTGGAGTTTCGCCGGGATATCCAGGACCGCTCCTTGCTTGAGTTGTTCCGCTCTCGTATGGCGATCCTCGACGAGTTTATCAGGGCCCATCCGGAAGAGGCCGAAGAGCGTGACCTCCGCAATGAGTACTTCAGTCTCAGCAATTCTGAGAAGGCCTATGCCGGTCAGATCGGGGGGTTGCAGGACCCCATCATCATTGCGCGGCGGATGGACACCGAGCGCTCGTTTCAGGATGCAATTGCGGCTGACGCGGATCTGAGCGCGCGTTATGGAAGCCTGGTGGCAGATATGGCGGATTTGCAGGAGTTCAAGCGCGGGTCCGCGGGTGTAATTGGCGCCTTTTCTGCGTTTGGCAACCCGTATTTGGACGCCTCCACCTTAATCCGTGGATTCTTCGCGCTTCAGGTGATCGCCATGCGTCAGGGCGGCGCGCCTGCCGAAGACGTCGATGAGATGATGGATGTCGTGCGAGGGACGCCGGACATGCCGGCCGAGCTGGATGCGGCGCTCATGGCCGCTCGATTCCAGGACATAATCGATTACCTCGGGCCGGATCATCAGGCCGTGACACAACTCCTGAACGGGAGCACGCCGTTGGAGGTAGCCCGAGGTGTCATTACCGCGTCCGTGATGTCCGACTCGGCCCGGGCGGTCTCCGCGCTCGACAATGGGACGGCGTCGCCTGCGGACGCCTCCGTTCAGGCGGTGATTGCGTTCCTGCCCCCCTTCCTAGAACTCAACTCATTGTTCGTGGAGACGGGTTCTCAGGAGGCAGAGATTTCGGCGGCGCTGGGCCGGGCTCGCTACGAGGTCTACGGCACGGACGTGCCGCCGGACGCGACGTTCTCGCTCAGGATCGCCGACGGGGTGGTCAGCACCTATGCGTACAACGGCACGGTGGCGCCGCCCTTCACCTCGATGTATGGGCTCTACGACCGGCACTTTTCGCACGTTGGCAAGGAGGACTGGGCCCTGCCGGGTCGGTGGCTTCCTGCGCCCGCAGCGTTGGACCTGTCCACGCCCATGAACTTCGTGTCGACGGCCGACATCATTGGCGGCAACTCAGGTTCGCCGGTGCTGGACCGCGATCTTGAGGTGGTGGGTGTGGTCTTCGACGGTAATATCGAGAGCCTACCGGGGGACTACATCTACCTTCCGGAACTCAACCGTTCTGTTACCGTGGACGTGCGCGCGATCCTCGAAGCCCTAGCTGAGGTGTACGACCTTGATCGACTCGTGCTTGAACTCACCACGGGTGCCCTGGTCGCGACAGAAGCCGAGGCCGATCGGGGAGGGTCCGATGGCCGATAGCTTGTCCAATAGCCTCGCCAGCGTCTGCTCAAAGGCGTTTATTTCACAGCGTTGTACCGGTAGGCGATGACCGGTGAGGCCGGTTGTTTCGATCCCAACATCATGGGCAACACCTTCCGGCGCAGGAGCTAATCCGGGCGGCTCGCCGGGGGTGAAACACCCCTCTAATTTGAATCCCCAAGTGATTGAAGCGGGGCCCTCTGCCGTAAGGCGGGGGGCCTCGAATCATCAATATTTGGGAGGATTCGGAATGGCAGCGGCCAAGGAGTACACCACCGACTACATCCGCAACGTCGCGGTTCTCGGGCACGGTGGGTCCGGTAAAACGAGCCTTGTCGACGCGCTCTGTTTCGTTTCGGGCACCTCCAATCGGCACGGAGATGTGGGAGATGGGACTGCCCTCACGATGCACACCCCAGAAGAACACACCCACGAGATTTCAATCCAGATGACGCCGGCGTATGCCGAGCACCGTGACACGAAGATCAACCTCCTCGACACGCCGGGATTCCTGGACTTCATGGGTGAGACCCTGGCGGCGGTACGGGTGGCGGACGCAGCCATCATTGTGGTGAGCGCCACCGCGGGGGTCGAGGTGGGCACCGAGCGTGTTTGGGAGTACTGCGAGGCCCGAGGGATTCCTCGAATATTTTTTGTCTCCATGATGGACAAGGATCTCGCCGACTTCGACCGTGTGTTCAAGCAAATCAAGGAGCTCTCGGCGAGCGCGATGCCTGTGGAGATCCCGATAGGCGAAGGCGCTGACTTTTCCGGGATCATCAACCTCTTCAGTGAACGAGCGCATATGTTCACGAAGGGCACGACGACTGGGGAGTACACGGAGGGCGACATTCCCGATTCGCTCAAGGACAAGGAGGCGCAGTGGGAGACCGAGTTGCAGGAGGCTCTCGCCACCACCAATGAGTCGTTGCTCGAGACGTATCTAGAGGGCGGGCACATCTCCCGGGAGGAGGCGATCGATGCCATGGCGCTCAGCATGTCTCGGGGTGAGGTCGTTCCCGTCTTCTGCGGCTCCGGCACCCTCACATACGGAGTTCGTGCGCTGCTGAGGAAGCTGGTCGAGCTATGTCCCAGTCCCGCCGAAGCGCGTCGTGAATTTGTTGGCGATACCCAGTTGGTCGCTGACGATGATGGGCCCTTGGCAGCACTGGTATTCAAGACCGCCGCAGAACCACACGTCGGGGAGCTTTCCTTCTTCCGTATCTTCTCGGGTTCGGTGGCGAGCGGAGTGGAGGTCGTCAACGCGTCTGACGGTCAAGCCGAGAAGCTCAATCACTTGAGCATTCCGATGGGCAAGGAACGGCATGAGGTGACCCGGCTCCACGCGGGTGATATCGGCGTGGTGGCGAAGCTGAAGCACACGCACACGAACGACAGTCTGAACCAAAAGGGCCGCAATCTGGCGCTAGAGAAGATCCAGTTTCCGGCGGCTGACATTTCGGTCGCCATCAAGGGTGTGACCCGCGCCGACGAGGACAAACTCGGTGAGGTGATTCCGAAGCTGCATGAGGAGGACCCGACCTTTTCAGCGGCGTTCAACGCTGAACTCCACCAGACCATCGCGCGAGGCACGGGGGAGATGCATCTGGAGATTCAGTTTGAGCGTATGGCAAGAAAGTACGGTGTGAAGGTAGAGACCGAGCAGCCCCGCATTGCCTACCGTGAGACCCTTTCCAGGACCGCCGAAGGGCAGGGGCGGCACAAGAAGCAGTCGGGTGGCCGAGGTCAGTTCGGTGACTGCTGGATTCGTTTGTCACCCAAGCCGACTGGAGCCGGCTACGAGTTTGTGGATTCCATCAAGGGAGGCGCCATCCCAGGCAAGTACCTCCCGTCGGTGGACCGGGGCATTCAGGAGGCTGCGGAGCGGGGCGTGATTGCGGGGTTCCCTCTCGTCGACTTTGCGGCGGAATGTTACGACGGGTCCTACCATGCGGTCGACTCGTCTGATATCGCGTTTAAGATGGCGGGCGCAGCCGCGTTCAGGTCCGTCTCGGAGAAGTGCGGACCGCAGCTTTTGGAACCGATCATGGCGGTTGCGGTGACCACGCCGGACTAATACGTGGGGGACATCATGGGTGACCTGACGTCTCGGCGCGGAAAGGTGCAAGGGATGGATCCATTAGGTGGGCGCACCACGATTCATGCGATGGTGCCTGAGGCCGAGCTTTATCGTTATGCGGCCACGCTGAGGTCGATCACTCAGGGACGTGGGCACCACGAGCGTAAGGTGGCAGGATACGAGCCGGCGCCGCCCGACGTTGCGAAAAAGGTCGCTAAAGAGCGGGCCGCGGCAGCCGCTGAGGCGCACTAGCACACTGCTGAAGAGCGACCAGGGAACGAGCGGCGGCGCGACTTGGGTTGCGGCGCCGCTCGTCGCGAACGGGCCGACGCGCATGGCCGACGCGTAGGGCGACGCGTATGGCCGACGCGGATGAAAGGGGACCCGATGTGGGTGTCAGGCTCCGAATTGCCGCAGGTGATGGTCGAGGTGGCGATATCCCCACCGACCCCATTCGCCGGGTGTGAGGTGGCCAAAGGCCGGGTGAGGGGCCAGGCGTTCCCCCTTCGACGAGACGAAGCGGACCACAAGCGCCTCAAGCGCCCCCATATCTTTAGCGAAGTCACCGGGTGGGGTGCCGCCCTGCTCCTGATCGAATTCGGGCAGCGTCTTGGCCCCGTGGGGCCAGGTGATCGGAAGGCTGAGCGCGGCGAAACGGATTACGGTACGGTAGAGAACCGTCCCGATTCGCCTGGACGGAAGATCACCGAGACTTGCCCTGAAGGCGTCACTCAGGTGGCAAACGGCGCCGTGACAGGACATTCGGCCCCACTGCCGCTGCGCGTCAGGCGTCAGGTGACCGAGCCTTGCGGTCACCTCGCGACAGTCTGCGGAATTGAAGATCGAGTTCATGGTGGGAATTTTGCGGCTGTCGCTGCGAATGCCAAATGTGGGCCGGTTTGGACGTTGCCGTGGGCGCCATTGTCGGCATATTACCATGACCCGCCAAGTTGTTGAAATCGACGCAGTTCGACCCCTTTGAAGCCTGCAACTTTCATCCGGTGCTGAAGCACTGTAGAAAGGTGATCCATGCCGTCCAAAGTCACTGCCCTTCCGGTCAAACGAACCTTCGGGCAGACCATGCGCGACGATGCGTGGTGGGTGCAACCCGTCATCGTCTTCATCGGTTTTTCAGCCTTCATCGTGTACTCGACCTGGGCTGCGTTCCAGGGTGTGAACTACATGTCGGGGAACCTTCTGTCGCCGTTTTACTCTCCGGAGATCTGGGGTAGCTCGCACCACGCGATGATCCAGGCGGATGGCCCTCCAGGGTGGTGGCCAGGATTCATGCCGTATTCGCCGGCGTTCCTGATCTTGTGGGCGCCCGTGAGCTTCCGATTGACGTGCTATTACTACCGGGGGGCCTACTATAAGGCGTTCTGGGCCGACCCGATCAACTGTTCAGTGGGTGAGCCCCGCAACAGCTACCTAGGCGAGCGGCATCTGCCGCTGATCGTCCAGAATCTCCACCGCTACACGATCCCGTTTGCGTTCTTGTTGCTCGTCTTCCTGACGCACGATGCCTGGAAGGCACTTTGGTTCGAGGTCGAGGGGGTGGGCGGTGAAGAATTCGGCGTGAGCATCGGCACGATCGTTCTGACGCTCAATGTAATTTTCCTGAGCAGCTACACCTTCGGGTGCCACTCCATACGCCATCTGGCTGGCGGTGCGATCGATGTCCTGTCCCGTCGGCCCGTCCGGAAGGTCGCGTACGACTGTATCACCTGCCTCAACAAGCGACACATGATGTTCGCGTGGATGAGTCTGATTTGGGTTGGATTCACCGATGTCTACGTCAGGATGTGCGCGATGGGTATCTGGGTTGACTGGAGGCTCTTCTAATGGCCGACCACAAGGTAGTCGAGCACGATGTGCTCGTGATCGGGGCGGGCGGCGCCGGCCTTCGGGCGGCGATTGAGGCAGCTTCAGCCGGGGTTTCGGTCGGGCTGATTTGCAAGTCGCTTCTCGGGAAAGCCCACACGGTGATGGCGGAGGGCGGCGTGGCCGCAGCGCTCGCCAATGCCGACGAACGCGACAGTTGGAAGGTCCACTTCGCCGACACCATGCGCGGGGGGCAGTACCTCAACAACTGGCGCATGGCAGAGTTGCACGCCAAAGAGGCTCCAGACCGAGTCCGCGAGTTGGAGGGGTGGGGCGCGCTTATGGATCGAACGCCCGACGGGAAGATGAACCAGCGCAACTTCGGTGGTCACGCTTATCCACGCCTGGCCCACGTCGGAGACCGAACCGGCCTGGAGATGATCCGTACGCTCCAGGACCACAGCATCCATCAGGACATCGACGTCCACATGGAAGTCACCGTGCACAAGTTGTTCAAGGACGGTGATCGGGTTGCCGGCGCATTTGCCTACGACCGGGGCACCGGCGAATTCATGGTCTTCAAGGCGAAGGCCGTGGTGATGGCCACCGGTGGTATCGGCCGGGCCTTCCTGGTGACCAGCAACAGCTGGGAGTACACCGGAGATGGCCACGCCCTCGCGTATCACGCGGGTGCCGAATTGGTGGACATGGAGTTCATCCAGTTCCATCCCACCGGCATGGTCTGGCCCCCGTCCGTGCGCGGGATCCTTGTCACAGAAGGTGTGCGCGGTGAAGGCGGCATCCTGAAGAACAGCGAAGGCAAGCGCTTCATGTTCGATGACATCCCGCCGCTTTATCAGGGCTCGACGGCGGACACGCCGGAAGAGGGCTGGCGGTATGTCATTGGCGATCGCGACGCGCGTAGACCACCTGAGCTGCTCACGCGAGACCATGTGGCCCGCAAGATCACGAAGGAAGTCAAAGAAGGCCGGGGGAGCCCGCATGGAGGAGCCTTCCTCGACATCGCCTGGATCAAGGAGCACATCAAAGACTCCGAGGCCCATATCAAGAAGAAACTCCCGAGCATGTATCACCAGTTCAAAGAGCTGGCCGGCATCGACATCACGAAGGAGCCGATGGAGGTGGGCCCAACCACGCACTACGTGATGGGCGGGATCAAGGTGGATGGAGACACTCAGATGGCGACCACGGTGCCTGGACTTTTCGCGGCGGGTGAGTGCGCGGGAGGCCTACACGGTGCGAACCGTTTGGGTGGAAACTCGTTGTCCGACCTCTTGGTGTTCGGGAAACGCGCGGGTGAATACGCGGCCAAGTTTGCTCAGGAGAACCCGAGCTTCACGGTCAGTGACGATCAAATTGCTGTCGCAGAGGCAGAGGCGATCGCCCCGCTGTCACGCGATCCCGGCGCCGATGTGGGTCCGTACCGGCTGCAGGCGGAGCTACAGAAGCTCATGCAGGACAAGGCGGGGATTGCTCGTGAGGAGGAGGGGCTTAAAGAGGCTCACGAGGAGCTTCTTCAACTCAAGGCACGGGCGGAAGTCATGGGCTCGGGTGGCAGTCGGGACTACAACCCGGGTTGGCATACCGCGCTCGACCTTCACAACCTGATGACGGTAGCCGAGGCGGTTGTTGTCGCGGCCGAGGCGCGTCAGGAGAGCAGAGGCGCACACTCGCGGATCGACCATCTCGAGAAGAAGAAAGAGTGGGGCACCTTCAACCACGTGATCAAGAAGGGCTCGGGTGGAGAGATGGAGATCCGTCGCGAACCGATCCCAGAAATTCGTCAGGAACTCAAAGACATCATCGAGGAGCAGGGCTGATGAAGACCGCTACGTTCAAGGTCTGGCGCGGCAACTCGGATGGCGGCGACTTCCAGTCATACGAGGTAGAGCTAGACCACGGGTACGTGGTGCTGGACGCGATTCACCAGATCCAGGCTGAACAGGCCAACGACATGGCCGTGCGTTGGAACTGTAAGGCGGGCAAGTGTGGATCGTGCTCTGCCGAGGTCAACGGACAGCCACGGCTGATGTGCATGACCCGTTGTGACGACCTGGACTTGGACAAGCCCGTCACGGTCGAGCCAATGCGGACGTTCCCCGTGATCAAGGATCTGGTCACGGACGTGTCGTGGAATTACGAGGTGAAGGCGTCGATCGCGAAGTTCGCGCCCAAGCCGTCCGACCAAGACGACGGTACGTGGTACATGGAGCAGTACGACGTCGAGCGGCCTCAGGAGTTCCGGAAGTGCATCGAGTGCTTCTTGTGCCAGGACGTTTGTCACGTGCTGCGGGATCACCACATGCACGACGAATTCGCCGGGCCGCGCCACTTCGTATACACGGCGAATATGGAGATGAACCCGATCGACGTGGGCGATCGGGTTGTATCGCTCCGCGACGAACTGGGGCTCGGCTACTGCAACATTACAAAGTGCTGCACCAAGGTTTGCCCTGAAGGGATCGCGATCACTGACAACGCCATCATCCCCCTGAAAGAGCGGGTGGTGGATCGTTCATATGATCCGATCGCGGCATTGATCAGCATGGTGAAGGGCGGGTAGCGCACGACTTTCTCCGCTCTTCACGTTATCGCCGAGACGCCCATATGGAATTAGGCCTCTGCACTTTTGCGGAAGTCCCGCTCGACCCCGCCACCGGGAGCCCGACGGGGTCCGGCCTGCGTATGCAGCACCTGCTCGAAGAAATGGCGCTGGCGGACCAGGTCGGACTCGACGTCTTCGCCATAGGTGAGCACCACCGACCGGACTTCATCATCTCGTCCCCGGCCGTGGCGTTGGCCGCCGGTGCCGCGCTGACGAAGAACATTCGTCTCAGCAGTGCCGTGACGGTCTTGAGCTCGGACGACCCCGTGCGGGTTTTTCAGGACTTTGCCACGCTCGACCTGATTTCAGGCGGGCGCGCGGAGATCATGGCGGGGCGAGGGTCGTTCATCGAGTCGTTTCCGCTCTTCGGATATTCGCTCGACGACTACGATACACTTTTTTCCGAAAAGCTCGAGCTGCTTCTCAAGCTTCGCGAGGGCGAACACACCACCTGGAGTGGCCGACACCGATCGCCGCTTCGCGAACAAGGGGTGTATCCGCGTCCCGAGCAGCAGTCCCTGCCCGTATGGGTTGCGGTGGGAGGAACACCCCAATCCGTCCTTCGCGCCGCCACCCTCGGTCTGCCTTTGGCGATTGCCATCATCGGCGGCGAGCCCGAGCGCTTTGTCCCCTTGGTGGATCTATACCGTGACACGGCGACACGGGCTGGGCACGATGCGTCCAAGCTGCCCATCAGTATCAACTCACACGGCTTCATCGCTGAAGATTCGCAGGACGCGAACGACACGTTCTTTCCACCTTATGCCGAGATGATGACGCGCATTGGCCGCGAGCGTGGCTGGCCGCCGACCACACGGGCTCAATTCGATTCCATGGTGTCACCGCGAGGAGCGTTAGCGGTCGGCGACCCGCAGCAGGTCATCGACAAGATTCTTTTCCAATATGAGATCTTCAAGAACGACCGTTTCTTGGTTCAGATGGCGTTCGGAAACGTGCCGCACACGAAGCTCATGAAGGCGATTGAGCTTTTTGGGACAGTCGTGGCCCCGGCGGTGAGGAAGGCGACGGCGGGCTGATTCGTAGCGGGCGCCGGTAGTGGCCCCTAAATTGGAGCCTTCCCTCTACCTGGATTCGTCTTGGAACTCATTCGCTACGTCGCCGGGCCGCTCGCTGCGGCGGCCCTGTACGCACTTCTTCCGGCCGCGCCGGTTGCCGCCCAGACTACGCATCGCCTAGAGGCGGGGCCCTCCACGGTTGCGTTTGGACACTACGACCCGGCGAAGCCAGGGGTCCTACGCATCGCCTCCGGAGACATCGTCGAAGTCACGACGATGCTCACGAGCAACCCCACCCGCCTGCAGGATATGGGCCTGCCGGCCGACGAAGTGCAGCCCGAGTTGGCTGCCATCTATGACCAAGTTACCGACCGGGGGCCAGGTGGCCACATCCTCACCGGCCCGATTCACATTGAGGGCGCGCGCCCGGGTGACGTCCTCGAGGTGCGCATTCTGGACGTGGGGTACTCGGTGGGGTACGGCTACAACGGCTGCAGCGGTTTCGTGCGGGACCTGTGTGACGAGGACGTGCGTTCCCGGCTCATTCGCATGGACCGCGATGCCAACACCGCGGAGATCGTGCCGGGCATCACCGTACCGCTGAGGCCGTTTTTCGGCAGCATGGGTGTCGCACCCCCGCCGGATTCGGGACGTGTGAGCAGCAATCCGCCTGGCCGACACGCCGGCAACATGGACAACAAGGAGCTGGTCGCGGGCACGACGCTCTTCATTCCGGTCTGGGTCGAGGGCGCGCTCTTCGAGGTCGGGGACGGCCACGCGGTACAAGGCGACGGCGAGGTGGACCAAACGGGACTCGAGACGTCGCTTGAGGGTCGGCTCCAGTTCGTCGTCCGCCGCGATATGTCCATCGACTGGCCACGGGCTGAAACGCCGACGCATCACATTCTCATGGGCTTTGACCCAGACCTGGAGAAAGCCACCGAGATCGCGATCCGGGAGGGCGTCGAGTTTCTTCAGGAGCGTGCGGGCCTGAGCAGCGGTGAGGCCTACGCGGTCATCTCCATGGCGGCGGATCTACGAATCACTCAGTTGGTCGACGGCAACAAGGGTGTGCATCTCATGATTTCGAAGACCCTTCTCCCAAGGTAGGGTCGAGCGGCGTGGCGCCCCGATCTTCCGGAGCGCCACACGCCCTTACTCCAATGCTAGAACATCCCGACGACGTTGCCGTCGTCGTCGATGTCGATGCGGGTACCTCCGGGCGTTTTGCCTAGGCCCGGCATGGTCAGGATATTCCCTGCCAAGGGATAAACGAACCCGGCGCCCACTGCCACGCGCGCGCTACGCACCACGAACCTGTACCCGGTGGGTCGCCCCTTGAGCGCGGGGTCATGCGAAAGGGAATACTGAGTTTTCGCCATGCAGATCGGCAGCTTGCCGAAGCCGTCTTTCTCAAACTGCGCGAGTAGTTCCTCCGCTTCCGGCTCGTAGTCCACCCCGTCCGCACCGTAGATCTCGGTCGCGAGGGTCTCGATCTTTTCTTTGAGGCTGGCTTCGTCGGGGTACAGCAGCTTGAAGTGGCTCTCTTCTTCGCAGGCCGCGACGAGCGCGTGGGCGAGCGCTTCTCCTCCCTTGCCGCCATCCGTGAACATCGTCGACACGTGCGCGGCCGAGGCCCCGGCCGCGAGGGCGGCCTTCCGGATCAACTCGATCTCGGCCTCGGTGTCGGTCGGAAAGACGTTGATCGCCACCACCACAGGAATGCCGAACTTGCGCACATTGCCGATGTGCGCCTCGAGGTTGCACATGCCCGCCGCCAGCGCATCGAGGTCTTCCTGAATGAGGCCTTCGGGGAGGGGCTTCCCGGGAGTGATTGCGAAACGGCCGCTGTGCATCTTGAGCGCCCGCACAGTCGCGACCATGAGGGCTGCGTCCGGCTCCAGGCCCGAGGCGCGGCACTTGATGTCGAAGAACTTCTCGGCGCCCATGTCAGCGCCGAAGCCTGCCTCCGTAACCACAATGTCCGCAGTGCGCAGGGCGATGCGGTCAGCGATGATGGAGCTGTTCCCGTGTGCGATATTCGCGAAGGGACCCGTGTGCACGATGGCCGGGGTGCCTTCCAGGGTCTGCATCAGGGTCGGCTTGAGGGCGTCCTTGAGGACGGCTGCCATGGCGCCCGCGACCTTGAGGTCTTCTGCGGTTACCGGCGTGCCCGTAGATGTGTATGCGACGACGATGGTACCCAAACGTCTGCGGAGGTCTTTGAGGTCCGTGGCGAGTCCGAGAATCGCCATGATCTCACTGGCAGATGTGATGTCGAATCCGCTGTTGTGGGGCGTACCGTTCTTTTCGCCACCACGCGCCACCTCAATGTGGCGGAGCGCCCGATCGTTGACGTCCATGACGCGGCGCCACGTGACGCGTTCGACGTCGATGTCGAGCTCATTGCCGTGGAAGATGCTCGCGTCCAAGAACGCCGAACACAGATTGTGGGCTGACGTGATCGCGTGAAAGTCACCGGTCAGGTGGAGGTTGAGTTCCTCCGGGGGAACGACCTGCGAATAGCCCCCACCGGCGGCACCGCCCTTGATGCCGAATACCGGACCCATCGAGGCCTGGCGGATCACGCAGCAGGTACGCTTGCCGATCCGATTGAGCGCCTGTGAGATACCCACGGTATGGACCGTTTTTCCCTCGCCCAGCGGAGTCGGTGTGACCGCCGTCACGACGATGTACTTACCGCGCTCGCGGGTCTCGGGCCTGTTGAGCATGTCGAGCTTGATCTTGGCCTTCGTGTCTCCGTACATCTCCAGGTCGCTCGTAGAGAGGCCGAGACGCTCCGCGACTTCACCTAATGGGCGAAGGGGGATGGAACGGGCAATTTCCTGATCATTCATGAGTTGGGCAGTCGCAGCTTGAGTTTTTTGGAGCGGGACATCTTAGGGCCGGATCACGAATCAGGCCACTGGAGCATTTGCGCGTCAGGACTTACTCTCTTGTTGTTCGGTAGCCGAGTTTGACCCCGTGATGTGACGACCGGTGCAGATCAGCCCAACGAGTCCAGAGACCCACGCGAGCGCCTCGGTGTTCGTCATACTCGGACTCGTTCTACTTGTGGTCGCCTTCGCCGCTTGGCGCCCGACTCCGGCCGGAGTGTGGCACGATGACGGCGTGTATGTCATGGTGGGTAACGCGCTGGCGGCGGGAGATGGCCTGCGGTACTCAGGCGTGGTAGGCGCACCGCCCGCGGCGAAGTCCCCCCGCTTTATTCAGGCGTGACTGCCATCCTTTGGCTCATGTTTGACAATCTCGGCACAGTGACGCTCGCCGCACAGATGTTGAATCTTGTCTTGATGGGAGGCGCGGGCGCGCTCATGGCGTGGGCGTTACACGTCCGAGCAGGTCTCCCCAGACCATGGGCTCTCGCCGCGGGACACTGATGGCCTTTCGCCTCGGCCGATGTGCTTCGATTCGCCCTGATCCCCCTCTCGGAGCCTCTGTTCGTGCTCCTACTCATGGGGGCTTTGGCCGCTTGGCCTGTAGGGGCGCACGGCGACCCACTTCGTCGTCGGTCTGGACTGGTCTCTGTCTTGATGATCTTGCTTGTGCTCACCCGCTCAGCTGCAATCGCGCCGATGGTTGGCTTTGCGATCGCCCTTGTCCTGGCGGGTCAGGTGCGACGTGCGATTGTCCTGCTAGGGCCCGCAGCGCTCGTGGCCCTGGCGTGGGGCACATGGGCCGCCGCGCGAGTGGTCGAGATCCCGGAAGGGATGAGGGACGTGCTCGGCCCGTACACAGGTTGGCTGAGCCAGCAGTTGTTGGGCGACCCTGCCGGTTTCTCCGGGCGAATGCCCGCGCATATCGAGGCCGTCGCGGGGCGGGTCGCGGCTCTCCTGATGCCCGGCGTACCGAGCGTCCTCGGGGGGTTCGTCCTCGCGTTGCTTTTGCCCCTTGTCGCGGTGGGTTTTCGCGGCATGCTCCGGCGGTTCCCTCCGTTCGCATGGGCCGCGGTAGCTTATCTCGGGCTGCTGCTTCTGTGGCCCTACGTAGACGGTCGATTGGTGGCCCCCCTACACCCATTCTTGGTCACGTTCATTCTTGTGGGTGCCGCCGACGTGGGTCGATCGCTTCGTGCTCCGAGAATGTCTCGGATCCTCAGGGCTGTGGTCGTGGGCTGGGTTGGGGCGTACACGCTCGGAACCGCCAGCCGGGTCGCTTCCGGGTGGCCGGTCAGGCCCTATCGAATTCGCGCCGAGCAGCTTGCGCTCGCGCTTGAGGCTGTGGAGCGGACCGCGACCGCCGACGCGATTGTGGGTGCGCCGGAGTTCTGGCCTGCTCTTCACCTTCACGGTGGCTGGACGGTGACCCCGAGCGCCCCCTTTAGGCCGATAGGAGAAGAAGGCATCGCGCCCGTCTGGGGCTCTCCGGACGAGCAACTGAGGTTGTGGGAAGCCACAGGGGTCAGTCATCTACTCTTGGAGAGTCGTGGCCAGATCCACGGGGCGGCGTTGGACAGCCTAGAAGCCCGTTGTCCTGGCTCAGTGGACCTGGTGGCGGTACTGCCCCCGCAGATGCTGGTGCGCACGCATTGGGAGGCCTGTGGCCCTGAGCGCCGGGCAGCGCCCCCCCCTCCCCAACCCCCCGCCAACCCCATAGGTTGATAAAGCCGCCAGGGGCACCGCGGGAGACACCGTGGTTGAGAACGACCCTTGGAACCTGATCCGGTTCAAACCGGCGTAGGGAGCGCGGCAGACGACGGGGCCCGGAGACGGGCCCGCTCTGGCCGCCGACCACAATGTGTGGCGGCCGTTGTGCGTCTCGCTCCCGATGCCAAGCATGAGCGACGATATGAGCGACAAAAAAGCCCGCTTCGACCTTCCCATCACTGCGCTGCCGGGTGAGCCCAACGGCTCTTCCGGCGTCGACGGCCACGGCCCGAACGCTAGTACTGCCAGCGGCCAGGGCGCCTCCACAGAGAACGGTGCCGGGACCCAAGGCAACGGCGCCAACGGCGACGCACGCGCCCGGGTCGCTCCGAAAACTGAAGATATGGGCTCGGACTACCCGGATGCGTTTCCGAACTCTCGGAAGGTGCACATCGAGGGCCCGCAGGGCGTGCAGGTGCCCATGCGGGAGATCCATCTGTCGGGTGGCGAGCCGCCGTTCCGTGTGTATGACACCAGTGGACCTCGTGATCTAGACGTGCGTCAGGGCCTTCCCGCACTCCGCGATGATTGGATTCGGGCACGCGGCGAACTGCGTGAAACCGGGCGCACCCGCAAACCGGCCGCCGAGGTCGAGATGCCGGAGGGTCTCGCCCGCCGCACGCTGCGCGCAACCGGGTCTGTCACGCAGATGACCTACGCCAAACAAGGCGAGATCACGCCGGAAATGGAGTTCGTCGCCATTCGTGAGGGCATGGCGGCCGAGTTCGTGCGCGATGAGATCGCTCGAGGCCGCGCGATCATCCCGGCAAACATCAATCACCCGGAGATCGAGCCGATGATCATCGGCCGGAACTTCAAGGTGAAGATCAACGCCAACATCGGGAATTCGGCGGTCAGCTCCTCAATCGAAGAAGAGGTCGAAAAGCTGCGCTGGTCCACCCTTTGGGGGGCCGACACGGTCATGGACCTGTCGACCGGTAAGCACATCCACGAGACCCGTGAGTGGATCCTGAGGAACTCGCCGGTTCCGATCGGCACGGTTCCGATCTATCAGGCGCTCGAGAAAGTTGATGGTGTGCCGGAGGACCTCACCTGGGAGATCTATCGCGACACGATCATTGAGCAGGCAGAACAGGGCGTCGATTATTTCACGGTCCACGCGGGTGTGTTGCTGCGCTTCATTCCGATGACGGCAAACCGCATGACTGGCATCGTATCACGCGGCGGAGCGATTCTGGCCAAATGGTGCATGGCACACCACAAGGAGAATTTCACCTACACGAACTTCCCCGAGTTGTGTGAGATCATGGCGCAGTACGACGTGTCATTTTCATTGGGAGACGGCCTCCGCCCTGGCTCCATAGCAGACGCGAACGACGAGGCCCAATTCGCTGAGCTGAAAGTTCAGGGCGACTTGAACAAGGTCGCCTGGGCGCACGGCGTGCAGGTGATGAACGAGGGGCCAGGGCACGTGCCCATGCATCTCATCAAGGAGAACATGGACAAGCAGCTCGAGTGGTGTCAGGAGGCTCCGTTCTACACGCTCGGGCCGCTCACGACCGACATCGCGCCCGCCTATGACCATATCACAAGCGCGATCGGTGCCGCGCAGATCGGCTGGTACGGCACGGCGATGCTTTGTTATGTGACGCCGAAGGAACACCTTGGCCTACCGAACCGGGACGACGTAAAGCGCGGAGTGATCACCTACAAAATCGCGGCGCACGCTGCCGACCTAGCGAAAGGTCACCCAGGCGCTCAGGACTGGGATAACGCCCTGTCCAAGGCCCGTTTCGAATTCCGCTGGCGTGATCAGTTCAACCTGGCGCTCGATCCCATCACGGCCCTTGAATACCACGACGAGACGCTTCCGGCGGACGGGGCGAAGGTCGCGCACTTCTGTTCGATGTGCGGGCCGAAGTTTTGCTCCATGAAGATCACCGAAGACATCCGCCAGTACGCGAAGGAGCAGGGGATGGAGACCGTAGAGGCCATTGAAGCGGGCATGAAGCAGATGGCGGACAAGTTCAAGGAAAAGGGAAGCGAGATCTACGTGGAGGCGGCGGGGGACTAGCCTCCCGCCGCGCTTTCTCCCGAGACTGGGTAGACGTTGGTGTGTGAGACGCTCAGCCGACAGGCGATTTGTACGGCCCATCCGCCGAGCACTCACGGACTCTGTCCGGCGCACGAAGTGCTAGCCACGCCGATCTCGGGCTTCTCCTCAGCTCTGGCAGGGAACCAGTACCTTGGGGAGTACGTCATCGAAGAACTTCTTCGCCAAAAACCAGCTCGACGCCTGGTTCGCCGCACCCTTGATGACCACTGCAATACGGAGGTCTCCCTTCAGGGCCACGAACTCATGCCCGGCCGAGATCTCTTCGAAGGACACCGGCCAACCTGAGGTCTCGTGCAGGACCATGCCGGACCGCTCGTAGTGCGCTTTCATTGCCTCTGCGGACTCACCGAGGAACGGATCGTTGTGTGGCTCAATAGAGACCACCGCCCACTCAGCAGGGGTGGTGCCCTCGGCAGCCCGGTAGCTGGCCGGGCGATATAGGTTGGTGAGGCAGCCGTCGCGGGAGTCGTAGAACTCTCGCGTCAAGCCAGCGACCTCGTTTGGGAACAGCGTGCTGAGCTCGGGTGATGGCCCCGTCTGGCACATTTGGGCCTGGATCGGAGCGGCTACGGCGACGATGAGTAGAAGCGTCAAGAATGTGGTGCGCATGACACCGCCTCCAATTGTGATTGGACACACGATCACGTGTGTGGGAGGATGCATAGTGTTGCGACAAAACTGCACGGATCCACCTAAGAAATTTAGTGGATTGAGGCCGGCAGATTCCTTGACATGGTTGTCAGGAGAATCTCTCGGCGTCGCTCCGCTCGAAACCATACCCCTACCCATTCGGCGGCTGTGCCATGGGCACTAACAGATTCCGGTTCTACCACACTAGATTGGGGCCGGTTGTGACATTTCACCCCGGAGTCTATCTCCCTTGAAACGCATTCTCGTGACCGGAGCCGGTGGGCAAATCGGTTCGTGGCTGGTTCCGAAGCTCCGTGAGGCCTACGGCGACGACAACGTACTCGCGACCGACGTCAGGCATCTCGGAACGGAGATGACCGACGCGGGGCCTTTTCAGGTGCTCGACGCGACAGATCCGCGTGCCGTTGGCCAGGCGGTGATGCGCCACGACGCCGACGTGGTCTACCACCTGGCCGCGATTCTGTCAGCGGTAGGGGAGCGCGACCCGCGCCTCGCTTGGCATGTCAACATGACCAGCCTGGAGGCGGTCCTCGAGGTAGCCAGAGAGCAGAAATGTGCTGTATTCACGCCCAGTTCCATTGGCGTATTCGGCCCGGAGACGCCCAAGAGCCCGACCCCGCAGGACACGTTGATGCGGCCGGCGACCATTTATGGGATCACCAAGGTCGCGGGTGAGCTTCTCTGTGATTATTACCACGCCAAGTACGGCGTGGACACACGGGGGGTGCGTTTCCCCGGTCTTATTTCCTACGGTGCTCCTCCCGGCGGAGGTACCACGGACTGGGCCGTCGACATTTTTTATCAGGCGGTCGCGCACGGGAGGTACACCTGCTTCCTGGGTCCGGATACACAACTTGACATGATGTATATGCCGGACGCGGTGACCGCAGCCATGCAGGTCATGGAGGCGGACCCGGCGAAACTTCTACATCGCAACGCGTTCAACGTCACGGGCATGCAGCTGGCGCCCGAGACTCTCGCCGCTGAGATCCGCAAGCACATCCCTGGCTTTACCATCGATTATGACATCGATCCCGTACGCCAAGGCATCGCCGAGTCGTGGCCCGACCGCATCGACGACACCGCGGCCCGAGAGGAGTGGGGCTGGGATCCCGCTTTTGGGGCCGCCGCCATGACCGAAGACATGCTCAAGCACCTTAAATAGAAAGAGTGGACCATGCCCGTTGATAGACTGAGTGCCCTACTCCTTGCCCACGTAAAGGGCCTCGAAGAAGCCGGCACCGCCAAAGGGAATGAGACCGTGGTCGTCGGCGTGAGGCCTCCCTCGGGAGACCGGGGCCCGCGCTTCCTACTTCGCGGGGAAGGGGACAAAGAGTTCATTCGCATGAACTCGAACTCTTATTTGGGGATGGGGCTTCGTCCCGAGGTGATCGAGGCGGAGGAGCACGCGACGAGGGCGTTTGGAGCGGGCCCGGGCGCGGTGCGCTTCATCTCCGGCAGCTACGAGGCGCATCTTACGCTAGAGGCGAAGCTGGCCGAATTTCACGGCCGTCCAGCGGCGATGATCTTCTCTTCCGCCTATGCGGCGATCGTGTCCACGATCACGCCTCTGGTCACGCCCGAAACCGTGCTCGTCTCCGACGAGTTGAACCACAACAGCATCATCAACGCGATGAAGCTCAGTCGTCCCGCGGGCAAGTCTATCTATGCCCACAACGACCTCGACGCGCTCGATCGGGGCCTTGAGGAGTGGAAGGGAAAAGCGAAGCGGGCGATCGTTGTGACCGACGGCATCTTCTCCATGCGGGGCGATCACGCGCCCGTCGACAAGATCATGGAGATCTGCGTCCGGCACGACGCGGACTACGAGGAGAACGTCGTGCTCGTGGTCGATGACTCGCACGGTGTGGGCTCATTTGGCCGCACCGGACGGGGAACTGAGGAGTACACGGGCAGCGCGCCGGTTGACGTGCTCGTGGGCACGCTCGGCAAGGCGTTCGGCGTGAATGGCGGTTACGTGACGGCTGACGAAGCGACGATCCGCTTTCTGCGGGAATCGTCTCAGATGTACATCTATTCAAACCCGATCACCGTAGGAGAGGCTGCGGCCGCGCTGCGCTCGCTAGAGATCGTGGACAGCCCCGAGGGGGAGGCGCTTCTCGTCCGCTTGAGGTCGCTCACCAAACGTTTCGAGGACGGACTCGCTCGGGTGGGTATCGAGACCATTCCGGGCGAGCATCCGGTCGTCCCTATGATGATTCGCGACACGCAAGGGACGCGCGACCTCGTGAGCTATCTCTACGACAACGGAGTCCTCGTCACAGGGCTCGCGTACCCGGTGGTGCCTCGTGGCGATGAGGAAATTCGGACTCAGGTCAACGCGGACCACACGGAGTCCGATATCGACCATGTGTTGAAACTTCTGGAGTCATATCAGGGAAGTCGGTAGTGTAATAGAGCCTTCTAGGCACCATCTCAGCATCGAGGTTGCTCCGTGGAGTCGCAAAACGACAAGCCTACCGTCTTTTTCATGGTGGCCGTCATGGCCTTCGCCATTGTCCTCGTTGACGACCGCTGGGTCCGAGTCGGTCTCGGTCTACTGCCCGCGCTCCTGCTCGCGCAACGCGCACTGCAGGGTTCGGGTCTGGGCGGAGTGTCTGAGCGGCGCATTGGGGCCGCCGAGCGGGGGCCCTCAGAGCGCCGTGGCGACGATCAGGTCCGTGGGCACATCGACGACCTGCTGAAGCATTTTCGAGAGTTCTACACGGCCTGCCACCTGATGTCTGTCGGTCAGCTTGAGCCCGCTGAGGCGAAGGATCTGGTCCCCGGCATCGAGCGCCGCTTGAACACGCTTTTGGCTCAGATCACTGAGACCGCGAAAGCGAACCAGCCGAACGGAGAAAGACCATGAAGCAGGGCGCGAGTCTGAGCCGCCGTGCCGTTCTAAAAACAGCCGTGGCGGCGGTGGGTGCGACGCTGTTCGCCCCGCTCGTGTCCCGCGGACGGTACCAACTCTTTGCGTGGTCACCTCGGGAATATTCTGCACGCTGTATCGACCTTGTGCGGGGGTCGCTCGTCATCGACATGCTCGGCCTCACGTCGCTCAACAGTGAGACGGAGGCGCGATGGGGTCCTGGAATGGACGGGATGACAGACGAGGACGTCGCCCATTTCCGCAATTCCGGGATCGACGTATTCCATATCGCGTCGGGCGTTGGCGGCCGGACCCAGCAAGAGGCCTACCAAAATGTGCTCGCCTTTGTCGGCCACTACGACTCGATCGTTGCGAACCGACCAGATGTTTTCGTGCGCATCGATTCAGCAGCGGATCTTGCATCGGTGCACGGGTCGGGTCGCAGCGGCATCTTGATCGGCATTCAGAACTCCCAGCATTTTCGGAATCCGGACGACGTCAACACGTTCCACGCTCTCGGTCAACGCGTGAGCCAGCTCACTTACAACTCCCGCAACATGATCGGGAACGGGTCAACAGAGCGCGTCGACGGGGGCATCAGCGACTTTGGCGTGGGCATCGTAGCGCGCATGAATGAGGTAGGCATGGCGGTCGACGTCTCGCATTCCGGAGATCAGACGACGTTGGACGCCTGTGAAATCTCGGCCCGACCGGTGCTCTACACCCACTCGAACGCCCGCGCGCTCAATCCCGGGCATCCTCGGTGCAAGACCGACGAGGCGATTCTGCGTATGGGCGCGACCGGAGGTGTGATGGGAATTACCGGCGTGCGCAACTTCGTGAAGGGCCGCGAGCCAACCACCGTCGAGGACTACATCAACCACTTTGATCATGTTCGCGACCTGATCGGCATCGAGCATCTCGGCATCGGCTCAGATATCGATCTGTTCGGATACGATGACATGCCGCCGGAGGCGTACGCGCGACTCAAGGCGAACTACAAAGACTCTTACGCGTTCCGCGACAAGATCGACATCGACGAAATTGCGCATCCGCAGCGCATGTTCGACGTGACTGAGGGGCTCATTCGGCGTGGATATACCGACGCGCACATCCGCGGGATCCTGGGCGGCAACTTCCAACGCGTCCTAGGTGAAATCTGGAGCGTGTAGTCGAACGCCGCTGTGCTCGCTCGCGGCCGCACACTAAAGGTTCGCAGTCCAAGGGGTGGACTCACCCCGGATCATCGCCTCCAGAGTGTATTTCGGGCACACGTAGTCTCGGACGAAGTCCATGAGTCCGGTCGCGGCGCCCCGGAGTGCGGCTTCAGTGCCCGCGTCGGTGCAGATCCCGTCTGCGGTGAACGCCGCCCGCACACCCGCCACAGACACGGCGCCCGGTACGACGACCGCGCCAACATGGGCGCAGATGCCGCGCAGCTGCTCGAGCGACTTGATCGCGCCGATTCGCCCAGCAGCGACGCCCACCAGCGCGATCGGTTTCTTCGCCAATACCGAGGGGAACCCGAGGTTTTCGATGATCAGCTTGGACATCGACGAGAACGACCCGTGGTACTCTGGCGTCGCGAGGATCACGCCCGTGCACTCTTCGACGGCGGCCTTGAGCGCCACTGCATCCGCGGTGGGTTCCTGACCTGGGAAGGACAACGCCATGTTGCGCGCGTCGAAAAGGGTGACCTCCGCACCGCGGCCGCGAAGTTCATCACAAACCACACGCGAGCGCGTGCGATGTGTAGTTGTCGGGACGGCTGGTTCCTGAGATGGCGACCAAGGGCTTCATGCAGGAGGCCGGAGGCAGGAGAGGTTGGGTCTGCGAAGATGCCTGTGGGACTTGGTGCGACGCAAATGGGCCGCGCCGCGCCGCTCAACTTCTACCTTTCCTTGGCAGCCGCTTCGCCACAGATTCGAATGAAGCCCTCAAGTGTCCTCCCATTCATGCCAGATGACCTATCCCCGTGACCCGGACGTTGCCTCAATGCGGCTACTGGACGAGGCGTCCGACCTAGTCTTCGAGGTCGGGCCGTTCGCTATCGCTCGCATGGGTCCTGACTTCCGGGTGGAGCGGGCAAGCAAGCGCTTCTGTGAACTCCTGGGTTACACCGAGGAGGAGCTCCGAGGGAAGACATTCCCCGAGCTCACACATCCCGATGATGTTCAGGGGAACGTCGAACTAGCGGAGCAGGCCCTGCGTGGAGACCTCACCCACTACACCGTGGAAAAACGGTATCTGAAGAAGTCGGGAGAGGCGGTGTGGACCCAGCTTACGGCCACATACGTCCGGGACGGGACCGACGGGTCCGTCCATGGTCTCGCCATGATTGAGGACATTTCTGAACGCAAGGCATCCGAGGAGCGTTTTGTGGCCCTGCACGAGGAGCTCAAGGGGCGCATTACGGAGCTGGAGGCTTCCAATGTGGCTCTGGCCAAGGCGAACAAGGAACTGGGGACTTTCAGCTCCAACGTTTCGCACGACCTCAAGGGACCCCTGATAAGCATCGCTCAGTTCAGTCAGATCCTTCTGGGGCGCGAGACTGGCCCAATCAACGACGCGCAGGATGAAATGCTGCGCCGGATCCGCAATGCGGGACTCCAAGCGAAAAATATCATCGATGACCTGCGAGACCTTGCCGATGTCACCCGTCGTGAAATCTTCGCGGAGGAAGTCGACATGTCCGCGATGTGTTGGACGATCATTGAGGACTTGCGCGGTCTCGCGCCGGAGCGGGATGTGACCTTCGATATCCGGCCAGACCTGAGGGTGTACGCCGACCCCGCGTTGCTGCGACTCCTCATGGTGAACCTCATTCAGAACGCGTGGAAGTACAGCGCCCCGAAGGCGCACGTCACGATCCAAGTGGGGGTGGAACGCGGATCACTGGGAACGATCTTTTTCGTGAAGGACGATGGTATCGGGTTCGACAACGAGCATCGGGAGCGCATCTTCCAGGCGTTCGAGAGGCTCCACACACATGAGTTCGCAGGAACGGGGCTCGGCCTGGCTACCGCCCAAAGGATCGTTCAGCGCCATGGGGGAGACATTTGGGCTGAGGGTGTACCCGGCGAGGGAGCCACGTTCTGGTTCTCGATGTAGTCATGAAGGGATATCTCGCTCGCGCCTCCTCATAAGCCAGGGCGCCTGTATATTGGGGCAGCACACAGGCGAGGGCCGTTTCGCGCCCGCCCCTGGGGCCCTTCGATACACCAGCCCTGTCACGCAAGAACTACGAGGTCTTAATGCGGTTCCAGAACGTCTCGATTGTCGGAGTTGCTCACGTCGATGCCCCGTTGCGCATTACGTCAGCTGAGCTCGATGATCGCTTGGCGTCCACCTACGCGCGCATCGGCGTGCAGGCTGGACTGCTTGAAGGCCTCTCCGGCATCGTCGCGCGGCGATTCTGGGATGAAGGCGTGCAGCCGAGTGACGCCGCGACCCTAGCGGCAGAGAAAGTACTGGCCGATACGGGTATCGATCGCTCCAAGATCGGCATCTTGGTGAACACCTCGGTTTGTCGGGACTACATCGAGCCTTCCACCGCCTGCCTGGTGCACGGCAATCTGAAGCTGTCCCCAGAATGCATGAACTTCGACGTGTCGAACGCCTGCCTCGGCTTCATCAACGGCATGAAGATCGTCGGCAACATGATTGAGCGGGGCCAGGTGGACTATGCCATCGTGGTGGACGGCGAGGGCAGCCGCTTCGTGATCGAGAAGACGCTTGAGCGCCTCCTCGCGCCCGACGCGGACGAGCAATTGTTCCGCGATAGCTTCGCCACCATGACCCTGGGTTCGGGGGCCGCGGCCATGATTCTCGCCCGCTCTGACCTCGTCCCGGGGGGACACAAGTTTCTGGGTGGCGTTGATCTGGCGGGCACGGAGCACAACCGCCTCTGTATGGGCCAGCCGGACTGGATGCGCACCCGCACCGGGGAGCTGCTCGTTGCGGGCCTTGGCCTCGCCAACAAGACCTGGCAGAAGGGCAAGGATGAACTGGGTTGGTCGTCGGATCACTTCGACGAATTGGTGCTGCACCAGGTCAGCCGCGTCCACACCGAGCGTCTTGTCGGCCTGCTAGGCCTCGACCTCGACAAGGTGTTGGCGATCTACCCGGAATTCGGCAACATCGGCCCAGCGTCGGTTCCCATCGTGCTTTCCAAGGCGGTGGAGGCGGGCCGCGTGGTAGCGGGTAAGAAAGTTGCCCTGATGGGCATCGGCAGCGGCTTGAACGTCTCTATGGCCGAGTTGGTCTGGTAGGCGTGCAGGTACCTCGCGCGCTCTATCCCTTCCAGAGCCACGAGTTCGATCTCGAAGGACTGCGCTACCACTATCTGGATGAGGGTAGCGGCGAGCCGTTGGTGATGGTCCACGGTAATCCGTCATGGTCGTTCTACTACCGGCACCTCGTGACGGGCCTGAGTGACCGGTACCGCTGCATTGTGCCAGACCACATCGGCTGCGGCCTCTCGGACAAGCCGTCTGATGATCGTTACGACTACCATCTAGAGCGCCGAGTCGATGACCTTGAGGCGCTGCTCGAGCACCTGGACGTGACAAAAGACGTCACGCTGGTGCTTCACGATTGGGGAGGGATGATCGGCATGGCGTGGGCGCAGCGGCATCCGCAGGCCGTTCGTCGGTTGGTGCTGCTCAACACCGCGGCTTTTCATCTCCCCCCGACCAAGCGTGTGCCTTGGCAGTTGCGCCTGACCCGCACGCCGCTGGGTACGGTTCTGGTGCGAGGGTTGAACGCGTTCAGCTTGGGCGCGGCCTATACCGGCGTCACGCGCCGCCCGATGAGCCGCGAGGTGCGCGAGGCCTACTGTGCGCCGTACGACAGTTGGCAGAACCGGATCGCCACGTTGCGTTTCGTGGAAGACATTCCCCTCTCGGCGTCGGACCGTGGCTACGACCTGATCAGTGATGTAGAGGCGAGCCTGGAGGGGCTTCGCGACCGACCGGCGCTCATTTGTTGGGGCGAGAAGGACTTCGTCTTCGATAAGCTTTTTCTTGCCGAGTGGGAGAAGAAGCTGCCCCAGGCAACCGTGCGGCGCTTCTCGGACTGCGGCCACTACGTGCTCGAAGACGCGCCCGAGGAGATCCTCGATGAGGTGAATCGTTTCCTTGCGGCGAACCCCCTGGAGTCCGTGGTCGTATGAGCGAGGGGCCGGCGAACATTGCGGCAAAGCTGACCGACGTCGCGAAGCTGCGTCCCGATGTCCCCGCCATCTATTTTCCGGAGGGACGCAGCCCCGACGGCAAACGGATCTATAGCCACTACACCTACGCCGAACTCGACCGCGAGAGCGACCGCATTGCCGCTGGCTTGGAGGCTGTGGGAATCGGGCGGGGTATACGTACGGTTCTGATGGTGCGCCCCAGCCTTGAGTTCTTCGCGCTCACCTTCGGCATCTTCAAGGCCGGCGCCGTGCCGGTCATGGTGGATCCGGGGCTAGGGCGCAAAAACGTCAAGAACTGCCTCGTCGAATCGGAACCCGAAGCCTTCATCGGCATCCCGGTGGCGCACGCGGCGAGGCTGGCGCTGGGGTGGGGTAGGCCGACGCTCCGTCGCATGGTGACCGTTGGGCGACGGTGGTTCTGGGGAGGGCACACCCTGGAAGACGTGAGGCGCCTCGGCGAGGCGGCGGGTCCGTACTCGATGCCGGCGACCCAGCCCGAGGATACCGCGGCGATCCTCTTCACGAGCGGCAGCACTGGACCCCCGAAGGGTGTGGTTTACCAACACCGTCATTTTCTCGCCCAGGTAGATAGCATTCGCCAACACTACGGGATCGAACAGGGTGAGGTCGATCTGCCCACGTTCCCCTTGTTCGCGTTGTTCGATCCGGCGTTGGGCATGACGACCGTGATCCCCGACATGGATCCGACCCAACCCGCGCATGTGGACCCGAAGCTCATCTTCGAGGCTATCGAAGACTTCGGCGTGACCAACATGTTCGGTTCGCCGGCGCTCCTGAGGACGGTGGGGCGCTACGGCGCGGCACACGGGACCCGCCTGCCGACGTTGCGTCGCATCATCTCGTCTGGCGCTCCGGTGCGGGCGGACGTCATGGAGCCCTTCCTCACCATGCTTGAGCCTGACGCGGCGATTCACCCGTCCTACGGGGCCTCGGAGTGTCTTCCGGTCACATCGATTTCCAGCCATGAGGTGCTGAACGAGACGCGCCATATGACTGACCAGGGCGCGGGCATCTGCGTGGGACGGCCCGTGGAGGGGATGGACGTACATATCATCCGCATTACGGACACGCCCATCGAGCGCTGGAGCCAAGCCGAGGAATTGCCGACAGGGGAAATCGGTGAAATATGCGTGCGCGGTCCCGTGGTCACGGAAAGCTATTACCGTCGCGAGGAGAGTACCGCGCTCGCCAAGATCGAAGATGAAGAGGGTGGCCTGTTTCACAGGATGGGGGATGTTGGGAACCTGGACGCGCAGGGCCGCCTCTGGTTCTGCGGCCGCAAAGGTCACCGCGTGGAAACCGCGGCAGGGGTGCTGTTCAGCGTGCCCTGCGAAAACGTCTTCAATCCACACGCCGCAGTGGCCCGTACGGCGTTGGTCGGCGTGCGTGTCGGTGGACAGACCGTGCCGCTCCTGTGCGTGGAGCTTGAGGCAGAGCACCGTGGGACCGATCCCGAGGTACTCATGTCAGAACTGCGCGCCTTGGGTGCGGGTGTGGCGCACACACGCGGCATTGATCGCTTCATGATTCACTCGGGCTTCCCGGTGGACATCCGCCACAACGCCAAGATTGGGCGTGAGGCGCTGGGCCGCTGGGCGCAGGGGCGGCTGTGAGCGGCGCGTATCGGAGGAATAGGCGATGACCGTGCTGGTCACCGGTGGTGGTGGTTTCGTAGGCACGGAAGTGTGCCGGCAGCTGACAGCTAGCGGCGTAGGCGTCCGGAGCTTCGCCCGCTCCCACTATCCAGTGTTGGACGCCATGGGCGTCGAGCAGGTGCAGGCAGACCTCGCCGACCCCACAGCTGTCAGAGCAGCGGCCGCGGGGTGTGAGGCTGTCTTCCACGTGGCAGCGCGCGCAGAGATGGCCGGCCCAGCCGACCTGTTCCATCGTGTGAACGTGGTGGGCACGCGCAACGTCATTGCCGCGTGCCGGGCGCAGGGCATCAGCAAGTTGATCCACACCAGCACGCCGTCGGTCGTGCACGACGGCGGTCATGCCAGTGGGCTCGACGAGAGCGCCCCCTACGCCACCAAGTTTCTCGCCCACTACCCGCGAACCAAGGCGATCGCTGAGCAGGAAGTCCTCGCCGCCAACGATGCGACTCTGGCCACCGTGGCCCTGAGGCCACACCTGGTCTGGGGACCCGGCGACCCTCACTTCCTGCCGCAACTGGTTGCTCGCTCCCGGTCCGGCGAGTTGCGGCTTGTGGGCGACGGTAGCTCGTGGGTCGACTCAGTCTTCATAGAAGACGCTGCCCGCGCGCATGTGTTGGCTTTTGAGCGACTTGCCGTCGGCGCACCCTGTGCGGGCCGAGCGTACTTCATCACGCAGGGTGAGCCGCTGCCGATGCGCGAGCTTATCAACGCACTTTTGGCTGCGTGCGGAGAGCCGCCGGTCGAGCGCAGCGTGCCTCCTGCAGTGGCCTGGTTCGCGGGGGCCGTCTTTGAGACGCTGCACGCCGTTCTGCGGAAAGAGGGTGTGCCACGCATGACGCGGTTTGTGGCCCGGCAGCTATCGACCGCGCACTACTTCGACATCTCGGCGGCGCGGCGGGACCTGGGGTATGCGCCCGCCTACAGCATGGAGCAGGCGTTGGCGAAGCTGCGGGCGTTTTGGGATGCGGAGCGCGCGCAGGGGAACCGGTGACGCAGTCGGTGGCGGGCTCCGCCTAGTTCCGGGCCGACATCAGGCGTGCGTGCCAGCCGAGGCAGTGTCCGCCTATTCAGAAGCGCGGTAGGCCAACTCGACCCATGCCAGCAATTCGGAGTCCACCTCCGCAGCGTCTGTCAGCTTCACCTTTTACTGACACATTCCACCGGGCTTCTGAGCGAGGAGCCGGTCCGTCCCCTCGATGGCCTTCATGTTCAGGCCCACTTCGAAATTGCTCCAGTAGAGGATGATCTCGCAGCGGTGCTTACTCGTCTGCATTGCTCACCAGCCCGTAGTTCACGATGATGGTTCGAACGTCCTTCACCTGGTAGGACTTCGCCTTCGAGCCAACCGGCTGAAGATTCAGGATCTCAGCGACGTCGTCATGATTGAATGATATGGTGACTTCCCTTGATACGCTCCTGGAAGCCCAGCGCCAGCAGCAACGTCCTCAGGTCGCCGAACAGGATGTTCGCATCCGAGCCGCCCCGGAGCACCTTCGCGAGTGTCTTCTTTTAGTTGGTCACGCTTCTAAGCTAATCCTACGATCGGGGCATCACGATGGGTCCATGGGACGGGGCCCGCCGGAGCGTCGGAGACCCGGGGCACCGAAACCCTCGCCGCGGTGGATAGCGCTGGCCGTGGCGATTCCACCACCGATCGCTGCCCCCACGAAGCAGGTCGGACATAGCTCGAAGGGGTCCAAGAAATTGATTGGATCCCCGTTCGCGTACCCGTAGAGATTCAGCCCACCAGCGAACCCGAAGGGGTCTTCTTGGGTGAACTGCCCACTCTCTGGATCGTAGTACCGGTTACGTCGAGCAGCTAGCCAGTCTCGCACCCCTTGGCGCAGCCCCCCATCCCCTGCACAATGCTGCATCCTTGATCGCTCGGAAGTCTCTCAGAGCCCCATATGCGCAAACGCCTCCTTTTCCCCCTCGTTCTATCCGCCCTCTCGTGGTCCGCACCACTCCTGGCCCAAACGCCGGACTTTCGTACTGCGGGTCACGAGGCTGTCGCGCTCCTCCAGGGCATGGTGCGCATCGACTCTAGCTCACCGCCCGGCAACGAGACTCAGGTGGCCGAGTTCATCCAGGGCGTTCTCGCTGCGGAAGGCATTGATTCCAATATCTATGAGATGGAGGTAGGTCGCGGAAACCTCGTGGCCCGGATTCCGGGAAACGGATCCAAACGTCCGATCCTGCTCATGGGGCATATCGACGTGGTGGGCGTGGAGCGCGACATGTGGTCGGTCGATCCGTTTGCTGGCCTGATCCAGGATGGGTACCTGTGGGGAAGGGGCTCGCAGGACGACAAGGGCATGACGGCGAGCGCCTTGCAGGTGTTCCTCATGATCGCTCGTGCGGGTGTTGAGCTCGATCGAGACGTCATCTTCATGGCCAACGCCGGTGAGGAGGGGGACGCCCACCTTGGCGTCGAATTCATGATTGCCGAGCACTTCGACGAGATCGATGCGGAGTTCGCGTTGAACGAAGGCGGCGGCATGACGCTGATTGGCGACGATGTGACCATGGTCTCGATTGCGACGACCGAGAAGGTCAGCACCCGTATGCGGCTCATCGCCAGCGGCGTGTCCGGGCACGGCTCGCGACCCCGTCCGGACAACGCGATCGTCGCTTTGGCCAAGGCCGTCGCGAAGTTCGATACCTGGCAGCCACCCATGCGATTGAATGCGACGACGCGTGAGTACTTCCGCCGCATGGCGGAGATCGTAGACCCAGAGACGGCGTTCAAGTACAGGAACCTTGAGAACTCTGGCCTCACGGATATGATCCAGGAGGACTTTCGACTCCACAACTTGGCAGCCAATTCGATGCTGCGGACGTCGATCTCACCGACGATCATCGAGGGTGGTTTCCGTAGGAACGTCATCCCCGCCGAAGCGATCGCGACTCTTGATATCCGCGCGCTTCCGGAGGAGGACACACTCTGGCTCAAGGCCGAAATCGAGCGCGTGATCGACGACCCCTCGGTGGTTGTGGAGCGCTTCGGCGCCCGCCGGCCCGTGTCCGACCCGATGCCGATCGACTCCGACCTCTTTCGGGCGATTGAGACGGTTCAGGCGGAGATGTTCCCGAGGGCTAGTACCATTCCGACCATGCTTACCGGTGGGACGGATTCGTCACAGCTCCGGGCAGCGGGCGTTCTGGCCTATGGCATGGGGCTGCCGACCGATGCGGCCACGGGCTCAAGGGCCCATGGCAACGACGAACGCACGCCAGTCGCGGGCGTAGGAAAATTCGTGGAGTTCCTCTACAAAACAGTGATGGAGGTAGCGGGTCGATGAGCACTTTTGGACCGATCGGATTTCGGATTTTCACAGACACGCTCCGGCCAACGCCTGACGTCGTAGAGGCGTTCCGGGGAAAGGCCTCCTCCAACGTCGCCGATGCGATGGGGCGTTTTCACTTCATGGACTCCGGGATCAGTAACCGCACGGGTCTGCCGATGTGTGGTGTGGCGGTCACGGTGAGCGCCCGCCCTGGCGACAACCTCATGGTCCATAAGGCGCTCGAGGTCGCGAGTCCGGGAGACATCGTGGTCGTCAGCACCAACGGCAATACGACGAGCGCGGTCTTTGGTGAGATGATGGGGCACGCCGCCGTGGCCGCGAAGCTCGGTGGGATCGTCGTCGACGGTGCGATTCGTGACGTGGACGGACTCAAAGTGCTCGCGTTGCCCGCCTTCAGTCGTGTCGTGAACCCGGGAGGATGCGACAAGGACGGCCCTGGTGAGATCAACGTGCCAATATCCTGCGGAAGTACAGCAGTGATGCCGGGTGACATTATCGTGGGGGACGAGGACGGCATCGCCGTGGTCCCTCGTGCGGACGCGGAGGTCGTCCTTGAACTCCTGCGTGCGCTTGAAGTGGGCGAGACCAAGCGGATCGCTGCAATCGCCGCCGGGGAAGTGTTCAAGGCCGAGATCAATGAGACGCTGCGTCGGAATGGTGTGATCGAGTGAGCGATGTCGCCACGATGAGGGGCCGGCCGTCACTGCTCATGACACCTGGGCCGACGCGTGTTCCGGCCCGGGTGCTGGATGCCGCCCATTGGGTGGTCCACCACCGCACAGCTGACTTCTCTGCCGCGCTCGCTGAGACGTTGACCCGTCTGCGCCCGTTCTTCGGCGCCTCCACAGCAGACGTCCTCCCGGTGCACGCTACGGGACGGGCGGCGATGGAGGGTGCGATCGCGAATTTCTTCGCGCCTGGGGACACCGTCGTCGCGTGCTGCAATGGCAAATTCGGGGAAATGTGGGCGGGCTTTGCCGAGTCGTACGGACTCGATGTGCGTCGGGTATCCGAGAACTGGAAGGAGAGCGTTGACCCGTCGGAAGTGGAGCAGGTGTTGCGCGGGCCCGACCGGGTACGGGCTGTGCTGTGTTGCCACTCGGACACGAGCACGGGGGTCCTGAACCCGATTGAGGACATCGCTCGGGTGGCGCGTACGCACGACGCGCTCGTCATGGTCGATGGCATCAGCTCGGTCGGTGGCGTGCCCTTCCGATTCGACGACTGGGATCTCGATTTCGCCGTCACGTCATCGCAGAAGTGCCTCATGTCGAGCCCCGGCCTGGCGTTCGCTGTGGTGGGAGCGCGCGCTTGGAGTGCCGTCGCTCGTTCTCCGTTCCCTAAGAACTACCTGAGTTTTTCTGCGATCCGGAAGACCCTGGCAGGTGAACAACCGGAGACCCCAGGCACAACGCCGGTCTCGTTGGTTCTCCAGGTCCTTGAGGCTTTGAGGATGCACGCGGAGGAGGGCATGGATTCGGTCTTCGCCAGACATCAGGCCATGGCGGACCACGCCGCCGCACGTGCTGACGCGCTCGGCTTTGGTCGGCAATGTCCCGGGCTCCAGCAACGTTCGCCGACGCTGACCGCCCTGACGCCCCCTGAGGGTGTAGCGCCCAAGTGGCTGCGGACGAGGGTGCGGGAGATGGGGATCGAAATCGCTGTGGGCATGGGTCATTTCGCCGGAGCAGGCGTCCGCATCGGGCACATGGGCGACATACGCATGGCTGACGTCGAGCGCACCATGGACGCCATCGAGGCCGCGCTGGCGTGACCCACGGCCTGTCCTTCGCGGAGAAGGTTCTGTCGGCCAACTCCGGTCGCTCGGTCGACGCGCCGGCCCGCGCCGGTGACATCGTCGTGTGCGAGCCGGATCTGGTCTTGGGGACCGATGGGTCCACGCCGATGGCACTCGACTACTTCGAAGCGATGGGCGGTGGCCCGGTGCGCCACCCAGGGCGCGTTCTCTTGGCGAGAGACCACTACTCGCCGCCTACTTCTGAGGCCACGCGCGGTTTCCATGCGCGCATGGCCGCGTTCGCCGACGCACAGGGCGTTGAGCTCCTGCCGGTGGGTGGCGGGATCAGCTTTCTGGTCGCGCTTGAGCAGGGACGAATTCGCCCCGGAGACCTCGTTGTGGGCGGCGATAGCCACACGGTCACGGCCGGTGCTGTGGGCGCGTTCGGTACTGGGGTAGGCTCCTCTGACCTAGCTGGCGCGTTCAAGACGGGCAAGGTCTGGCTGCGCGTGCCCGAGACGGTGCGTGTGTCGCTGGAGGGCTCGCTCCCCGTCGGCGTCACGGCGAAGGATCTAGCGCTTGAATTGGTCGCGCGGCTGGCGACCCG
This sequence comes from uncultured Gemmatimonadales bacterium, assembly GCA_937919655.1. GTDB lineage: Bacteria > Gemmatimonadota > Gemmatimonadetes > Longimicrobiales > Gaopeijiaceae > CALFPJ01. The sequence continues at coordinate 128,916 of CALFPJ010000057.1, forward strand.
AGTGGGACCCTTCACCGCCCTGGAGTTCGTCGGTTCCGGAGCCGAGTCTCTCGACTCGGGTGATCGAGCCCTGATTGCGAACATGTCCGCCGAGATGGGCGCGATGGCGGGGGTCTTCCCGCACGAAGCGCACGCGAGCGACGCAGACGCGATCGTCTCTGACTCGTTGGTGCTTGACCTCTCGGAGCTCGAATCGTTGGTGGCGCTCCCTCACGATCCTGGCAACCTTGTCCCCCTCGCAGAAGCGCTCGGCCGCGAGGTCGACTGGGTCTTCTTGGGCACATGCGCTGGAGGGCAGCCACGAGATTTCCGCGAGGCGTTGAGCGTCCTCAGAGCTCGCGGCGGCATCGCAAGTGGCGTCACCGTGGTCGCCGCCCCACCGACCGCAGCAGTGCGTGCCGCACTCGAAGCGGACGGCACACTGGCGGGGCTGGTCGGTGTGGGGGTTGTGTTCGCCGAGACGGGCTGCGGTCCCTGCTGCGGCACGTCCGGACCCCTCCCTCCCGCCGGTGCACGGGTGATCTCGACCGCCAATCGCAACTTCCGCGCCCGCATGGGTGAGGCGTCGATCGAAATCACGCTGGCCTCACCGGCCGTCTGTGCCGCCGCCGCGACCGCTGGACGGATCGTGGATCCGCGGGAGGGTCTGTGAGTCTGACGTTCTCGGGTCGGGCGCGCCGGCTGGGTGACGCGATCAACACCGACTACATCATCGCCTCGTCGCGGAAGCGTGAGACGCTCGACCCACACATCCTCAAGCGGTGGCTGCTAGAGTCGGTGGACCCGGACTTCGCCGCCTCCGTCGAGCCCGGAGACATCTTCGTTGCGGGTGATCGATTCGGCACAGGGTCCGCGATGGAGGTCGCCGTCACCGTGGTGCTCGCCTGCGGCATCGAATGTGTGCTGGCTCAGAGTTTCTCTCGCACGTACTACCGCAATGCGCTCAACAACGGGCTCGTTCCCGTTGAGATGGACACGTCTGGCGTGCGCGAGGGCGATGCGCTTCTTGTCGAGATCGACATCCTCGGCGTCCGCGTAACGAACCAGACGAGGGGGGGCGTTCTGCCGGGCGTGCCATTTTCAGACTTTGCACTGATGCTGCTGGCCGAAGGCGGCATCGTGTCGCTTTTGGCGCGGCGGGGTGACTTCGCGGCGGCTGACTCCGAGACCTCGTCATGAAGCTGACCACCAAGATCCTCATTGGGCTGGCCTTGGGCGTGGCTGCGGGCCTCGCGGCCCAGGCTTTCGGGGGCCCCACGCGCACCGTCGTGCTCGCGCTGGAGCCGTTGGGGACGGGCTTCATTCGACTCATCAGCATGGTTGTTGTGCCCTTGGTGGTGGCCAGCCTGATTGTTGCTGTGTCGTCACTGGGCGACATCCGCGCGGTCGGCCGCATTGGGGCCAAGTCTCTGGTCTACTTCTTGGTCACCACGGTCATTGCGGCACTCATCGGCCTAGGGCTGGGATTGGTGGTTCAGCCTGGCTCAACGGTCGACTCCGGGGTGCGCGATACGATTGCGGCCGAATACGCGACCCAAGGCGGGCTGTCGGCAGAGCGCGCAGAGAGTGTGTCGCTCATGGAGAGGCTGGTGTCGATCGTTCCACGTAACCCGATCGCTGCTGCTGCTGAGATGGACCTGCTTGCGCTCATCTTTTTCACCTTGGTATTTGGCGCGGCCCTGTCCACCGTGGCTCCGGATCGACGCAAACCGGTTGTGGACTTTTTCGAGGGCGTGGACGAGGCCGCGGCGGCGATCATCAACTGGGTGATGAAGCTGGCCCCCTATGCGGTCTTCGTGCTGATTGGCGCCGCGCTCGCCCGCTTTGGCGTAGAGCTTCTCCAGGCGCTTCTGATCTACGCGGTCCTGGTCATGGTCGGTGAACTCTTCCACGCGTTTGTTGTGCTGATGGGGATCCTCAAGCTGGCCGGTATCAGCGTGAGGGCCTTCTGGGGCCACGTGGCTGCGGCCCCGATCTTGGCCTTCTCCACCGCGTCCTCGAACGCGACGCTGCCGGTGAGCCTGGAGGTCGCCGAGCACAACCTGGGCGTCTCGAACCAGGTCGCCAGCTTCGTGCTCCCCGTGGCCGCCACGCTCAACATGAACGGCGGGGCACTCTATAAGGCGCTCACTGCAGTGTTTATCGCTCAGGTCTATGGCATCCCGTTGGGGCCGCCCGAGTACCTCATCATCATCGTGACATCCACGCTCGCCGCGCTGGCTGGTGTGGGTGTCCCAGGCAGCTCACTCGTCACGACGTTGATCGTCCTGACTGCCATCGGCATGGGGCCGCAGGCGGCTTCTGGCATCGCGCTTGTCGCGGGTCTCGATCGCTTCCTCGACATGTTCCGCACCGGCACGAACATCGTGGGCGACCTGACTGCCGTGGCCATCGTCGCCAAGTCGGAAGGCGAATCGATCAACGCATGAACGTGCTCGTGGAGGCGTGCGTCACCACGGTCGACGAGGCCCGGGCCGCTGAGGGTGCCGGGGCACACCGGCTCGAGTTGTGTCGCGATCTTTCCGTAGATGGCCTATCGCCGTCCGCTGCCCTGGTCGGTCTCGTTCTCGAAGTCGTCGCGATCCCAGTCTTCGTGATGATTCGGCCACGGGCAGGCGGCTTCGTTTACACGTCGACGGAGGTGGAGGAGATGCTGGCGGAGATCCAGACGCTCGCAGCGGCAGGAGCCGCCGGAGTCGTTTGTGGGCTCCTGGCCGCCGCCGGCCGCGTGGACGCGGCGAACACACGTCGTCTGGTCGAGGCCGCCCGCCCGCTTCCGGTCACGTTCCATCGTGCATTCGATCAGGCCGATGACCAGCTTCGCGCGTTGGAGGCTGTGGCTGAGGCTGGCGTGACCTGCGTCCTGACCGGCGGTGGCCCCGGACGGGCGATCGACCAGGCAGACCGCTTGGCCGAGTTGGTTCGTATGGCCGGAGACTCGGTGACTGTCCTGGCCGGGGGCGGTGTTCGAGGCGATCACGTAGCCGACTTGATCGCTCGCACCGGCGCCACCGAGGTCCACGCTCGCGCAGCGGGAATTCCCGGGATCGTGCAGGCGCTGCGGGGCTGATGACGAACCGAGGAGGACATACTCCACTCGTGCGTCGGACCCAGGCTGACAAAGAAGGGCCCTCGTCCGTTGAGAACGAGGGCCCCTCCCGTCATCTCCACATCTGGTCCGCTAGTGTCCTGTCCCAGAGGTTCGTTTGCATTCGAGCGACGGCTGCTAGTTGGCGCGCGCCCGGTACGTCGTGTGACAACCACGGCACGTCTGATTTACCTCGCCCAGCGCTTCACCGACCGCCGCCAAGTCGCCCCCTGAGGCGACCTCCGCGAGATGGTTTGCGGACGACTGCAGCGCGGCGAGTTTCTCAGCGAAGTCAGCGGAATCGCTCCAAACCTCAGGCTGCGCCCGGCCGCCTTCTGATCCCGCTGGAAAGACGTCCGACAGCATCATTGCCAGGTCACGAATCGTGTTGGCTTTGAGGCTCACATGGCTCGTGTAGGGGACGTCACCACCCACGATCGCGCGTAGGCCGCCGGTCTGGGCCTGCAGAGAAGACATGACGCCCTGTCTGTACGAGAGGGCCGGGGGCGTTTCATCCCCTCCCCCACGACCACGACCTTGTGCCGCGACGTCCGAAGGAGCGACAACCGCGAGGCCAGCGAGGAGGGTGAGGGCAAAAGCCGAGCAGCTGTGTTGGCGAGTCACTTTGGTCTCCGAGGTAGAGGGCGGCATGCGAAGAAGGCAACCGAATATTGCCTACGGCGAAAGGATACATTCGGAGCCCGGCGGGCGCGAGGCTGGCGTTTGCCCATGTCTAGTCCCGCCCTTCTGGCAGCGCGAGCGCCACCAGCCTGCCTGTCGTTTCAGCGTCCCCAATCGCGACCACGATGTATTGTCGCCCGTCAGCCGTGTAAGTCATCGGCGCGCCCGAAGTGCCGGCGTCGAGTTCGATCTCCCAAACGACTTCACCCGACCGCTTGTCCCATGCCCGGAAGAACTTCCCTCCCGCGATCGGCAGAATCGAGAGTGCCGCCTCCGATCCTTCCCCCAGAAATAGGAGAGTCTTCGTGAGCAGTGGCGCGGGTCGCCCCCTTTGGCCTAGCCACGGAAGGTCCAGATCTGCGATGGCTGGGTGATCGACGGGTCCGGGTCCGTTGGCCTGCATCCAAAGGTGTTCACCCGTGTTCATGTCGATGGCGGTGATGCGCCCGTAAGGTGGCTTCAGGAGTGGGAGTCCCTGCGGCATGGGCACCTCGCGAGGCAGGCCGCGGATGTAGCGTAGGTCGGAGTTGTCGGGTTCCGGGGGAGGCACAAGAGCGGTCACGTTCGGGGAGGTGACCGACGGCACATAAAGGACGCCCGTCTCAGGATCGACGGCGGCGCCACCCCAGTTGGCACCTCCAACCCAGCCAGGCAGAAGGATCGTGCCTCTGGTGCCGCCGGGTTGCTCGTCCAAGACCGTCGGGGGTGTGAACATCGGACCGTAAACGAATCCCGATACGATCTCCTCAGCCTCGGCGCGCAACTCAGGTGTGAAGTCGATGAGGTCGTCGGTTGTGATCCCCTGTAAGTCGAACGGAGCAGGGCGGGTAGGGAACGGCTGAGTGGCCGCCGCGACCTCGCCGGGAACGTCGGACGGTGGGACCGGCCGTTCTTCGATGGGCCAAATCGGTTCGCCGGTCTCCCGATCGAAAGCGAACACGAAGGCCTGCTTGGTCACTTGGACCACAGCCTTGATGGGTCGGCCGTCGACGACCACGTCCATGAGGTTCGGAGCAGCGGGCGGGTCGTAGTCCCAGATCCCGTGGTGGACCATCTGATAGTGCCAGACGAGCGCGCCGGTCTCCACATCTACAGCTGCGACACTTTCGCCGTAGAGGTTATCCCCTAGCCGGTGGCCGCCATACCAGTCGTTGGTGGTCGTCTTGAGCGGCAGATAGACCAGCCCGAGCTCTTCGTCCGCGCTCATCAACGTCCACACATTGCCGTTGCCGCTATACGTCCATGACGAGTCTGCCCATGTCGCCACGGCGGGGTCGTCGGCCTCTGGGATCGGGTTGAAACGCCAGCGCAGCGCGCCAGTGCGTACGTCGTAGGCCCGGACGTAGCCCGGCGGTGCCGTCTTCCAGTTCCGGTTCGCCACCATCGCGGTCGCGCCCACGATGACGACATCGCGCACGACCAACGGAGCCGACGTCCACACGAAGGTCTCGATCCGGGGGTCTGGATCGTCCGCCAGATTCACCGACCCTGCAGTCCCGAAGGCCGGGTCTGGGCGGCCCGTTGCGGCATCGATCGCGACCAGCTGTTCGCCGGACCCCACATAGATCCGTTCGACATCGCCGTCACTCCAATAGGCCACGCCTCGGTTGGCTCGACCGGAGGGCGCCTCGCGGAGCCCTTCCGCGTAGGGGTCATATCGCCACAACTCTGCACCCGTGGTTGGGTCGAGCGCGACGGCCTGACCCATGTTGGTCGCGGCGAACAGGCGGCCTCCGATCTTGATCGGCGTCACCTGATAGTTCGGATTTACGGTCGTCCCAGGAAACCGCCCTGGAAGGTCATTGTCCGCGGACTCCCAACTCCAGACCACCTCCAGATCGCCCACGTTCGAAGCGTCGATTTGATCGAGCGGGGAGTACTTGGACGCTGCGAGGTCGCGGCCGTAGTGGGGCCAGTCACCTGGATCGATTCTGGCAGCGGAGTCGGGCGTCATCTCCCCGCATGCCGCCAACAGGGCGGTGAGGGAAAGCACAGTCACGAGGTCTCGGTACAGCATGGGTCGCCTCCAAAGGAAAGTCGAGGCCAAGTTAGCTTCCTCTGGGCCCTGGCGGGAATCGGGCCCGGCGCTCGCGCCGCGGCCCAGACGGGCGCGTCGGACTACGAATGGCCGCCGCTGGGGCTCCCTAGTGATGCCGTATGTGAGGGACGAGTCGCTTAAAGAGCGCATCGACCGGCTGGGATCTGTGGATCGTCGATGCGGATGGCAGCAACCCCCGGAGGATCACCACCGGGCTTGGCCACGAACGCCAAGTCGCGTGGTCTCCGGACGGACGGTTGTTGTTCTACGTGAACGACCTTCAGGACGTGTGGACGGTTCGGCTCAACGCCGAGGGTGGGGCTGAAGGAGAACCCCAGCCGTGGTTCGACGTCCCCGCTCGCTATGGAGCCCGGGAGGGCGGACTCGACATCCTGGGCGACCGCGTATTGATGGCGATCGAGGCGTTCGCAGAGGATCTCTGGCTGGTGACGTTTCCTCCGGAGCAGGGCGGGGTGTCGCATGGATTTAGAAATGTCCTCCGTATTAGTTGATTTAGAAATGTCCGCCTGAGGGGTTAAGTGTTTGAAGTGGTTCCCCGGTCATCGGGAGTCGAAGGCGACGGCTGCGCAGCAGCAGTCGTAGCACGGTGTCGGGCGATCGCACGTGGGTTGGCGATGAGTCGGTTGTTCTTGCGCCAGGGATGATTCGGTCCGGGCCGTGACGGCATCGATCGAGGCTTAGGAGCCGTCGTTGAAGCAGCGGCGACGGTCGTCGTCTTGGGAGGTGGCTTGCTCGGAGATCCAGAGATGTCAGACTCTTGGTGCCGCTCGAGTTCGAGGTAACGGTTCAGTGCGCGGAAGCGGAGGGATCCATCGATGCGGAGTTCAACGGCGATCTTCGTGCGCGGTCGGACGCCGCGGGCCTGAGACTTGGGGATATGCCAGCGACGGTTCTGGAAGCGGATCGTGAAGTCATTGGCGACGGAGCGCGTGAAGGTCTCGGCGAAGAGAGCATCGAGATCGACCTTCTTCGACAGCTTGCGGTGCGCATCGCGCGCCACAGCCGGCTCGACGGCAAAGCGTTCGTTCCAGTAGGGGATATATACCTCCTCGAGGTAGCGGTTGCCCTCCTCGATCGTCGAGATGCCCGCGACCCTGAGTTCCTTGACCAGCCGATCCTGGGATGTGCCGAAGTTGCGCTCCACGCGACCCTTGGCCTGCGGCGAATGGGCCAGAATCAAGGTGACGTTGAGCTCACCCAGGGCCCGACGAATGATGGACTCCGTACGCTGGATATCGCGCTCCTCCAGTGCAATATCGGACACAGGCCGGGTCCACTGGCCGGGAAGTGACCGGCCTTGTCCGTGTAGAAGGCCACAGGGCGCCCATGACGGTGCAGATAGTTGATGGCGATCTGCCGGTTGGCCGCCCCCGTGTTCCGAGGTACGAAGCGAGCCATGAGCAGCCGGTTCGTGGCATCGTCATGCATCTGGATGAGCACAAATCGACCTGGAACTCGGTCCTCGAACCACGCGTGATCGGAGCTGTCCCATTGGATGAGTTCACCGACTGCCTCTCGGCGAGGCCGTGCCTTGCGATGCCTCGCCTTCCTGCGCTTCGGCTTCCATAGACCATCGGCCATCATCCATTGGCGCAGCGTATAGGCGCTCAAAGCTCCGATCTCGGCATTCCGTGACAGGTGCTCAGCCAGCAGCGTCGGTCCGAAGTCTCGAAAGACCGGCTAC
>CALFPJ010000058.1 GCA_937919655.1 uncultured Gemmatimonadales bacterium
GTCGGGGCACCCACGAGAAGCGCAGGTCGACCCACAGGTTAGTCTCGCGCGAGGGCTTGTCGAGCAGGGATCCGGTGAAGCGCACGTACTGACGGTTCCAGCGGAGGCTGACACCACCGGTTGCATCTAGGCGTAGCGGGTCTATGCCGGAGATGTTGATGGTTCGGCTCAGGCGGCCTGCGAACAGCCATTCTCGATCTTGGCCGTCTGGGAAGTTCTTTTTGATCTCGCGGGAGAAGGCGTCGATGTCCCAGAGGATGCGTTCGACGAGGAAGCCGTCGAGCCTTCCGGCTTCTGTGCGATCGAGCGACATGTAGCCGGCGCGTGCACCGGGTCCGATGGAGGGGCCGAGGAGTTGGCCGCGTTGCGTGTGGCCGTGGCCACCACCGTCATGACGGTAGACCGTTGAGCCGGCTGGCCCTCTCACCACTGCGCTATTCTGTGTCGAGGACGCGGCTGACGAGGCGTATTCGACGCTCATCGTCCATTCGCTCAGGTCAACGGTGCCCGACCACGCTCGATGAAAGCCAACGGACCAAAATTGGTTGTGATCGGGCTCCGTCAGAAGGTCTTCGATATCCATGAAGAAGTCTCCTCTGCCCCACGTGCCATGCAGCCTACCCTCCCCGGGGCCAACTGGCACGACAACCGTTACGGCACCGATTCCATCTACGCGGTCCCCTGGTGCCTGACTTGAAGAGCGCGGCACGAGTTTGAGCAGATCATCGAGGCTCAGGTCGGACCGCCATGGCTGGCGGGTCATCGAAGTCACGGCGAGCCGAACGCCGGGCGCTGACTTTAGAGCGATTTCGACCCGCAGCGCACTGAAGAGGTCCAGCTCATTCGCTTCGTCCAGGTCGAAGTAGTCGGACTCTGAGGGCTGGCCAAAGACGAGATTCGCCGATGCGAGCAGGGGGCCGACCGTAACGACAGGGGAGTGCGCGTATACGTGCGGAACCCCTCCCGACGACGCCCCGAGCAGCATCGGGTACCGGTTGGACGGTCCCCACCAAATGTTCTCTGAACTGAGACCAAGCGCAGCGTGGGACGACCCAGCTAGCTCAATGAAGGACTGACCGGGCGCGATCCCGCCACTGGATCCCGAGCCCATACGCTGGACCCAATCGATGCGCGCACCGTCCCAGGGGTAGACGTATGGCGAGCGGTTCTGTGAATGCGTGTCGGTTACCGGAAAGTCAGCGTTCTGAGTCCAGCGGATCGTCGGGAATAGACCGAAGTTGAGCGGACCGAACCGGCCGCCCACTCCGGCGGCAAGAGCGAACGAGAGGCCTCGTCCCGCCCATATCTCGCCATTGTCCCTGTCGATCGGGGACGTGGTGCGACCGAAAATGGAGAGCACCGCTGCCTGCGTCAGCGACCGGTCGGCGCTTGGCGCGCCGACGTTCACCGTCGGTACGGAATGAAGCGGCGTGTGGCAACTGACTCGCCAAGGGGAGAGTCTCTGCTCAAGGCTACACTGAGCCTCCGCCTCCGCTCCCAGGCCGGAGATAAGGACCATCCCCAACACCGCGAGCGATACTGGGGTCGGCCGTCGCAACCTCATGCCCCCGCTCAAGTAGTTTTCGTCTTCTTCTCGCCATCGTCACCATAGTAATAATGGTGATAGTACCCGTATTTCCCGTACGTGCTGTAGTAGCGTGAGTCTCGACGATAGTCCACGTCGTTTAGCACGGAACCCAGGATCGGCGCGCGTACATTCTTGAGCTGCTCCACCGCGTAGGTCAATGCGCCTTTCTCAGTGACGTTAGCGCGCGCCACGAGGACAACTCCATCGACCTTTGTGCCCAGCACGGCGGCATCCGTCACGACGGTCAAGGGTGCCGAGTCGATAAGGATTAGGTCATAGCGCTCGTCGAGCGCCTCCAGCAATGACTTCATCCGCAACGACCCAAGAATCTCCGCCGGGTTCGGTGGATACGGGCCGGTCGCCATGAAGTCCAATGTCCCACTTTGCTGTAGGTCCACCGTCTGAATGGCGTCGGAGATCCCGGCGCTCCCGGAGAGCACATTGGTGAGCCCTGGCTCGCGGTTGACCCCGAACACTCTGTGAAGGGGCCCACGACGAAGGTCCGCGTCAATCAGCAGCGTCTTGATGCCCTGTTGCGTGAGCGTGATCGCCAGGTTCGCAGCGCTCGTGGACTTTCCGTCCTGAGGGAGTGGACTTGTGAAGACGATCGTCTTGGGCGGCTTGTCGGGGTTCAAGAAGGTCAGGTTCATGCGAAGGCTCCGGTACGCTTCAGACACAGGGTTGCGCGGGTCTCGGCCCGCGATCAGCCTCGCGCCCAAGTCGCCGGCTCCGCCTATCGAGGCTGACTTCTTTGCGGGACCCTTGCCGTTCCCATTCTGCCGAATCCGCGGGATCATCCCGAGGATCGGGACGCCGCCGGTAGCAGCCTGGATGTCCTCTCGGGTATGGACGGTTTCGTCCAGGTATTCGCGGGTGAACGCAATGCCGACGCCGAGCATTCCACCCAGTATCAAGCCGAGCAGAATGTTGAGAAGCCCTCGCGGCCTGATCGGGGTCACGGGTAGAATCGCCAGGTCGACCACACGCACACCGGCATCGTCGATAGCCTCCAAGATACGCGCCTCTTGAAGTCTATTCTGGAGCACCGTGTAGACCTCCGTGAGGACTTCCTGTTCGCGCTCCAGTCGCGCCAACTGAACCTCTTTTTCCGGGATCCGCTCTAGCTCCCTCCCGAATTGTTGAAGCATGACATCGAACCCCTCGACTTGATTCTCGAGACCCTGGAGATAGGTCACGGCCGTATTGCGAAGTTGCACTTCTATGTCCTGGATCCGTTGGGTCAAGTTCATCACGTCTGGATCCGCCATCGTCCGCCTCTGTAAAAGAAGAGAACGCTGACCCACGGCTTCGTTAAGGCTACGCAGGAGTTCTGACGCCGCCTGGTTGCGGATGATTGTTGGGAAGGACATCAACTTCGCGTACGGCGATGGCGCGCCCGGATCGGCCAACGCGGCTTCTTGGTCGATCGCGTCGACCATCGTTTGGAGGGCCTTGCGTTCGGCCTCGATCGCATTGCGCGATCCTTGAAGGCTTGACATCTGGGTGACCTGAGCGTCCGCCTCGGCCTGGATGCTCACCACTTGATTGAGTTCCCTAAATCCGAGCGTGGCTTCTTCCGCCTTTACCAATTGGCTTGAAAGAGTGTCGATCTGGTCTTCGAGGAAGCTGACTGTACTCGTAGCCTCCCGCTTTCGATCGGTTTGGCCCTGGTCGATGTAAAGCAAGGCCAGCGTGTTCGGAACGAGATGCACAAGCTGTGTATCGGTCGACTCGTATCGAACCGTGATGATGGCCGCTTCCCGGTTGGGCCGGGTGACGAAGAGTCCCTCATTGAGCCGCTGGACCGTCTTCTCGAAACGGGACACATGAACGACGATTTGTTCGTACTCGGCGGCCGCCGTGGTGAGGGTGAACGTCGCGCCGGGCACCGCCGCCGGGACCTGAACCTCCGCCTGTCCAACTCGAATTTGGGTCTCCTGCTCTGTGATCGAGAAAGATCCGTCCGGCTGGCGATCTAACACGTAGAGCCCTTCGGGCGCCCACCGTTCGACGAATATGGACCCCAGGAGGGCGGAGCGGGAGACGCCCCGTGGCACGGCAAGCTGGACTTGAAACCCAAGCGTGTCGGCTACCGCTTCGGCCAGTGCACGGCTACGCACCACCTCCATCTCCGTCTCAACTTGACTCCCCTCCGAAATCGATTGGAGGATGTCGAGCACAGGGAGATTGCTTCGCTCCTCCTCGATCCGGATCGTGGCCACGGAGGCGTATACAGGTACGACGTATGTAGAGTACGCGGCTGCCGCACCTCCGCAAAGAAGCAGCGACAGGCCTAAGACGAGCCAATTGCGAACGAGGAGGTTCGAGACGTCACGCAGATGGATTTCATCCTCTTGACGGGCGCCGGAATTCGAATCGGGCATCGGGTCCATTTCTCTCTGCTACCGGATGAAGACGGCGATAATAAGGGCGATAGAGCCACTGATACCCGTGGCGACGATGTAGGGGTTTCGAATGAACCACCCGCGCTGGGGCACGAAGATTTGGTCGCCGGACCGAATCATGGAGTCAGCCAGGCGGGTGTCCACGCTAATGTCCACAGCGACTTCCTGACCGTTCCGAAGAATGCGGATTTTGTTTTGATCGCCGAGAGGAGTAGCACCGCCGGCCATGGCGAGTGCGTTCGCGATCGTGACGGTCGGATCGACCATCAAGAGGCCCGGTTTGTTGACCGACCCGATAATGCTCACGCGACGTAACACGATCACGTCGATCGAAGGATTACGAAGGTACTGGCCGTAGTCTGCCAGGAGCTTGGCCTGGAGCGTGGCTGGGGTCTCGGAGAGAACTGAATACTCCCCAACTCGTGGAAAGACGACAGACCCCGCCTCATCAATGATGTACTCGCCCGACATGTCTGGCTCGCGCCAGATATTGAGGCGAATGACGTCCCCGGGTCGCAGCACTCCTGCAGCTTCGCCGGGCTCCGACTGCTGGGCCCCAGCGTGGGGAGGCCCAAGGAGGGGGAGTTGGGGTTGCTCTGGCTGAACACCCACAGCGGTCCCGCCCCAGGTCGCG
>CALFPJ010000059.1 GCA_937919655.1 uncultured Gemmatimonadales bacterium
AGATGCGAGGGCGAGCCCCGACCTGCTACGCGACCGAACCCACCAACGAGCCCGGAGCCCCCGGAGCGCGGAGCGACCTTTAGTCCTGCGGCGAAGCCAAGAGATGCGAGGGCGAGCCCCGACCTGCTACGCGACCGAACCCACCAACGAGCCCGGGGAAAAAGCCAAGAGATGCGAGGGCGAGCCCCGACTAGCTCCTCGACCGAACCCACCAACGAGCCCGGGAAAAACCAGCCTCTACCCTCGCCCCGTCAGGCCCTTCAGCTTCCAAGACAACAGACGACCGCACAGCACCGCAAAACTGATCGCCTCTTTGGCCGATGCCTTAGACGACCCCGCCGTACGGTCCCGGAAAATGATCGGCCACTCAGCCACCCGAAGGCCACGCTGCGTGGCCAGAAGCTCAACCAGCCACTTGAACCCACCCGCCGAATAGCGAGTAGGCGTAGCCAGGAGCACATCACGTTCAACGATAGCGAACCCCGTCAGCGCGTCCCGAGCACGAATCTGAAGCAACACGCGAGCAGCCAGGTTCAGCACGTAACTGATCGCCCGCCGAGCGAACGGCTGGTCGATGAACGCCGAGCCTCTGACATAACGAGAGCCGATGACCACCGCGTACCCCTGCTGCGCCCGGGCCAGCATCTGAGGAACCTCCTCAGGATCGTGGGAGAAATCAGCGTCCATGACACAAACGAATTTCCCGCTGGCCGCTTCCGCCCCCGCGTATACGGCACTGGACAAGCCCTGCTTGCCCGCTCGGGTGATCAACCTCACCCTCGGGTCTGCCGCAGACATGCTCACAACCGCCTCGGCAGTGCCGTCGGGACTCCCATCGTCAACGACGATCACTTCCGTGGGAGTCGGTGCGCAGACCTCAAGGAGCGTACGCACGAGACGCTCGATGTTGTCTCGCTCGTTGTACGTGGGAATAACGATGGACAGGAGGACTTGATTCGCTGTGGACACCCGACTACCCGACCCGCGCCCTGGCGTCGTCCGTGCTCCGCTGGAGCCTGGTCAAGAAGGACGTCAGCGGGCCGCTGTGCCAGTCGAACGAAGGCGCCGCCCGAACGAGCAGCCGCCTCAGCCCTGGTACCCCGAGCAACCTGTGCATCTGCTCTACCAACGCGTCTGGAAGTTGCTCGATCAACCCACGCAGCGCCGCACCTTGCTTGATCTCCGCGTCGAGGAGCTCGCGCCACTGGTTTTCATAACTCGAAAGCCGCGCCGCCGAGACATCGCCTGCCTCGATGGCATCTGCCAGAACCGGGCCCGCCAGATCCGCGCTGAGGAGGCCGAAGTAAATCCCGCCGCCGCTCGTCGGTTTCACAAGACCCATCGCGTCGCCAACGCCCACGATGCCGTCGGACACCGTGTGACTGGATGTCCCGATGGGGATCGCCCTGCATCGGTAAACCTCGCGGACAGCCCCGATGCGCCCTTCGGCCTGGAGGCGGGCAACGTGGTCGCCCAAGTGATCCATCGTGCCCCGGCGGGTCATCAGGCCCGTCAACGCAAGCCCTGGCTTCCAAGGCACGAGCCACGCGAACCCGCCATCGCCGTAGGCCTGGCCCGTGAGGACCTCAAGCTGGTCGACGTCGCGCGCTTCCGCCACGACCTGGCAACCGCTCAGCAGGTCACCGGGCGAGCCCAGCCCCGCTTTCCGAGGGAGCTTTCCCCCGAACCCTGTAGCGATGACCGCAGACCGCGCGCTCATCGCGAACGTCTCGCCACCGCGCTTTGCCTGGGCTTCGACGCCGGTGCCCGTCCAGGCGATATCGGTCACGTTCGTCGACGTGATCACCTCCGCGCCAGCGGCAGTTGCCCGCTCCACCAGCAACCGATCCATAGCAGGCCGGTCGAGTACGTAGGCCTGGGTGCTCTTGCGCTTCACCCGTGCCCCCCGGCCCGAAGGCGACCGCAGCACGAACGACCTCACCGGGTTGATGATCAGAGACTCAGGCAGTCGATAATGCTCGAAACATTCGGTACTCACGATCCCCGTGCAGTGAACGGGGGCACCCGGCTCCGGCTCTCGCTCGACGATCGCTACGTGCAGCCCGCGTCGCGCCAGCACTTCGGCAGTCCTGGCCCCAGCAGGGCCTGCGCCTACAACGATCGCGTCGTATGTGGTCTCAGTGGGCATCGGAACAGGGCCGCCTCGCAGGTGGATTCGGAGCCTCTCAATTATAAAGAGGCTGCGACGCCGGAGCATAGTGTGTTCAGATGCTTTACCCCCCTGACTGGCCCGGCTAGACTCCTCCCCATGGGTTCCACTCCTGAACTGAGGACAGCGTTCGTGCTCGCGGGCGGCAAAGGTGAACGCCTTCGCCCGCTCACGGACAACCGCCCCAAACCCATGGTAGAGGTGGCCGGTGCACCGATTCTCGTACACCACCTCAACTGGCTCCGCGACAACGGCATCAAGCGAGCCGTCGTCCTCACCGGCTACATGCACGAAGTCATCGACGACTACTTCGCTGTACCCCGCATCGACGGCCTGACCGTCGATTGCATCGCGGAAGACCGTCCCCTAGGACGTGGTGGCGCGTTCAAGAACGGGTTCCTGCAATCAGGGTGCACCGATGACCTAGTGATCGCGACCAATGGCGATGTCATCACGGACCAGCCCCTCGCACCGATCTTCGACCTCCACCAAAGCTCTGGAGCGCTCGTCACCATCCTGCTCGCCCAGCTGATCAGCCCCTACGGTATCGTCGGCGTCGACGACACCGGCCGAGTCAACAGCTTTGCCGAGAAACCCCCGCTGCCCTACTGGATCAACGCCGGCGTCTACCTCATCGACACCTCCGTCTTCCAGCGCTTTCCCTCCGAAGGCGACCACGAAGCATCCACCTTCCCCGAACTCGCTGAACAGGGTCGCATGGCCGGATTCCAAAGCACCGCCTTCTGGAGCTCCGTCGAATCCCCCAAAGACCTCCGCGAAGCCAACGACAGACTCGAAGCTCTCGGCCGCGCCTAGGCGTCGCCTGCTCCATCTGCTAACATCCCAAGCACGCCACACGTGGCGTACCGACCCCTCCCGACGGGGTCGTTTTTCATCGGGGTGTAGCGCAGCCCGGTAGCGCGCGTCGTTCGGGTC
>CALFPJ010000060.1 GCA_937919655.1 uncultured Gemmatimonadales bacterium
CAAGGCGGTCGGTCGCGCTCGTGAGGAACCCGGTCTCAATAATGACCCCGATCGTCATGGGGTGCAGCGCGTGTTCGTACCGTCGAAAGTTGAATGCATAGTAGTTGCGCATCCGGCGCGTGGTATCCACAAGGCGCCGAAGGCCCGTGGCGTCGCCGTAGCTCTTATCTAGGAGCCCCACCATCTGCTCCGCGCGGCCCGTAGCATCTCGACTCGGGGCGGCGACACGGTAGCCGCGAGCGTTGGTGTCACCGCTCCCATCCGCGTGGATGGCAATAAACAGATGAGCTCGGTAGTCCGGAGGAACCACAGCAGGCAGAATGTCGACCGCATAGCCCAACTGCTGGAGCATCTCGCCGGCGCTTCGCGCGATGGCGAGGTTGGTTTCCCATTCCGCCGTGCCGCGCCACGACGTGCCATTATCACGCAGCCCGGCCAACTCGCTGGGGGCCTCGTTCGCGCGCCAATGACCCGCTTGGAGCGCGATGCGCACCGGGCCCTCGGGCGGCTGCCAATCGGCGGGGGTCGGGATCGGGCCGGGATATCGTTTTCGGGACCGACGGCGCGACCGTGGCTGGGGGACAGGGGGGACCGCCTGTTGGGCTCGCTCGATGATCATCGCGGCGGGGGCCTCCACCTCAGGGCTGTTCGCGGGAGAAAGCGCCGCCGACTCCAAGACGGCGGCCGGACCAGGTAGGACGGAGGCGGTGACAATCGCCTCAGGCGGGCGCTCCGCCACGCGCGCATCTGCTGGGCTTCGGGCCCCCACATAGCCGAGCGCTGCTACGCCGGCGACGATGCCGGCTGAGCCCAGGATCCCGATGCGTTTCACGTTCCCTCTCTGATGTAGATCATTCCCGCCTCGCAAATCCCGCGCACCAGGCCGTCCTGCGCACTAACGGATCATCTCCGCCGGCAACTCTCTCTCTACGATCTGTCCACCGGCAACCGAGACGTGGAAGACCTTCGCGTCCTCCCGGGTCTTCACCACCCGTCGCACCTCGTTGTCGACGAAGTAGATACCTGCGTCGTTGTAGCAGGCGTAGCCCGGCTGGAGTTCCCCCGACAGGATCATCCGGTGGTAGGTCGGGCGACGAGCGGCTTCGGCGTCGTAGTGTGGAGAGTGGCTGCCACGCAGGAATTCGAGGCCCTTGACGACGGTGACCTCTTGGGGACGAGAGTCTGTTGTGCCCTCTTCGAACCAACACAGCGACCCCGCGCTGGCTCCCCCCAGTACGATGCCGCGGTCCCAGGCTTTGCGAAGGACTTCGTCGATTCCTTGAGCCCGCCAAATGGCCTGTTGGTTGAGCGTGTTCCCGCCGGACGCCACGATGCCATCCACTGAGAGCAAGACGTCTTCCCAGCTGCGATCCATGGAGTAGCTGCTGATGAACGTGCGCTGCACCGACGGTTCCACGTTGAGTGGCGCACACATCTCGTACCATCGGATGATGCCGGACTCACTCTCGCCGTTCGCCGTCGGCAGATAGCAGATCTTCGGACGCGTCTTTCCAGTCAGTTCGGCCAAGTACTTGATGAACGTCGTGCCGAATCCGCCGCCCGCGAGCAAGATTTTTCTCGTATCCGCTTGCTGGGTAGAGTCGTCGTCAGAGAAGTTCTCCGAAGCGGCCGGTAGTCCGGTGATCCCGAGGCCGGCGCCCGCAACCACAGACGAAGCGAGGAAGTCTCTTCTCTTCATGTGTCCTAGTCCTTTATGGGCGTTGATTCCGACTCCGATTGTCGGAGGCGAGGGGCTTAGGGGCAAGGACTCTGGGCCCGACCCCTCTGTAGGGCGCCCAGGAGGCCGCTGCCTCTCTCGGGGGCCCCCAGACCGGTCCTCCCCAGAGGCGCCGGTCAATCCCTCAGGCCGAACGTCACCAGCGTGTGCCCCGAAATCACGGAAACGTATTGTTTGCCGTCGACCATGAACGTGATCGGCGCCATGACGATCTGTGCCCCAAGGCTGGCCTTCCATAACAACGCTCCGGTGCGTGCATCCAGGGCATGGAAGTAGCCCTCTCTCCCCCCGGTAAACAGTAGGTTGGACTCGGTTGTGAGCATGCCACCGTCGCTCACGTCGGACATTGATCTCGAGGTACCGCGAGATCGCGAGGGCACGTTCGACCCGGTGATGGTGGCGAAGGGTCAGCGTCGGCTGCCGGGCTTCGACGAGAAGGTGATCGCGTTGTACGCCCGGGGGATGACGACACAGGAGATCCAGGGGCACCTCAAGGAGCTATACCAGGTTGAGGTGTCACCGACCCTGATCTCGGCGGTGACGGATGCCGTGCTGGAGGACGTACGTGCGGGGCAAACTC
>CALFPJ010000061.1 GCA_937919655.1 uncultured Gemmatimonadales bacterium
GGTGCGGCCTAGCCTGGCATCTACATGCGATATCGCCCAGATATACTCGCACAGCAGGTGGTGGTGGAGTGCGTCGATCTGAAAGAGCCATTGGTTCTGCTCCTGAAAATCTCGCAGTAGCATAGAAGCAAGCGCTTTGGTCCATTCGTAGTCGGGATCTCTCAACTCCTCTGGGGTCGACCACACGGCCTCATGTGCTTTCCCACACAACTCCACCAGCACTTCCTCATTCGGACCTGGGTCCGGCGTCATCCAATTATTCATCATCCCTCTCTTTGGGATCTCTCCGCTGCGGCCCATCACCATGGCATGAGCCGTGGGCCTCAGAGGAATGTTGGGTTGCCTGCTAACATGGCAGTGGGGTGTAACAGAATCGCCGAGGGCGCGCCAGGAGGGGCCCAGGGGTGCCGGACGGCGCGGTTGTCGGGTCAGACGCAACATCGTCAATGCCACGACCGGCCCTGGAATGCCTGACAGCCGCGGAGTGAAGCGATCCGAACTCGGGGAACGGGGGACCTGTCCTCGTTGCGGAGCCAGGCACCAAAGCCTCCTCTCCCCCGCCGAGCCCCACCACTTTCGGCCAGCCGGGAGTTGTCACACCCTCCCTACACCCTAAGTATGTGCCTCGCGAGTATGCGCTTCGCACCCCACCGTGAGCGCGTTCGATTCTCAAGGAGAACTTTGGCATGAGGTTTGTCGCAGTAGATGTGGAGACAGCCACCCAAGGGCGATCGGGGACCATCTGCCAGATCGGGGTGGCCGTGTTCAGCGACGGGGCGTTGGTGGATCAATGGACGTCACTGGTCGATCCCAAGGCCCCGAATCAGTTCACGCACATCCATGGGATCACGGATGAACATGTGCGCGGCGCGCCCACCTTCGCTGAGGTCTATCCGCCGGTTCGCGACTTGCTCCAGGGCGAGGTCGTGGCTTCCCACACGGGCTTCGACAAGGGCGCATTTTCCCAAGCCACGGCCAGGGCTGGCGTGCCTGCGCTCGAATACACCTGGGTCGATACGGCGAGGGTCGTGCGGTCCACGTGGCCCCAGTTCAGGACGAGGGGATACGGCCTAGGGAATATCGCGGCCTACCTGGGCATCAAATTCCAGCATCACGACGCGCTGCACGATGCGATCACCGCCGGTCGCGTGTGGCTGGCGGCGTGCGAGGCTTCTGGGAAAAGCATCTCAGATTGGGTGGATACGATCGGCGAGAAAGTCTGACGCGCGTCGTTTCTGCTGCCGAGGATCCGCAGGATGAACAACGCCCTTCCTTCCGCTCCCACGAGTGACTCGATCACGCCACATTAAAAACTGTCACACCCCCCTCCTAGCTTCCCCTTCAGCCCCCTCCGGCCCCGACAGCCCCAACCCCACCCACTCCCAACCTGGCGACCACCATAACCCGCATCTTCCTCGACTGGGACCGACCGCTCCTTCCCCAGGCCGCAGACCACCTCATCGACCACTATGTGGCCGACGGGATCGCCGATCTCCGCTCCGCCACCCTCGTCCTCCCCGGCAGGCGAGCGCGTCGCCGCATGATCGAGCTCCTCCTCGATTCGGCGGAGGCCCGCGGCGCCACCCTGATTCCGCCGACGGCCACCACGGTGGGCAATCTCCCCACGGAGCTCCACACCACTTCCAAGCCCCTCGCGGACGACTCCACCTCCCGCCGCGCCTGGTCCCGTGCGCTCCGCAGCGTCAGTCAAGATGCCCTCCGCCAGCTCTTCCCCCATCTCCCGAAGAAGAGCAACCTGGCGGATTGGGATGAAATGGCGGCGCTCCTCTCGGGGCTGCACCAGAGCGTGGCCGGAGAGGGTCATCGCTTCTCTGACGTCGCGAAGATCTGTCACTCAGGATTGCTCTTCGATGATGGGCCGCGCTGGGGTGTGATGGCTCGGGTTCAGGACCGCTACCTGCTTCTCCTAGATGAGGCTGGACTCGCGGATCGGTTCGCCGCACGCATGGCGGCCCTCGAGTCTGACGTAGTCCCGTTCGAAGGGGACATTTGGTTCGTCTCGATAGTGGAACTCCCCACGGTCACGCGCCGACTCGTCGAGGCCAGCGGTGCCCAGGTCTACGCGCTGGTCCACGCGCCTGAGGCGCTCAAGGACGCAGGCGAAGCCGGAGCTGCATTCGATGACCACGGTCTTCCATCTACGGCATACTGGGCGACGGCCAAGGTCCCGGTAACCGATGCGGTCCTGCGTGTGGTCGAGAACCCGGTGGGTCAGGCGGACGCGGTCATCGATGCCCTGACGGAGCTCGGCGGGCAGTATTCCGCGGAAGATGTGGTGCTGGCAGTCCACGCCGATTCCGATGTCGTGCCGTACCTTGAGCAGCGCCTGGAAGCCCGGGGTGTCTCGCCGCGTTACGCCGCAGGCACGCCCCTCCCGCGGACCGCGCCCCTGCGCCTTCTTGAGGCGGTCGCTGACTACCGCGAGGACCGCGGCTTCCTCGCGCTGGCGGCACTCCTGCGCCACCCCGATGCGGGCCCGCTGACGCACACGACCGCGGAGGGCCCCACTCGACTCCAGGCCATCGACGCGGGTGACCGTTACTTCAACGACCACCTCCCGCACCGGCTGCAGGGCAACCTTCCCCAGGGAGAGAAAAGTGCAGCCCGCTTCCCTCCTGTGGTCCGAGCGCTTGAACGCGAGGGTCCCCTCAGCCAACTCAAGGGCCACAGGCGCCTTTCCCAGTGGATGCCCCTGATCAGAGACATCCTCCTCGCGGCCTACAGCGAGCGGACCCTCGATCGCAGCAAACCAGCCCATCGTCGTCTCCTGGACACGCTCGGGCGTATTCGGGGCGCAGCCATCACCTTGGCGACCCTGCCTGAGAGTCTGGACGAAGAGTGCTCGGGCAGCGCCGCCATTCGCGTACTGCTGCGAGAACTGAAGGACGACGCGCTGCCACCTGAGCCCATGCGCGATGCGGTGGAGCTGCTGGATTGGCTGGAACTTCCGCTGGATGACGCGCCGGTGGTCATGCTCACGGGATTCAACGAAGGGCTCCTTCCCGAGTCGGTGAACGGACACGCCTTCCTGCCCGATGCGCTGCGGACCCGGCTGGGACTCGTAGACAATCGCCAGAGGTTGGCGCGCGACGCGTATCGCCTCACCACAGTGCTGCACTCGAAGGACTCGGTGCGCTTGATCGCGGGCCGTCGCTCCGCCCAGGGAGACCCGCTCCGGCCGAGTCGTCTCATGTTCCGGATCCCGGAAGAACAGGTGCCCTCTCGGGTCATTGACTTCCTCAAGGGAGTCGGGGCGCAACCCACCCGCCTCAGCCTGGCTTCGTTGGGCCTGGAGCCCGCGGCACAGAGCCAGTTCACGGTGCCCCCGGAGCCGATCCTTGAGCTGGACTTCGAAGACGTGCCCGTCAAGCTCAGGGTTACGGACTTCAAGTCGATCCTCGCCGACCCGTATCGATTCGTGCTCGAACGGATCTACGGGCTCGACAGCGTGGACGATGAAGCCCAGGAACTCGACCCGTTGCTCTTCGGCAGCCTGGCTCACGCGGTCCTCGAGGGCTTCGGCCAGATGGCTGTGGCGTCCCCACCCACCGTGGATATCACCCACGCAGCCGCAGTGACGACCGCGCTCCTAAAGCTCCTGGATGACGCGGTCGCCAGCCGCTTCGGAAGTGCGGCCCTACCGGCCGTCGCGCTCCAGGTCGAACAACTCAAGGCCCGCCTTCGCGCGTTTGCCGAGGCGCAAGCGAAGTGGGCGTCCCAGGGCTGGCAGATCATGGCAGTGGAGCAGCAGGCGGAGGGCGAGGGCGTGCCCTTCGAAGTCGATGGTACGCCTATGCTGCTGCGGGGCCGCATCGATCGTATTGACCACAACTCATCCACCAATGCATGGGCCGTGCTCGACTACAAAACCGGCAACTCTGTGGAGTCCCCAGACCAGGCCCACCGGAAGGGCAGAAGCGATGCCCGTGAGTGGGTCGATCTTCAGCTTCCACTCTACCGCAAGCTCCTTCCCTATGTAGTCGACGAAGCGGGCCAGCCTGTGGTGAGCGCCGACGCCGCTGCCGAGGGGCGCATCCAGTTGGGTTACATCTCTCTTCCGAAGGACACGCAGGAGAGTGGGTTCATGATCGCTACCTGGACCGACGCTGAACTGGACGCCGCAGATGAAGTGGCTCGGGAGGCCATTCGCACACTTCGCGGCGCGAGCTTCGCATTCGACCGGACGGTGACGAAGCCCAGCTTCTTTGGTGGAGATGCGCTGGAGCCACTCCTCGCGCAGGGTTGGCAGGCGCCGGGCGATGAGGATTCCGCAGTCTGGGGCGACGAGAGCGGACACGAAGGAGATGACCGATGAGTACATCTGCACCGGCCCTCGCCCGTGAGTTGGTCCTGGCTTCGGCCGGGTCAGGGAAGACGTACCACCTGTCCAGCCGCATTCTCCAACTCTTGGCAGCGGGTGCACCACCCAGCCAAGTCCTCGCGTCCACGTTCACCCGCAAAGCCGCAGGGGAGATCCTGGACCGGGTCCTGCTGCGCCTCGCCGAAGGCGCGTCCGATCCTGAGAAGGCCCGCGATCTGGCCCGAGACGCCCACGCGAGCCTGGGCGATCCACTGGCGTGCCGCGCGCTCCTGACGCGACTGGTCAACGATCTCCACCAACTGAACGTCGGTACCCTCGACGCGTTCTTCATTCGCGTGGCCCGGAGCTTCTTCCAGGAGTTGGGGCTGGCCCCGGGGTGGACGATCACGGATCGTCCCACCGAGGAGCGGCTTCGCACCGAAGCCGTGCAGGCTGTCCTGGCCGACATCGACAAGTCGGAGTTCGTGGAGATCCTGCGCATGGTGAACCGGGGTGCCGCGAACCGAAACGTCCACGACGACCTCGTGAAAAAGGTGGACGACCTGCTCCGCATCCGCCGGCAGCTGGATCCGAATGCCGTGGATCCGTGGAGCCCGGACTTCGGCGTGAAAGAGAAAGTCGCGCCTGCGGATCTCGCGGCGAGGGCCGCGGCGCTGGCTGCGAGACTGCGGGAACTCGAAGTGCCCCTCACCCAGAAGGGCACACCGGTGGTGGCGTGGCAGAACGGCCGCGATGCTGGCGCAGTCGCCATCGCCGCACTGGACTGGATCGAGCTCTTCGCGAAGGGCATCGGCGCCAAGGTTCTCGCAGACGAGCAGACCTATTCGAGGAAGCCGATCACCGAAGGCTACGCCGACATCTTCCATGAAGCCGTCCGGCTCGCCCGCATCGACCTCGCCCCGCAGCTTCGCCGCGAATGTGAGGCCTTGGGTCGCCTCGCCGAACTCTTGGAAGCCGCATTTGAGAACGTCCAGCGGCGCCTGGGCGCCTACCGCTTCGAGGACGTCACCTACATGCTGGGCGGGCCTGACGCCACCGGCCGGCGAGAAGACCTCCACTACCGCCTAGACCAACAGATTCGCCACATCCTCCTCGATGAGTTTCAGGACACATCGCTCGAGCAATGGAGAGCCCTGTCGCCCCTGGCCGACGAACTGCTGTCCGGCCACCTAGACGAACGTGCGGGGGTCATCGTGGCGGATCCCAAACAGTCCATCTACGGGTGGCGGGGGGCGCGTCCGGAGTTGGTCCATCAAGTCGGCAGGCAGTACGCCCTGACCCGCGCCACCATGCCGACATCATGGCGCTCGAGCGCCGTCGTGCTCGACTTCGTCGCGGATGTGTTCCGAGGGCTGCCATCCAACATGACCCTGTCGAAGTTCGATGTGGGTCCGAAGGTGGCTTCCGACTGGATGAAGGACTTCACAGAACTCAAGGCAGCGAAGGAGCTTCCCGGCCATGTGCGCGTCCATCTCGCTCCGCCGGATGAAGGGAACGCAGCCATCCAGCCGCTGCTGCTGCGCCGTGCTGCCGAGGTCGTGAGAGACCTGCACCAACAAATGCCCGGCCGGAGCATCGGCGTGTTGGTCCGCCGCAACAAAGTGTTGGGCCACCTCATGAATGAGCTACGCGCCATGGGCGTCCACGCGAGCGGCGAGGGCGGCACGCCCCTGACGGACACGCCGCCCGTGAACGCCCTGCTCTCCCTGTTCCGGCTGGCCGACCACCCCCTCCACAGCGCTGCCCGGTATCACGTAGCGCGTTCGCCGCTCGGCGCGGTAGTAGGGCTGACGGATCATCAAGACCGCGGCGCTGCGCGTTCCCTGGCAGATCGGGTTCGAAGGAAGCTCATCACCGACGGGTACGGCCCATCGCTCGCTACCTGGGTGCAGGAGCTCGCGCCTCGGTGCGACGAGCCCGAAGTGCGCCGCCTGCTCCAACTCGTGGAGCTTGGGCACCGCTGGGACGAGCGGCCAACGCTGCGCCCCGGAGACTTCGCCCGCTACGTCGCCCGTGAATCGGTCGAGGATCCGTCCTCCGCCTCCGTACAAGTCATGACCGTCCACCGCTCCAAGGGCCTTGAGTTCGACGTGGTGGTTCTTCCCGAACTCTATGCCTCGCTGGCGCCAAAGCCGCAGGGCGTAGCCGTTCCGGAGCGCGACCCGAGCACGGGCCAGGTCGTGAAGGTCTATCCTCGGCTGAAGCAGGAACTCCGGCCCCTGTTTCCCGAGGTGACGCGCGCCAATGAAGAGATTCAAGCTGCCGGTCTCCGGGATGGACTGAGCGTGCTCTACGTGGCCCTGACTCGGGCGAAGCACGCACTGCACGTGATCATTCCTCCGGGATCTGGCGACGCAAAGCACAGTGCCGGGATCATCAGCAACGCGTTGGGACTCGACGATGGATCAGCCGGTGCGGAAGGGCTGCTGTGGGAACGCGGAGACGCCCGGTGGTTCGAACAACTCCATGATCCGGCGCAACCCGTCGAGGCATCACCGCGCCCAGAGGCAACGGGATCAGGCGGTCATCTTCTCAAGAGTTCGGCCACAGGACCCGGTCGAAATCTGGCGCGTCGAAGTCCGTCCAGCATGGAAGGTGGCTCCAGCGTGGATCTCAGCTTCCACCTCAAGCTCGATGCAGGTCCCGCCCTCGAGCGCGGCTCGCTCGTGCACGCCTGGTGTGAGGAGATCGAGTGGATTGAGGACGGGGTCCCGGACGATGACGTGCTGCACGCCTTGGCCCGCGACGTCGCTCCGGGGATGCCGGCCGAAAAGGTGTCCGAAGTTGTTGGGGAGTTCCGCGCGTGGATGGAAGGCGCAGAGGTGCGGCTTGCTCTGAGCCGGGCCGCATACGCGGCCAGTCCCGGCACGACGCTGCGGGTCGAAAACGAGCTGCCCTTCGCCCGGCGAGTGGGCGGGGAGATCCAGGAGGGGTTCATCGACCGGCTGGTGCTCATCGAGCGCGAGGGCCGGGTCGTCGGGGCTGAGGTCCTGGACTTCAAGACGGATCGGATCGCGGTTGGCGATGAAGGGAGACTGGGTGAGCGGATAGAGCATTATCGGCCGCAGATCGAGGCGTATTGCGAAGTGATTCGGGAGCGGTATGGCTTGGATCAGGGAGCCGTTGAGGGGAAGCTCTTGTTCTTGGGGGCTGGGGGGGTGGGGGGGGTGGAGTGAGGGGGTGTCACACCACCCCGGCGACCGCCGTTGGCCTCAGCTAGACCAATCCCTCGTTCAGCAAACGGCTGAGTCTGGTCCTGATTTGGGCGCTGACCGAGGAATCGTCTCCGATCTCGAATCCAGACGAGGCGATTACTTGTGCGGCGACCTCACGAATCATCAAATCGTTCGTGACAGCCTTGCGAATCCGGAGCAGGTCAGCGAACACCGCACCACCGACGATGCTCAAATGCCGAGACCGTGGCGCAGAGCATCCGCATCGGACCTACTCAACCCGAGTTGCTCCGTCAGCCGCGTGCGAAGCACGATCGCGGCCGCCTCTGGCCCGCGCACGCGAGAGCCGCCAGTACCGGGTATCGGACCTTCCGCACCATTGTCATCCTTGGCAATTCCATGATCACGCTACATCACCTGGCACCCTACATCACCACATCCCCACCCGGATCGCGCTTCCTCAGTTCATCGAGAATCGCTTCCCCGTGCTTTAACCTCCGCTGGGTCTCCTCAGGATCGAGCTCCAAACGCAGCAACACCGGCCCGCCGTCCTTGTCCTGATCAAGGTAGACCTGGAGCACTGACCCCTCCCCGGCGCCCTCCGGCAGCAGCTCCTCGGAAACGGGGTAGAGGCTCCCGTCCTCCTTTTCGAGGACCGCGGTCCGCCCCTCGATCCGATCCACCACGGCGATGAAGTTCTCCTGGGTCATTTCCGGCCCTCATCCTTTCGGCGGTCTGCACCGACCGCCGGATCTGTGCTGTTGGTTGTGCTGTTGGTTG
>CALFPJ010000062.1 GCA_937919655.1 uncultured Gemmatimonadales bacterium
CTCTGCCTTCGCCCTACTCTAATTCTTTACGTGCTCCGTGCCTCACGTACGTTGGTAGAGAGGGGCTCGAGAGTGGCTGCCCTTGCGGCGCGAGCCCGGCTCAGGGCAGTGTAGCTCTTCCTTAGAGCATTCGGTGACGCACGTGGTCAGGTCGCCTTTGCCCAATTTGTACCTGCGCACAAAGTCCGCGCGCTGTCTCGGAGTCATCGCTAATGTCTGCCATCGCAATGATGTTGCTCCTGTCGGTCCAGCAACTCGCGGAACCCTTCGAAACTCCGTGGAACCGCGCCATACCCACAGTCGTGGAGCAGCCCGCGGACGCCCGCCTTTCGGTTCCCGCCGGATTTTCGGTCAATGTGTTTGCAGAAGGGCTGATCAATCCGCGGCACATGGCGCTCGCTCCCAACGGCGATGTGTTCGTGGCTGAGAGTCGCGCCGGTGAGGTTGTGCTGCTTCGCGATGCTGACGGCGACGGCGTGGCAGAAATGCGGGAGACCTTTGCCACCGGTCTTGAGCGACCGTTTGGGTTGGCATTCCGCGGCGGATTCTTATACGTCGGAAACAACGATGCTGTGGTGCGTTTCGCGTACGTGCCTGGACAGCTTCAGGCGAGTGGCGCTGCGGAACACATTGTCGACCTTCCCGTCAGCAGCGACGCGCTCGATGTCGACACGGCCGAGCGGCTGGGTATCGACGTCAGCCGCACACGCGGATTCAACCATTGGACCCGCAACCTGACATTCGGCCCGGACGACGAGAAGATGTACGTCTCCGTTGGCTCTGCGACGAACGCCATGCCTGGGAACGATCCTCGTCGGGCCGCGATCAGCGAGTACGAGCCGGATGGGTCAGGGCACCGCGTCTTTGCGGGAGGGCTCCGCAACGCCGTGCCCCTGGCGTTCTACCCAGGAACACACACGCTGTGGACCGCGGTGCACGAGCGCGACCACCTGGGTGACGAGCTCGCCCCGGACTACGTGACGTCGGTGGTGGACGGCGGGTTCTACGGCTGGCCGTACGCCTACATCGGTCCCAACCCCGAGCCCATCCTGAACGGCGCGCGCCCCGATTTGGTCGAGAAGACCATCACCCCCGACGTGCTCCTTGCCGCCCACGCCGCCCCCATGGGGATGATTTTCTATACCGGGGACCAGTTTCCCGAGGCGTACCGAAACAGCGCATTCGTTGCGCTGCACGGGTCGATCAATCGCCTTGACTTGGTTGGCTATTCGCTCGTTGAGATCCCCTTCGTGGACGGAAAGCCATCCGGGCCTCCGCGGGACTTCCTGACCGGATTCATCGTACGGGATGACGATGTGAAGGAGGTATGGGGTCGTCCAGTGGACGTGCTCCAGGCCACAGACGGCTCATTGCTCGTCTCGGATGACGCGGGCAAACGCATCTTCCGCATCTCGTTCAACGGCGCACGCCAGGACACTCATGAATCGCCGTGACGCGATCCGTGCCGGGGTAGCGGCCGCGGCGGGCTTGGGCACCGGAGCGACATCGATCCTAGCGGCGACCCCGGGTCCGCTTTTGTCGAGCGCGCTCGGACGGGTTGGACAACAAGCGCCAGAAGTGCTTGTGCGGGGCGGTAAGGTCGTCAACGCCGACGGCAGCCGGTTCGCCGATGTCCGCATCGTCGGCGAGCGGATCACCGAGATTGGGCTGGATCTAGCCGCGGGCCCTGACGCGCGAGTGGTCGAAGCCCGTGGCCACCTCGTGATGCCTGGCGGGATTGACCCGCATGCGCACCTGCAGGGCAGCTTTGTCGACGATCTCACGACCGGGACGTCGGCCGCCCTCGCGGGCGGGATCACAACCGTCGGCACATTTGCGTACGCCCAAGACGGCGAGAACGTCGTCCAAGCGATGGACCGATGGTTGGCCGAAGTTCCGAAGCTTGCGGTTGGCGACGTCTTTTTCCACGCAGCGAGCTGGCCGCCAACGCCTGAATTTGCTGCGCTCATGCCGGAACTGGCTGCGCGAGGCCAGCCGAGTCACAAGATCTTCCTGACGCGAGGTGACTTCGGAGAACAGCGCCGCGCGGTGGTCGATGTACTCAACGCCGCACGTGACGCGGGCGTGGTGACCCTCATGCATTGCGAGGACGGCGTAATCTTGAGCGCGACCCTCGACCGCTTGCGATCTGAGGGGCGCACGTCGCTCGACTACTACGCGGAAAGTCGGCCTGAACTGGCCGAGATCGCCGCGACCCAAGACGCCGTGGCTCTGTGCGCGCTGACGGGCGCGCCGATGCACTTCGTGCACCTCTCCTCTGCTCGGTCGTTGGACGCCGCACGCAACCCGGGCTTTGGCCCGCTGCCCATCAGCATCGAGACGCGCCCGCTCTACCTGTATTTCACAGACGAATGGCTCCGTGGGCCGGACGGACCTCTGTTCATCGGTCAGCCGCCGCTGCGGTCTGCAGTAGATGTTGAGGCGATGTGGCAGGGGCTCAGGGACGGACGCATCAACATGGTGGCCACGGATCACGCGCCCTGGACGCGTGAGCAGAAGCTGGATCCCGAGCTGAATGTCGGGCGGCTGCGCCCCGGCGTAAGCGATCTGCGCTTCGTACGGCCGGTCCTCTACTCTGAGGGGGTGGGCAAAGGGCGCCTGACGGCAGAGCGCTATGTCGAAGTCACTTCGACGGCCGCCGCACGCGCGTTCGGCCTGTACCCCGATCGCGGCGTGATCCGCGAAGGGGCTTTCGGCGACATCATGATCCTCGATCCCGAGCTTACCCACGTGGTGGACGCTGGGGACGATCCGTCCAACTCTGACTACACGCCGTTCCAGGGCTGGGCCCTAACGGGGTGGCCAGTGATGACAATCCGTCGCGGCGAAGTGGTCTACGAAGATGGCCGCGTCACCGCCCAACCCGGCAGCGGTCGACCTGCCTTTCGTTCCCCGGCACCTACGGGTACCCAATGATTCTGCACGCCCGTACCCTGATCGTTGCGTTTGCCGCACTCGTTGTGCCCGTTGCTGCCGCGCCTCCTGCTGTCGCACAGATCCCCAGCCAGGCGCCCGATTCAACGGATGTGTATCACTCCGCGCGACACGATTTCCGGGTTGTTGTTGTGACCGAGGATCTCGAGTTCCCGTGGTCGATGGCCTGGCTGCCCACAGGAGAAATGCTGGTCGTAGAGCGACCGGGCCGACTGCGTATCCTTCGTGATGGTGTGCTCGATCCGGACCCAATCGAGGGCTTTCCAGCCGTGTACCGGCCGCGAGGGCAAGGAGGGTTCATGGACATCCTCCCGCACCCGGACTTTGCCCGAAATCGCTTGCTTTACCTAAGCTATGGCAAGCCGAACGCCGATGGGTCCGAAGGTGCCACCGCCATTGTGCGGGGCCGGCTCGACGGGAATCGCGTCGTTGACGTCCAGGAAATCTTCGTCGCCGACGCCTGGCATGGGAACAACAACCACTTCTCCGGTCGACTGACGTTCGACACGGAAGGCTACCTGTATCTTGCCGTAGGAGACCGTCAGGCCGACCCCAATTTGCTCACGAGTCACCCCTCTCAGGATCCCTCGAACCACGTTGGCACCCTTGTTCGCCTGCATGACGACGGCCGGGTGCCTGACGACAACCCGTTCATAGGACACCCCTCCGCACGTCCCGAGGTTTGGAGCTACGGGCACCGCAATATTCAGGGCCTCGCGACCGATCCGCGCACCGGCGCGATCTGGTCGAACGAGCATGGGCCCCGGGGCGGAGACGAGCTCAACCGAATGCTACCTGGCCGGAACTACGGCTGGCCCGTCGTCACGCACGGGGTCAACTACGATGGCACGGTCATCACACGCGACACTCACCTCGACTCGATGGAGGACCCGCTTTACCTGTGGACCCCGTCGATAGGGGTATCCGGCCTGATGATCTACTCAGGTGACGCGTTCCCATGGTGGCAAGGAAACGCGTTTCTAGCGGGAATGATTGGGGAGCGCCTCGTTCGGATCACATTCGCGGACGACGACGTTGTGAGTGAGGAAATGCTCCTTCACCAACAGTTCGGCCGAGTCCGCGACGTGCGCCAAGGACCGGACGGATTCATCTATCTGGCTCTTGAGAACCGAGAGGACCAGCCCATGTCCATCGTTCGGCTGGAGCCCGTCGTCGGGGAAGTAAAGCCGCCGGGACGCTAACACGGCTCCCGTGCTCGGACGCTACCGTCCGAGCACGTAGTCGCTCTTCGCCGGACTGACGCCCCCGTACATCACGCCGGTCACGGGATCGATCATCACCATCTTCACGGCGCCCGCTCCGGACGTGGCCTGCCGATACGGCTGCTGCAGTGGCACAACCTCAACGCGGTGTCCCCGGGCAGCCAG
>CALFPJ010000063.1 GCA_937919655.1 uncultured Gemmatimonadales bacterium
CTGGTCTGGCGAGCCCCCTGCGCGCGGGCCACTGTACTTCTTCAACATCCTTCTAGGGCCGCGTCCTGTCTTCGGGCGGTCGCGGCCCTCTCCTGTGAGAGAACCATGAATCGAATTGACGCTCCTGCAGATTTTGCCGCTCGGCACCTGGGCCCCCGCAAGGCCGACGTCGAGCATATGCTCGACGTCCTGGGTTACGATTCGCTCGACGGACTCGTCGACGACACCGTGCCGGCTTCGATTCGCATGAGCGGTGCGTTGGCGCTGCCCGAGGCGCTGACCGAGGCACAGTTGTTGGGGCGGCTGCGCGAGATCTCGTCCGGCAACAAGGTGTTTCGTTCCTACCTTGGGCTCGGATACAGCGACACGATCGTCCCCGGGGTGATTCTCCGTAACATCATGGAGAACCCGGGATGGTACACGCAGTACTCGCCGTACCAGGCGGAAATCGCCCAGGGGAGGCTGGAAGCGCTGCTGAACTACCAGACCATGGTCATCGATCTGACCGGACTCCCGATCGCGAACGCTTCCCTGCTTGATGAAGCGACGGCCGCGGCGGAGGCGATGCACCTCTCCCACGCAGAGACTCGGGGAGACGCCAACGTCTTCTTCGTGTCCGAGCTGTGCCATCCCCAGACCATCGCCGTGTTGAAGACCCGGGCCTGGCCTCTCGGCATTGAAGTGGTGGTCGGAGACCACATGAAGTTCGAACTCAGCGACAAGGTGTTTGGGGTGCTTCTCCAGTATCCGGCGACGGACGGCGGCGTCATCGACTACCGTGCTTTCGTGTCTCGGGCGAGGGTCCTCGGTGCGGTCGTGACCGTTGCTAGCGATCTGATGTCCCTCGCATTGCTCACCCCCCCAGGGGAGTGGGGCGCGGATCTAGTGGTCGGTAATTCGCAGCGTTTTGGGGTGCCGATGGGCTTCGGTGGTCCCCACGCTGCGTTCATGGCCGCGGCGGACTCGTTCAAGCGGAAGTTGCCGGGGCGCATCATTGGAGTTTCGGTGGATGCGGATGGCAATCCGGCCCTACGGATGGCTCTCCAGACTCGCGAGCAACACATTCGCCGGGAGAAGGCCACGTCGAATATCTGCACGGCGCAGGTCCTGTTGGCGATTATGGCGGGCGCCTATGCCGTGTATCATGGGCCGGAGGGGATTCGGGCCATTGCGACCCGCGTTCGGAACCTCGCTGGCGTGCTGGCCGGGGGGCTGGGACTGCTAGGGCATGAACTCATGACCCAGACGTTCTTCGACACCATCCGAGTCCGGCCCAGCATGGACGTGGGCGACGTGCTCGCGCGTGCGCTCGCCCATGGCATCAACCTTCGAGATTTCCGTGATGGGACCCTAGGTATCGCTCTGGATGAGGTCACTACACCAGACGACATCGATGCCCTTTTTACGGTCTTCAGCGATGGGAAGGCGGCCGACTTCACTGCGCGCGGACTTGCTGAGCGTGGTGGGGCTCCGGAACTGCCAGAGTGGGCGAATCGCAGCTCGGCGTACCTCACGCACGAGGTGTTCAACAAGTACCACTCCGAAACCGAGATGCTTCGGTATCTGCATAAACTGGAGTCGCGTGACCTGTCGTTGAATGCGAGCATGATCCCACTTGGGTCCTGCACGATGAAGCTGAACGCCACCAGTCAAATGGAGGGCGTCACCTGGCCTGAGTTCGGCCGCATGCACCCGTTCGCCCCGATCGACCAGGCGGCCGGATACGCGACCATCTTCTCTGAGTTGGAGAGCTGGCTTGCTGAAATCAGTGGCTTTACGGCGACGTCCCTGCAGCCCAATTCGGGCGCGCAAGGCGAGTACACGGGACTGCTGACGATCCGGGCTTACCACGAGGATCGCGGTGACCATCACCGAACGGTTTGTCTGATTCCTGCGTCTGCGCACGGCACGAATCCTGCGAGCGCGGTGATGGCCGGCATGAAGGTCGTGGTGGTCAAGAGCACCGAGGAAGGCACGATCGACCTGTCAGATCTCCTCGGCAAGGCGACCGAGAACGCGGACAATCTTGCGGCGATTATGGTCACGTATCCGTCGACACATGGGGTGTTCGAGGAGAAGATCCGTGACGTCTGCCGCATCGTTCATGAAAACGGTGGCTTGGTCTATCTCGATGGAGCCAACCTCAACGCCCAGGTCGGGCTCGCGAGGCCAGGGGATTACGGCGCCGATGTGTGCCACATCAATCTCCACAAGACGTTCGCCATTCCACACGGCGGCGGTGGCCCCGGCATGGGCCCCATCTGTGTGAACGACAAGCTCGCCCCGTATCTGCCGGGGCATCCGCTCCAAAAGGTCGGAGGCGAGAAGGCGATCGGCCCGGTGTGCGCGGCGGCCTGGGGCAGCGCGAGCATTCTGCCGATTTCGTGGGCGTATATCGCGATGCTGGGCCCGGACGGGGTTCGGCGTGCGTCGGAGATCGCCATTCTGAGCGCGAACTACATGGCGAAGCGCCTAGAGGCCTACTACGACATTCTGTACCGCGGTGAGAAGGGGCTCGTGGCCCATGAGTTCATCGTAGACCTACGTCCGCTCAAAAAAGCCACAGGCATCACTGAAGAGGACGTCGCCAAGCGCTTGATCGACTACGGCTTCCACGCGCCGACGGTGTCGTTCCCGGTGGCGGGCACGCTCATGATCGAGCCGACGGAAAGTGAGCCTCGCGCAGAGCTTGATCGTTTGGTGAACGCGTTGGTGTCGATTCGTGCCGAGATTGAGCAGGTTGAGCTGGGCCTGTCTGATGCCACGGACAACGCGCTCAAGAATGCCCCGCATACCGCGGCGATGGTAACCGCCGATGAGTGGAACCACGCCTACACCCGATCCCATGCTGCCTACCCGGCCGGATGGACGCGGGACTTCAAGTTTTGGCCGCACGTAAGGCGGGTCGACAACGCGTACGGCGACCGCAACCTGATTTGTGCGTGCCCGCCGATTGAGGCGTACATGGAGGCATCGGGAGACTGAGTTCTTTGTCTGCGGCGCGGAATTACCGCTGACCTGCAGGAAGTCCATGTTCAGTCGTACAAGCGGCTCAACGACCTGCGGGGCACCAGATTTGGCAAAACTTACGTTCTACGGACACGCCACGTTCGGAATAGAGACTGACGATGGTGTCCGACTGGTTATCGATCCGTTCTTCGGAGATAACCCCGTCTGTGACCACCCCGTTGCCGACGTAGAGGCCGACTTCATCCTTCTCACGCACGGCCACTACGACCATGTGGCCGACGCGATTCCTCTGGCTGAGAGGACCGGCGCGACCATCATCGCGTCGTACGAACTTGCCACCTTCTTCGAGCAGAAAGGCCTCACCGTAAGCCGCAGGGGATTGGCGGTGGGGTCACCTATTTTTTTGGATATGTGAAAATGACCCCGGCGCTCCACGGCGCGAAGCTTGAACTTCCGGGGGGCGAGGCCTTCTCCACAGTGCCGGGCGGCCTTCTCATCAACCTCACCGCTGGCCAACGTCTCTATCATGCCGGAGACACTGCTCTTTTGACTGATATGCAGCTTCTGAGAGGTCAAGTCGACGTTGCGATTCTCCCAATCGGCGATCGGTATACGATGGGCCCCGCAGATGCAGTGCGGGCCATCGAATTCATTGAGCCGCATGTGGTGGTTCCGTGCCATTACAACACATGGCCGCCCATCGCGCAGGACGGAGAAGCGTTTAAGGATGCGGTTGGAGACAGGGCCCGGGTTCAACTGATGGTGCCTGGCCAGGAACTGACGTTCTGATGTCAAAACCCGTGGCAGGCGTTGGACTCAAATGGCGCGTCATCCGGGACGAACCCTTGTCGGGTACCCGCAACATGGCGCTCGATCATGCTTTGGCGATGTCGCCGCGCCCGGGAGAGGGCGTCTTGCGGCTGTACTCCTGGCAGTCGCCTACCGTCTCGTTCGGCCGCAACGAACCAGCGAAGGATGTCTACGATACGGTTGCGGCGGCTCGGTGCGGGGTCGAGTTCGTGCGCAGGCCTACCGGCGGGCGAGCGGTTCTACACGATATGGAAGCCACCTACGCGGTGGTGGTGCCCGACCGCATGTTTGGCGGCCCCAAGGGCGTCTATCTCAAGGTTAACCAAGGGCTAGCGCACGGCCTCGGTCAGCTCGGGGCTGCGGTTTCGGTTTCCGAAGGAGGCTTGGCGCTCCCCCCAGACTCGGGGCCATGTTTTCAGGTGCCGGCCCCGGGTGAGGTGATGGCTGCTGGCCGGAAGCTCGTGGGGAGTGCGCAAGTGAGGCTAGGCAGTGCGATCTTGCAGCACGGGTCGATCATCATACATGGCGACCAATCACTTCTGAGTACGCTGGGCAACGGAGCGGAAGACGCCCCCCCACCGGCGACGCTCTTTTCCCTGATTGGTGAGGTCGATGGAGAGGACGTGGCAGATGCTCTGACCGAGGGGCTGCAGTTGGCCTTGGGAGGAACGTGGGACGAGGGCGAGTACCGCTCTGGTGAGCTGGCTGAAGCTGACTGGCTCGAAGGTGAGCGCTACAACAACCAAGACTGGACCTGGCGTGTGTAACGATCCGTTCGGAGGGCGTTCGATGAAGAAGGAACTGGCGGTTCTGGTAGCGGTGCTCGTCTCGGCTTGTGGTGGCGACGCGCGCGTGACGTCGAACGATCCTTTCTGCCAAAGGGTCCTGCCCACGGTAGAGGCATTCTTAGGTCAGGCGCGGGCGGCCAATCCGGTCCCGAACGATGAACGCTACGGTGGGACCGTGGTGATGGGTGGCATCGGTGAGTTGCGCGGGGGCATGAACCCGGTCGCCCCAATCGACCACTCGGCCATTCAGCATCACCAGTTCGTGAACCTGATGACGCTTATCGACTACGATGAAAATTTCGATGCACGTCCCTACTTAGCCGAGTCGTGGGATGTCTCCGAAGACCAAAGCGAGATCACGTTCCATCTTCGCCGAGACGTCGTTTGGCACGACGGCGAGCAAACGGACGCCCACGACGTGGCTTTCACCTATAGGACGGTCATGAATCCAGCTGTTGGGTTCGGAAATCCGGCGTACTGGGACCACTACGACAAGAGCGCCGAGGGAATCGAAGTCATTGATGACTTCACCGTAAGGATGAGGCTGCGCCCGCATGCCGAGTTCCTCGATCCGTGGCGTTCGGTGGCGATTCTCCCTGAACATCTTCTTGGTGACGTGCCAGCTCAGGAACTGGCCGAACATCCGTTCGGGACGCAGTGCCCTGTGGGCAACGGTCCCTTCGTATTCGATTCGCACAGCCCGTCTGAGCGCTGGGTGTTCGTCGCGAACCCGGCATTTCCCCAGGGCCTGGGCGGTCGTCCGTTCTACGACCGATACATCTTTAGAGTGATTCCTGACCAGACCGCGCTCCTTACCGAGCTGATGACGGAAAGCATCGACGCCTACATCACTGTCAGGCCGAACCAAGCCCAGCAGATCATCGACAACCCGAACGTCGACTTTCTCAATTTTAGGTTCCGGAATTTCGTGATGGTCGCCTGGAATGCGCGGCGTCCTCAGCTCGCTGACCCGCGCGTGAGGCGGGCCATTACCATGGCCACAAACCGCGAGGAGATCGTCCAGGCGATCCAGGGGGGATACGCCGTCGTGGCCAACTCCTCCGTGCCGCCGTTCCACTGGGCCTACCGCGGCTTTGGAGCCGAGGACATGGCGTACAACGCCGCCTCTGCTGCCGCTCTGTTGGACGAGGCGGGCTGGATAGATCGCGACGGGGACGGTGTGCGGGAGAATGCAGACGGGCTCCCACTCGCGGTCTCGATCAAATACAACACAGGTAACCAGGAGCGGCAGGACATTGCCGAGATCCTGCAGGCTCAGTTAGGCGGCGTGGGTATTCGAGTAACTCCGGAGGTCGTCGACTTCGGCGCGCTCCTCGGTCAGATCAGCGATCCTGACTCCCGTGATTTCGACGGAGTGGTCATGGGTTGGGTGCCAGAGTTCAAACTCGATGACATGGATCTATTTCACTCGGCCCGGACTAACGAACCGAACGCGTGGACTGGGACCGACAATCCTGAGATTGATCGCTTGCTTGAGGCATTGAGTTTCTCGGTTGATCGTGACGAGACGGCCCGTCTGTGGGCGGAGTATGAAGTCGTTCTTAATGAAGAGCACCCCTTCACGTTCTTCTACTTCCCCGACCGACTGACTGGGGTGAACAAGCGCGTTCGTGGTGTGCACATGGACGCTCGCGGGGAGTGGACCAACCTGAAGGACTGGTACCTGGATCCGGAGAGGCGGTAGCCTGTCGCCCCGGACTCGGCCACTCTGACTGACTAACGCCTTTGGTCAAGTACCTCCTCTACCGTTTGGTTGCTGCGGTTCCGCTGGTATTGGGCATCTCCACGATCATATTTTTTGTGATGAGTGCGGCCCCGGGGGACATGGTGGATATCATGATCCGACCGGGAATGACCGCGGAGGTCGCCGAACAGCTGCGGGCCAATCATGGGCTCGGTCAACCGATCGTCGTCCGTTATGTGAGATGGATGGTGGATACGCTGCGTGGTGACTTTGGCTACAGCGTACTGCACGGTCGGCCGGTACTCGACATCATCAGAAGCCACTTGCCACGCACGTTGATTCTCTCGCTCACAGCGCTGGCGGTTGCCTTCTTTTCTGGCATCGTCCTCGGCACCATCCAGGCCATTCGGCAGTACTCATGGCTCGACTCGGGCTTGAGCGTCGTGCTGCTGTTTTTCTACTCGATGCCGTCCTTTTGGCTCGCGTACATGCTGATTCTCACCTTCAGTCTGTTTGCGCGGAACGTGTGGGAATGGCCGATGTGGTTTCCGGCTGCCGGAATGCTCGGCACTGACCACGAGGGCCTGTCCTTTGTCGCGCGGGTTGCGGATCGTATGCGCTTCATGGTGCTGCCGACCTTGTCTCTCTCTTTGGTCCTCACCGCAGGCATTGCTCGATACATGCGCGGGAGCATGCTGGAGGTCGTCCGACAGGATTTCGTCCGCACGGCTCGGGCGAAGGGACTCCCGGAACGTGCCGTGGTCTTTAAGCACGCACTCCGTAACGCTCTCCTCCCGGTCATCACACTGCTTGGGCTCTATATACCGGTCCTCTTTAGCGGCACGGTGATCATCGAGAAGGTCTTTGCCTGGCCAGGTATGGGCACGTTGCTGATCCAAGCGATTGAGGCCCGCGACTACATGCTCGTCATGGGTGCGAGTTTCTTCTTCGCGCTCATGGTGATTGTCGGCAACTTGATTGCAGACGTCCTGTACGCCGTGGTTGACCCCCGGATTCGGTATGAGTGAGGATGGCGCGGTCCACGGGCTTCGCCGAGGTGGGGCGCCGCTCACGGCGATCCTGCCGGGCGCCCCGCAGCTTCTGGCCGGCCGTTGGGGTGCGGGGACGGTCGCGCTTTTGGTTTGGCTCGGCTCTTGGTGGGTGCTCATCGCGCGGCGTCATTCGTTGGCCGACGTCTGGGCCGCTGGCTGGGACGGCCCTCTCGCGATTACGACGCTCCTAGGGGCACTCGTGTCCTGCTGGGTGTGGTCGTTGCGCGATACCCTCGGGCCGGGTGGTCACAGAGATGTCAGCGTGGGTCAGTGGGGTCTAGCGTGCCGAGCCTTCTCGAAGAATCGGACAGCCGTGGTCGGGTTGATCGTGATCGTCGGGCTCTATTACGTGGCGCTGATCACTCCGTTGGTCACGCCGGCGGACCCGTCCGCCCAAGGCAACCTGCTGACGGAGCGGTTTCTCCCGTTGTCTGCGGCGCACCGCCTCGGGACCGACCAGTACGGCCGGGATGTTCTCGCTCGCCTGCTCTACGGCGCGCGCATTTCCCTGACCATTGGTTTTGTAGCTGTGGGGATTAGTGTGAGTATCGGCACACTGGTGGGCGCCACTGCGGGCTACCTGGGTGGCATCGCTGACGCGGTGATCATGCGTTTCGTAGACATGATCATCTCCTTCCCTCGTTTGATCCTTCTTGTCACGATTGTTGCAGTGTTCGATCGATCCATCTTCTTGATCGTGGTGGTGCTGGGCCTGACACTGTGGCCCGGCACTGCGCGCATCGTGCGCGGAGAGGTCCTGAGTCTTCGTGAGCGCGAGTTCGTGCAGGCCGCCCGGGCCCTGGGTTACTCAACACGCCGCATCATACTGAGGCACATCATTCCCAACGCTCTAGCTCCGGTGATCGTGGCGGCGACGCTCGGGATAGGGAACACCATTGTGCTCGAGGCGGGACTTTCCTTCCTTGGACTCGGTGTTGCGGGAACCCCGTCATGGGGCTCGATGGTGGCCGAGGGCCGTGGCGATCTTCTGAACGCGTGGTGGCTAGCGACGTTCCCGGGGCTGGCCATCGTCTTCACCGTGCTGTCCTTCAACCTCGTGGGCGACGGCTTGCGTGACGCGCTTGATCCGAGGCTCCGCACATGAGCGAGATACTGCTTTCCATCAAAGACCTGCGCACCTGGTTCTTCACGGACCAGGGAGTCGCCAAGGCCGTGGATGGTGTGTCGTTCGAGGTCCGTGAGGGAGAGACGCTGGGGGTTGTCGGCGAATCGGGGTGCGGCAAGACGGTCACATCTCTGTCTGTGCTGGGCCTGCTCCCTCAACCGCCCGCGCGCATCATGGACGGAAGCTCCATACTGTTTGAAGGCGAAGAGCTCATTGGTGCTGATGAGCGGAGACTGCGTGGGCTAAGGGGCAATGAGATCTCGATGATCTTCCAGGAGCCCATGAGTTCGCTCAATCCGGTATTCTCGATTGGCGACCAAATCATAGAGGTGCTGCGACTGCACCGTGGTCTGGATCGAAAGGATGCCCGGGTCGAGGCCGCTCGCCTATTGCAGGAGGTCGGCATGGCCGAGCCGGACCGTCGCCTAGACGACTACCCGCACCAACTCTCTGGTGGCATGCGCCAACGGGTGATGATCGCGATGGCGCTTTCCTGTGAGCCCAAGCTCTTGATTGCCGACGAACCGACCACTGCGCTCGACGTGACCATTCAGGCCCAGATCCTGGAATTGCTTGCGGATCTCAGGGGGCGCTACGGTATGTCGGTACTGCTCATCACCCACGACCTTGGTGTCGTCGCTGAGGTGTGTGATCGTGTCGTCGTGATGTACGCAGGACAGGTCGTAGAGACCGGAGACGTTGAAGAGATCTTCGCCGATCCGCAGCACCCGTACACGCGAGGCCTGCTGCGCTCTCTTCCTTCCTTGGACGTCCCAGAGCGGAGACTGAGTCCGATTCCCGGAATGGTCCCCAGCCCCATCGACTGGCCGCAGGGATGTCGCTTCCGGGACCGTTGCGATTCGGCCGGTGACGGCTGCGAGGCGGAACAGTCGCTTGTCCATCTTGGCGATCACAGGGCAGTTCGTTGTTGGAAAGCTGCGGCGGAGTCCCTCGGGGGGGCTGCGGGATCATGAGTGGTCGCCAAGTGGATCGAACCGGAGAGCCGTTACTTCGGGTCCGAGACCTCGAGAAACACTTTCCGGTTCAAAAAGGTGTGTTCGGACGCGCGGAGAGAATGCTCAAGGCAGTGGACGGCGTCAGTTTCGATATTTATCGAGGCGAAACCCTCGGGCTCGTCGGTGAGTCCGGGTGTGGCAAGTCCACCACGGGTCGGGCGATTCTGCGGCTCATCGAGCCCACAGCAGGCTCTGTCCACTTTGACGGCATCGACGTCGGGGCGCTCGATCGCCAGGGCCTGAGGGGCCTGAGGCGGAGAACACAATTCGTGTTTCAAGATCCTTTCGGGTCGCTGAATCCACGTATGTCTGTGGGTGCCATGTTGGAAGAGGCGCTCTACGTCCACGGGCTGGGTCAGCCCGACCCGCGTGCCCGGGCGATGGAGTTGCTCGACCGAGTGGGTTTGCGACCCGAGCACATCGACCGGTATCCGCATGAGTTCAGTGGCGGACAACGCCAGAGACTGGGAATCGCGCGCGCCCTATCTGTGGAGCCAGATCTGCTCGTGTTGGATGAGCCGGTAAGCGCCCTGGATGTGTCCGTGCAGGCCCAAGTGATCAACCTGTTGGTAGACCTGCAGCGTGACCTAGGTCTGACGTATCTCTTCATTGCTCACGATCTTGCCCTAGTGGAGCACGTCAGTGACCGGGTTGCCGTCATGTATCTCGGACGCATGGTGGAGCTCGCCGATGTCCGAGCATTGTACCAGGATCCGCAGCATCCCTACACGAAAGCGCTCCTTTCTGCGGTGCCTCGCCCCGACCCTGTCGGTAGGGAGGGCAGGGAGCGAATCGTCCTCAAGGGAGACGTTCCCTCCCCCCTGAATCCACCGGGAGGGTGCCCTTTTCATACGCGCTGTCCTCACCCCCACAAGGACGCTCTATGTAGTGCGGATAGGCCACGTTTCGAGGGAAAGGGGGCCGGGCATTTCGCGGCATGTCATAAGGTAGGGAAGGGGGCCTGAACGGGGCTTGACACTGTTCTGAGCGAAGGCCATAATCCGACCCTCTTGAAATCCCTGCCCTTTCGCGGCCTTATTCTGGTCGTGGAAGGGCAACGTATCGCAACGATGAACTTGGCTGGAGGTCGCATTGTCGATCCAACTGTACGGCGCACTGCTTCAAATCCCGGGCCTCGAGGCCTCGGAGGCTCCTCTAGGGGAGCAGATCGCATTGTTATGGGAGCAAACCGGCTTTATGCGCTGGCCGTTGGGTGCCTGTCTGGTGCTGGGTATCATTGTCATCATGATCAAGTTCGTCAGCCTGACGCGTAAGTCGATCGCGACGAAGAAGATCCTTCAGGCGGTGGACGAGCTCCTCACGCAGCGTCGCATCAAGGAAGCCCTTGAGTTGACGCGCGATACGGACGCTCCTGCGGCCAACATCCTGTATGCGGGCCTTGAGCGGCATGAAGAGGGCACCGACCGAGTGATGAAGGCCATTGAGAACCAGGGCCTCATCGAGATGAGCAAGCTTGAGCGGGGTCTCGTGGTCCTGGCGACGCTGACGAACATCGCGCCGCTGCTGGGCTTCCTCGGAACCGTGATCGGCATGATCATCGCCTTCCAATCGATTGAGTTGGCTGGTGAGGTCGAGGCGACGCTGGTTGCCGGTGGTATTAAGGTGGCACTGCTGACGACCGCCATTGGTCTGATGATCGCCATTCCGGTATCGATCGGGCACAACTACTTCGTGTCGCGCATCGATTCGCTTGTGATCGACATGGAAGAATCGGCCCAGAAGATGGTCGATACCCTGCACGCGATCGAGCACGGACGCACTTGATACAAGAAGCTCTTTGAGCTTTTGAGAGGCCACCCCGATGGGGTGGCCTCTCTTTTTTTGTGCATATATGAATGCGTGGTGGCGGGAATTCAGTCGCGCGGCTAACGATATGCGCCACACGCGTGTCTTCTCTTTTGCCTATGAAGCCCAAACTCTTGCTCTCTGCCCTTGTCGTGGTCGCCCTTGTTGCGGCCACCACTCCGCCGCCCCGCGACCGCGTGGCCGTTCTTTCGGTCGTGTCGGACTCAGCCCGTGCAGAGCTCGAGGCAGGTCGCTTCTGGCACGCCGCCCGCCTTCTCCGAGCGGAGGGGGCAGCTGCCGGCACTTCGGCCGACCTACTCATGCTGGCGAGGGCTGAGGCCGGGTGGAACAACTGGCCAGAGGTGGTCACGCTTCTGCGGGACGCGGAGTGGATCGGGACTGAAGGCGCGGGGACAGGGCTTTACTTGCTGGGTCGCGCCGAGGAAGAGGCGGGACGACCTGAACGCTCCGTCGCGGCCTTCCTTCGCTACCTCGAAGTCGCGCCATCTGCATCCACGCGCTATCAGTCTGCCCTGATTCGAGCCGCCAAGGCTCAGTGGGGGTTGGGGAGGCGGACAGAGGCGTTGGCCCTCATGGACGGGCCGGCCGCTTCCGTACTTGCCAAGAGTTGGCTCTCCGTTGCGCTGGCTGAGGACGTGGCCGACTCCGGTGACGTCGCGACCGTGGAGGCGCTCCTCGCTCGGGTTGCAGATACGCGGGCACGCGATGTCGCCTGGCGGCTGAGGGCGGACGTGCTTGTGGCCGCTCGCGATTCCCTGGCGGCCGCTAAGGCCTTCGGTGACCTACGGTCGGCGACCGAGGGCAGCCGCAGGGGTTCGGTAACGGTTGAGCTGGGCCGTCTTGTTCTCGCTCGGAGTGACACGGTTCAGGGTCGCGCGCTCCTCATGGAGGGCCTAGAGGATGCGCCGCGGGCTGCCCAAGCCCGTGCCGCAGGCCCGCTCATGGATCTGAGGAGTGCGGACCGCGCCCTGACGCTGCGGCTGGCCCAGATCCTCGACCGTGCTGGGGACGGTCGCAGAGCCCTGATCGGCTACGATCGGGTGGTCGCGATGTCAGCTACTGACGGCGTTGAGGTTCCCCTGTGGATGCGCATTGAACGTGCGCGCCTCATGGGGACGGTTCGGAGCCGCCAAGAGGCGGCTGTCGAGGAGTTTCGCGCCATTCGGGCGGCGACCACAGATTCGACCCTGGGACCACGGAACTTGGAGACGTGGGCGCAACTGAGAAGCCGCCAGGGGCTCAATGGACAAGTGGCGACGCTACGTGGTTGGCTCGTTGAGGAGTACCCCGGAAGCGCTCAGGCTGGAGAAATCGTGTTCACGCGGGCGAGCGGAGCCGACACTCGCGGCCAGCTTGATGCAGCGATCGAGCAGTATGCGTTCATCGCCCAGAACGCACCCACGCACGCGCGTGCAGGAGAGGGCCGAATGAGGACCGGTCAGATCCATCTTGGGCGCCAGAACCTGAAGGCCGCCGTTGAGGTGTACGAGGCCTATCTGACGGA
Source organism: uncultured Gemmatimonadales bacterium (assembly GCA_937919655.1). Taxonomy (GTDB): domain Bacteria; phylum Gemmatimonadota; class Gemmatimonadetes; order Longimicrobiales; family Gaopeijiaceae; genus CALFPJ01. Next base: position 12,799 of record CALFPJ010000063.1, read on the forward strand.
CTTCCCGGACGGACGCCGTTGGCAAGAGGCGGCGTATTGGGCGGGTCGCGCCAGGTTGGAGCTCGGTGACACCGTAGCCGCGGCGGCCCACGTCCGCCGTATCTTCGCGGGTGACCCGGTGTCGTACTACGCGGTCATGGGCGCCGACCTTCTTGGCATCCCCTTCCGGGTGGATGTACCGGTGGACGAGGCCTCAACGGTACCAGGGTGGTTACACGATGGGTTGGGTCGATTGGACCTGTTCACCGAGGTCGGCCTTGAGCGTGCGGCGACGCATGAGATCTCCTCGCTGACGGAACAAGCTCAGGCCCAAAAGGGTGACCGGCTCAGCCTGGCCGAGGCGCTCATTGAGCGGGGCCGCACGATCGATGGCATCAACCTCGCGTGGGCGCTGCGAGCCGAAGGATACGAATGGGACGATCGCCTAATGCGCGTGGCGTTTCCGTTTCCTTATCGTGAGCTGGTGCAACGCGAAGCCAAGGAGTGGGGACTCGACCCCTTCGTGATCGCGGCGATCATCCGTCAGGAGTCTGCCTTCAAGGCGGACATCGTGAGTCACGCCGGAGCGGTTGGCTTGATGCAAGTCATGCCGCCCACGGGTGCGGAGCTGGCCCGTCGGCATGGACCGAGCGGGTTCCACGAGGCCAATCTCACATCTCCCGAGGTCAACCTTCACCTTGGTGCGGCGTTCTTCGTTGACATGAGTGCGCGCTACAAGGATGACCTGCCGCTGGTTTTATCTGCGTACAACGCCGGGCCGACTCGGGCGACGCGCTGGAGTCGATATCCCGAAGTGTCCGACCCACTGCGCTTCACTGAGCGGATCCCGTTCGTTGAGACCCGCGGCTACGTGAAGAACGTTCGCCGTAACCTGGGGCTCTACCGTGCGCTCTACGGCTTGGTGATTCTGGGCGACGATCAGTCGTAGCGACGGTTTTTGGCCACCGTACTTCTGACTCAGGATACTAGATGCTGGCGCGTTCGCCGAAACAACTTGCGTCGCTGCGGTTTGCCTTGAAAATTAAGGCGTCACCTGAGACGTGCTTTGTTTGACCCCAGTCGGAGACAAGCGGCATGAAGGGGACCGTAAAATGGTTCAACGACTCAAAAGGGTACGGCTTCATTGAGCAGCCGGAAGGTGATGACGTGTTCGTCCATTTCTCGGCGATCCAAAGCGAGGGGTTCCGCACACTCGCGGAGGGCGAGCAGGTGGAGTACGAGGTCAGTGAGTCCGAGTAGGGCCCCCAGGCTGCGAGTGTAATCAAGGCCTGACGCGCCCAGACACGGGTCCCGAGCGCCCCCGGCCATCATGGCCGCGGGGCGCTCTTTGTTTGGGAAACCCCTCACCTTCGCGCTGACACCCGAGTGACTCTATCTTCCGCCTCTAGTGTCCTGAGTCAGAAGTTCGTTTGCATTCGAGCGCCGCTGCATCCACGCTGACCGCGTTGCTCCTCCGCCAAATAGCGTTGCTATTGTTTGCCGTCGCGCCTTGCCATCGCGGCGCATCGGCACGCTCGGTGCTGAATGAAGTTCTGACTCAGGACATTCGTCGCCCATTCCACATCAGTTGATCAGGTCATCGCACGTTGCAGATCCCAAAGAAAACCAAGCCACGCATATTTTTGATCGACGCGTATGCGCTGATCTATCGTTCCTATTTTGCGTTCATTCAGCGGCCGCTCACGAACTCTGCCGGCGAGAACACCTCGGCTCCTTTCGGGTTCACGCGCTTCCTACTCGACATCCGAGAGGACTTCGAGCCGGACTATCTCGCTGTGGTCTTCGACGCGGGGGATTCGTTCCGCGACGAGATTTATCCGGCCTACAAGGCGACTCGGGAGAAGATGCCGGATGACCTCAGGGCAAGTCTCGTGCATGTTCGGACGATCGTGGAGGGATTCAACGACCCGGTAGTGGAACTCGATGGTTATGAAGCTGACGACGTGATTGGGACGTTGGCGTTGAAGGCGCGAGATGCTGGCCTGGAAGCGGTGATCGTCTCTGGTGATAAGGACTTCTACCAACTGGTGGGGCCAAATATCCACCTGATGAACCCAGGCCGCGGCGGGGCGATCGGGGTGGCCGCGGATTGGGTGACCGAGGAGAACGCCAGCGAAAAATTTGGTATTCCGCCGAGCCAAATCGTGGACTACTTGGCTTTGGTCGGGGATTCGTCAGACAACGTGCCTGGCGCTCCAGGAATCGGGCCCAAGACCGCCGTGAAACTGCTGCAGCAACATGCCGACATCGAGGGGCTGATCGCGAATGCCGCGACCCTCACTCCGCCCAGGGCAGCCAAGACCATGGCGGAGAAGGCAGGCGACATCCGCCTGTCAAAACGGCTGGTGACGATCATGACGGACCTCCCGGTGGATCTCGACTTGGACGCCCTGAAGGTCGGTGAACCCGACCATGAGGCGCTTCGAGATATTTTCGTGAAGCTGGAGTTCCGGCGACTGGCCGAGCAGTTCGCTGGTGCGGCACAATCGAGCGGGGTCGCTACTGCGGAGTTGCGGGATGAGGTCGACTACCGGATCGCGGACACCCCGGCGGCGGTGGAGACGTTGGTGTCGGCGATTCGGGCCGCCGGTAGGGTGGCGGTGACCACGGAATCGTCCACGGTAGATCCGTTGCGCGGTGAACTCGTCGCCCTTGGGCTGAGCCTGAATGGAGGCTCGGCTTGGTATCTACCGTTTGGGCATCAGCAGCCTTTTGAGCTGACCTTTGAAGGGGAGGGGGCGGGGACAGTTCGTAACCTGCCGGCCCTCGGGGCCGGCTCAATGGCCGCCCTGAAGGCTGTGCTCGAGGATTCGGCTGTTGAGAAAATCGGGCACGACCTCAAGAAGACCGCCCTGACGCTCTCACGGGCCGGTGTAACGCTCTCGGGCTGGGCGTTTGACACCATGGTCGGGAGCTACGTGCTCGACCCAGGTAGGCGCGATCACGAGGTCGCATCGCTGGCGCTGGAAATCTTTAGGCACCAGCCGGTCACGTATGCGGACGTGATCGGCAGTGGGCGTAATAAGGTCCCGTTTGCAGAGGCGCCGCTAGAGCGTGCTCAAGAGTACGTGTGCGGGCAGGCCGACCTGTCGTTTCAGCTCGCTGCCCACTTGGGCGGGCAGTTCAACGAGCGCTCGCTGGGCGACCTGATGGCTGACCTGGAGATGCCGCTCGTACCCGTCCTCACCCGGATGGAGTTGGCTGGCATCGGCATCGACGAAGATTTTTTCCGCACCATGCGGTCTAAGCTCAAGCGCGAATTGGACATGATTCAGGAGGATGTGTTCAAACTCGCGGGGGGCGACTTCAACATGAATTCAACCCAGCAACTTCGAGTGATCCTCTTCGAGAAGTTGGGACTACCGGTCACCAAGAAGACCAAGACCGGTGCGTCCACAGACGCCTCGGTGCTGGAGGAACTGGCTGCGCAGGGTCACGAGGTCCCGAAGCTCATGATGGAGTATCGGGAGTTGGAGAAGCTGCGATCTACCTACGTCGAAGCGCTGCCTGCGCTCATCAACCCGACGTCCGGAAGAATCCACACGAGCTTTAATCAGGCTGTGGCCGCGACTGGAAGGCTCTCATCGAGCGATCCGAATCTGCAGAACATTCCCATCCGCACGGAAATCGGCAGGGAAATCAGGAAGGGGTTCGTCGCGGCGCCGGGGCACATGTTCCTGGCGGTCGACTACTCGCAGATCGAGCTTCGCGTGCTGGCGCATTTTTCAGGCGACGAGGCGTTCGTGACTGCATTCAGGCAAGGCATCGACGTCCACAAACAAACCGCGTCGGTCATCTTTGACGTTCCGGTGGCTGACGTGAGCGGCCACATGCGGGGCCAGGCCAAGACGGTGAACTTCGCGACCCTATACGGACAGGGTCCGTTTTCGCTCGCGCAGCAACTGGGCATTTCCCGCGAAGAGGCCAAGCAGTTTATCGCGACGTACTTCGAACGCTTCCGCGGCGTGCGTGACTTCCTTGACGCTCAGGTAGAGACGGCCAAGGAACATGGGTACGTCGAAACACTCATGGGGCGCCGCAGGTATGTGCCCGAACTGAGGTCGGGCAACTGGAATGTGCGTCAGTTTGGTGAGCGCATCGCCCAAAATACGCCGATCCAAGGTACCGCCGCGGACCTCATGAAGAAGGCGATGATCGACGTGCAGATTGCCCTCGACGCATCCGATACTTCAGCGACCATACTGCTGCAGGTGCACGACGAATTGCTGCTCGAGGTGCCGCTGCCTGAGGTCGATGCGACACGGGATCTGGTGGTCGCGTGTATGGAGGGCGCGGTCGAGCTGAATGTGCCCCTCGTCGCTGATTCGGGCGTCGGGGCGAATTGGTACGAGTGCAAGGGCTGAAGTAGTCCCTTCCTGCCATCCACTCGCCCCGTTTGCCCAGCCATCCTTCCGGTGCACAGGCTCGGGGATGACTCCGAGCTGGCTGAAACCACCATCGGAGGAATTCGCATGAGCCGGTCCGTGAACAAGATTACCCTGATTGGAAATGTCGGGCGTGATCCGGACATCCAGCAGACCAAGAATGGGATGAAGGTCGCTCACTTTTCACTCGCCACGAATCGGCGCCCGCAGGCCGGTTCGGAGGAGGAGGAGCGCACCGATTGGCACCGCCTCACCCTTTGGAACCGACAGGCGCAGTTCGCTGAAGAGCACATTCGCACAGGCGACCGCATCTACGTCGAGGGTCGCATTGAGTATGACGCGTACGAGCGTGACGGTGTCACCATTCCGACCGCTGAGATCCAGGTCAACAGCGTCGTGATGCTGAGTTCTAAAGCTGGAACTCAACCGGAGGAGATGGAGGAGGCTGCGTAGCAAGCCGCGCGCTTTGGCGGTGTCACTGCATTCGGGTGCCAGCGAGCATCGCCGGTCTCGGGGTCCAGGACGCTGATGCGTCTTGGGCCCCTTGGGCTGTGCGGTCGCGGCGCGCGGTGAGGTGCCCCCGAATTGAGCGCCGCATGCTACTCCGCGGGTCGACCTACATCCCTATAGCCAGGGCCGGAACTTCGGCGCGACCGAGAATACCACTTCCCATCCACCACCCCTGACTCCCCGTCCGAGGTCGAGTCGCACCACGTCCCAGCCGAACGCGAGGCCGACCCCCACCGAAGCACGCACGCCCTGCGACGCTCCGCCCGCCCAATCAGCGGGCAGAATCCGGTCTCCCAGATAGGATGCGCCGACCGCGCCGAAGACTCGGGCGCTGACCCCTGGTGCCCGCAGCGGAAGGGTCGCTTCGGTCTTCACCAGCCAGAAGCGGTCCCCGACGAAATCTCGGTACGCGTGCCCGGGCAGCGTCTCTCTCCCTCCAAGGAGGAAGAGGGTCTGCGCTGGCGCCCCCCCAGAGACGGCGCCGGCCGACGCGGATACTTCTACACGTCGGGTGTCCGCGCTCGACTCGAACGTCCACCGCGCCTCGCCGAGAAGCGAACCAAAGGCATTGGAGTCCAGGTGCCCGAACGTCCCGGTCAGCGTGGACCGGCCGGCCAAGGGCAAGCCGGTAGTCACCGTCATGTCCACCGCGCCGAGCGTCCCTTCTTGTACCGAACGCACGGAACGCAGGTCTTGGCCAGGCGAGTCCGACACGACATCAGTCGCTGACTCGTGTCGCTCCATCCGAACGCTCACGCGGGAGCCCCCCGGACGCCCGTTCGAAAACGTGAGTTGTACGCCCCGCTTGAAATAGGGGTCGAGGTAGTCGCCGATTCCGAGCGTGGTGGCGAGCGAGTTTACGAGGGGCGAGGCACCCGCAGTTTGACCCATGTCCGCGAGGCCGTCCCAATAGGCGCGAAACGTCGGCACGACCGGTCCCGGTCCTCCGGTCGCGGCGAAAGCCCCGGATGCCTTGTCCCTGCCTGTCGCGTACCCGACCGTCGTGCGTAGGACGACATCCCGCTCGGGCCGCACAGCGACCCCCGCGCCCCAAAATTGGCCTTCCGCTCGGTTGTGGCGAGAAAGGTCCGACGCGGAACCGAAATACAGCCGGATCGGCGAAAGCCCACTTGAGAAACGTTGACGTAGAATCTGGCTGGCCCGCTCGCGGATTTCGGCCATACTCGGCGAGGATGCGAGTCCATCTTCCTGGAGATCGTCGAAAAGGCCGCGTTCGAAGGGGAATGCGGCGCGTTCCGCCGCCGATACCGAAGTCACCCGCCTACCCAGCCGGACGGCGGGGGGCATGTCGGCGTTGAATTCGTATCCGCCAATCTCGAAGCGACCGCGAATGATGCTGCCGGCCAAGAAGTCGAGTACTGGGAGTTCGCGCCTCAGTTCGACTTCCTGGCGGTACGGGAGCCAATACTTGCCTTCCCAAAGGGCGTTGTCGAGCGAGATGCGGATGTAGTCGAGGTACGGGTCCACATATGCGGCCGGCGTGAACGTGAAGTTCATGCGCACGATCGCTGCAGATGCCCTGTCGAGAAAAATGGAGCCGACGAATCCCGGCGCATCGTAGTCACGGGGCCTAATCCGTAGCTCATAGACGCGCACCTCCTTAGCACCACCTCCGTAGCTGATGGTGAGCGAGTCGGCCAGAAGAAAGTCGTACTTGTCTTCCGAAGCGGGTCCTACCGGATGTAAGACCTGCTCGACTTCATCACCGTCTCCGAGGCGGATGAAGTCCCCGAAATCGTCCTGCACCACGGTCAAATGATCGAGGTGGTAGCGGATGTTGGTGGGGAGCACTTTTGCGTCGCGAAGGCCAACGATTTGCTGGCGGATGTCGTTGGGCGCCTGCCAGAAGACGTCGAGGGCGATCTGATCTGCCTTTACCAGTGTGCGGTCGTCAGAATCGGGCCGGTCAATGAAGAAGTAGACGTACCCTCTCGCCTCCCCGCGGTAGGAATGGAATGCAGAATCGATGACCACAGACTCGCGGACCTCGCGGGCGCGCTCGACCAAAGCGAGCGCCCGGGCGTCGTTCCACCGTTCCGGCACCTGTGCCAGCACGCCCTGAGCGGCCGCCATGAGCGGCAGCAGACACACTAGAAGGCTGTTGAAGAAGTACAGTGGCGCGCGCGCAGGGGTCTCGCCAGACCAAGAGTAGGAACGACGACGAGTCGTAGTTGTTCTACGGCGAGCGAGGAGAGACGATCTCATGGGCGGCGACCCCCCTGCGCCCAAGCAAATAGATAACAAGACCTTACGGGCCGGAGGGTTACGGTGGCACGGCCCCATTCCCGTCGTTGAAGCTTAACCGTAGCGGTGCTATGCCTTCGTCGCTCTCCGCCTAGGGCCAAGGGCCGTGGCACCGTAACGCGGGCCGCTGTAGTTCTTCAACAGCCTTCTAGAAGTGAACGGGACTGAAGCGTCACGTACCGACTAGCTGAAGGAGTGGTTCGTTTCGGAGGCAGTGGTACGCCCTCCGTTCGGAACCGGTTCCGCAAAGTCGATATCAATCAGAAGGGCCCCGTCCTCACGGATGGGGCCCTTCGTCACCACTCTCAGTGCGTCACCGTATTTCTCTTGGGGCGCACTAGTTGGCGTCCCAAAACCCGGAAAGAGACTCCCCATGCGGACTTTCTCGCAGCTTCTCGAACGCACGGTTCCGAATTTGGCGAATGCGTTCACGCGTCACGCCGAGCAGGGAGCCGATCTCTTCGAGCGTTCTCTCTTCTCCGTCGTCTAGACCGTAATAGAGATAAAGAATCTTGCGCTCGCGTTCAGTCAGATACTGCTCGAACATGGTCTCGAGGAAGTCACGCCGAGCGATCGATTCGACGTCATGCTCGATGTCAGCGCCATCGGCGCCCGAGAAACGCTCACCAAAGCTGGCGCTATCTCTGTCGCCCCTATCTAGGGGCGCATCCAGACTCAGTTCGGAGGCCGCAACTCGCCGGAGCGCCCGGATCGTGTCGACAGGCTCCTCCATTTCATCGGCGATCTCCTGGTCAGTCGGTGTGCGTCCGAGTGACTGGGTGAGCTGAGTGTTGGTTCGGGCGAGCCGAGCCAAGTTGGAGTTCTGGTTCAGCGGGATTCGAACAGAGCGAGTCTGTTCCGCGAGTGCCTGCAAGACGGTCTGTCGGATCCACCACACGGCGTACGAAATGAACTTCACGCCTTTGTCGGGATCGAACTTTTTCACCGCTTTGAGAAGACCCTCATTCCCGATGCAGACCAATTCGGCCAGCCCGAGGCCCCGACCCTGGTACTTCTTCACGTAGGAGATCACGAAGCGCAGGTTGGCGGTAACAAGCCGCTCCGCTGCCTCTTTGTCCCCAACGCGGGCGCGGCGGGCTAGCTCGCGCTCCTCTTTCGGGTCCTGGATGAGAGGGTATTTCTCAACGTCTTGAAGGTATTGATCGAACGAATCCAGGCCGCGGGAGGAAGAAAACATCCGTTTTTTCGTTCCTCATATGGGGATCGAACAGGAGCTGGCTTGATACCGCTGAACGCAGACAACCCGTATTAAACATGGGATATCTAGGTCTCAGGGTAGCCAGGTCAAAAAGCTTTAGGGTGGGAAAGAAGATATAAAAGCATGTTTCCAGGGTCAAAGGTTTTCTTTTGCCTCTTCTGTCCTTAGGCAAAAAAGAACTCTGCGCGCAGGCTTTCGGTGCTCGGGCCACCCGCCCCGAAAAAGATGCACGCACCCGTTCCAGCGGCGGCACTGAGGTCGATTCGACGGAAAAAGCCCGTTTCGACGATGTCCACGGCCTTGAGACCCTCAAGGTCAACCAAGCAGGTTTTTGTGCCCTTCCGAAAGACGAAGACGGGTGCGTCCCCCGTCACTACGAGCCATCCCGTGGCAAAGGGTGGCGCCCCCTCTAGTTGATGGGCTGCCACAGAACTTCCACGTAGACCGCCGCCAGGCGCCATTACGTCGCCCTTGAGCGCGTCCCGCACCCAAGTGGGAAATCCTTCTGTGTCGGTCCACCTACGTGCCCCGAGCGTTTTGAAGATGCGGCCCGTGGCGAGCCTAACTGCGAACCCAAAGGCCCTGACCCGTGAGGCGCCGCCGATGGAGCCGATGACCGCGATCAGGAGACCGCCGGCGAGCGCCCACTCCGGCTGGTCCACCACGAGCGCGACCAGCCCCAGGACGACCGCGTCCTCGCCCAGTGACGGGAGCACTGGGTGCGGTGCCGGCTTCCAGCTCAGCCATCTGAGGATCGATGCCCCCGACCTGATGGCATGAGCAGCAGAGACCAAAACGCCAGACGCGATAGCTCCAGCCACGATGACCGCGGGGGCCTGCCCGTCTAGGAGTAGGAGCGCGAGCAGGGCCCCGGAGAGCGGCCGAATCACCGCGTGGAATGCGTTCCAGATGAGCGAAGCCGTGGGGAACCGCTCCGCGGAGAACTCCAGGAGGTAGAAGCCCCCCACAACCAGCATGACGCTGATAGAATCGAGGTCGCTTAACGCTCCGGGTAGCGGCCCTCCCCACCAAGCTGTGGTCGGAATGGCTCCGAGAAAAAGCAGCGTGAGGTAGAGGTCAATGCCCGCCGCGACGGCCAGGGGCAACAGGATGAGCAGCTCGGGCGCGGCCGCGACGAAGGCGTCCATTATGGGCGGTTGAGGGCGGGGGGGCTTCGCCGTAGAGACTGCACAATCAACGGCCGGTTACAAAGAAGTCCGGCCCGATCCGGCTTCGGCGCGTCCGTTCGAGCTGTGAATCACGGAGACCGGAAGCGATTCCCAGGAGCTCATACAGCGTAAGGCGGAATACGGGTTTCTGTCCGACGCGTCCTCCGAGTGGGAACGCCAAATCGATTCTTCCCACGCCCCGCGTACGCGCCGCCCCGAGGCGGAGACCAAAGCCGACCGTCCCTTTCCAGTTTGAGTCCACACCGTACGGGACGTCGCCAGACCAGACTCGCCCTGCATCTGCGAACAGCGTGAATCCGAAATCCAAACTCTCGGGGAAAGGCCAGCGGACCAAGATGCGATCTTCGAAGGTGAAGAGCATTCGCTCAGCCCCCGGATCCTCCTCTTCACGGAAGCCTCTCACGCCCTCGCGCCCACCGAGCGTCAGCTGGAACGGCGTTTGTGCCGACCAGGCACCGCTTCCTGAGGCACGGACGAAGAAGGTATGGCCGCGAGCTGCGGGGAAGCGCAGGTAACTGAATAGGTTCACTTCACCGATCACGTCACGCCAGCGATTAGCCCCCGTTGTGAGCCTGCTGCCCTCGACGGCAAGATTCATGAAGACATAGGAGCTTCCTGGATCGTGCCCCGCGAAGAGTCTCAGTCTGCCGAACAGGTCAGCCGGAGACTCGACGCCTTCGATTCCGAGCACCCCGATGCTGCGTCCGAGTGTGAGCCCGATGTCGGTGCCCAGGCGGATGTCTTGATCACCGTCTAGGGCGTCCAGTCCGCGCGCTCTCGTGAACCGCAGGTTGCGTTGGCCGAACATGAGGTTCAAGCGCGTGGTGACTCTGCCATTGACCTGCCCGGACACGGCGGCCTGCACTTCGGGGGGTGCGGCTGGGGTCTCACCGAAGTCGTCGTTGATGGCGACTTCGAGGTCACCCGGGAAGCCGGTGAATTCGATTCGCTCCCGGGTGAGCCCAACGCCAAGAAGGGTCAGGTTGCCTGGCTGACCTAGGCGGGCCGCGAAAGAGACCTCCGCCCACTCTTCTTCGAAGGGGAGCAAGGCGTGTGTGATATCCGTCTCCGCCCCGGTCGAGTAGCTGAACACCTGATCTCGGCGGTGAAAGGTCTGTCTCACCGCCCAGCGTCCCACTTCGCTGAAGAAGGGGTAGCTGATCTCCTCTTCTAGAGAGTGGCCAACGCGTGTCTTCCCCCATCCAAATTGTGCGTCGGTGCGTGTACCGAAGAGCCGCGGCTGCTGCAGCTTAAAGCCGGTATCGCGTTGCTCCCGGCGTCGCTTGAAGATGACTTGGGCCAGGATGCCCTGCCCCAACAGGTTTTTCTCGGTCAGATCTGCACGCTCCAACTGGAGGCCCTGATCGAACGAAACCCCGAGGTCGAATTGGGTCGTCCACCTGTCCTGCGTGTCGATCACAACGTGATAGGACCCGTCAGGCTGTTGGACTGGGAAGACGTCTGCAGTCTCAATGAAGGGATAAAACCGGAGAAGCCGACCGGACTCCTCCAAGAGAAGAGGGTCGAGGCAATCTCCCTCCGCAAAAAGAATCTCCCTGAGTATGAAGCTCTCGCGCGTGGTGATATGAAGGGCGTTAGCGAATTTGTAGATCCACCTGAGCCGACTGCCCTCGGGAAGCTCGTCGACCTGAAAGATGGATCGGTTGTCGACGAAAATATTCGTCACGCGACCCGCCTCGCACACGGTGGGGGCCACGGTTTGCGCGGAGGCCTCCGGGGCCGTCAACCCCAGCAACGCCGCCGCCGCCGTCAACCCGCCCCAGAATACACGCACGGCAAAGCCGAGAGGGCCGCCGGAGCGTTGGGTCTTGGCGTGCGTGGCGGGAATCAGGGTCTCTCCAGTCGTCGCATGGTCGCTGTGGATTGCTTGTTTTGGGCGGCGCTTCTACGCTTCATGTACTCAAACCGCCCCAAACATCTCGGAGTTACGCCTACATGCCGAACCGGCGCAAGGAGGCCCTGGACTACCATACTCAGGGCCGTCCAGGCAAGATCGAAGTGGTCCCGACCAAGCCAGTGATGACCGCGCGCGACCTGTCCCTCGCGTACTCCCCCGGCGTCGCCGAACCGTGCCGAGAGATCGAGAAAAACCCTGACGACGTCTTCAAATACACCGCGCGAGGGAATCTGGTTGCGGTCGTATCCAACGGAACCGCCGTGTTGGGTCTGGGTGATATCGGACCATTGGCCTCTAAGCCAGTGATGGAGGGCAAGGGTGTCCTCTTTAAGCGCTTCGCGGGGATCGATGTGTTTGACATCGAGATCGACTCAAAAGATCCACAGGAGATTATCCGCTTCTGTGAGATGCTGGAGCCCACGGTCGGGGGAATCAACCTCGAGGACATTTCGGCGCCAGACTGTTTCGTGATTGAGCGGACGTTGAAGGAGACGATGGATATTCCCGTCTTCCACGACGACCAACACGGTACGGCGATCATCGCGGCGGCTGCGCTCATCAACGCGTTGTCGATCATCGGCAAGAAGATCGAAGAGGTGAAGATCGTGTTCAGCGGCGCAGGGGCGTCTGCGCTGTCCACCGCGGATCACTTCAAGCGACTCGGCGTTGCCAAGAACAACATCTTGATCTGTGACTCCAAGGGAGTGATTCACGAGGGCCGAACGGTCGGCATGAACGAGTATAAGGAACCCTTCGCGGTACCCACGGAAGCCCGAGACCTGACCGAAGCCCTTGCGGGGGCCGACGTGTTCATTGGGTTGTCAGTGAAGGGAGCCATGACCCAGGACATGGTCCGCTCCATGGCGAAGGACCCGGTCATTTTTGCGCTGGCGAACCCCGATCCGGAAATTCTGCCGGAAGATGTGCACGCCGTCCGGGACGACGCGATCACCGCGACCGGTCGTTCGGACTATCCGAACCAGGTCAACAACGTGCTCGGATTCCCGTTCATTTTCCGCGGCGCGTTAGACGTACGAGCACGGAGCATCAACCCCGAGATGATGCTCGCTGCCACACATGCGCTCGCGAAGCTCGCGCGCCAGGAGGTGCCTGACACCGTGCGGGGCGCCTACGACGGCTCCGAGATCAGCTTTGGCCGTGAGTATCTGATTCCGAAGCCGTTCGATCACCGGGTCCTCTTCCACGTGGCGCCGGCTGTCGCGATGGCTGCGATAAAGTCTGGCGTGGCACGCATCGAACTCGATATGGACGAGTACCGGGATCGTCTCCGGGCATCGCTCGGACCAGGTCGGGAGGTCATGAGGTGGATGACCAACCGCGCGCGCAGAAAGCTGGCTCGCATCGTGTTCCCGGAAGGGCACAACGACATGGTGATTCGGGCCGCGGTAGAAATGCTCGAAGACGGCATCTGCCAGCCCGTGCTCTTGGGGCGCGCCGAGAGGATCGCTCAGAAGGCCAAGGCAATGGGCATCAGCGTTGACGGCGTGGAGATCATCTATGGCGCCGAGATGGAGTCCAAGCGCCACGAATACGCAGATACTCTTTTCCGTCGCAGGGCACGTCGCGGTCTCACGCTTGCTGAGGCCCAGTGGAATCTCTACAAGCCCATCTATTTCGCGTCGAGCATGGTGGAGGCCGGTGATGCCGATGCGATGATCGCCGGCATCGAGGCGAACTACGGCGAGATACTGAGGCCCATGCTACAGGTCGTGGGGCCCGCGGAAGGAGTTTCCAAGGTGGCCGGCCTATACATGCTGGCCTTCCCGAACCGAGAGTTGGTGTTCTTCGCGGATACCACGGTGAACATCGAACCCGATGCGGAGACGCTGCGGGACATCGCATTGCAGACGGCGGCCTTCGTACGCGAGTTGGGTATTCGCCCGCGCATCGCCATGGTCACCTTCTCGAATTTCGGCTCGGCTCCGCACGAGGAGTCCGATCGCGTGGCGAAGGCCGTGCAGCTGGTGAGGGAGGCCGATCCGGAGCTTGAGATCGATGGCGAAATGCAGGCCGATACCGCACTCGATGCCGTGAAGCTCAAGAGCGTGTATCCATTCACGAATCTGCAGGGGCCGGCCAACGTGCTGGTCTTCTCGAGGCTTTCTGCCGCGAACTCGGCCTACAAGCTCCTTCATCAGCTTGGAGGCGCCGATCTGATCGGGCCGATCCTGCTCGGAATGGCCAAGCCGCTACACATTCTGGAGCGCGGATGTGGGCTCCAGGATGTCGTTAATCTGGCGACCGTTGCATCCGTGGACTGGCAGGCAAAAAATAAACAAGTTTAGGGCCTGATTGGCCGCAATGCGGCCGATCATTCGTCATGACAACTACCGCTGGCGAGGGGTCCACCCGACGCTGGATTTTCGAAGCTGGACGTGTGAATAGCATGCCCAGCGAGGGAGTGTTTTGGTTTGCTGAATTTCGGTCTAAATCCGACTAAGAAGGTCAATCACAACCTGTCCCCGGCGCTGCTCTATGAAGCGGCGCTCGCGCGTGGGGAAGGCCGCTTGGTCCACATGGGCGCGATTGCTACCAACACTGCGCCCCATACGGGAAGGTCGCCCCGCGACCGCTTTGTGGTTCGTGATGCCATGAGCGAGGATGCGGTGGATTGGGGCAAGGTGAATACCGCGATGTCACCGGAGCATTTTGATGCCCTCCGCGCGGACGTCGTCGCGTACTTGAACGACCAAGAACTTTTTGTGCACGACGCCCGAGCTGGCGAGGATGACAGCCACGGGATCAACGTGCGGGTGATCAGCGAGGGCGCGTGGTATGCGCTCTTCGCTCAAAACATGTTCTTGCGGCTGTCTGCGGATGAGCGTCAGGCCTTTGAACCCGGCTTCACCGTCCTGCACGCCCCGCACATGGAGGCGGACCCGGAGCGGCACGGGTCGCGCACTTCGACCGCGGTGGTATTGAACTTCTCAGCGCGTGAGATCGTGGTGGCTGGGACGCTGTATGCAGGTGAGATCAAGAAGGGGATCTTTTCGGTTCTGAACTTCATGCTCCCGACTGCGAACGTGTTCCCGATGCACTGTTCAGCGAACATCGGTCCGGAGGGCGATACCGCGTTGTTCTTTGGCCTGTCTGGAACCGGCAAGACGACGTTGTCGGCAGATGCTTCGCGTGGCTTGATTGGAGACGACGAACACGGTTGGAGTGACGAGGGAGTCTTTAATTTCGAAGGCGGTTGTTACGCAAAGACAATCCATTTGTCGCCGGAGGGTGAGCCAGAGATCTACCGCGCGACCCAAATGTTCGGGACGATCTTGGAGAACGTGGTGCTCGACGAAGACACGCATCAGATCAACTTCGACGATGGATCGATCACGGAAAATACGCGTGCGTCGTATCCCATTCACTACATCCCGAATGCCGTGCAGCCGAGCCGAGGCGGACACCCGGAGAATGTGATCTTTCTGACTGCGGATGCATTTGGCGTCCTACCTCCGGTGTCACGGCTGACGCCTGAGCAGGCGATGTATCACTTCCTGTCAGGGTATACCGCAAAGGTCGCTGGCACGGAGCGTGGTGTTACGGAACCGCAGGCTACGTTCAGCTCGTGCTTCGGCGCGCCGTTCCTTCCGCGGCATCCCGGCGTTTACGCCAAGATGCTGGGTGAGAAGCTGCGTCAGCATGGCGCAAAGGTCTGGCTCGTGAACACGGGTTGGTCAGGTGGTGGCCACGGCGTGGGGAGCCGCATGAAGCTTCAGTACACGCGGGCCATGGTGAACGCTGCTGTGGGCGGTGCGTTGGATAACGCGGACTTCGTAGCCGATCCGGTTTTCGGCATGGAGGTCCCGACCTCCGTTCCCGGAGTGCCGTCCGAGGTTCTACGCCCGCGCGACACCTGGGCGGACGGTGCAGCGTATGACGCTTCTGCGGCGAAGCTGGCCGAGATGTTCAAGGCCAACTTTAAGCAGTTTGCCGATCAGGTGAGCGATGAGGTGAAGGCGGCTGGTCCGAAGTAGTCGGGCCCGTGCAGTGACGAGCGGGGTCGGCCAGGTGGCCGACCCCGCTTTTTTTGCCCACGGCGTCAGCCCATCCACTTCTGGCTTTGATCCGGGATCATCGAGGATCACGCCACGTGATACACGCACCGTGTCGTGCTTGCTATGGTCGCGTCTGGGCGGAGCCGGCGCAAAAAGTGCGGCCCCGCCGCTCCGAAGAGCGACGAGGCCATGACCCTCGGAGCCCCTCTCGACGCGTCAG
Source organism: uncultured Gemmatimonadales bacterium (assembly GCA_937919655.1). Lineage (GTDB taxonomy): Bacteria > Gemmatimonadota > Gemmatimonadetes > Longimicrobiales > Gaopeijiaceae > CALFPJ01. Next base: position 28,522 of record CALFPJ010000063.1, read on the forward strand.
GCCACTTTTCTGCGGCGGTTCCACATTCCGGCGATGAGGCCGAAGAGCATGATGGTTAGGAGGCCGCCGAAGCGGGCGGATTGGGTGAGGACTGGGCGGGCTTGGTAGCTGCCGAGCGTGCCCTGCGCCCACGTCTGCATCCACTCGCCTGTGCTCACGTCGAAAGCAGCGAGGAATGCTTGTTCAAAGGGCAGCTCGGACCTCCAGAATGCGCCGAACCGCTGAGGGCCGAACTCCGTCTCGAGTTGGTCCAGGATGTAGGCGTCTAAGTTCCCAAACGCTGTCGTATAGGAGTCGTTTACCCATGTGACGGGGGTCTCGTCGATGAGGTTCGAGTACCAGACCGCCATGTCCCCTCGGAGGTGCTCCGGCTGGAGGAGCCTCGCGCAAGCAGCCGAATCGCCCGTTAGGCACTGATCGGCTTCAATCGGTCGGGTCCAAAGGTCCCCCGCCGATAGAGCGCGGTGTGATTTTGCCATGGCGTCAGCCATTGGATTTCGTCGTTTTGCAGGGCGAAGCCCTGAGCCAATCGCATGCCACCCGCCTGCAGCCATGTCAGGATCTGGGGGCCCTGGGAGGCCGTAGCGGGCAGGTAGGCGACACATGCCCAGTAGACTGTAGGCGCGATGAGCCAGTCGACCGGTACGCACGGGCCAAGCCTGGCTGAATTGTACGTCCAGCTTAGGCGGCTGATTCGGCATCCGCACCCGCTGGTTCACGGGTTGCACGGCGAGGCCAATACGGTGCGCCGGCGCGCGTGCCGAGATAGGTCTCCGATGACGCCCGGGAGTCTCTCACAGCGGGGTGCGACCCGTGGGACTTCAATTGCATAACGAAGCCGATCCTCATGTCCGGGTCCCGTGCTGGCGCGGTCGCGAGTTCGAATTCGACTCTTTCCAAGAACGGCTCTAGGATCTCTGGAGTGGGCACGCCCGCTGGGGGCGTTGCGACAAATACCTCGCCAGGACCGTAGGGCGCCGCCAAGGCGGAGAGTGAGTCTGACCATCGGAGCCGCTTTAGCGCTTCGTTGCTTCCAAACACGCTGAGGGACATCCGTTCAACGATGACGTCTTCCGAGAACCGCCCCGAACTCTCGACAACAGGCATCGCTCGCGGGGGCAGCGCCCAAATAGCCAAGAGCGCGGTTCCCGTGCAGGCAGTGAGCGTCCAGTGTTTCATGCGAAGCGCCATCTTGTGCTCCCTATTGCGAATCCTGCGAAGACCAAGATCCAGACGCCGGCAAGCAATCCTGAAGTACCGACATAGGAATGAGAGAGAGGAAGGGCGTCGAGAAGGTGATCGCGCCAGCGCTCGGCGAGCTGTTCCGGCTCTAGTCCTGAGATGACGCTCAGCGCCTCAGCAGCGGGTAGGCTCCGGTTGTCCAGGAGTCTCGCCCACGCGCCCTCGCGACCTTCACGGAGCGCTAACCAGAGGAGCGATTGCATCGCCTCTGGGTGGCCTTCAAGCGGGGCATACGATCGCCCGTCCGCGCCGGCGTACTCAAAAACGGCGTCACATTGCTCAAGGTCGTTGTCGCCGACGCAGGCTATATAAGCGATCCGAGCTTCTTCGCTTCGGCCGGAGCGCCACCGGCCGTGCGACAACAGCTTGTGGCGGTCCTCTTGAGTGCTCCACTTCCGCCACCCTGAGCCAAAGCCAACAAGTCCCAGCAGGCGCCAGCGTCAGCCTCCATACACTTGCGCGCGGCCAAAGCGGGAGTGGTCGCTACCTGTCGATATAGCCATGTAAGGACCTCGGTCTCGCGAACGGACGCATTTACGAGGAGTGGTAAGGGGCTCTGCCAGCCGGTGAGGGGGTGCTCAAGGTTGGCGTCCGCGCTGAGGGCTTTGCCGATCTGCTCGCGGATCGACGATTCAATGCCCGCTCGAGTCGTGAATCCTTTGTGCTCGACACGGTACACTGGGCGATCCTCAACCACGCTACCAAGTTGGTTAGAGGCCCATTGGAAGGTGAAATATGCAGTTTCGAGGGCCCGGCTTTGGTCCACGAAGGCTTCGTAGTCACGCCACACAGATGCGTAGAGCGTTCGAGCTAGCTCTGCCTGGTCGCTCCTGGCAACGACGGTCAACAGACCCACGGAGATCGTGTCGGTAGTCGAGGCGTTCGATGCTCGCAGCGCCTCGGCGCGGTCCCGAGCGGCGATCTGGCGGGCCGCCAGAACAGCAGCCAGCCGAGGGGCCATGGAGTCGAAGTAGTTCAACAATTCGGCCTCGATACGCGCGACGTGCTGACCCATCGCGGGCTTCGGCATTGCGAGGAGCCCGACCGCGAGAATGAGCGTCAGCGGGTTCTTAGACATCGAACAACGTCCAATTGCCCGTCATGATCTCTGCTGGTCCGGGCGACTGCATAATCATTTGGAGGGCCCATTCGACGATATTCGTACGGTCAAAAACGTCAAAGTAGAGCCCAAGGAAGTCACCGAAGGGTCCGCCGAAAACGAAGAATGCCAGCGCGATGCTCGAGACCCAAATGGTCGTCTTAATTGTTCCTGAGGCCATCGCGAAGAAGGCGGCGTATGAAACCAGCGAAGCCAACAGGAAGCGCAACGCCAGCATGTTCGGATAGGCTGGAAGGCCGGCTGGAAGGTCGACTGAAGCAGCGGCCAATTGACACCCGACCCAGAGTGCGGCCGCAGGAATCGCGACGAGGACCACGCCGGCACCCATCTTGCGCAGCACGTACTCGGTTCTGGAGACCGGAAGACTCAAGGCGTGGACATGGCCCTGTTGGTGGTCCAGTTCCACGCGGAAAGCGCGACGGTCATACCAATCGCTGCGGCCAAGATCGGGTAGAACCATACCACTTCCTGCATCCCATTTAGGATATCGTAGGCGTTCACGAATCCGGTGCCAGATGAAGCGACGACCCCTTGAATGCTGAGCAGCGGCAGCCCAAAAGCCGCCAAGATAAACGGAATCAGACCAAGCCAGATCTACTTCCAGTGGAAAAAGAGCATTGGCTGATACATCGCTCAGCTCCTGTCGTAGTGTGTGGGTCTTGAAGAACGGAGGAGCTCGACGAAGCCCTCCTCTGGGTCCAGGTCGATGACGTCGCGGACGGTCGCGCCGACACCGGTGAAGTAGTCACTCATGGGTGCCTCCCAGCCTCGCACGATCCACGTCTCCATAGATCCGATCCCATTGGTGCGCCCGCGGTTCAGGACGGTGAACGGCGCCAATACTGACTCCTCGGGGGCGTGATCGATGCGCAGCCACTTGATGCGATTCTTGAACTGCTGCATGGGCAACTCGGCGATGAGCTTGCCGTTGTCCATGATCCCGACCCAGTCACAGATGCGCTCCAACTCGTGAACTAGATGGCTCGAAATGAAGACCCTCGCGCTGACCTCGGACACATAGTCAAGGACCGCGGTCAACACGTCTCGACGAACCACCGGATCAAGTCCGTCGGTGGGCTCGTCTAGGACAAACAGATCGGGCCGCTGCGAAAGGGCTAGCAGCAGCAGGAGCTTCGCGGTCTCACCTTTTGACATGCGCGCGATCTTTCGGTCGCTGTCGAGATGCAGACGACCCGTCAGCTCCTTGCACCAGCCCTCATCGCAGTTTTTTAGAACGAGGAGTGGTACTTGATTTGTTCGCCGACGGTGAGCGCCGGATAGATGTGGGGTCGCTCTGGCACGTAGCCCACCCGTGCGAGGATCGCCTTCATTTCCTTGGGCACGTTCTGACCTAGGACCTGAAGTTTCCCGGCGTCGGGCTTCATCATGCCCATAAACATTCGGATCGTCGTGGTCTTGCCTGAGCCGTTGGCCCCGAGGAAGCCGTAGATCGAGCCGGATGGGACGTTTAGCGACACGTTGTCCAGTGCGAACGACTTGCCGGCTTTCCAACTCACGCCCTCGAGTTCGATTGCTTTATTCACTTATCTCTGCTCCCACTTCCGATTTGAAAGCTTGCGAGAGTTCCTCTGCCTCGATTCCCATCCGTGCCCCGTCCTGGAGGAGTTTTCGTACCAACTGCTGTGCTACCGACGCACGCTCTTCGTTCCTGAGGAACGTCGGCACTTCTTGAATGAATGTGCCGTGACCGTGCCGGGTCTCAACGAAGCCGTCCACAGCTAAGTCGCGGTAGGCCTGCGATACGGTCGCTGGGTTCACACGGAGGTCCCGGGCCAGGATCCGGACCGAAGGGAGCGAGTCGCCGGCTGCGAGGTCTCCTGAGGCGACAGCCATGCGCACACGTGCAGCGATCTGCGCGTAGAGCGGGGTTGGGCTCCTCGGGTCGATATCGTCGAACATCGACTCAGCGCCCCTCGCCCGCGGTGGATTCCTGTAACGCCGGGGCACAGTTGACCTGGCCAGGGCTCCAGCCCGGTAGGATCATGTATCCGTAGGCGAGCCCGCATAGGCGGTCGAAGTCCGGATGGGCGAAGACCGCGGCCCACCCTCGAGCGTTGCCGATGAGGAAGTCGATTTCCAACCCCTCAGGTATCTCGAAGTCACCGAGCGCCCCCAGGTCGGTCGTATACGACAATGCCGTGGAGTAGTGAATCTCCTGGTGTGAAGCCAGGTTCTTGATTGTACTGACAGTGAGCGCTCGCACTTCGGCCTCATCAGGCGCTACGCCGTCCATCGGGGGTGCAACTGGCTCACTGAGGAGCCACGCGGGCGCCTGACGGGTCTGCGCAGACGCGCTGAGTCGGTACGCCCGCACGTAGCTCACGTCCGAGTCGCCGGTCCATCCCCACCCGCGCACGAAGGTGCCCGCGGCGTCGTAGGCCAGTATTCGCGAGTTGCTCGCATCGGCTACCGCGGCTTCTCCGCTTGGGAGCCGCAGCGCAGCCTCGATTGGGCCAAAAAGGTACTCCTCGGCACCATCGACGACGCCGATCTCGAGCGTGGGCTCGGATACCGTGAGTAGGGATACTTCCCGCGGGTCGTCCGTCGTCGCCTGTTCAACGGCAGAGCAGCCCGCCAGCGCGGCAAGGGCCGAGACGGTCACAAGCATCATACCCAGGCTCCTTCTGTCCTTCTTCCCCTCAACCAGTAGAACGCGCCTGAGAACATAAAAAGCACAGTCGCGACCAAGAGGAGGGTCTGGGTGGTCGAGAGCGGGAGGTCCCGGCCCCCAGAAAACGCAAAATCGATGAGCACATCGATCAGCCCCCAGAAGATGAGGGTCCATAGGATGGCTCCGGACGCGAAGTTCGCGATCGCCCTCTTCTTGTCGCTAGCTCCTGCCCGGAACGGCAGGACCGTGACGACTACCAGGAAAAGCGTCCATGCGACGAGCCCCTCGCTCGACTGCACCCACAGGAGTAACAACGCCCAGGCCGTGAGCGCCTGCGCCAGGGCCTGGGCGGCTTGAGGAGCCATCTTGGTGCGGAGTTCGGGCATCAATCGTTCCGTCGTTGTCGGGTGACACGCTCGGTGTGTCACTGTGTCGGTTGACTAGTACAGTAGTACACTGATGAGCAAGAACACAAGCTGCATCATTCTCGGTCTCTCCCTCGGAGGTGGCGGTGTGGATGCCCTTCCACGTCGTCGGACCTTAATCTCTGGGTGTGGGCCAGGCCTTGCTTGGCCAACTGATCTCGGCTGCGCACACTGGGAAACGCTTGTGGTAAAGCCGTTTCCGGCATATCCTCCGGCGCTGCCCTTGAACTGTGAAGCTGTTTTCCCCCCGCGATCCGAAGCATGAGCGAAGACCAAGATTCGATCGACGCCCTCCAGGGAGCACTGGGCTCCGACTTCGAGATCAAGCGATTGTTGGGGCGTGGGGCGATGGCGAACGTGTACCTCGCCAAAGAGACGCAGTTGGGCCGGTTCGTGGCCCTCAAGGTCTTGCTGTCGCAGCACTCCAAGGACGAGACGGCACGCAAGCGGTTCGAGCGCGAGGCCAAAGCGGCTGCCTCGCTGTCACACCCGAGCGTCGTTCAGGTTTACCGGTTTGGGCGGCTGCCAGACGAGACGCCTTTCCTGGTGATGCGCTTTGTGAAAGGGCGCACCATGGAGGAGCGCCTCAAGGCGGAGGGCCGGCTGGCCACGGCGCTCACAAGGCAGGTGCTTCTAGAGGTGGCTTCCGCGCTTTCGGCAGCACACTCCCAGGGAATCGTGCATCGTGATGTACGTCCAGCCAACGTATTGTGGGATGAAGAGTCCGAGCGGGCGCTCCTCTCTGATTTCGGCATCGCGGCTCTTCTCGTAACGAGCGGCGAAGAGGCCACCCGACTGACGAAGACCGGTCAGATGATGGGTGACCCCCGCTATCTCAGCCCCGAACAACTTCTCGACCAAGATCTCACCGAGCTCGCGGACATTTACGCGTTCGGCGTGATGGGATATGAGCTGCTCACGGGCGAGGGCCCGTACGATGCCCGGACCAATACTCAGTGGATCACCGCCCATTTGAGTCAAGATCCCAAGGATCTCCGGATCGCGCGACCTGATGTGCCGGCAGACATAGCGGACCTGCTGAAACGGTGCCTAAGCCGCGAGCCAAAACACCGGCCGAGTGCCGCCGATGTCGTGAGCGTGTTAGCCGGGGACCCGAGTGGGGCGGCGGCGGGTGGGCCCACGAGCGGGGGCGTCGAAGAGGCTGCCGACTTCCAACAGTTGATCAGGCGCCGGGTCCCGCAGGTGGTCATTATTACGGGTGGTGCGGGGCTTGGCCTCATGTCGCTCATGAACGAGTTGACCGCAGATCAACAGCTGCTGGATCCTATCTGGTACAGGCTGACTCTTCCCTTCGTGGCATGTGGGTTGGCGGCGGCTACGGTGATCGCGTGGTTCCATGGTGAGCGTGGGAAACAACAGACGAATGTGCTCGAATGGGTTCTATTGAGCGTGATTGGGGTCATTTGGTTCTCGATCAGCGCCTGGATGATTGTAGGACAATTATGAAGTCCTGGTTCCTCGCCGCCCTGGGTCTGATCTTGCCGGCGGCAATCGCCGCCCAATCTCCCGCCAACGTTCCCGGCGACGCCCCGGCTCGCATACACGCCCTCCCGACCATGCGCGAGCAGGCCATCGAGCAGCAGGCTTGGCTCGAAGCCCGCATGGACCGGGTCCTGCCGCGGCTGATGGCGGAGTACGACGTCGACATGTGGATCCTCTCCATGCGGGAGTACGCAGAGGACCCGGTTTTTTGGTCGATCACCTCTCCGACCACGTTCGCCGCGCGCCGCCGCTCCATCTATGTGATCACGAGACAGGACGACGGTTCGCTCGAGCGCCTCGCGCTCGGAGGGACTGCCCAGGGCGGAGTCTTCGAAGCGTTCCGGTCCACACGGCCGGCGCCTACTGAGGCGACCAGTGAGCTTTGGGGCGGAGAGCAGTGGAGGTTGCTGCGCGAATTGGTCGAAGACCGCGACCCGGACAACATCGTCCTGAACATCGACCCCGACTGGGCCTTCTCTGACGGCTTGCATGCGGGCGAACGCGAAGCCCTTGAAGCGGGGCTAGGCGACAAGTATCGGGCCCGTATCAAAAGGGACTCGCGGCTCGCGATGAACTACATCGCGCTGCGGCTACCTGAGATGATGCCGCGCTACCGGAAGATCGAAGAAACGGTCCACGCCGTGATTTCCGAGGCCTTCTCCAATGCGGTCATCACCCCCGGCGTCACGACGACGGACGATGTCGTGTGGTGGATGCGGCAGCGAATTCAGGATCTGGGTTATACCACCTGGTTTCAGACCTCGGTGGATGTAACGCGGGAGGGTTCGGGCGGTGGCGAGGGCGACACGATCATTGAACCGGGGGACCTTCTCTGGACCGATTTTGGCGTGATCGCCGAAAACCTTCACACCGACACGCAGCATCTCGGTTACGTGCTCAAGGCTGGCGAGACGGACGCGCCGGCCGGCCTGAAGCAGTGCCTTGCCAACTCCAATAGGCTTCAGGACATCCTGCTATCGCATATGGAGCCCGGGCTGACTGGCAATCAGATACTCGCCGCGACCCTGGGGCAGATGCGGTCTGAGGGCATCAACGGGACCGTCTATACGCATCCCATTGGTGACCAAGGCCATGGCGCAGGGCCGCTTATTGGCATGTGGGACGCCCAGGGTGGCGTCCCCGTCCGCGGCGATGCCGTGCTGCTCGCCTCGACGTGGCATTCCATCGAGTTGCAGGCAACGACGCCCATTCCTGAGTGGGGTGGCAAGCCCGCTTCGTGTCGCCAGGAGGAAGAGGCCTACCTCGACACCGATGGCGAACGGCACTGGGTCTTCCGTCGGCAGGCCAAGCTTCACTTGGTGTGGTAGGGGTAGGCTAGATCGATTGGCGAATAATCCGGGCTTTCTCGAAGGATTGAAACGTCAGAAGGTCATGCGGAGGGGCGTCATGTACTTGGCCGTGGTAGGGGCTGTGGGGCAGGTCGCCGACATCGCGATGGCGATCCACTCAGTGCGACCTGACCTGACCGACGTGTTCTTCGTTATACGCCAGCGGATGATGGTCCGACTAGTGACGGGTGACCTCGACGGCACGATGCGCGACCTTCGAACGCTGCTCAGCACACCTGGGCTCACCACGATTTGGGAACTCCGTCTGGATCCCATCTTTGATCCTCTTCGCGACCGGCCTGACTTCCAGGCGCTAATCGCTCAAGGCAACTGACGCTTGGCCGAAAAACCCTCTCCGAGAGCCAGATCCTTCGACCGTTCGATTGTCGAGGGCCCCATTCGCGGCGCGGTGTGGAAGCTGGCGTGGCCCACCATGCTGCAGAACATCATCGGTGGCCTTCAGGGCATCGTCGATCACGCCATGGTTGGGCACTACGTCGGCTACACCGGGAACGCGGCGATCGGTGTGTCGTGGCAGATCTTCCTGGTGGTGATCGTGTTCATCAGCTCGCTCTTTACCGGAATGGGCGTGCTCGTGGCCCGTTTCACCGGTGCGAACGAACCGGAGAAGGTGAACCGTACGGTCTATCAGGCGTTCCTGACGGCGGTGGGCATCCTCATCATGATCATGGCGCCCATCGGGTACTTTGGGGCACCCACGCTTCTGACCCTGGTGAACGCGGCGCCTGAGGTACAAGTCGAGGCCCTGCCCTACCTCAGGATCATGTTCGTCTTTTCGTTCGGCATGTTGATGTTCTTCATGCTGGGAGGCGCTCTGCGCTCTGCGGGTGATGCCAAAACGCCCTTGCGGCTCGGTATCGCACTGACCCTTCTCAACATCGGACTCAACGTCCTGCTTATCAAAGGCTTTGGCCCGATTCCGGCGTTCGGCACCAAGGGCGCCGCGATGGGGACCGTGATCGCAGGAGGGCTGGTCAGCTTCTATGCGCTGGCAAAACTTCTCGGTGGCACTTGGGTGGTTCAGTTCCATCGAGGCATGAACTGGAGGCCTGATTGGGACATCATCAGGCAGCTCTTTAAGTTCGGGCTGCCGACCGGGATTCAGGGGGTGGCCATGAACGTCGGCGGCGTCTTCCTTCTGGGCTTCGTCGGTTCGCTCTCGATGAGCGCGCAGGCTCAGGCTGCCTATGTGGTCAGCTACACGCAGCTCTTCTCATTCATCACTTGGACATCCGTCGGTATCATGGGCGCGACGGCCGCAGTCGCCGGCCAGAACCTCGGGGCCGGACAGCCGGATAGGACCGCAAAGTCCGTGAATGTGGCGGCGGGTTTTGGTTTGCTGCTCGCTGCAGGCATCGGTGTGACCTTCGTTCTGTTCCCGGAAGCCTTGCTGAGCATCTTCGGAATGGACGATGCGGTGGTCCTGGCTCTTAGTAAGGAACTGCTCAGGTACCTCGCCGTGTCCGGTCTCTTTATTACCGTCGCTCTTGCGTACACCGGCGGCCTGCAGGGCACGGGCGACACGAAGAGCCCGATGTACATCTCCATCATCTCTCAGTTGGTCATTCCGTTGGGGATCTGCTTCACCGTCCAGGCATTTTCGACACTTGAGCCGCACCATATCTGGCTCGCCATCGTTACGGGTCACTTCACGCGGGCGACGCTGAGCGTCATCGTGTTCAGACGCGAAAAGTGGCGTGGCATCGAAGTCGATATCGGGTCCGCAAAGGCCTAGGGAAGCTCTGCAGAAGTATGGTACCCCGCGCACAGGGGGCTTACGCTGCTCAGAGTAGGAACGACGACGAGTCGTAGCAGGGCTAAGGTGAGGAGGAGAGACGACCTATCAGTGGCGTAACCCCCTGTGCCGGTCACCATGTAGGATATGATCTGTGCTCGGTCTGGGGTTGGGGCGGCACGGCCCCGCCTCCGTCGTTGCTCCTCCTCGAAATAGCGTTGCTATTCCTCGTCGTCGCGCCTCGCAGGATCCGGCGCCTCGGCGCTCTCGGTGGCTCGCGAACTTTCGATACACCACACTAGCCTACGGCATCCTCGGAGCCGAGATGAAAAAGTACGACCAGGTCTATTTCGATTCGTGGTACCGTGACAAGGACTCTCCTGTCGGGTCGCGGTCTGCGCTCGCGCGAAGCGTGGCGCTGGCGGTCGCGCTCACCGAGTCGATTCTGGACAGGCCACTGCGCAGTGTCCTCGACGTCGGCTGTGGGGAGGGGCGTTGGCAGCCCGAGCTCAACCGGCAGCGTCCACGCGCGTCGTACCTCGGCATCGATTCTAGCGAATACGCGGTGGAGCGCTTTGGTGCGCGGCGGAACCTGATGCTCGGGTCGTTCGAGGATCTGGAGCTTCACGTCTTCGACAGTCCGTTCGACCTGGTGATCTGCTCGGACGTGATGCATTACCTCACGGACGCCCAGATCATCCGAGGCCTGCCATCGCTCGTCGACTGCGTAGAAGGGGTGGCCCTTCTGGATGTGTTCACGGGGTCAGATGAAGTCGAAGGCGATCACGTGGACTTCCAACTCCGCTCCGCAGCGGCGTACCGGAAGATGTTCCGCGACTCGGGGCTAGTGCCGATTGGTATGCAGGCCTATGTGCCGCTCGAGGTCGCAGAGATCCTCGAGGAATTGGATTTGCCGGGCTAGGGGCGGCGGTTGGCGGAGCTTACTCGGCTCAGTCGACGACGGGACCCCTTCCTTTTGCTCGACGACTCCCCATGTTGCCCTCTCGCGTCCTCCGTTCGCATGCGGTGCGGCTCGAAGTGGCGAGAACCCATGACGGGATGATCCGGTGGCAAAACAATATTGGTTGATGAAGTCTGAGCCCGACGTGTTCTCCATCGATGACCTCCGGCGGGAAGGGTCGACGTGTTGGGAGGGCGTTCGTAACTACCAGGCCCGCAACAACATGCGGGACATGAAAGTTGGCGACGAGGTGATCTACTATCACTCGAATGCCAAGCCGCCTGGAGCTGTGGGCATCGCGCGCGTCTGCAAGAAAGCGTATCCGGATCACTTCGCGCTGCAAAAGGGGCACAAATATTTTGATGCCAAGTCCGACCCGGACAATCCCCGCTGGTTCATGGTCGACGTCGAGTTCGTCGCCGAGTTCGATGAATGTGTGGGCCTAGCAGAACTCAAGTCTGATCCCGAGTTGGCCGATATGGAGCTGATCCGTTACGGACGCCTTTCCGTGCAGGCCGTGAAGAAGTCGGAGTTCGGGCGGGTGAAAAAGATGGCAGGGTGTAAGAAATGACTCGGCGGCTTCCTATGGTTGCGACTACGGTGCTCGCCTTGGCGACACTTGTAAGTCCTGGCGATGCCCACGCCCAGAAAATCCCCGACGCACGGGCATTGGGCGTGCCACTGGAGGGGCGTCCGGGCCCGAACAACGCGATCACTGATGTCCCGGGCGTCGAGGTAGGACACGTGACGATCATCCGCGGTGAGGGAGAACTCGTAGTGGGCGAAGGGCCCGTCCGCACCGGCGTAACGGCCATCCTTCCGCGCGGACGCGCAGCCGGCGACTCGGCCTTTGCAGCTTGGTTCAGCCTGAACGGCAACGGAGAGATGACGGGCACGACGTGGATCGAAGAATCCGGCATCCTCGAATCTCCGGTGCTCATCACCAACACGCACAGCGTGGGCGTGGTGCGAGATGCGGTGATCGACTGGATGCGCCGTCGTGACCCATCGTTCCTGTGGGCGCTGCCCGTGGTCGCGGAGACGTACGATGGTAATTTGAACGACATCAACGGCTTCCATGTAAAACCCGAGCATGTATTTGGAGCCCTGGATGGCGCGCGCCCAGGGCCGGTTCAGCAGGGGGCCGTCGGTGGTGGCACGGGTATGCGCTGCCACGGATTCAAGGGGGGAATCGGGACCGCCTCACGGGTCGACCCCACCACGGGGTACACGATCGGGGTACTCGTGCAGTGCAATCAGGGAGCGCGCGCGGATCTGCGGATCGCGGGGATACCCGTGGGACGCATGATGCCCGAACCGGCTGCTTGCTATGCGGATCGTGCGATTCCGTCGTCGTCCCGGCGCGCGAGCGTCCCGTTTTGCGATGGGGCGGATGCGGATGGTATTCTCGACGAGGTCCCCGAGGGCGCGGGATCGATCATCATTGTCCTGGCCACAGACGCTCCTCTGCTCCCCACGCAAATTGAACGTTTGGTCACGCGAACAGCGCTAGGGCTCGCCCGCATTGGTGGGATGGGATACAACGGGTCAGGTGACATATTTCTTGGATTCAGCACAGGGAATCGCCGTGCCGCGGCGGAACGCTCACAGCTCGTCGGACTTGAGATGCTCCCGAACGACGGGATCAACGGTTTGATCTCTTTAACTGTGCATGCAACGGAGGAGGCCATCTTGAATGCGATGCTGGCCGCCGAGACGATGACGGGCATCAACGGGTATACGATCCCCGCGCTTCCGCAGGACAGTCTGATAAAGATTATGGAGCGAGCCGGGCCTGTGATTCGCCCGGGCGGACTCAACTGACGTCAACTTGAACAGGTGAAAATCATGAGAGCTGTGCGTTCGATCATGCTTGCGGCCGCCGTCGCCGCGATGTCCGTCCCTGCCGCCGCCGACGCGCAATCGTTGGCAAGCGACGATCCGGTTCTACGGGCGATCTGGAGTGAGGCGATTAGCAACTCGCACTTCCGGCCGCTGGCTCAGTCGCTGCTCGATTCGATCGGGCCGAGGCTTACCGCGTCGCCGGGTATCGAAGCGGCCCAGGCGTGGGCCGTACAGACCCTGCAGGGCTGGGGCGTCGACGCCCGCACCGAACAATACGGCACCTGGGAGGGCTGGGAGCGAGGTGTGAGTCACATCGACCTGATCAGTCCGCGTGTCCGGTCCCTTGAGGGCCGCATTCTCGCTTGGAGTCCAGGCACCGAGGGGCGCCCCGTCGAGGCAGAGATCACCTACGTCCCGGAAATGGACTCGCCCGATGACTGGAGGGCTTTCTTGGGGACGGTGCGCGGAAAGTGGGTGATGTTCTCCTACCCGGAGCCTTCCTGCCGCGCCAGCGAACAGTGGGCCGAGTTTGGCGCACCTGGCTCAGCACAGAGGAACGAGCAGCAGCGAGCAGCCGGCGCACGCAGGTGGACGCAGAGCCTTGCGGCGGCAGGGTCTCAGGACCCGAGGCAGCGTGACCTCCACGCTCAGTTGGAGGAAGCGGGCGCGGCTGGGATCATCAAGTCCGAGTGGCCCGGTTCATATGGCACGACGCGCGTCTTCAACGCATACAATCGCGAGACCCCATCGTTCGAACTCTCTTGTGAAGACTACAGTCTCGTTCACCGCTTGGCGGAGAACGGACAGAATCCGGTGTTACGGCTTACCGCAGAAGCCGAAAATCGCGGTGAAGTCCCAGTATTTAATGTTATCGGCGAGATCCGTGGCACGGAGCGACCGGACGAGTATGTGATGCTCTCGGCTCACTTCGATTCGTGGGAGAGCGGCTCCGGTGCGACGGACAATGGCACGGGTTCGGTCTTGATGCTGGAGACCATGCGCATTCTCAAGGCGGTGTATCCGAATCCCAAGCGGACGATCCTGATCGGTCTTTGGAGTGGCGAAGAGCAGGGCCTCAACGGGTCGCGTGCATTCTCTGAGGATCACCAAGACGTAGTGACTGGTCTGCAGGTGTTGTTCAACCAAGACAACGGCACGGGTCGGATCGTGAATATGAACGCACAAGGGCTGACGGAGGCCAGCGGGTCGCTTGCTCGGTGGTTGGCGATGGCGCCGGCTGAGGTCACGTCCGACATCGACCTAGACCTGCCGGGGTCGCCTGGCAGCGGCGGTTCGGATTATGCCTCGTTCGTGTGCTGGGGTGCTCCGGCCTTCAACCTGGGTGCGCTCTCCTGGGACTACAGTTCTCACACGTGGCACACGCACAGGGACACGTTCGACAAGCTGGTCTTCGAGGACTTGATCAGTAATGCGGTGCTTACGGCGTCCCTCGTCTACCTCGCATCTGAGGACGATGACTTTACGAGCCGGAAGCAGCGGAGCGTCATTCAGGGACGTGGAGGACAGGCCGGTGCATGGCCTGTGTGTTCGCCTGCCGATCGCAACTCGGGGATGAGCCCTCGTATGTAGGGTCGGTCAGAGGTAGAGTGACAAGGAGGGGGCGGCTTCGGCCGCCCCCTCCTTCTTTTTCTACGTCAACTCTCCAACTAGATCTGCGCGATATGGGATTCGAACTCTTGGAGAATGAGACCGAGTTGGCGGCGTTCACTCACGCCCGATAACTTTCCCGTCCTTCAATTCATTGGCAGACGGAGCCTTGGGTATGCTGGTCCGGAACTACGTAGGCGGTGCTTGGCGAGAAGCCTCGTCCTCTGAAACGCTGGCCGTCCGAAATCCTGCGTCGGGTGAGGAAATCGCTCGGGTCCCACTCTCTGGCGGCGCAGACATTGATGCCGCCGTTCAGGCGGCGAAGGCGGCCTTCCCGAGTTGGCGAGCGACCCCCGCAACCGAGCGTGCCCGTGTCCTTTTTCGGCTCAAGGCTCTGCTGGAGGAGAACAAAGAAGACCTCGCTCGCCAGCTGACTATCGAACACGGAAAGGTGATTGCAGAAACACGGGGCGAGGTGCAGCGCGGTATCGAGAATGTCGAGCACGCATGCGGTATTCCAGCGCTGATGATGGGCGACACGGTTGAGGAAATTTCCCGGGGGATCGACTGTGCCTCGTGGCGTCAGCCGATGGGTGTCTTCAGCATTATCACACCCTACAACTTCCCGGTGATGATTCCGCTTTGGTTTTGGCCGTACGCCGTAGCCACCGGAAACACCGTGGTGCTGAAGCCGAGTGAGCAGGACCCGCTCACGCACCAGAAGATCGTTGCCTTGGCTGAGCAAGCAGGGCTCCCGCCGGGCGTGCTCAACGTCGTTCACGGAGGTCAGGAGACAGTCGAGGCGATCTGTGATCACCCCGACATCGTCGGTGTGTCCTTCGTCGGCTCAAGCCACGTCGCAAAAATCGTCTACACCCGCGCGACCGCGGCCGGGAAGCGAGCGCAGACGCTAGGGGGTGCAAAGAATTACCTCATCGTGCTGCCTGACGCGGACATGGACGTGACGTTGGATGCCTGCGCTAGTTCGATCTTCGGCTCAACGGGCCAGCGGTGTCTCGCCGGAAGCGTGGTGGTGGGTGTCGGCGACGCGCATGCAAAAATCCGTGAGCGATTGATGGATGCCGCGTCTTCACTGCGCGTGGGTGACGGCCTGGAGCCGACCACGGATATGGGTCCGGTGATCTCGGGTGTGCATCGGGACAGAGTGAATGCATTCATCGATCAGGGTGTGGCCGACGGAGCCAAGTTGTCACTCGACGGCCGGAGTCCCTCGGTCGCGGGCCTGGAAGGCGGGTACTGGGTGGGGCCGACGGTCTTCGAAGATGTGACACCCGGCATGTCGATCGGGACCGAGGAAGTTTTTGGACCGGTCGCAAGCATCAACCGAGCGAAGGACGTCGACGAAGCGATCGCGATGATGCACGCGAGTCGCTACGGCAACGCCTGCTCAATCTTCACGACAAGTGGTGGGGCTGCCCGGGATTTTCGATATCAGGCCGGCATCAGCATGATCGGCGTGAACATCGGTGTTGCGGCGCCCATGGCGTTTTTCCCGTTCGGAGGCTCGAAGGGCTCCTTCTTCGGCGATCTTAAGGCCGCCGGACGGGACGCGATTTCTTTCTATACTGAACAGCGTGTGGTCATTTCGCGCTGGTCGGCCGTACCCTCTGATCCCCATCGGGTGACCAAACCATGAGTGAGCGGGACATTGCCGGGGGCGCTACGAGCGCTGAGATCATCCAGGGGCAGCGTGAGTATTTGCTTCCCTCCATGCTGCACATGTATTCCGAGCCGATGGCTTTGGTGGAGGGGAAAGGCGTCCGGGTGCGCGACGCCGAGGGTCGCGAATACCTCGATCTGTTCGCGGGGATTTTGACCACGTCTGTCGGGCATTGTAACCCGCGTGTGAACGAGGCGATGACCGCCCAAATGAACCGCCTTGGGCATGTCTCGACTTTGTACGCCACCGAGGCGCACGTTGAGGCAGCCAAGAAAATCGCAGAGATCTCGCCGGGAGCGCTGAATCGCACCTTTTTCAGCAACTCTGGGACAGAAGCCGTCGAGACTGCGCTCATGATGGCGTGCTTGGCTACGGGTCGGAGCGAGATCATTGGGCTGCGAGTCGGCTACCACGGGCGTTCATTCATGGCGTCCAGTGTCACCGCACATTCAGGGTGGCGTCCACTCGCCACGCCGGTCGCCGGCATCAAGCACGCGAAGTCTCCGAACCCCTATCGATGTCCGTTCAAGCAGCCATGTGACGATACCTGCGTCGATCGTTTTATCGACGATCTTGAGGAGGTCATTCTCACGACCACCAACGGCCGGCCCGCGGCATTTATCGCGGAGACGATCCAAGGCGTAGCGGGATATGTCGTACCTCCCGCCAATTACTTCCAAAAGGCGGCCGAGGTCATTCGACACTATGGTGGCCTTCTCATAATTGATGAGGTGCAGACCGGATTCGGGCGCTGCGGGACACATTGGTTTGGTATCGATCACTGGGGCGTCGAGCCCGACATCATGGTGATGGCGAAGGGAATCGCGAACGGAGCCCCGGTTGGCGCGACGATCGCCACGGACGAAATCGCCCATGGTTGGAAAGGCAAGACCATTTCGACCTTCGGCGGCACCCCAGTTTCGATGGCTGCGCTGTGTGCGACGCAGGACGAGCTACGCGAGCATGACGCCCCACAAAACGCTGAGGTCCGGGGCCAGCAGCTACGGGCCGGGCTCGAGGCGATTCAGGCGCGCCACCCCTGGATTGGCGACGTCCGAGGCATGGGCCTGATGCAGGCCATGGAGATCGTGAAGGATCCGGTCACCAAAGAGCCTGACAACGCGCGCACCGCAAAGTTCGCCGAGGCCACGCGTGAGGTCGGTGTGCTGATCGGCCTTGGTGGGCTCAACGGGACCGTGGTACGGATCGGCCCTTCGCTGCTCGTCACCGAGGGCGAAATCACTGAAGGACTAGAGTTGCTGGGTAAGGCCGCGGATATGGCTGGGTAACGGGGCCAGCCGCACGGTTACCCAACGCGCATGGCCGCAGCGGAATCTGTCCGCGATGCCCTGATTGCCGGGATCAAGCCCGAGATTGTCGCGACGAGAACCAGTATCGTCGCTACCGCTACGAAGGTCGCGGGATCGGTTGGCTCGACGCCGAAGAGAAGTGCGCCAAGCAGCCGGGTGCCAACCACAGACACCATTCCGCCGATTGCGATGCCCACTAGGGTCAGGATGAGGGTCCGGCCCACGACCTGCTGACGGACGTCCTGCGCCGAGGCACCGAGAGCCATGCGAACCCCGACGAGCAGCAGGGCTACGCCGGCGAAGGCCCCAAGAAGCGACAGCGCGAAGCGTCGAGCCGACACGGCTTGGTCAACGGTCGCGGTCAGTGTCCAGAAGTCTTGAGTGGGCATGGCTGGGTCAAGCTCCTTTAACGCCGCCGACACGGCTGGAGCTATGGTTGCAGCTGGGAGGGGAGACCTGACCACCATCTCAAGCGTCGAGAAATCTCCCATTTGTTTGTATGGAAAATAGACCTGGAAGCCAGAGCCCAATTCCAAGGACTGGTGGCGCAGATCGCCGACTACGCCGACGACCAGGTGTTCACCGCTACCTGAAAGTATGATCTGACCTAGCGGGTCCTGGCCAGGGAAGATTGTCTTCGCAGCGAGGTCGTTGATCAAGACGACCTGTTCGCTGTCCCGATCGTCGTCGATCGCGAGATTGCGCCCCGCCAAGAGGGGAATCTTCATCGTCTCGATGTAGCGCGAGTCTACGACGTGCGGGAAAATGCTCACCCCTTCGTCGTCTTCGGGTACCCCCAGTACTTGTAGCCCCAGCTGCGATTCTTGCCCAACGGAAGGGCGTCGGTCAGACCTACGGACTCCACACCCTGAATCGCTTCAACACGAGTCACGATCTGCTCGAAGAAGCTGGATTCTTCTTCCGGGCTTTTGAACGAGCGACTCGGGTTCAGCTGCCACGCCACGGCCTGAGCTGGAGTGTAGCCTAGGTCGACCTTCAGAAGCTCCTGAAAGCTCCGCATAAAGAGCCCGCCAAATACGAGCAGCGCGCACGCGAGCGCGACTTCGGAAATCACTAGGAGTTCGCGAATTCTGACGCCAGACCGGGTCCACATCGCCCCCTGTGCTGCAGCGTCTGATGAGAAAGACAATCCCACCTCGATGACCCAAAGAGCTCTCATCGAGTCAGCCTGAGATCAATGAAAAGAGATGCTGAAGTCGTCGACCCATCAGAGTTCTCGAAGTCGACCGTCTTGTTCCCTCTGACAATGAGTTCCTCGCCTGCGCCGGAGGGCAGGAGCTGGAACTCCAAAGTCCGTTCGCCGGTGGAAGTACTGTGTAGCGTGATCGAAGCGCCGAGGACAGTAATCGGAGTTACTCCGTCAGTTCCGGTCGTGGAGAACGTGTCATCAACCGTAAATGACGTGATCACCTGGCCGAGCTGCACCCTCAGAATGCCGGTAACGGCCAACTGACCAAAGGCCTTCGTCGGGACGCCGTTTACGAAATCTGTGAATTGGAGGTCCCCCGTCACGTCAGTGTTTAGAAGCACCATGTCTCCGGAAAGGCGCTCCTGGATCTCCGGCGATGCTCACATCGCCACCGCGCCCGAGTCGAGGCATCGGGGCGCCGTCCCGGTATAGCTGCACACTACTAGGAAGGGATCTCCCGCCGAGCGAGACCGAAAACCCGAGTCTAACCTTGTAGCTGCGCTCGACACGCCAGATGCGGTCGCGTCGACGAAAGTACCGCCAGCGAGCACGGGTGGCGGGTCCGAGGACACGATGATGACGTTATCCGAGACGACGGCCGCGATCGCGCCCAAAGAATTGACGCTACCGCGGAGGATCCCGGAGGTGATATCGAAGCTCACTCCCTCCGTTCGGATCTCGGCCTCCTCCAGTCCTGTAGCGAAGCCTAGCCGGGCGCGGTCTCCCTCCGCGAGCGCGGCCGCTGCTATCGCAATGTCAACGCTAATCGGCTTGAGGAGTTCTAGCTGCGCCGGCGTGACGTTGAAATATGTGCCGTTCAATATTTCCCCTTTCGGATTTCCTGGAAAATCCGAAAGCGCTAGCCCACCGGTGACGGAAACTTTCGTGGTTCGCGCCAGCGCGCCGCGAGGAAACTCAATAGAGATGCCAGCGGGATGACTCAACAAGCCGCCTTCCGGTCCGATAGACTGCTGAGTGACAGACAGCGGGTCCAAATCGAACGGGAGGTTCTGGCTTTTTTGGTCGCAGGCGGTCAGGGCGGCCGCGAGGACCCCACAAAGCGCCGGGAGGGTGTTCCTGTGCATGAGAGAACGCTGACAAGTAACCGGCTCCGATGAAATGGTTTACTCGCCTGTGGCGTCGTTCTGGCCCCTCGGGAGCCAGGCTCGTACGATCATGCTGTGGCGGTTGTGGTGAGGGGCACCCGATTCGTGGAGATGAGCATGAGCGAGATCAGCCGGAAGAACTTCCTAGGACTCGGAACGGTTGCGGCGGCCGGCCTGGCTTCAGGATGTGCGACGTCTACGACGCCGTCTTCATTGGCGCCTGATCTGATCCTCGTAAACGGGTCCGTCCTGACCCAAGACCCGGACTTGCCCACAGCATCCGCGGTCGCGATCAAGAACGGACGCTTTGTGGCGGTTGGGTCCGATGCCGATGTCCGGAACCTCGCGTCGGCGGGCACGGAGGTGATCGATGCCGCGGGGGGTACCGTCTTTCCCGGCTTCATCGACGCGCACTCGCACCCCTCTGGCGCCGGGCTCAACCTGCTCAAGAATGTCGACACGAACCTCGGCAGCATTGCTCGGATCCAAGAGGCGCTCCGCGCCCGCGCCGCTGTGACGCCGCCCGGAGAATGGATCGTCGGCTTCATGTACGATGACACCAAACAAGAAGAAGGCCGGCCGGTCAATCGGCTCGACCTCGACGCGGTCAGCACGCAGCATCCGATCGTGGTGGGACACCGCGGTGGACACACTGGTGTTTACAACTCGAAGGCCTTCGCGGACGCGGGTGTCACGGTGAACACGCCAGATCCGTTTGGCGGTCACTTCTATCGCGAGAACGGCGAATTGACCGGAAAAGTGGCCGAACGTGCACGGTCGGCCTTCAGTGTGCCCTCAGGGTCGACTCGGGAAGATCGTGCAGCTGGCGTTGCGCTCATATGCAAACAGATGAACTCGACCGGACTGACATCGGTGCATCAAGCAGGTGTGGGGCCGGCGGACTTCATCGCGTATCAAGATGCGCGCGCGGCTGGAGAGCTCACGTTCAGGGTGCATGCGATGGCTCGGGGAGGGGCGTTCCCCGCCCTTAAGGAAGCAGGCGTGAGAACAGGCTTTGGAGACGAGTGGCTCCGCGTGGGACCGGTGAAGTTTGCGGCCGATGGGTCCGCGTCAGAGCGCACGATGGCGATGAGCACGCCCTACGCGGGTCGCCCGGACGACTTCGGCATCCTGACGATGACGCAGGCGGAGATCCATGAGTCTGTGGAGGAGGCGCATCGTGCGGGGTGGCAGGTGGCGATCCATGCCAACGGTGACGTCACCATCGACATGGTCCTGAATGCCTACGAGCGCGTGCAGCGTGAATGGCCACGGGGCGACGTACGGCACCGACTCGAACACTGCTCGCTGGTGAACCCTCAGATCCTGCAACGCATCGCCGACGGCGGGTTCATTCCGGCCCCCTTCTATACGTACGCCCACTACCACGGGGAAAAGTGGATCGAGTATGGCGCCGAGAAAATGGAGTGGATGTTCGCTCATAGGTCTTTCCTCGACTACGGAATCCGGGTGGCTCCAGCGTCCGATCACTCGCCGGGGCCTTACGAGCCATTGATGGCGCTTCAGTCCATGGTCACCCGCAAGGACTTCTCCGGGCGTGTCTGGGGTCCGAGCCAGAGAATCACGCTCGACGAGGCGATTCGTGTCTGCACAGTAAATGGCGCGTATGCAGCATTCGAGGAAAATGACAAAGGCGCCATTACCGCAGGTAAGCTGGGTGATTTCGTGATTCTCGCCGAAGACCCACACGCTGTGGACCCCGACGCCATCAAGGAAATCCAAGTCGTGAGGACCGTCGTAGGTGGCCGAACCGTGTACGAGGCGTAGCCGGCCCGGAACGGGCTCTCTTGAACTGACCTGTCGTGTTCCTATGTAGTCGGAGGTATTTGATGTCGTGTCGTGTCCGCTCTCTCGCACTGTTGTTCGGACTGTTCGCCGTTTCGGTGGTCATCGCTGAGGCTCAGGAGAACACTAGTCTCGACCTGGTTGGCCTCGATGAGCCCGTGGAAATTCTCGTGGACCGCTGGGGGATCAGCCACATCTATGCGGAGACGGAGCACGACCTGTTTTTCGCCCAGGGATGGAATGCTGCCCGCGACCGTCTGTTCCAGTTGGAGTTGTGGAGACGTCAGGCCACAGGAACGGTTTCCGAAATTCTCGGTCCCCGTGAACTGCGACGAGACATCGGCACGCGATTGTTTAAGTTTCGTCGCGACCTAGAGCAGGAGCTGAACCACTATCACGAGCGTGGCTCTTTGATCGTAAATGCCTATACAGATGGCATTAACGCCTACATCGCGCAGACGCAGCGTGATCCGACGCTGCTACCGCTTGAGTTCGAACTCCTGGGCATCAAGCCGGGAATGTGGACGCCAGATGTGGTGATCTCACGGCACCAGGGGCTGCTGGGCAATATCGGCCAAGAGTTGTCGACCGGCCGAAACGTGGCCCAACTCGGCGCCGGAATGGTCAAGCGGCTTGGTTCACTCGGTCCAGGTAACCCGCTGCTCGACCTAGACGCCGCCATAGACGGAGAAGCCTTATCCGAGGACATCCTCGGCATCTATAACGCCTTCCGCGAGAGTGTTCGTTTCCGTCCGGAAGACATCGTTGCGGATCGCCGAGGCGACGGTGATGCCTTTGCCATGCTTGAACAGGCGGCCGAGGCGGCCGCCCAGACTATCGCGTATGACCCCAAGGGTGATATCGGCTCGAACAACTGGGTGGTGAGCGGTGCCCGCTCCGAGAGTGGATACCCGGTGATGGTGAACGATCCGCACCGTGCTCAGGGTGCGCCGTCGCTTCGATACTGGGTGCATCTCGTGGGGCCTGGTTGGAACGTCATCGGCGGCGGTGAGCCGAGCCTGCCTGGTATTTCGATCGGACACAACGAGTTCGGTGCGTGGGGGCTTACGGTCTTTGCCACCGATGCTGAAGATCTCTACGTCTACGAAACGAATCCGGCGAACCCGAATCAGTACCAGTATCGGGGTCAGTGGGAGGACATGACGGTCATCACGGAGCGTGTCCCTGTGAAAGGCCAGTCGGAGGAGGTCGTGCAGCTGAAGTACACACGCCACGGACCCGTCGTGTTCGAGGACAATGGCCGGGAACTCGCGTATGCGGTGAGGGCGGGCTGGATGGAGATCGGCGGGTCTCCGTACTTGGCTTCGTTGCGAATGGATCAAGCCGAGACGTGGGATGAGTTCGTCGATGCGTCCAGGTATTCCCACATTCCCGGCGAGAACATGGTTTGGGCAGATCGCGCCGGGAATATCGGCTGGCAGGCCGTCGGTATCGCCCCAATCCGACGAAACTGGAGCGGACTGGTTCCCGTCCCGGGTGACGGCAGATACGAGTGGGACGGCTATCTGCCCATCCAGGCGAAGCCCCATGTGCTCAATCCGTCCGAGGGCTACTTCGCGTCAGCGAACAATGATCTAATTCCTCGTGATTACGAATTCATGGACGCGGTGGGCTTCAGTTGGTCCGACCCTTATCGCTGGCTGCGCATCGTAGAAGTCCTTGAGCGAGGCACGCGGATGTCGGTCGCTGATATGATGCGACTGCAGACAGACGAGCTATCGATTCCGGCACGGCAGTTGGTGCCGATGCTCGAAGAAATCAAGACCCCGGAGAATCGGGTTCTGCGAGCCGCTAATATGCTGCTCGAATGGGACTACGTGATGGATAAGCGCTCGCCGGCGGCAGGACTCTACGCTGCGTGGGAAGCCGAAATCCGCCGGGCCGTGCGAGACGCGTTGGTGCCAGCTGGAGCGTCGATGACGATCTCCCTCCGTAAGACCATTGAGACCATCATGGTTCCGCCTGGCGAGTTGGGCGCTGACCCCATGGCCGCTCGAGACAAGCTACTTATAGACGCGCTTGAGGCGGCCATAGCCGCGCTCACCGAGAAACTAGGCCCGGACTCCGGTGGTTGGGTTTATGGCCAAGCCGCCTACCACTACGCGTTACTGCGTCACCCGCTCGGAACGTCCGTTGACGAAGAGACTCGATCGCTCTTCGAGGCGGGCCCGCTACCCCGAGGTGGATACGGGTCAACCGTGAACGCCACCGGAAACAGCGACAACCAGACCTCCGGGGCCTCGTTTAGGATCATCGTCGACACCGGAGATTGGGATCGCTCCGTTGGGATGAACACCCCCGGCCAGAGCGGAGACGTACGTTCGCCGTTCTACCGGAACTTGTTCCAGATGTGGGCGAACGATCAGTTCCATCCGGTCTTCTATTCCCGGGATCGCGTCGAGGCCGCGACCGCGCTCACGATCGACTTGAGACCCGGACGGTAGCTGTTCGACGTTGTGCCGCTAGTGAGCCCCGGCGCGAGCGTCCTGCCCAGCCAGTTCCAAAAAGGCCGCCTCGCCGATAGCGGCGTCCTGCGCCCCGACGCCCGTCAGGTCGCAGATGATCGTCTCGTCCGCTTCCCGACCTGGCTTTGTATCGAGAACGATCTCCCCCAACTCTGCGTAGACGTCATTCCCGGCCATCAGCCCGGCCGCAACGGCGTGGTGTAGCTCGCCCAGGCCGATGCATTGGGAGGTGAGGTCGGTAACGATCTTGTCCGCGCTTGCCACAACGCTGGCGGCAAGTTCCTGCTTGGCGGGTCCGTCGGAGCCGATGGCGATGACTGTCACGCCCTTCTTCAGGGCTCCGTCTCCGATCAAGGGGGTGCGGGCTGGCGTCGCGGTAATCACCAGGTCGGCCCCGGCGACGGCCAACTCAGGGTCGTCGCACGCGACCACGTCGGGGCGACCGGCTTCCACCAGCTTCTCTTTCCATTGCAGGGTACGTGACCAGCTTCTGGTCCAGACGGACAGCGAGGCGATCTCGCGGACGCGTGATAGGAGTCGAAGTTGGAGCTGTCCCTGAACGCCCGCTCCGAGGATCGCCACCTTCAAGGGTTTTGCGTGGGTGAGGCGAGAGGCCGCCAGCCCTCCGGCGGCGGCCGTGCGAAGGTCCGTTAAATACCCGTTGTCCGCGAGAATGCCTCTGGGGAAACCGGTTTCGGCGTCAAAGATGAGCACGAATCCAGATCCGGTTGGCAAGCCCATTTCCACGTTGCTGTAGAAGCCCGTAGCAACCTTGAAGGTGAACATCGACGAACCGTGTAGGTGGGCGCCCTTTAGATGGACTTCCCCGTTTACATGGGGAAACTCCCATCCCAGAGGGGGCGGCACGGAGGCGAGTCCGTTTCCAAGTGCGCGAAATGCGCGCTCCGCGCTCGCAAGCGCGTGTTGGTCGGTGATCGCCTTACGTATCCGCCACTCGTCGAAGACTTTGATCGACGGGCGTTGGTTCATGCTGGATTCGGTTCCTTAAGCCACCGCTCGGGCGGCATCGTTCGTTTTCGCTCGTGGGGTCTCAGTCGGAACCACTGGGCGATCAAAAGAATCTCTGCAGCCTCCTCCGGACGCAAACCGCCAGGCCCCATGTCCGCATCACTAAACACGGCCTCGACCTGCTCCGCAACCCTGGCGCGCGCTTTGGCACCCTTTGGCTGGGTCAGCGTTTTGCGGATGCGTCCATGACGAATCAAATAGACGCGATCATCTCCCCCGAACCCAGGCACCGGGTATACGAAGGACAGGTTCTCGACTCGACCCCGGAAGGCGACGAGCTCGTCGCGAAAGGTTCGCAGGCGTTCGAGCCGGTCCCGCAGGATGGCAGCGTACTCAAAATCCATCCGTGCGGACGCGGCAGCCATCTGCTCTTCGACTTCTCCGAGGGGTTCATCTGCGCGCCCCTCCAAGAAGCGCTGGGCCATCTCCACGGCCTCAGCGTATTGCGCCTCATTGGGGCGCCCGCAACACGGGGCAAGACAGGTGGTGAGGTCTGCTCGGATACAGCGGGGTGGGCGACCCCCTCGAAAGATCTTCAATTGGTCGTTGAAGTAGACGGGCGTCGGCCCGGGACAATCGCGAAGCCCCAGAACGTGACTCAGCTCACGCAGCGACTGCCCCAGGGCTCGGACTCTCGGGAATGGGCCGTAGTACGTCGCGCCGTCATCGGCGATCCGGCTGACCGGCAATACGCGCGGAGCGAGCTCCTTCGTGATCTTCACGAACGCGAAGATCTTCCTGCGTTTGTGTTGGACGTTGAAGCGTGGCTGCCACCGCTGAATGAGCTTCATCTCGTGCACCAGCGAAGCGAATTCGTTTGGGATGTACTCCCACTCCACGTGCGAGGCCGTGCTGATCAGCTCCCAAGCCTTTTCGCGCTTGTGTGCGCGGAAGTAGGACAGGAGCCGGGTGCGTACGTGAACGGACTTCCCAACGTACAGGAGTTCGTCGCCCGGCCCATACATCCGGTAGACGCCGGGCCGGTTTTCGGCCATGGCGCGGATGTGTTCCCTCAGGGTAGGGTTGCGGGTCACGTGAGTTTGCGTGCGAGGAGCGGCGAAGCGATTCCCTCTGGGGGTGGCGCTTTCGCTGTTTGTTCGGGAAACTAGGAAGGTACACACCATCGCGGCAACGACGTCCCGTTACGTCATTCTTCAAGCGCGGCCGGACCCGGATATTCCTAATATGAACACCACCGTTCCAGGAAAGACGATCAGGGACCCCCTCTGGAACACGATTCGCCTCGACCCGACGGCCGTCCGAATCGTGGATACAGCCGAATTTCAGCGTCTGCGGTACATCCGCCAGCTTGGGCTCGCGCACCTCGTGTATCCGGGTGCGACCCATACACGTTTTGATCACGCGCTCGGCGTCTATCACCTCACTACGACCGCCCTGAGGCATCTGAGGGAACGTGGGGGGGTCGACCCTGCGGCATGGGAGGGAGAAGAGCTGGTGCCGTATGCCGCGCTTCTCCATGACATTGGCCATTACCCTTTCTCCCACGCCCTGGAGGAACTCGAGAGCGAGCACGTGCCTGTGCATCACGAGGAGGTCAGCCGACGCTTCTTCTCGTCGCCAGCGCTGCGGGATGCCCTGGCCACGCTGGGGCTCACGGCTCCTGAACGCATCCACGAGCTGATCTCTGGTCAGGGTGACATCCCCCTCCGCGGTCTGGTGAGTGGCAGCCTCGATCTCGACAAGATGGAGTACCTCAGGAGAGACGCCCGTTTTTGCGGCGTTCCTTACGGTGAGGTCGATGTATCGAGACTCCTTCAGGGCCTCGCATTGCTGCGAGATCCAGAAACAGGGCAGTACGAAGTCGGCGTACATGAGAAGGCGATCGCGGCGCTCGAGTCCCTGCTTTTCGCCAAGTACCAGATGTTCAGGAACGTGTACTGGCACCATGCTGTGCGTGCCGCCACGGCGCTCTACAAGCGTATCGTGGAAGAGTCGGTGCGCTCTGGTCTCCTCCAGCCAGAAGAACTGATCGGTCCGACAGATGAAGAGTTGCTCTACGAGATCGGCCGACGTTCACAAGAGGACGACGGCGAAGTCGCGGAAAAGATTGCCACGCGTTGGCTCCCAGCGTTACGTCACCGCAAGCTCCCGAAGCGGGCCCTCGAACTTACGGCCGCCGACCTTGAAGGTCGGCAGGTGGAGGACTGGGCGGTCGGTGATTCCCCGTGGAAGCGTGCAGTAGAAGACGACCTCGCGGCGGAGTTGGGTCTCGAGCCTGGGGAGGTCGTGATCGACTTCCCCGCAAAGCCAGCCATGTTCCAATTGGACGTCCTAGTCGAGCGCCTCGGAGGAAGCATAGAGCGCCTCGGACTGGAGGGCTTACCGGGCGTACTGGACCTCCCCAAGCTGGCGCAGCAGCTCTACACGACCGCTCGTGTCCTAAGAGTGTTCACGTTCGAGCGTCGTGAGGTCCCCGTGGAATTGGTACTCGACCGAATCACGCGGCCGGTCGGGTCTGTCTAGTGCGCCGCTCGAACGCCACCGTATTTATGGTTCGGCGCACTAGCAAACGGCTGCCAGGGACACGGTGATGTTGTCGAACCCGCCGGCCTCGTTTGCGGCGGACACCAGGGCCTGCGCTGCCGCATCGATACTGGGTTGAGTGGTCCCTTCGGACAGCGCCTCACTGACTAGATGCGCGACCTTACCGTCGTCCAGCATCCCCACGAGACCATCGCTACATAGAAGGAACACGTCGCCTGGTTGGGTCTTCCCATCCATGACGTGCACGTCCGGAGCGTCTTCCAGGCCGACACACTGAGTCAGGATGTGCCCGAACGGATGACGATCGGCCTACTCGGCGGTCAGCTCTCCTGCATCTACTCGGTCTCGCACCCATGTGTCATCCCGAGTGACTTGGGTGAGCGTTCCCCCTCGGACCAAATATGCCCGTGAGTCGCCCACATGTCCGATGGCGTAGGTGTGACTGACCTCGTCGAGGACGAGCGCGGTCACGGTCGTGCCCATGCCATTCAGCTCGGGGTCCTTGGCCGCCTCGTTCCTGATCGCGGCGTGCGCCGCGAGGACCGATGCGAGCATCGTCGATCGCAACTGGACCACCACATCTTGCGACCGATCGAGGTGGGGCCCAACGCGATCGCAGATGAAGGCCGCGGCCGTCGACGCGGCGACCCTGCTTGCAACGTCCCCGCCAGGGTGCGCCCACCCATCCCGTCAGCAACTACGGTCACATATGCGTCGCGGAGGATCGAAATGCTGTCCTCGTTCCGGGAGCGCGTCTGCCCTATGTCGCTAAGGCCAGTGAGGATCGTGGTCTGTGTCACAAAGGAGATTTCGGGCGCTGTCTGAAGGGGAGTGTCGAGACTATTCTGAGAAGGTGAAACACAGGGGCTCCAGCGGCGACCGAGACGTATTCCCCGTGCGCTTCTGGGAGGAACCCCTCAGCCGTCAGGGGTTACCAAAAAAGAGGGTGTGCTTCCTGGATGTTGGGTACTACGATGGGTCCCTTACAACGCAAGGCGTCCCCGCCTCGGCTGGAATGCTCTGTTGCTTCGCTTACTTGACACACAAGAGCCGCGCGGGCACCTTAAATGGCTAATGATTCCGCGTGGTTCAGAGGCTCCTGCTGGCGGAACTTCCGTCGACCGTAGCGAGCTGAAATTGAAGGAGAATAGATAACGATGGCCACTGCCGCACCAAGCAAGCGCAAACGCCGCGGGAAGGGGAACCTTCTTTCCGGTTTTGACGCGAGCGTGGAGGAGCAGAGCGCCCTCGATCAGTACCTCCGTGATGTAAGTCGTCACGAGCTGATTACTCCTGAAAAGGAGAAGGAGCTCGGCGCCAAGGCCCAGTTGGGCGATCAGGAGGCGATCCAGGAGCTTGCACGAGCGAATCTGCGCTTTGTTATCAGCGTAGCGAAGAAATATCAGAACCGAGGCGTGTCTCTCACTGACCTCATTCAAGAGGGGAACGTCGGGCTTGTGACCGCTGCTCGGAAGTTTGATCCTGAGCAGGGCGTGAAGTTCATCAGTTACGCGGTCTGGTGGATTCGCCAGGCGATCCTTGCATCGCTGGCCAATCACGGACGCGCTGTTCGGGTACCTTTGAACCGGGCCAGCGATCTCGCGCGCATCTTCCGTGAGAAGGAGCGTCTCAAGCAGGAGAAGGGACGCGAGCCTTCGACCGAGGAGTTGGCCGAGGCGACTTTCCTGACGCCCGAATTGGTTGAGTCTCTGCAAACCCTGAATGCGGCCGAGATCCGTCTCGATGCCCCGATCGGTGATTCGGAAGACTCGCAGCTCGTTGAGCGCTTTATTACTGAGGAAGCTGCGGAGCCCGAGCTCGAAGTTGAGAGCCGACTGCTGACGGAGACGATCACAGAAGCGCTTTCTACGCTTGAAGCACGTGACGCGAAGGTGTTGCGTTTGTATTTCGGTCTTGAAGGTGAGAGAGAGCACACGCTCGAAGAAATCGGCAACATGCTGGGCGTGACTCGCGAGCGGATCCGTCAGCTTCGCGATCGTGCGCTCCGTCGTCTTCGTGAAGGCGAGAAGGGCACCGCGCTGGAGTCGTTCGCCGCGTGATGCCTGGACCGGCCGTCGTACGGTCGGACTGTTGTGACCCCCTACCGGACACCAGTCCGGTGGGGGGGTTTTTTATGGAGGTAGGCCGTTGAAGGGGGTCGTTCACGAAGCCGCAGGCGGTGTCTACCGGGTAGTCTTGGTGGATGGCGTGCAGGTCGAGGCGTCGCTGCGTGGGCGAGTGAAGCAAGAGCAGCGCACAGGCAACCAGGTCGTAATCGGAGACGTGGTCACCGTCGACCGAGTGGACGACGCCTGGACGATCGAGTCGGTCAGCGAACGCACCGCGGAGTTGGTAAGGCGAGGCCGGGGTGGCCGAGCCGCCAAACTTGTTGCCGCGAATCTCGATATGGCCTTCGCCGTGGTCGCGGCCCAGGCTCCCCAGGCGACGGTCGAGCTTGTCGATCGTTTGCTCGTGCTGGGGGAGTCGAGCGGCATGCACCCGCTGTTGGTGGTGAACAAAGTGGACTTGCCGGGTGCCGATGCCGTGGCGGCGCATTTCGCCAAGGTCTATGAACCTATTGGCTATCGAGTCTTGCCGGTGAGCGCAGAAAGCGGGGAGGGGATCGACGAATTCCGCACACAGCTTTGCTCTGGAACGTCGACGCTTATGGGACCTTCAGGGGTGGGGAAGTCCTCTCTGCTCAACAAGATCGACCCTGGTCTGATGCTCCGCACCGGCGGACTCTCGCGGAAGACCGGTACCGGTCGTCACACGACCGTGGGCTCGAGGCTGATTCCCTTGACCTGTGGGGGACTGGTCGCTGATACCCCTGGCTTCGGCGACGTGGCGCTCTGGGGTGTCGGGCCGGAAGACATCGAGACGTGCTTTCCGGAGTTTGCTGCCGAAGTGGATGCGTGTCGCTTTCGGCGTTGCTCGCACATTCACGAGCCAGTCTGTGGTGTGAGGGCAGCGGTTGCAGAAGGCCGGATCGTTGAGTCCCGCTACCAGAGCTACATCACGGCTCGGCGCGAGGCGGAGGACGCCGAGGCGTGACGCGTGGGGCCCCCGACTCTGGGTCAGACGTAATCGCCACAGGCCATCCGTAGACAGACGATATCGTATCCTCCGTCATCACTTCGTCGGGGGTGCCCTCGGCCGCGACATGCCCTCCGGCGAGCAGCAGCATTCGGTCCGCGTACCGGGCTGCGAGGTCCAGTCCGTGGGTGACGAGTACAACGGTAAGGCCGCTGTCGGCGGACCTGCGCAAGAGCTCCAGTATCCCCATCTGGTGGCGGATATCCAGGCTACTGGTGGGTTCGTCTAAAACAAGCGCCTGAGGCTCCTGCGCAAGCGCCCTCGCGATTCGTACGCGTTGGAATTCGCCGCCTGACAGCATCGTCACATCACGATGGGCCAGAGCGCTGACGTCACAGGCCTCGAGGGCAGAACTGACTGCAGCTCTGTCTGCATCACCCTCACTCTCCAGGGGACCCAGGTGGGGATAACGGCCCATCCCGACCATCTGACGAAC
The DNA here is from genome assembly GCA_937919655.1 of uncultured Gemmatimonadales bacterium. Taxonomy (GTDB): domain Bacteria; phylum Gemmatimonadota; class Gemmatimonadetes; order Longimicrobiales; family Gaopeijiaceae; genus CALFPJ01. The sequence continues at coordinate 59,628 of CALFPJ010000063.1, forward strand.
CGAAAGCGGAAAGGCGATGCTCTCAGACTGCGCGACCACACCCACCGCCTGAGCCAACGCTCTCCGATCCCACGCGGCGCTGGTGCGCCCGTCCAGGAGTGCGGCTCCCGCGGACAGGGGGGCTACCCCCAGGAGCGCGCGCATCAGCGTCGACTTGCCGGAGCCATTCGGGCCGAGGACCGCATAGAGGCACCCGGCCGAGGCGGACATCGAGACGCCATCCAGCGCGGGCCGAGGCGCACCTGGGTAATTCACGACAAGGTCCCTCGCCTCGATTCTCATGTCGAGGTCAGACTCCGTCGCAGGAGCACCAAAAAGATAGGTACGCCCACGAACGCTGTGATCACTCCGATCGGAATCTCTGTGGGCCCGAGTCTGGCAACGAGGTCGGCCAGAGTGAGGAACGTCGCGCCACCGAGAAATGAGAGTGGTAGCAGGACGCGATTATCCGACCCGATCAGGAGGCGGATCGTATGGGGCACAACAAGGCCGACAAAGCCGATGATGCCCGCCACGGAGACACCCGCAGCCGTAATCAACGCCGCTATGACCAAGCCGGTTCGTTTCACACCTTCGACGTTTGCACCAAGGTAGTAGGCGGTCTCTTCGCCGATTGCCATCAAGTTCAGCGGACGGGCGAGGGCGGCCAGGGCCACGGCCGCAGGCAGCGTGTAGGCTGCCGCAAGAATCACACTTCCCCAGCCTGCGCCCGCCAAGCTCCCCATACTCCAAAGCACCGCGGTCTGCACGGTGCGGGCTGGCGAGATGGATAGGATGAAGGCGATGCATGCTGCGAAAAACGACGCGATCACCACGCCCGACAAGAGAAGGACGCGGACATCCATCGCGCGGCCGGTGGACGTGGCTACGCGAAACACAAGGCCAATGGCGAGTAGCGCCCCCGCGAAGGCCGCGAGCGGGAGCGCCCACGACGTCTGCGACACCCAGCCGAGGGCGATCACAGACACCGCCCCTAACGATGCCCCGCCTGAGATTCCCAGGATGTACGGTTCGGCTAAGGGGTTCCGAAGGAGGGCTTGGAAAGTCGCTCCTGAGAGCGCCAGTCCGCCCCCGACGATGACGCCCAGGAGGACGCGTGGAAGCCGAAGGTTCAAAACGATATCACGAAGAACCGAATCACCTCCTCCTGCCAGGATCGCGAGCACGTCGGCGGTGGAAATGGGGACCGACCCAAAGCGCACCCCGAGCATGATGCTGGTAGACAAAGCCGCAATGAGGACTGTCCCGAGCATGGTCCGGTTCACCGGATCGTCGTCCCGTGCATGCGTTCCGCCACGCGCCAGGCCGCATCGACGACACCCGGGCCTGGAATCTCAAGGTCCGACCCCGATTCCGCGATGCGCGCCGCGGGAGAAAGTGAGGCGTCGAATTGGCTGACGTCCGAGACCAGCACGACATCGATGCGGCGAGCGCGAATTTCTTCCGGGCTGACCGACCCATAGAGCGTACTGAGGTCGGCGAAGACATTGTCGCCGCCGACGAGGTCCAGGATCTCATCAATGAAAGTCCCGGGGCCCGCGACCCAAGGCGGCGACCCTCCGAGTACGTAGAGTACGCGAAGCCTCGGGAGTGGGGCGACGGCCAAGCGAAGTTCCTCTAGTCCGGTCTGTATTTCCTCCACCAAGTCGGAGGCCGCCTGGGCCCGACCTGTGACCGCACCCAAGAGGATCGCCGCCGCGTAGACGTCGGCGATTCCATCAGGCCGGATCGCTATGTGAGGAATGCCGAGCTCGTCCAATCGGTCTGGGGTGCGGACGTCTTGGTCACCTGCGAAGAGGATGACGAGATCAGGCCGGAGCGAAAGTATCGCTTCTAGATTCGGTTCGAGACCACCGCCGACCGAGGGGAGGTGAGCGAGCCAGTCTTGCTTGTCAAAGTCGGTGCGACCTACGAGGAATATGTCCGCGCCCAGTGCGCGCAACGCTTGGGTCGCCGATGGAACCAGAGAGATGATCCGACTCGCCGGCCCGCTCAAGGAGAGTTCTCGCCCGGTCGCATCTACGACGAAGATCTTGGCCGTCGAAGGAGCCTCCGACTCTCGCTCAGCGGGGGCGCAGGCGTTCGCAACGAGTCCGAGTGCTAGCGCCCACGCAAGGGTCGGCGCCCGGCGACACCGCACCAGCCGCATCAGCCGCCGGCGGACGCCTGACCGCAGGAATCCTGGTACGATCGAATCCAGTCCCCATCTCGCTGTGTGAGTCCGGCGAACCAACGTGACTCGGCTCCGAAAACGTCCAGGAGAATTTCCTCAGAACCGTCGCCGTCCCAATCGAGGTGATCGAAGAAGCGCGGAACGCCTTTCCCTTCTGTGTCCGCCGGCCGGTACCAGGAGAACGCCAACTGGTAGTCATCGGTTTGTTGCGTCCCAATAACAAAGAGGGAGTAAGCTCCGAGCTGGGGGGGAGCCACCGCAAGGCGGTCTGCCAGAACGAAGGTCGCAGCTATCGCCCTACCCGGGGCATCAACGAATTGAAGTACCTGAATGTTCTTTCGGATCGTGAGGACTCCCTCTGGTGGCCACGCCGCCCCGACGCGCGGGATTTCGCCCGTCGCCAACGCGAGCGATCCGACGCGGTCGTCGTAGTCGTCTGAGTGAGTGCTGTACTCCCCGTAGCTTCGACCCGCTGTGGCGGCGGCGGGCAGCGCCATCAAGCGTGTCGCGGTGCTTGCCGAAGGAACCAATTCGACGGTCCCCGTCACAGTCGGTCGCGCGACACAAAAGCTCTCATTGATGCCGACGGTGGTCGCGATGAGGCGCCCGACCCGGACGCCTTGGGAGAACAGCGTCCACTCGCTACCGGGTGAAAGTAGTTCCTGGGTGAAGTAGTCGCGGAAGCCCGGTGAACTCGTCTCGTCGGGGAGTTCCGCCAACGTTCCTCCCCGCACTTCGCCCACCACATAAAGAGTCGCTTCGGACCCGGATCGTGTGCCGGCAAGGAGAATCGGGCCGGTGGGGAACTCCGGACGAGTGTCCTCCGCCTCTAGCGATGCGGCGAGCCCTGGTGCGTCGGCGACCAACTCCGCACGTGGGGGTGGGTCTCGCACCTCAACCGCCGTCCCCCCCCAAGTGACGTTGTCGCAGCCTGTAGCCACGGTTAACATCACCGGGATTGCTAGGAAATACCTACGCATGTGGCCTTAGAGTCGAATTGTCCAGTGGCCACGAAAGCTAGTGCCGCCCCTCGCGGGGGCAAGCTAGAACGCGGTGGCACGCCCAACCTGGGCGGGCGCCGCGAATTCGTCTATGGGTGCGATGGATCAAAAGAACTCAGAGCTGTTCAGGCATGTGATGAGCCGGTTCCCGACGGGCGTCACTGTCGTGGCCACGCTATTGCCGGACGGAACCCCTCGCGGTCTCACCGTGAATGCCTTCACATCTGTGTCCTTGGACCCTCCGCTCGTGCTCGTCTGTATTGACAAGTCAGCGGTGTCCCACGGGCAATTACGGGAGGTGGGTAGGTTTGCTGTCACCGTGCTGTCGGTGGATCAGGCTGCGATTGCACGTCAATTTGCGAGTCGCCCTCATGATGGTCGATTCGATTCGGTTACGTGGCGAACGAGCGAGGGAGGGAGCCCGATATTGGATGAAGGCGCTGCCTGGGTCGACTGTGTCCTCGACCGGGTGATAGAAGCTGGGGACCACTCAATCTTCTTGGCGCGCGTGATCGGGGCAGAAAGTTCTGGCCAAGAGCCGCTGCTCTTCCACGCGGGCGCGTTCGGGGGGACGGGGGCGTGAACAGCAACGGTCGGTGGTTCTCCTGGCTTCCCCCGCTGCTTGTTGGAGCCGCTGCCGCGGTCGCCACTGAGGTGGCGGTGGGAATCTTGTTGTATACCGACACCGGGCTCATGCGTTCTTTGAGTACAGTATTGGTCGCCGCGATGGGCGCTTTCGCGATAGGGTTATGGGCCAGGCCGGCACCAGGACCCGACCTGGTGGAACGGCTGCGACGGCGCTGGGTGATGTGTTTGGTCGCGTTTCTGGGAGCGGCCATCTTTGGCACTTCATGGACTGTCGTTCGCGATCTTGGGACCGGTGCAGTCGGCCAAGGTGTCGGGCTGGCAGTCTTGGCCGCATTACCGCTGTACACCTGCGGCTCTGTGCTGGGAGGACTCGAGGTCGCGAGTGCCAATGACTCGGTCCGGCCGCGGGCTGGACCCGGGGTGGCAGCTGCCCTTGGAGCGGCGCTGGGCTTCGCGGCCACCGGAATGATGCTTCCCCGCGCTCCGATGCCGTCCTCGCTCCTGGTGGGATGCCTGGTGCTGCTCTCGTTTAGCGGGATGGTATACGGGATCGTTATCGGCGGTCGTGCGCGCGTTCTGGTCAGGGCCGAAAAGACGACTCAGTGTGGCGAGGTGCGTGTCGAGGAGCGTACGGGTGGTCGTGCTGGCCAGGCGTCTCGGGTGTTGGTGGATGCTGGCAGTGTTCGGCGGGAGCTAAATCTCGAAGAGTCGACGACCGACCCGTGGGATGTGGTGGTCGCGCGCGCGCTGATGCCCCCGCAGGAATTGGCGTGGCGGGTGCTCCTTTTGGGTGGTGGGGCTTCGGCGCTCCCACGCGCTGTCATGCGAGAGCACCCTACGGGGTCTGTGGATGTGCTTGAGCGGGTGGAGGCGGTTGTTGCGTTCGGTAATGCCCATTTCGAGACTGGCTTGGAAGTTGGCAGCGCTGACAGAGGCTCCGTACGGGTTGGTAACCTCGATGACCTCGTCGCCGGATTGGATGCCGATTACGACTTGGTGATCGTCGACGGAGCGGCTCTGGCGCCACTCGGGGGTGCGAGCGGACTGTCGCGACGGTCCTACGGCGCGCTCGCAGCGCGGGTCGCTCCAGGTGGAACGCTCGTCTGCGGCCCCGACTCTGAACGTCCACCCGAAGTCCTCCAGGATTGGCCGTTCTTGGCTCTTCGGCGCGCGTCCGGTCGTGATTCAGAGGAGTCCCTCACCGCGAGTGGCCCCTCAGGTGTACCCGTGTTGGGTGAGGGCTTCGCCGGCTTCGAGGCTGACAACGGAGGTCTCACCTCCCCGTGATCGTCGCGCATCTCTCCGACCTGCACTTGGGCTTCCGCGCCTATGGGCGCGTCGAGAGAGGTGCGGACATGCGCGAGCGCGACGTGGCCGCGGCGTTCGAAAGAGCGCTACAGGAACTGGTCAAGATCGCGCCGCAGGTTGTCGTGGTCGCTGGCGATGTGTTCGACCGACCGGACCCTCCCGCGAGTGCTGTTGTTGCGCTCGCGCGGGGTCTTGAGGTTTTGCGAGCATCACTTCCCGAGACACCGGTTCTGATGGTCGCGGGCCCCCGCGACACCCCTCGCCGCCCGGGTGACCCCGGCGCCCTTGCGGTGCTCGACACCTTCCCGAACGTCGAGGCCGCCACCGGGCTAACCAGGTCGATTCTTATGGATCGACTGAGTTTGCACGCGTGCCTGGTGCCCTACCGGGCGGCGGTGCGCCATCCGGCGGCGCTGCCCGAGCCGGACCCACGCATGCGTTGGAACCTACTCGTTCTTCATGGCAGCCCCGGATTTGTTGGGAGCGGCGGCGTACACGTAGATGCGGGGGAGTGGGACTACGTGGCACTGGGTGGTTCGCATCGTCGTGCGCATGTAGGGCCCAAGGTCCGCTACTGCGGGTCTCTCGAGCGAGTGGCGCTCGACCCCTGGGACGAGGCGGCCGACGAGAAGGGTTTCCTTACCGTGGACTTGGAGCGGGACGAGGTCACGTTTCACCCCGTGCCTGGCCGCCCGGTCGTCGCGCTTGCGCCGGTAAAGGTCGGGACTGGCGATCCAAAGCGGTTGCGTCGTCGCGTGCGCGAAGTCACCGACGAAGTGCCGGGCGGGATCGACGGCAAGATCGTCCGTTTACGGCTCGAAGGGGCCACGCCTGAGGACCTGTTGGCACTCCAGGGCGATCAGCTGTCCGAACTACGCCAGCGCGCTTTGCACCTCACCGTCGAAGCCGGGAAGGAAGCCCGGGTTCCCTCGACCGTTTGGCTTCCGGTCGATGCTCCCGGTCTCTTACGAGACGCGCTCGAGGCGGAACTGGAGCGGGACGAGGTTTTAGATGAGCCCACTAGGGATGTTGTGTGGAGCCTGGTTCCGAATGAACTCGGGGAGGAACTCGACTCTGGACCCGTTGGCGTGTTCGAGGCGCTCGACGGTGACGTTCCAGGTGTGGGCAGAGTCAGCACGTCGATCCCGGTCGGCCTGACGGCGGTGATTGGGGCAGGTGGAAGGGCGAGGCGGGCTGTCGCAGAGCTCTTGCTGCGCGAGGGAGGTGGGTGGTCGGGCGGTTCCCTGCGGCGTCTCTGGGGTGGCCGTGAGGCTGAGACCTTGGACGACGCGATTCGCCTTGCCGTGGACGCCGTCGCCGCCAGCCGTGGGCTGGCGATCGTTGACGCGGCGCTCGCTCGGGCAGGCGCGCACGCGGAGGCGTTCGATTCCGGCGCTGCGTCGTCGAGGCCCTCCCATCCAGAACCTGGCGGGGCTGTTGTTGACCCGGATTCGGGATTGGTCTCCATTGAGTTCCAAGACGCTGAAGCGGATCTGCAGGGGCGGCGGGCCGACGTTGTCGAGGTAGATGGTGACCTCGAAGTCGCGACCATGGATTGGCTGCGTGAACGGCAAGACGCTGAGACGACATTGCATGCCTACCGGGATCGGGCCCGTGAACTGCGGGCCCGTATTCGTAGGATGGAGGCAGCGGGACCCGACGCGCCGTGCCCTACGTGCGGGAGGGTGCTTGAGAGCCACTATCAAGACGTGCTTGCCGAACTCCGCGACGACTGGGAGTCGATTGTTCAGGACGGGGGCTGGTGGAAGAGTCGCTGGGGGCAGTTGGAACTGAAGCCGCCACATCTCCAGGAGTTGGAAGGGCGGTCTCTTCGGTTGCACGCGGGCCTGGAGGCGGGTTCGGAGCGAGTAGAACTGCTTCGGGCCCGCCTCATGGAGCGTGCCCGCGCGGAGCCCTCCGAGCCCCTCGCTGAGATTCCGAGCGGGCCTCTTCGCGAGGTTGTGGCCGCGCTTAGAAGGGTCAGGGTCGCGCGGGTGAGCCGGGCCACCGACCTCTTGCTGGATCGAGCATCTCGCTATGTCTGCCGTATATCCGGCGGGCGGATCCTCGCCATATCCCTGATTCAAGGGCGCGGGGTCCTTCAGGGTGATCGCGGCGTGCTGACGCCGATCTCGGAAGAGGATTACGCGACGGCCGGCATCGCAGTGCGACTGGCCGCGACTTCGCTCGTGGCTGCCCAGGGCCGGGTGCTCGGTTCGCTAGTCTTGGAGGAGCAGTTCGACCGGCTAGATGTGGAGGCCCGCATTCGGACGTTGGTACTCATGAAGAAACTGCTGAGGGTGATTCCTCGGGTGGTGCTCTTCAGCCGCGGGGAGGCGGTCGACGCCCGTCCAGAGTTGTTCGATTCGATTCTTGAGATCCGGGAAGAAACCTCTGGCGTGGGGCCTGCGCTGCGGCCAGCGGCGTCCGGGCCGGGCCATGTAATACTGAAGGCCCCAGTAAAGCCGGTGTATGGAACTGCAACCTTTACACGGTAGCTCTCGCCATAAACCTTACAAGCGAGGCACACTTTGGGTGTCTCGATGCGTAGAACGGGGCTTGAAGCGATTCTGTTATGAACATGTGGATTCCGATTCTGATGGTGGTGCTGGTCGGGGGATTCGTCCTCCGTCTTTGGCATCGTTCGCGGAAGCAGCGGAGGATCGCCGCCCTGCGCCGCGTTGAATTGCCTAATTCTGCTTATTCGTCGCAGGGCGTACGCAACCTGGAAGACCGTGAGCGTTGGGGTGAAATAACGCTTCCGACGTTGCACCCACTGAATCAGGAAGAGGTCGAACGGCTGCTCTATGTGGTCGACTCAAACGGGATCTTTGCGTTGTCTCGCAAGGACCGCCTCTTCCTCGACAATATGACCATGCCCCGTATGGGCTGATCGCCGGCCTGACCGGTACGTTCGTCAACGAAGTAGGCGCCGGCCTTCACTTCAGGGTATCGCAGCGATCGCTTGGATTTCGATGACGAAGTCCGACTTCAGTGGTCCGATCGGCACGATCGCACGCGAAGGCCGATGCTCACCCATGATGTCTGCGTATGCCGCGTTTACATCGTGCCACAGCGACATGTCGGTGACGTAGACGGTCATTTGCAGCACATGGCTTAAATTCGATCCTGCGGCGCGCAGGATAGACGCAACATTGTGCAGCGCCTGGCGGGTCTGCGCATCTGCGTCTCCCCGCGGAGACTCTGGGTTGTCCGGATCAATCGCGAGTTGGCCGGCGACGTAGATGACGCCGTTGTGCACGATGCCTTGGCTATAGTGACCGGCGGGGATCGGTGCGCCGGAGGTGGATATGACGGTCATGGTTCGATGTGGTCCCGGTAGGGTGGCAGAGGAGCGGGTGGGGGGGCGAAGTAGAAGCGAGAGTACATTGTGGTCAGCTGTTCGTTGTAAGTATCGACCAGGGAACGATGGGCGGCTGCCCTGCGGGCACGAGCGAGGACTCGCGCCGCATACCGATCGGGCTGGCCGGCCACCCGCTCGATGTTCTCGTTCGACGCGATCCAACTGTCGTCCTCGCCAATCTGAGCCGAGAGAGCGTCGATCTGGACTGCGGCCGGAGAAATCCTCTCTATGGCCGCGTCTCTCCACATGACGTGTACTCCCCAGGCTGCCGCATCGGCGCCCAAGGTCAGGGCGCCCACGAGGATGCCTATGCGCAGGAAACGACGGTTGGGGCTCTTCACCTACTCTCCGTTGAAGCGGGCTTCTTCCGTGCGGACTTCAGTGCGGGTGCGCCAAGCGAAACGCGACGCCCACCTGTTTTCGGCTCCCTCGACGACGTCAGCGATCAGGTCTCCCATCACGGGCGCGAACTTGAACCCGTGTCCGCTGCCACCCGTGGCGACGAACAGGCCTTCACGGTCGGGGGCGCCGCTTATTAGAAGGTCGCCGTCGAAGCTGTCGCAGTACATACAGATCCTGCGGTAGACGATGGGTTTGTCCGCGAGCCCAGGGAGCGCCGCTCTCAGGAAGGCCCGCGCCCGTTCATCGTGATCCGGGCCTACGACTCCGCGGGCGTCGGGATGTGCGGGGGCCCCCGGCCCATGGTTTGCGACCTTCACCCTTCCGTCGGGGAGCGCGGGGAAGCCATACCAGCCGCTATTCGCGATGTCCGCAGCCCACGGGGGGAAATGGTCACCGCTGTACGCGGCAGGGTCCTCGACCTGAAAGTGGATCACGGGCTGTCCGGTGGACCAAATCAGGTCACTCATCCAAGGGAAAAGTGAGGGTGTCCACGAGCCCGCTGCCACCAGAACGATGTCCGCGTCGATACGCACATCGTTTGTTGTCATAATTCCGGTTGCCCGACTCCCCTGAAAGAGTAGGTGACGCATGGCGCCCGCGTGAACCTCCACGCCGAGAGCCTCACCTTGGCCAAGAAGCTGCTCCACCACCGCGCCGCTCTCGGCCCAACCCGCTCGAGGGTTGAAATAGCCGTCGGCGTAACCGGTCAGGTCCCAACGTTCGGTTCGCGTGGCTGGGATGTCCGTCAAGCGGACCGGGGAGTGCCCGCCTTCGATCAACGCTTGGTAGCTCTCGTACGCGAAATCTCCCGGGTTCATTGGCTTGGCGCTCAGAATCAGAAAGCCGTTCTCGTGATAGAGCTCGCGTGGCCAATCACGATTCCACCGGTCCCAACCCTCCAAGGCGGCCTCACCGAGCCGGTGATAGAAGAGGTCGGACCCGTAGTCCATCCGTATCACCTTACTCACGTCGGTCGACGATGCTGCAGCGTGCGGCAGCGGCCCTGGGTCGACGAGGGTCACGGCCCATCCGCGCCTTCGAAGCTCGACTGCCGCAGAGGCGCCAAAGACGCCCGCGCCGACGACGGCAATGTGGCCAGGGGATCTCGTCACCGGATTTCTCGAAGCATGGGCGAACGGCGAGTTGAAAGCATAGAATGTGCGTGACGCGGTCGGAGTGGCTGACGTTACTGTGCGTTCCCCGCGACCCCCAAGCAAATGAGAATTCTTTCCTCCGCTGATGTGCGCGCCTCGGTCGACATGCCAGCGGCCATTGAAGCCATGCGCGAGGCGTTCGGGGCCCTCGCGGGGGGCGGTGCCGTTTCCCCGCTCCGCGTGGCGCTAGAGACACCGCACGGCGTGAGCCTATTTATGCCCGCCTACATTGAAGCAGGTGCACGCTCGGGCGCGAAGGTGGTTTCGGTCAATCCGGGGAATCGCGAACTGGGCATTCCAGTAATCCACGCGGTTGTCCTGGTCATCGACCCAGTGACCGGTCGGCCGACGGCGCTCATGGACGGCACCTGGTTGACGGCTCTTCGCACAGGTGCGGTGGGAGGCCTCGCCGCCGATCTGATGGCGAGGTCGGACGCTCGCTCGGTGGGGCTCTTCGGGGCGGGCGTTCAGGCGCGCACCCAGCTAGAAGCCGTGCGGTGTGTCCGCGCGATCGAACGCGTTCGAATTTTTTCGCCAAGCGGGACGTCTGCCGACCTCTTGGTAGAGGAGCTCGAGGGCATCGACGCGGCGTCTGTGTCTACCCCCGCTGAGGCTCTTAGGGGTGCGGACATCGTGATTGCCGCGTCGAGCAGCGCCACCCCCGTGTTCGACGGCCGCTTGGTAGAGCCAGGCACCCACGTGACAGGAGTGGGCTCCTTCACGCTGGACATGCGAGAGGTGGACTCGGCCCTCATCATGCGGGCCCGGGTGATTGTGGATCAGCGTGACGCGATCATGGAGGAGGCTGGGGACATCGTCGGCCCCATTCGGGACGGGCTCGTCGACGAGTCTGTGATTGCCGCAGAAATTGGCGACGTGGTCCTCGGCCGATCAGCCGGAAGAACGTCGCGCGACGAAATCACGTTCTTTAAGTCGGTGGGCAACGCGGTCCAAGATGTCGCGGTGGCCGCCGTCGTCCTCGCCCGCGCTAGCGCGGCAGGCCTCGGTACCGTGGTTGAACTCTAGAGGGGCCGCTGTACTTCCTGAAAAGCCCTCTAGGCTGACCTGAGCGCTTCTAGGTGCCCAGCAGGGTCCAAGCTTCCGCTCGCGCTTGGTATCGATCAAGCGCATCCTGGTCGGACGTTTGAATGGCTGCCTGTACGAGGGCGAGGTATGACCAGGCGTAGTAGTTGGGAATACCGATTGTCGCTACGTCGGGCCAATGCGTCCAATCATCGGGAAGTCCTGACCGATGGATGAACACGTCGTCCACGAGTGTCTGCGTCCGGGCGACATCGACCCACTCACCGGTCACAGACGTGTAGGGTGACGATTCCATCTGCAGAAGTCCGTCGATCTCGGATTCGGGCAACGGGCCATTATTCAGACGGAACGCGAGTCCCTGTCGCACCAGATAGTTATTGACCCCGAGTTCGGAGGCCGCGTTGCCGCTCGATGCGAAGTAGATCGGTCGGTCATCGATGACCTCGTTGATCAACGCGAGTGCGTATTGCTGCCACGGCATCAAATAGGCGCCGTCGCGGATGGTAGCCACGATGTTGCCGAGCGGCAGCTGCCGCGTGCCCTGAATGGGCACCACGTTGCGCGACACTTGTTCGATCTGCTCGTCGGTCAACGGAATGATCGACTTCGTAGGCACGTGAATCGACCCAGGCACGAACATCGCAGTCTTGGCGCCCGCATCTGCCGAAGCGGACACGTAGGCGGCATTTGTGTTCTCGAACGTGTATGGACGTTGGCACTGGATGCGGGTCCAGTCGGACGAAGGGTCAACGCCTGGGGGACATGGGGCGGTCAGGTCCCGGATCTGCCTCGTATACCAGTCCGTGTTCAAATACGAGGTGACGATGACCGTCACGTCGCGGCGGACTCCCTCCACTTCTTGGATGTACCAAAGCGGGAACGTGTCGTTGTCGCCGTTGGTGAAGAGTACGCCGTATGGCTCCACGCTCATGAGCAGGTTGTGCGCCCAGTCGCGCGCGGAATAGTCCTCCGCCCGGTTCGCCCATGAAAAGTTGAACACCAACGGAATCAACGCGAGGCCGAGAATGGGGCTGGCCTTCGCAAGGGTGACGTTCATCTCCCGCGCCGCTTCGCGCCAAAGTGTCGCGATGCCGATACCGGCCCACAGGCCCCACACCGAGAACGACCCGATGAAGAAGTAGTCCCGTTCGCGAACTTCGTGGAGGCCGCGGTCCTGAACCGGAGAGGGAAGCGAGTAGCCATACTTGAAGTTCATGTAGTAGGCCAGCGCCACCGACAGCGTGAGAAAAAGCGTGGCGACAAAAATGAAGCTCGGTCGGTCGCGTCGCGCGTGCTCAATCGCGCCCCACACGCCCAGTCCCGTAAAGAGCATCGTGAACGGTAGCCGTAGGTTGGCGAACACCGTGTTGGCGCCGTCGAGCGACCTTGCCCACTGCCAATCGAAATACTGCAGATAGTTCACGAACTGGGACGACAGAGGGGCTAGCCTGGGCAGGAGGCCGGGTTTTTGGTACTGACTTCGGTTGAGCGCCTCCGCCAGCGCCGTGCATCCCGCCTTTCCGTACGTGACGACTGCCGTCACGGCCGAACTCACGTCAGGGCATGTGGGAGCAGCCTCGTTGATGACCGGGTCTAGCGCCGCACGCAATGGTAAGAACAAGTGGATGGACAACCCGAGGATGGCGGCAGCGATGCCGGTCACGTACAGCCGCCAGTTGAGCAGCGTCTTTGGGTGGACCGCCAAAATGAACGCTCCGATCGCCGGAGCCGCCAAGAAGGCCATCAGGTGATTGCCCACGCTCAACGCGAGGATGAACGCCATCAGGACAAGCAGGTTGTCGTCCTTACCCTTCCCGCGATTCTCCTGCCAGCGGACGGCGAGCCAGGAAAGGATCGCGATGGTGAAGAGCGAGACGGTGTAGACCTTCTCGTTGACGTTCGACTGACTCCAGACCGTGAACGCAGTTGAACTCACGAGCACCGCGACCGAAGCGCCGATGAGCCTGAAGCGCCGGTCGTCAGAGAAATAACGGAGAATGTGATGCACCATGAGGAACCACATCGCGTGCGACGCGGCGCCCATGAGAGCGCTGAACAAGTTGATCCTGGCGGCCACAGGAATGCCGAGCGGCGCCAAAAGAACCGACCAGGCGCGAGCCAGGACAACAAAGAGCGGGTTCCCCGGCGGGTGTGGGATGCCCAGGATGTGTCCTGTGGCGATGTACTCGCTCGTGTCCCAAAACGCGGTGGACCGCGATAGGGTCAGCGCGTAGAGGCCGAATACGAGCAGGCCCGCGATGGTCGCAGCCACATAGGGCGGACGAAAATCGTCGAGCGGCTCGGCGACTGCCTTGCGGCTGATCTCTTTGATCTGGGTGTCTTCGTTCATACTTCTCGAGCTTCTCTGGGACCATCCAACGTGGTAAGCCGTGGCAAAGGCCCGAAAAGATAACCCCCGTGACGACCTTTTCTCACTGTGACGGGGCGGTCGCGACTGGAGCCAGGTGAAGGCATCCCCAGGCGTCTACAGTTAGGGTCCAGTCGGGCGGAACCCATGTCGTACCGCTGTACTCCTGCACGACCACCGGGCCGTCGAGCACATGACCGCTGAATAAATCTTGTCGCCACACCCGTGATGCCTGGATTGACACGCCGTCATGAACGACCGTGCATGACTCCGTCGGAGGTGGCCCGTGCGCCTGAGCTAGCTTGTCTACCGAGAGCGGAGGAGGTGGGGCGGTCACGACCGCCCGCAACGTGACGGCCTCCACCGCAGCGTCACGGCGATACCCGTAGCGCTCCTCGTGGGCGGCATGAAAGCGGTCGGCCCAATCGGTCGAGGGGACGCGTAGCTCAAAACTTTGACCGGCGTAACGCGCGTCCACCCAATGCTCGGCCGATAGCGTGTCGGCGTCGATCCCTTCATCGAGCATTTCGGCATGCGCCGTCGCTTCCAGTTGAGCGAGCGTTTCGGTGATGGTGTCGGCGGTGCCCTCCGAGATCGACGACAGCAAGACCGTGCGCGATGTCTCACGGGTCACAGGAGATGCCAACATGCCGTAGGCCGAGAGCAGTCCCGGGTCTGGAGGCACGAGCGCTTTCAGGGCGCCGACGCGGTGTGTCAATTCCGCCACGTGCAGTCCCCCTGCGCCGCCGAAGGCCACCACAGCGAAGTCGGCGGGATCGTATCCACGCTCGACAGAGATCACACGCAGGGCCCGCTCCATCGCGGTGTCCGCGACAGCGATCACACCCTCAGCTGCCGCGTCCAGTGTGATGCCGAGCCGGGTCGCAATTTCCTGGAGCGGCTCTCGGATAGCGTCACGATCAAGGCCCGCGCCCCCGCCCAGGAACGCGTCTACCGGCAGGCGTCCGAGCCAAACATGGGCGTCCGTTACCGTGACCCCGGTCCCGCCGCGATCGTAGCAGATCGGGCCTGGCTGGGCTCCGGCGCTCTGCGGACCCACACGAAGCGCCCCACCGGCGTCGACCCGGGCCAATGAGCCGCCCCCGGCTCCGACGGTGTGAATGTCGATGACCGGGATCGCGGTCGGCTGGCCGGCGATCTCGAACTCGCGTGTGCGCAGAGGCCGCCCGGGGCACAGCGATACATCCGTCGACGTGCCGCCCATGTCGAACGAAATTACTTGCTCAATGCCGGAGCGACGTGCCCACGTGAGCGCGCCCACCACTCCGCCCGCAGGTCCGGAAAGAATCGTGTGGACCGGCTCCCTTCGGGCACGCTCGACGGGCAAGGCGCCGCCGTTCGAGCCCATGATTGTGACGCGGGCCGCCCCAGCCTCCCGAGAAAGGCGTCCCAGGTACCGGCTCATGATGGGAGACACGTACGCGTTCACGACCGTAGTCGAAGTGCGTTCATATTCGCGAAACTCCGGCACCAACTCGGACGATACGGACAGCGGTAGCCCTGTGGCGCCGATCGCCTCTGCGACAGCTCGCTCGTGGGCATCGTTCGCGTACGCATGCAGCAGGCAGATGGCCACCGCCTCGGCGCCCGTCGCGGTGATTCGAGCTGCCAGGGCTTCGAGTTCGCTGGCGTCGAGTTCCTCGATCTCTTCCCCGCGCGGTCCCAGGCGCCCCGAAATGCCGAGCCGGCTGTCGCGATCCACCAAGGGGGGAAGGCGGTGGCCAACGAGCGCATAGAGCTGCGGCCGGTTCTGGCGGCCGATCTCGATGACGTCCTCGAAACCCCGATTGGTGATCAGCGCGACCTTCGCACCCCGCCGCTCCAGGAGGGCGTTGGTGGCAACGGTCGAGCCATGCAGCAGCAGAAACCCGCTCTCCCCGCTTAGGATCTTGGAGATGCCGTCCAGGACTGCCTGAGATGGGTCGAGGGGGGTCGATGGCACCTTGAGCGTGGTGACTCGGCCTTGACGCAGCAGCACCAAGTCGGTGAATGTGCCGCCGGTGTCGACAGCCAGGAGGGCGGTTGACGGTGTAGTGGACTGTGGGGACATTGGGGTGCCCATGCAGATTCTTCCTTCGCTTGATCGCTTCAAGGTCCACGCTCGCCAATCCGGCTTGGTACCCGTTTGGCGCGAGTTCCTATTCGACGTCGACACGGCTGTCACGGCGTATTCGAAGCTCGTCGAGCCGCCGTTCGGCTTCCTACTCGAGTCGGTCGTCGGAGGCGAACAATGGGCCCGATACTCCTTTCTGGGAACCCGCCCATCTGGGGCGTGGCGCTTGGACGAGGGAGTCGTGTCCGTTTGGACGCCTGACGGGGGATGGGTCGAGGTCCATACGGATGACCCCTTGGCCGATCTCGACCAGAGACTAAGAGCCCGAGTCCCAGCCCAAGTCGAGGGACTTCCGCGGTTTTGGGGCGGCGCTGTGGGCTTCTTTTCGTATGATGTCGTGCGCCAGATCGAAGATCTCCCCGACGCACCCGAGAATGACCTCGGCGTGCCCGACGGGCTCTTCGTGTTCACTGACGTGATCCTTGCGATCGACAATCTGCGAGGTCGGGCAATGGCCATCGCCGCTGTCCCTGTTGAGCCAGGCGCGAGCGATGACGAGTTGGAGGCCAGCTACGCTGAGGCCGCTCGAAAGACCCAGGACGTGATCAACCGCCTCTCGTCCGCGCCGTCACCGCCACCACTGACGCTCGACGACGAGCCAGAAGACGACCCACCCTTTACCAGTTCCATGTCGAGGGATGAGTTCGAGTCGGGCGTCGGCCGTATTCAGGAGTACATCCGAGCCGGAGACGCTTTCCAGGTTGTGCTCAGCCAGCGGTTGGGCGTAAGCCTGCAGGCCTCACCGTTTGACCTATATCGTGTTCTGCGCAGCCTGAATCCATCGCCTTATCTCTATTTTCTGGAGATGGATGGTGTCAGCCTGGTGGGCAGCTCGCCGGAGGTCCTGGTGCGGGTGGAGGACGACGTGGTCACCGTCCGGCCCATAGCCGGCACGCGCCCGCGCGGTCGCGACGCCGATGAGGAACGTGCCCTGGCTGAAGACCTGCTCTCTGACGAGAAGGAGCTGGCGGAGCACCGGATGCTCGTTGATCTGGGTCGGAACGACGTGGGCCGCGTGGCGCAGTATGGCACCGTGACCGTCCCTGAGTTGATGGCGGTGGAGCGGTACTCCCACGTGATGCACATCGTGAGCCAGGTCGAGGGCCACCTTAGGGATGGGCTGGGCGCCGTCGATGTGTTCAAGGCCTGTTTTCCTGCAGGCACGGTGTCCGGGGCTCCGAAGGTGAGGGCCATGGAGATCATCGACGAGTTGGAAGGAACGCGGCGGGGGACCTACGCTGGCGCCGTTGGCCACTTCAACTACGGTGGCATGAGCATGGACACGGCGATTACGATCCGCACCGTACTGGTGAAGGATGGGCAGGCCTATGTCCAGGCCGGCGCCGGCATCGTGGCGGACAGCGACCCCGCCAAGGAGTACGAGGAGACGCTGAACAAGGCCCGCGCGCTTCTCAATGCCGTGGCCATGGTTGGGAGCGCGGCAGAGACCACGTAGTGTCCGCTCCCAGAAGTTCGTTTTGCTTTCGAGCGCCGCCGCCGCGGTCCTTCTTCTAGGCGCCCAGGTTCTCGTACAGCCCGGCGAGCGCCCCGATCCCTTTCTCGAAGGCGTCGAGCGCGAACCACTCGTTGGGCGCGTGCAGATTGCACCCAGGGAGCCCGAAGCCAACGAGCAATGCCGATGCTCCGAGCTGCTCCTCGAAGTCCACCACGATGGGAATCGAACCCCCTTCGCCCTGGAGGACCGCCGGTGTACCAAACGCCGCCTCAAGCGCGGCGGAGGCAGCATCCACCAGTTTTCCCTCCACATTCGTACGCCAGGGGCGGCCACCATGCAGCTCAACGACCTCTATCGTCACGCCGGACGGGGCCACCTTCGCCACGTGAGCGCGCACCAGGGCGGCGACACGGGCGGGAGTCTGGTCGGGGACGAGTCGAAAGCTGACCTTCGCCATCGCCTTGTTGGGCAGAACGGTCTTGGCGCCCTCTCCCGTGTAGCCGCAGAGGATACCGTTCACGTCGCACGTCGGACGGATCCACAGCCGCTCAAGCACGTCGAAGCCGGCCTCACCACCAAGGGCGTCGACTTCCAACTCCCGCCTGTACTCGTCGGGGCTGAACGGGAGGGAGCGAATACGCTCGCGGGTCTCTTCGTCCCAGGCCAAAACGTCCTCGTAGAAGCCCTCGACCGCCACTCGGCCGCTCTCGTCGTGAAGCGACGCAATGATCTTGCCGAGCACGTTCCCCGGATTGACAACGGTACCCCCGAATTGACCGGAATGGAGGTCGCTGCGCGCACCCTTTACGTGGATCTCGAGGTACGCAAGTCCCCGGAGTGAGAAGAGCACTGAGGGCATATTCTCGGCGAACATGTTGGAGTCGGAGATGATGACGTAGTCGCAGGCCAGTTCGTCAACGTGCTGTTTTACGAAGGGTACGAGATTCTCCGAGCCGACCTCTTCCTCACCCTCGGCCAGCACGATCACGTTAATGGGCAGCGAGCCGGCGGTCGCCAGATGCGCCTCAAGCGCCTTCACGTGCATGTAGAGCTGGCCCTTATCGTCCGCGGAGCCCCGCGCGTAGACCCTGCCGTCACGTTCGGTCGGCTCAAAGGGTGGCGACACCCATTCGTCCAGGGGTTCAGGCGGTTGTACGTCGTAGTGCCCATAAATCAATACGGTAGGCGCATCGTCGCCAGCGCCGTTCCACCGTCCGAGGACTACAGGGTGCCCGGGTGTGTCACGGACCTCTGCCTCAAGCCCGGCGGCCTGCAGTCGATCGCGGAACCAATTGGCTGCGCTGCGCATGTCCCCGTCGTGTTCCGACTTCGCGCTGATCGAGGGGATGCGAAGAAACTCATAGAGCTCCTGGCGAAAACGACCGAGATTCGCGTCGATGAACTTCTGCGCGTCTGACATGGCTGCAACCCTTTTTCTCGCTCCCGCATCCATTGAACTGTGGGGAGGCGGATGGGTGGACGTGGTTACCGCGAAAAACCACAAGCGCGTCTGGCGCGAAATCCAGACGGAAGAGGCTGGTCACCTCTTTCTAAAGAAAACGCTACGGGGAGGTGCCTCACCGTAGCGTGGTTGGGAGAGGCGCCGGTCCGCTCTGCGGGCCGGCGTTCTCATTTTGTCTACTCCTACCCGGCCGCAATTAGATCAGGCCGCGTATGCCCCACCGGTACACGAACGTCATCATCGTCGCGAATATCGCGCCGCCTGCCATACCGCCCACGCTCATTGCGAGGGGCTCGTACAGGTGAACGATGCCGACGCCCAGCATCCCGCCGATCACTGCCGCGAAGGAACCCAAGATCGCGATAATCGCGGTATGCCCAGGGGTCGCCTCAGGGCGCTTAATGATTGCCTTCATGAGGAGCCCAATGGCCGCCCCCATGATGATCCAAATCGCGATGCCAATCCAATTTTGCATTCGTGCTACCAACCCTTTGGGTGGGTGTTTTTCTTCCCTTCCAAGCCCGCAAAATGTATCCCAACGTTTAGCGGAGAGCCAGAGTTAGCAGGTCTGCGCGGCTCAGATTTGACTCACGTGTCCGCTTGAAGTTTCTTGCTCCTATGAGCGACGGAATCATCGATCTGACCCAGTACCTCAATCGATCAAAGGTCGAGAAGGAGACCGAGCGTGGTGCATTCGCGCTTTGGGGGGCCGATGGGGAGCGTTCGAGGTTCGCGTTACCCCTCTGGCGTATCATCTACCTCGCGCAGGGTGAGAGAGGGGCCGTCGTGTGGCGAGATCCGGAAGACGGCGGTGAGGCGCATCCGTTCGTGGTTCTGGATCTTGGGCGAGACCCGGCCCGATTAGACTTGGAGATCGACGCGATTCCCATTGCCGAAGATGGTGAGCCGCCGGTGCTCCACGACCTGCGGGCGGATGGGCTCGCAATCTTCTTGGGGAGTCGTGAGGGACGGGTGTGGCATCTCGTGGTCGACGGCGGCGATCAGCGCCATGGGGGGCTCAGCGCGCGCAGCCGTGAGGACATCCTCTTCCTGGCAGGGGAGTGTGCCGGGCTGCTGTTCTTACGAGACTTCGCTGATGAGGTAGAGTAGGGAACTACTCCTGCTTCATCCGTCTCTTGAGTTCTTCTAGGCGGGCGTCGAAATCCGGCGCTTCCGGAGCACGGGCACTCATGTCGATGTGTGTTTCGGGGTCATCGGAGCCCAAATCCAGCTCCGAGAACGCCTCGGCGGCCTCACCCTGCGCGCGTTCACCTTCGATCTTCTCGGCCATGCGGTCGAGTTCGCTGAACAGGTCGTCGGCCCCAGATAACGATCCGCGCGCTTCTGTGCGCCCGGCGGTCGCCGCAAGAGCCTCCCGCTTGGTCTTCGCCTCCTTGACCTGCTCCATCATTTTTTCGACTGCGGCAGCCTGGAAATCCATTTCACCCTTGAGCGCGACGGCCTTTTGCTCAAGTAATTTTTGGTGTTCTTCGTGTTTGGCCGCGAAACCGGCTGCTACCTCAGCCGTCTCCGAGTCGTCGATCTGGCGTGCCATGTCCTCGCGCCTCCGACACGTGGCGGCTTCGGACTTCTCCTTCTCAGCCCCCACGAGCGCTTTCTCGATCTGCCCCTTGAGTTCGGCGATCTGGGTCTTCGCTTCAGCGGTTTCGTCGACCATCCCCTTGATGAGCTTGTCGACGGTTTCCGGGACGTGCTCGCGACTCAACTCTTTGTTGAAGTTTTCTATCGCCACGCGGAACGCAGCACGCAGGTCTTCAAAGATGGTCAGAGGCGCTGGTTATGGTGGATGCGGTGTTTGAGACGCGCTAGTTCAGGAACGGCTCAATACGCTGTGCGAACGAATTCCGAGCGCGATGAAGCCGGCTCTTCACGGTACCTAGATTCACCCCTGTGATCTCGGAGATCTCCTCGTAGCTTTTTCCCTCCAACTCGCGGAGTCGAAAAACTAAGCGGTGGTGCTCCGGCAGTTCTTTCACCGTGTCTTCCACCAGGCGCTCGAGATAGCGCTTCCTGTACAGGTCGTCCGGGCGCATCGACAGATCCTCGAACTGAAGCGGCCGATGATCGTCGTCCCAATTTCCCGTCAGTTTTTGGAAGAGTACCAGCGGGCTTCTAGAACGATTACGCAGTTCGTTCTTCGAGAGATTCGAGGCGATGGTGTAGACCCACGTCGAGAATTTTTTCGACGTGTCGAAACGGTGCAGGTGCCGTGTAACTCGAATAAACGCCTCTTGGACCAAGTCCTGAGCCCGGTCGGAATCGCCTGTCTTCCTGGACACAAAGTGGATCAGTCGGTCCCGGTATCTGTCATATAGGCGTGGGAACGCACCCGGCCGTCCCTCAAGGTGGGCCGTGACAAGCTGTTCATCCGTCAGGTCATCCAAAGGAGTCGCCGCTAGGACTTCAGCCAGCTTTTCTGGGTTTGCGTTGACCATTGAGCTTATTGAGAAAAACGGGGTTTCCTCCAACTCGACAGGAGCCAGCCCCGGGTCGCGTGAAATTGCTAGTCGAGAATCATTCTCAATCTTGGCCGAAAGATGCCCGAACACGCCGATTGGTTCAAGGTGGCGCGCCGCTGCAGATTCGCCAGCCGGCAGAAACGTCCAGCCTTCTAAATCGGTCGTACTTCGAGTCCGTGCAAGACCCCGCCTGCAGAAAAGCCCTCGTAAAGAGCCTGTTCCGGAGGCGGAATGCGATCGCGCGACTCCAGGGCTTCTGCGGCGGCTTGATCCATCTCTGCCGTCGCTTCGGCTTCGATCTCCTCCAACACGGGGGTCTCTATGCCTCGCCCCATTAAGTAAGCCTCGAACAGCCCTATTGGATCCCTGCGACCCCACTCTTCGAAGAGTTCTGACTGGAAAGTTTGCCTCGCTTCCCTTTCGTCGTGGGTCGCGTGACCTCCCATGCGGAAGGTGTCGGCAACGATCGCGGCAGGCCCAAGGCCAGCGCGGCATCGGGCGGCAGCGAGATGTGTGGCGGCATAAACGTCCAGCACGTTGTTTCCGTCGCAGATCCAATGATGGATGCCGTACATTGCCGGCCAGGCGTGAAGGTCTCCTGCACCGTGCTGGGTAGCCGGTGTCCCCAGTGCCACCTGGTTGTTCTGGATGACGAAGATCACGGGCAAGTCCTGGACCGCGGCCAGATTAAGACCTTCGTGGCATGCCGCGGTCTTGGTGGCACCATCGCCCACCCAAGTGAGCGCTACCCGATCTTCGCCGCGGTTTCGGAATGCGAGCGCGATTCCGGCAACGATCGTCACACTCGTGCCCATGTGGCTGATGGGCTGGATGATGCCTTTCGCCATATCGCCGATGTGTAGATCTCGTCCTTTGCTCGGCGAGTCAGAGGTGGCCAGGTACCCACGGAACAAGTCGGCCAACGACATGCCCATCATGTGCAAGGCGCCGGCGTTGCGGATCATGGGCGAGACGATGTCGCGCTCGGTATCAAGAGCGCGAACGCTACCCACGGTGACCGCTTCTTCTCCTGTGCCAAGCCAGGCTTTCGAGATCACGCCGGTTCGAACCCAGCGTTTGAGCCCGATGTCGTGGAGGCGGGTCCGGAGTAGGTCGCGATACAAAGAGAGCAAGCCTTCGTCGTCCAGTGCGTCCACGATTGCTTGCCGTTCGGGGTCGGCCGCAATTTTGGCACTGAAGGCTTCCACCAACTCGGGGTCGGCGGTCCAATTGAGATACTCGGCGGGATCAAATGCGGGATAGCGCTTCATGGAAAAGAAGCTAGAGAAATCTTCGCCGGGCGGCAGCCCTCTAGGAGACTGTCCTAGAAGTTCGTTCGCATTCGAGCGCCGCTGCATCCGCAGATAGGACACGAGCAAAAAAAACAACGGGGGAGGCACCGAGTCTCAATGGCACGAAAAACCAGCCCCCCAGGGTGGCCACGAGAACACCTTTGCACTCCCCCGCTTACTGCGAGCGCGATCAACATCAATCCCGCCGCCAACCCTATATACGTCGAGCCCCACTTGCTGTCACTCTCAAATCGGTACGTTTCAAAAATTCGTGACGGTGGGCGAATTTCACGCGTTGCTGTGGGGCCCCGCCGAGGTGACATTGATTGCCCACTCCCCCCCTCAGATCCCGACTCCGTGACCGCCTCCAAATCCGCCGACAGCGAACGCCGTGTGCAGGCGGTCGTCGCGCTCCGTCTTCTCGAGGTGATTCGAGATCAGGACGTGCCCGCGGATCTATTCGAGGATGAGAATCCGGCTCAAACCATGCCGCGGCGTCTGGGGCTGAGCGATGTCGTGGAGCGGCAGATCCGCGCCTACCGGGAGGACGTCCGTAAGAGGGTCCGTCTCGCGGACCACGAAATTAGGGACCTCTTTCGCCTCGTCATTCGGCGTCCTGATGGAGACGAGGTGTTCACCTGGGCTGGAAAGCTGTTGGCGGGCATGGATCGCCCTACGCGGTGGAGTCGCATGCTTCCGCGAAAGCTACAGTTCGTGATGGCTCGGAGTCGGGTTAGTCGTCGACTCAAGAACCTCTTCGGACGTCGCGTCGGGGGCTTCGGTCGTGGCTCTTTTTCCATCGAAGGCCGTTCGCTGATCTTCATAGAAGCCGATCCCGGGGGAGACGCGTGTTTTTTCGTCTCCGGTCTGTGTCAGGAAATCTTGAACCGGACCACGGGCGGCATTGCCGAGGTAAGGCACTCACTCTGTCAGTCGCGCGGGGATGATCGCTGCCGCTGGGAGGGGGAGATCCTTGAAGGGCCGATGGAAGTGTCCCCGGACATGGCGAATTCCTCTGACGCATACAGCGAGTCGGAGTGATAGATACGGGGTCCGTGGCGCCCGACTTCACTCTTTCCACGGATGTCGGTCAGCCGATCACCTTGTCCGCGCTTCGCGGGCGAAAGGTTGTGCTGTATTTCTATCCGAAGGACAACACCCCGGGATGTACGATTCAGGCATGTGACTTCCGCAATGCCCTGCCTCGTTTTGATGGGGTCGACGCGGTGGTCTTAGGGGTGTCTCCCGATTCCGTGAAGTCCCATGCACGGTTCAGGAAGTTGTTCGACCTCAATTTTCCGCTTCTGGCAGATACGGACCACGCGGTTGCCGAGGCCTACGGGGTGTGGAAGAATCAGAAGATGTTTGGCGTCGCCTACACGGGGGTCGAGCGGAGCACGTTCCTCATTGACGAGGCCGGTGTCGTGCAGGGCGCTTGGCGGAAGGTGTCTGCCAAGGGCCACATGGAGATGCTCGCGGAGCTACTCGGGGCATGAAACAATGCAGGGCCTCCGTGGCGCTCCGCGCCCTACTGCAAGGCGCGGTGCACTTTGTAGCTGCAGAGGTCCTGAACGGCACAAATGCCGTTGGCCCGCGCGGCGCGGATCTCGGTTTCCGCGGTGATCCCTTCCTGTAGCCAGATCGTGGGACGCTCAGGCCGTTCGGTCGCTTGGATAACGAAAGCCCCCACTTGGTTCGAAGGTCGAAAGAGCAGGACCATGTCGACCGGATCTGTGAGCGCGTCCAGCGAGGGAATTGCATCCTTACCCAGGATCCGACTTGCAACGGGGTTCACAGGGATGATTTCGTAGCCCTTAGCCGCGAGGTACGAGGGGATGCGCCGAGCTGTTTTCAGTGGATCACGCGAGATGCCAACCACGGCGATGGTCCGCATACGATGGAAGAGCTCGTCGAGTTCCTCTGCCGAGGGATTGTCACGATCGGAGCTGGCGTCCAAAAGGCGCCGAACTGGGAGTAGTCTATCCACTAGAAGGCTGTTGAAGAAGTACAGTGGCCCGCGCGCAGGGGTCTGGCCAGACCAGAAGTAGGAACGACGACGAGTCGTAGTTGTTCTACGGCGAGGAGGAGAGACGACCTCATGGGCGGCGACCCCCCTGCGCCCAAAGATATAGGCAACATGACCGTACGGGTCGGAGGGTTACGGTGGCACGGCCCGACCACGCTTCGCGCGGTGCCCCCCGTCGTTGGAGTTCCTCGCCGTAGCGATGCTATGCCTTCATAACTCCGCCTAGGGCCTGGCACCGTGACACCGTAACGCGGGCCGCTGTACTTCTTCAGCAGCCTTCTAGTCTCCAGGCCAGCGCTGTCGCGGAAGTAGCCGGCGGCCTAAATTAACGGTCCTGCTGTCGCCCCACCGACGCGTGCGATCGACGTTTCCAGTCCCAGCCTGCCACCCGCGAAGCTCAATGACCCCAGGGATGCCAGACGCCGAAGAGTCCCCCGCGCCGCCCCAGCGGCTCAAGAAGCAGCTGGGGCTGTGGGATGTCTATGCGCTCGCGACGGGGGCAACACTCAGTTCCGGCTTCTTCCTTCTGCCAGGGCTCGCGGCAGTTGGGGCCGGATCGGCGTTACCGCTCGCGTATTTGCTCGGTGCGGCGATTCTCTCTCCGGGCCTGTTGAGTACCGTAGAACTGGCGACCGCGATGCCGCGGGCCGGCGGGATATACTATTTTCTTGACCGGAGCATGGGTCCGCTCGTTGGGACCATAGGTGGATTCGGCACGTGGATTGCCTTGATCTTGAAGTCTGCCTTCGCGCTCATCGGCGTAGGTGCCTACCTACAGATCTTCCTTCCCGATGTCCCTATGGGTCCGGTAGCCGGCGGCTTCGCGGTCTTCTTCGGGATCGTGAATTTGTTCGGTTCAAAGAACAGCGGCTCGTTCCAAGTCGTGCTCCTGATCGGGCTTCTGATCCTGCTAGCGTGGTTCACCGGGATGGGTGCCTTCCAGATGGAGTTGAGGAACTTCGACGGCCTCTGGGACTCGGGGAGTGCGGGGATTATCAGTACGGCTGGGCTGGTCATTGTCAGTTATATGGGATTGACCAAGGTCGCCAGTGTTGCCGAAGAGGTTCAGGACCCTGAGCGGAACCTCCCGCTGGGAATTTTCTTGTCCTTCGTGAGCATCGTCGTGATCTACATGGTGGGTACGTCCGTCATGGTCGGGGTTGCTGGAGTGGAGACGTTGACCCGAGGCGGCGGGGACCTCACACCTGTGGCGACCGTCGCAGAGCTCTTGGTGGGGCGGTGGGGAGCCGCCCTGATGACAGTCGCTGCGGTCTTCGCCTTCTCCTCGGTCGCCAATGCCGGCATCCTGAGTGCCTCGCGATATCCACTCGCCATGGGGCGTGACGGTATTCTGCCGGACTTCTTCAGCCGGGTGAACGCACGCGGGACTCCGGTCATTGGCATCGCGGTGACTGTGGCCCTCATCCTGATCTCGGTCACACTCTTCGACCCCAGCAAGATTGCCAAGCTCGCCAGCGCCTTTCTTCTGACCACGTTCGCGCTTGCATGCCTCGCCGTGATCGTGATGCGAGAGAGTCGAATCGAGTCTTACGATCCCGGCTTCCGTGCCCCGCTATACCCGATTCTCCAGATCGTTGGGATTCTCGGCTCGTTTTGGATGATCGTGAACATGGGCTTGCTGCCCACGCTGTTTACCGGCGGCCTGATCACCTTTGGCGCGATGTGGTTCACTTACTACGCGCGTGACCGAGTGAGCCGAGAGGGCGCGATCTTTCACGTGTTTGAGCGACTCGGGCGGCAGCGCGATGACGGCCTCGATCGAGAGTTGCGCGAAATCATGAAGGAGCGCGGACCCCGCGAGGCAGATCCCTTCGACGCGTTGTTAACCGGAGCCCGAGTCCTGGACGTGGAGGGTGACATCGACTTCGAGGAATTGGTCTCCATGGCCTCGAAGCTGTTGGCCCAAGACCTCCCTGTGTCCGCTGACGAGTTGTCTGAGGGGCTTCTGGAGGGGACGCGGATGGGGGCTACACCTGTGTCACATGGAGCGGCGCTCCCGCACATGAGGCTCCCGAACTTGGATCGCGCACACCTCGCGCTCGCACGGGTCCGCAACGGTGTCCGCTTTGGATACGCCCATGACGGAGGCATCGAGCCCCCGCGGGCTGTCTTTTTTCTTGTCAGCCCGGAGTCCGACCCTGGGCAGCATCTGCGGACTCTGGCGCACATCGCGCGTCGTGTGGACCAAGACAGCTTCATGCCAGAATGGTTGCGCGCCGAGGGCGAAGAGCAACTTCGGGAAACCCTGTTTAGGAATGAGCGCATGCTGGTGCTCACCCTGGAGCGGAAGGGAAGTGGCTCTGACCTAATCGGGTTGAAGTTGCGGGATGTCGCGCTCCCGGAGGGCACGCTGATCGCCATGATTCGCAGAGACGATGAACTCGTGATTCCCAAGGGAGATACCCAACTCCTGAACGAGGATCGTCTGACGGTGCTGGGGCGACCGGAGGGCATCAGCGCCCTCCGCAATCGTTACGGTTTGGTCGGTAGCTAGAAGGCCATTCAAGAAGTACGGCGGCATTCGGGCAGCGCGGGACTCACCGACGATCCATGGCGGATGGTGCCTCGATGGCCCAAGGCCCTACTTTCGGCACATGAAGAAACGACCCCAGTCAAACGAAACCGGATCGACAGCCGAGGCGGAGCCTGCACCTGACGACGCGGTCCCGAAGATTCGTCGCCAAAAGCGGGGCCAATCCAAGAAGGCCAGGAAGGAGAACGCGCTGACCGAATGGCTCAAGTCGCTGGGAGTCGCCGTCCTTCTCTTCGTGGTCATGCGCACCTTCGTCCTGCAGACGTTCGTGATCACGTCGGGTTCGATGGAGAACACACTTCTGGTGGGGGACATGCTCGTTGCGAATCAGGCGGCGATTGGCGCTCGCATTCCAGGAACCTCGTGGCGCACTCCGGGCTACTCTCGACCCCGTCGTGGCGAGGTATGGGTCTTCGACCCGCGCCATGAAGTCGACATGAAGCTGGTGAAGCGGTTGATCGGGGTCCCGGATGACACCCTAGAGATGCGTGGGGGCACGCTGTTTCTAAACGGGGAAGAGCAGGTCGAGCCGTATCTCAACCCCATTCGAGGCCAGGACGAGCGCAGCCCGGACTTTGAATGGCAGCGTGACTACCTCGTGGAAGGGGTCGACCGTGCCAGTTACCAGCCGTCGCGGCACCACTGGGGCCCCATCGCGATACCCGAAGGGTACTATTTCATGTTGGGTGACAACCGGGACTCGAGCTATGACTCTCGGTATTGGGGTCTGCTGGAATCGTGGCGCCTCGAAGGTCGCGTGGCTTTCACGTATTTCTCATACAACGCCAATTCGTACCGGCCCTTCCCGGTGCTGCGCGAGATTCGATGGGATCGCGTCGGCCGGGGCATCGACTAACGTACCGTGCCCGCTGCCCAGCATAGGGGCAAAAAAAACGGCCCCCCCGCAGGAGGGCCGTTTTCAGCCGAGTCACCTCAGGGCACTAGACCCTGCGACGCTGACGTCTGCGTTCACGGCGAATCGCCGCTTCACGCTTCCGCTTCCGCTGCGCGCTGGGCTTCTCATAGAAGCGGCGCTTACGGAGTTCGGAATAGAGTCCAGACCGTTGCACCTTGCGTTTGAAACGACGCAGGGCTCGATCAAGGCTCTCGTTATCCTGGATTACTACTTCCAAGACGATCACGCTCCCAGGTTGATTACACTGAATAAAGTAAAGCTCAGAAAGCTATACGGCCCCCTCAGGCTACACAACGCCTGGCTGAATAACACACGCCAAGAGAGAGCGTCGCGGGCGGTGACACGTCTCAGGAGAGGGGCTGCCTAGGGCAGGCGACCCTCTCGGTGTAGCGTGTGGGTGTAAAGCCGGTAGGCTTCGGGGTGTGCCAAGAAATCATCGGCCCAGGCGTCGAAGTCGGGGAGTGGAAGCATCCGCTCAATGTGGTCCACCACCATCATGGCGAACTGGACCCGGTCCGTGGTGCGAAAGTCGACGCTCCCGCCCGCCAGGATCTTGTCCACCGCGTCCTCGAAGGCCGCTGGGTCGACCAGGCAAATGAAGTGGGATACCTGATCCAACCGATACGATGCGTAAAGCGAGCGCAGTCGATCGCGTTCTTCTTCGCTTGGCGGTGTCTCTCCGTCCGTCGCCCAATCTCCAGCGATTTCCTGAGCGTTTTCCTTCAGCAGGGTGCGAAACCGACCACGCAGTCTTGGGCCGTCACGGCCGTTGCGACGGCTGGTGTGGAGCGATGAATCGAGGAGGCCCGCCAAGAGAGGGCGACCGAGTCCTCTCGCCTTCTCATGGATCTCCGCTTCCGAGTCCTCTATGAAGATGTCGGCAGTCCTGACCTCGTCTTCGCCCTCATCTCCGTGGCCGGGTCGGAACGAGAAGTAGCCGTGCCAAAGGCCGTCCTCCTCCGGTACCGTGACCAAGAAGCACGCC
Organism: uncultured Gemmatimonadales bacterium; assembly: GCA_937919655.1. Taxonomy (GTDB): domain Bacteria; phylum Gemmatimonadota; class Gemmatimonadetes; order Longimicrobiales; family Gaopeijiaceae; genus CALFPJ01. The sequence goes on from CALFPJ010000063.1 coordinate 88,335, forward strand.
CAGGTCTCTCCGTCTTTCTCGATGAACGCAACCGAGCGTCTACGTTCGGTGAGTAGATTCATGAAGGCGTGGTCGATGTGATGCGCGGGCCGACGAGGGGGCGTTCCTGCGAAGGAATCACCGGCGCAAGATGATTGGGTCAAAGGGGCTGAGCAAGGCGTGATTCGGCGCGTCGGCGGGCCGTCAGAGAAGTTTTACTTGCGGATGTCGTAAACAGATCATTATCGTTGGGACGAACATGTAGCGTCGTTTTTCAAGAAATGTTGTGCTTGCTGGGTTTTGTGCCCAGCGGCGGTGGACCTGACCCGGCTTATGGCCGGGTTTGTTTTCCAATAAAATCTTCGCCGACCCCTCTGTGGTCGGCGGGGGACGAGACCTGTCTATGGAACCCAGCACACTGACCCACGCCCGGCCTGAGGCGATGGGAGACGTTCCCGGGATTTGCGAACTCCCTCTCACACGGGCCGTCGTACAGTACCGAGACGTCCACGAAATGGACGCGCCAGGTGGTCGCATCGAGGACATCGGCCTCGCGCTGGTGGTCGAGGGTCGCTACGCCGCGTCGTCAGAGGTCGTCGATCTGGGAAGCGGCCGCGTGAAGGTTCTCGATCTGAGCACCGAGCTGGTCGTGCTCGACTGGGTCTACGAGCCCACCCTCGACCACGTGGCGAGCCTGATCACGGCCACCGCATCTGTAGACGACAGTGAGCCGTTACGCCGATATGCCTTCAAGCTTGGCCTCCACATTCTGGAGAGGGTAGGGTTCGGTCCGCTGACCCGTCCGACCTTCCTGCGCATCGGGTACAGGGATATCTGCCGTGACTTCGATCTGCACGAGGGCACCTCGATCCGCTTCGTACTCGGCCCCGGCCGCCTGACACGAGCCCACCTCGACTACGATGCGTGTGCACTCGTCTTCAGGACAGCGATGCGCGAACCGGACGCGCAACTGGAGCACGCCCTGGCGGATGCGTTCCCTACCGCAGATCTCCGACGCTACGATCCCGTCGGTGACGCAGACGCGATCGAGTATGAGGTGCGGCTGCCGCTACCGACCTCGTTCACCGAGGCGAGGGTCAGCCTGGGTGCGATGCGACGTGGCCTCTCGACCCTAATGGCTCGTTTCGAGCCATTGCGATTCAACACCGTTGCGCCCCTCATGGAGACCTTCGGCGAACGTGAAACGCTCAGTGCGATACGCGCTCGGGAAGTCTCGCCCCAGTCTGTCGTGTTGGCTCCGCCGCCTGAGGGCTCACAGGTGGTCCATTGAGCTACCGCAGAACTCGACGGATACTGGATAGGTGATTGCCCCCCAGCCTTTTTCTGAACGAAGTGCTGGACCGGTAGGGCTCGAATTCGAAGAGCTCGAGTGGCGCTACGAGGCCTATCGCAGGCGTCAGGCGACGCATCTCGTTCACATGATGCCCCGTGAGGCGATTCGCCCCATGGTCCGCTCGGCGCGGGCCGCCGGGTTCGGTGACGTCGATACAGAACCGCTTGAGATGCTCATCGGATTTTGCGAGGTGCTCTTGCCCCTACCTCCCTTCTCGGTGTGGTGCCAAGACCTCTCGGAGCACCCTGAAGAACACCTGCGTGATTGGGGCGTCGCCGCGGAGGCGCCGACCGCGGAGGCGCCAGCGACGGTAGAAGTTCGCGCCTTCCAATTTGCAGGGACTCCGTGGTGGGCCCAACTCAAGTCTTTCAGAGACGGTTCCGGCTGGCGTGGCTACATCGCCTTCCAAGAACCCGCGTCCGGAAGAGTGCATCGGACCGCGATGATCTTCCGAGAGTCGGACCCGTCCGACCTGCGCGATCGCTTCATTGGCTTTGAAACTGCGTCGCTTGAAGCCTTTTTGAGGTCGACTCTCCCGTAAGGCATTTATTGCAAAAAGTGCCGCGCCAAATTGAGAGTATTTCGGGGAAGTCGCGATTGCCAAACTCCGTGAGCCACTTGCACTTCCGGCGTCGGAATCGTCAAAACCTTAAGCTGCGATCTCTTTTGGGAACAGTTGGTTTAGGAAAAAATGGAAAATCGTAAGTCGTTTCGTAGCAACGACTTGCCTTTCTATAACATTCTTGTGTTGTAGGCCACAAGGGGGTTGCGCCCTCCAAAATTGGGCTTTAACATGCTCTTGAGTCGAGGACGTTGGCGACCCCCCTCCGTTCCGTCTGGAGATGCATCGCTACGACGGGCGGTTCCCGAAGAATCTGAATTTTTCCAACCTGTTTTCAGGGCGAGGTGTGTCTATGTGGGAGACGTGTTCCGTACAGTTGAACGTGCGCTTGCCGCGCGATATCGCTGCTCAGGCTGAAGAGGTCCAGAAGTCGGACCCTGAGTTCCTGAGTCGCGTCGTTCTGTATGGGCTTACGCGTCGCTCCATCTATCGTCATCTGAGGGAACAGGGTCAGGACACGACGCAGACGCCCGTCGAGGAGGCTCCGCAGGCCGTCTCTTAGTCTTGCGTAACCCGGCCCCCCGGTTCATACCTAGGGCGCGATTCGGCCCTTTTTATACGGGGATATCGCGCTCGGTGTAACCGAGGGGTTTTTCACGTCCAGTGGGAGGGTCGCCGTGGACGCAGGCGATGCGGGCTCGGCCGAGCCACGAGAGGTCCTGCGTGCGAAGTACCTCGACTATTGCTCTGCGCAGGTCGCGGATCTTCTTCTTTATTTGAGCCCAGACGAGATCTATCTTCTCGCTCATCGGGCTTACAGAGAGGAAGGGGGCGAAGGCGACCTCACCTACGTCGAGATGGTTCGCATTGCGACCACCTGGCTGTCGAGGAAGGTGACGTTGCCCCCCTTCGACTTGTGGCTGCCGGACTATCTGACGAATCCGGATAGTTACGAAGAATATTTCATGGGTCTGTGGGAATCAGAGGCCAAGATCAATATCGACTGACAGTCTTCGGAGCCTCCCCGATGAAGATCCTGCGGTTGCTGGCCAAAGTCGTGGCCGGCGTTTTGGTCCTTTTCGCGCTGACGCTCGGGGCGGTGTATTTCCTCTCGTCTCAGAGGATGAGCGTCAGGTGCGACGTTGACCCAGCGTCGATCGTGACGAGCGACGACTCGACCACGCTCGCTCTTGGTGCCCACATCGCCGACATTCGCGGCTGCACGGACTGCCATGGGCCGGACCTCCGCGGCCGGACCTCCGCGGCCGGACCTTCGTGGACGATCCGGTTTTCGGAACCGTGACTGGTGCGAACCTGACGGCTGGCGAAAACGGGCACCGATTCATGTACCAAAAGATGAGGATTGGGTGGGCGCGATTAGGCATGGCGTCCGGCCCGATGGGACCGCGTTGCTCGTGATGCCCTCCGCCGAGTACGGATCAATCGGCCCCGACGACCTCGGTGCGCTCGTGAGTTGGATCAAGTCAATGCCGTCGGTGGACAGCGAGCCTCTCAAGCAGCGGGTTGGGCCACTGGGGCGCGCGCTTTACCTAGCAGGTGACGTTCCGCTCTTGGCCGCCGAGGTAGTTGACCACGATGACCTTCCCTTTGGCCAACCTGAAGTTGGGGTGACCACGGAATATGGGGCGTACATCGCGTCGTCCTGCGTCGGGTGTCACTCCCTCGATTATGCAGGCGGCCCGATCCCAGGGATGCGACCTGAGTTTCCTGCCGCGGGTAACCTGACGCCTGGTATCGATACTGGGATCGGCACGTGGACCGAGGCTGACTTCATGTCGTTTTTCGCGACCGGCGTGCGCCCGGATGGTCGTCAGGTTGAGCCACAGTTCATGCCGTGGCTGCCGTTGGGGCAAGCCATGGCCGACGTGGAGAAGCAGGCCGTGTGGATGTTCCTACGCTCGCTGCCGCCCATGCCGATGGGCGGAGGGTAGAGGGCGGTTTACGGGGGCGTGACCTAATGGGCCCCTGTGGGTCCACCCGGTGTGGTGTGGCGGCTCTAGAACGGCAAATCGTCGTCGGGCTCATTCACTGGCGGCCGCGCCCCGCCGCCACCGCCGCCACCGCCGTCACCGCCGCCACCGCCGTAGTCACCACCCCCGGCGCTCCCACCCGCGCCGCCGGAGGACCCGAGCATCACCATCTCGTTGACCACAATGTCGGTCCAGTATTTGACGCCGCCTTGATCGTCCGTTGTTTGGGAGTACTCTACGCGGCCCTCGACGTAGAGACGGTCGCCTTTCTTGACCCACTGCTCCACGATGTCCACCAGGCGCCCGAAGAACGTGAGCCGGTGCCACTCAGTTTTCTCCTGCTGTTGGCCCGAACGGTCAGACCAAGATCGGTTCGTCGCGAGCGACATCTTTGCAACGCGTGCGCCTGACGAGGTCGCTCGGATCTCGGGCTCACTGCCGATGTTTCCGATCAGCATGACTTTGTTCAAGGACCTACTCATGTGGGCTCCTGCTTCGGACTTTGAGAATGCTCTTGCGACGCGGACGGCGCGCAAAGGTAAGGGGTGCGCCGGCGTTTTTCCATCACCGTGCAGGCCGCTATCTTGCTGTGTTCCGACACCTGAACGCGCACGGAAAGGAGTGATTCATCATGGCCGACCTCACGCACATTCGAGTCGAGTGGGATGGTGAGATTGCTGTTGTGTCCATCGACCGCCAAGACAAGCTCAACGCCCTCAACGCGGAAGTTGTCACCGAATTGGGCGAGGTGTTTAGGAGCCTCCACGACGACGAGGACGTGAGGGGCGTGATTCTCACGGGTGCCGGCGAAAAGGCTTTTGTGGCGGGTGCCGACATCGGTGAGTTGGCCAAGATGGACTCACTGTCAGGTGTGAGGGTGAGCCGAGACGGTCAGGAGGTCTTCAGCTACATCGAGCGTTTCCCGAAACCCGTCTTGGCCGCCGTAGGCGGGTACGCGCTCGGTGGAGGCTGCGAGCTGGCTCTGGCCTGTCACATGCGGGTCGCGAGTGCGAATGCACGGTTCGGGCTCCCTGAGGTTGGGCTCGGCATCATTCCCGGTTACGGAGGCACGATCCGACTTTCACGGCTGATCGGTTTGGGGCGGGCCATCGAGCTTACGCTCACGGGCGACATGGTCGATGCCGAACGCGCCGAAAGAATCGGTCTCATCTCTGCGGTCTACCCCCGCGAGTCCTTGCTCGACGATGCCAAGACCTTCCTGCGTAAAATCACGAAGAACGGCCCCGTCGCGATGCGGATGGCGCTTGAGTCGATCTACCGTGCGGTCGATACAGCCATGCCGGACGCGCTCGACTTCGAGTCCTCCCTCTTCGGCCTACTCGCGTCCACGGACGACATGAAAGAGGGCATGGCGGCCTTCATCGAGAAGCGAAAGGCAGACTTCAAGGGGCGTTGAACGACGCTTCCCGCGGCCCGCCCGTCCCGGCCGGGCCTCGCTCCGGATTAGGCCGACCGAAATCGGCCGCGCGATACCTGAAAAAACGTTGTAGAACAAGCGTTTTGTGGCTCGGGGTCGGGCTGGTCATCGGGCTCCAGAACCGCTAAATTCTCGCATGAATTTAGGGACTCTCCCAACCGCCGGTCCGTGCGCCTGAGCGGGCTCGCCATCCGCCACTTCCGCAACCTCGGAAGTCAAGAGCTTGAACTTCCCTCCGAGGGTGTCGCGTTGATCGGCGACAATGCCCAGGGGAAGTCCAATTTTCTTGAGGCGATCTATTACTTGGAGACACTGCGCTCGTTCCGCGGTGCTCGCGATCAGGAATTGATTTCTTTCGAAGAGGGTGTGTTTCGGGTAGCTGGCACGATGCAGCCCACTGATGCTTCGGTCCGGTCTGAGGTTGTCGCGGCGGCGTTCGAGCGGCGTGGCAAGCGCAAGAAGGTCACGGTCGACGGCGCCGAGCCTGTGCGTATGGGTGATGCGCTCGGACATCTGGCTGCGGTGGTGTTCTCGCCTGCCGACATCGACTTGGTCAGTGGGGGACCGTCGGAGCGTCGACGTTTCATCGACATCGTGCTGTCCCTGAACCAGCCTGGCTACATGTCGGCCCTTCAGGGCTACCGCAAGGTCCTCGTAAGGCGCAACGCGTCTCTTAAAACAGGGCAGCCGGGTGCGGTGGTACAGGCGTGGGACAAAGGGTTGGTGACGGCCGGTGCAGTGGTGATGGGTGCTCGGCGTGATTGGGTCCAGGGTCGAGGTGGGGCCTTTGGGGATTATTACCGGAGAGTCTCCAACGGAGAGGGCGCCCGCATGGCGTATCGCCCCAACGTCTCACTTGAGGGAGCAACGTCTGGGGAGGATATTTGTGCAGCCTTCCAAGAAGCTCTTTCTGCGTCATCTGAGCGTGAGCGGCGCATGGGTACGACGGTTGTCGGGCCACATAGGGACGACATTTTGTTGCGCCTCGAAGACGCGGACGATGAACTCGATTTGCGGACGTATGGCTCGGGAGGGCAAAGGAGAACCGCCGCTTTGGCGCTGCGTCTCGTGGAGGCTCAGACCATCCGGGACACTCGGAGTCAGAGGCCGTTGATCCTTTTGGACGATGTGTTTGCAGAGTTGGACGAAGGTCGTAGCGAGCGGGTGTTAGAGTTGATGGAGGCTGAAGAGACCGGGCAGGTCGTACTGACCGCCCCGAAAGAAGCCGACGTACGACTGCGGCGTGACTCGCTTCCGCGCTGGCGGATTGAGTCGGGGAAGATCTCGACGTGAGGGGCGGAAGGCCCGTTCGCGTGGATTCCGTGCTCTCAGGCTTGCTGGAAAAGCACGGTGTGAAAAAACAGGTCGAGCGCATGAATGTTCTCGATCTCTGGGCTGGGTTGGTTGGCGAGCATGTAGCCGCGGTGACACGGGCGCGGAGTGTCTCAGATGCCACGCTCATCGTCGAGGTACGTACGAGCGCTTGGCTGATGGAGTTGAACATGTTGAAACGGGACTTTCTGGAGCGCGTGAACGAAGCCCTCCCGGACGTCCCTCTCGAGAAGGTCGTCTTCGTGTTGGCGGAGACTGAATAGCAGCGGACCACCGCGATTAACGCTCACGGAGCGGACATGGCAGAGAAAAAGAAGCAGAAGGCCGACGACTACAATGCCGGGCAGATACAGGTTCTCAAGGGCTTGGAGGCAGTCCGAAAACGTCCGGGCATGTACATCGGCTCGACGTCGGCGCGAGGTCTGCACCATCTCGTGTACGAGGTCGTGGACAACTCGATCGATGAGGCGATGGCCGGCTATTGCACGGGCGTCACCGTCACGATGCATTCGGATGACTCGATCACGGTCGTCGACGACGGTCGTGGTATTCCGGTGGACATCCACCCGATCGAAAAAGTGCCAGGCGTGGAACTCGCGATGACGACGCTCCATGCGGGCGGAAAATTCGACAAGGACACCTACAAGGTGTCGGGTGGTCTACATGGCGTGGGTGTGAGCGTGGTGAATGCCCTGTCGGCGTTTCTTGAGGTCGAAATTTCCCGTGGTGGAAAGAAGTACCACCAGCGCTACGAGCGGGGAATCAAGACGAAGGAGCTCGAAGAGATCGGCAAGGCGCAAGGCAATGGCACCAAGGTCTGGTTCAAGCCGGACCACGAGATCTTTTCTGAGTTGGTCTATTCGTACGAGGTGCTGTCAAACCGCCTCCGAGAGTTGGCCTTCCTGAACAAGGGGCTCCGGATCACGCTGGTGGACGAGCGCGATGGCGGCCAGTCGGAGGACTACGTCTACCAGGGTGGTATCGCCGAGTACGTCGAATACCTGCGCGGTAGCCGAGGCGCACTCCACGACAAGATTTGTTACTTCGAGGCGTCGAGGCCCGAGGCGGAGATCGAGCTGGCGCTGCAGTACGACCAGGGCTTCAGTGAAAACACGCACACCTTCGTGAACAACATCAACACCCACGAAGGAGGCATGCACCTCACGGGGCTCAAGGCGGCCCTGACGCGCACGATCAATGATTATGCGCGAAAAGCCAAGATCTTCAAGAAGGACGAGGGCCTCTCCGGAGACGACGTCCGCGAGGGTCTCACGTGCGTGCTGAGCATTCGTGTCATGGAGCCTCAATTTGAAGGCCAGACCAAGACCAAGCTAGGGAATAGCGAGGTTCGGGGAGCCGTCGAAACGGCGGTGAACGAACACTTGGCCATCTTCTTGGAAGAGAATCCCAAGGCCGCCAAGGCAATTATTGAAAAGTCGTTGCAGGCGGCTCGGGCGCGCGAAGCAGCGCGTAAGGCACGGGACCTGGCTCGAAAGAAGAGCTCCCTTGAGGGTGGTATTCTGCCAGGGAAGCTCGCCGACTGTTCGTTCTCTGACCCGGCGCTGTGTGAGCTATACCTGGTTGAGGGAGACTCCGCTGGCGGCAGTGCGAAGCAGGGCCGTGACCGCGGGTATCAAGCGATTCTTCCGCTGAAGGGCAAGATCCTGAATGTGGAGCGCGCCCGCATCGACAAGATCCTGTCCAACGAAGAAATTCGCGCCATGATCACGGCGATCGGTGCAGGGATTCGCGAGGAGTTCGACCTCACGAAGACGCGGTACCACAAGATCGTCATCATGACCGACGCCGACGTGGACGGGGCACACATTAGAACGTTGCTGTTGACGTTCTTCTTCCGGCAGATGCGCGAGCTGATCGAAGCGGGGTACATCTACATCGCTCAGCCGCCGCTGTACCGGGTGCACAAAGGGAAGAGCGACTTTTACGCGTATAACGACGGAGAACGGGACGCTTTTCTGAAGCGGCTTGGCGGAAAGGTCGGCGACTCGAAGGGCATCACGATCCAGCGTTACAAGGGTCTGGGTGAGATGAATCCGGACCAGCTGTGGAAGACCACGATGGATCCTGACGCACGTACGATCCTCCAGGTGCAGATCGAAGATGGGGCGATCGCGTCGAGCCTTTTTGATCGACTTATGGGCGACGAAGTCGAGCCGCGACGCCTGTTCATTGAGAAGAACGCCAAGTACGTGAAGAACCTAGACGTATAACGCTGCCGCTGATGAAATCGCTCTAGGGACGTCCGGCGTCCAGTCCGGTCAGGGCTTCGGCTCCGACCATCGAGGCATCGGCTCGCCTTGCGACCTCGCGTTCGACCGAACGCGGTAGGTCGCGGGCAGAGAATAGAATTCGTAGGCGTGCCTCCCGTCCGAATCCGTAGCGGGTCTCTCGGATCGATGAGTCCAGGTCAGCAAGCGGGTTCGCTGACTCTGGGATGGCCGTCCAATGGCAGCTGCCATAGTAGGCTGCGCCGGAAGCGAGAATGCCCGCGACGTCGATCTGGTGGTCTGCTCCCCACAGGCTCCCCGATTCACGCGCGTTTGAACTGAGCTGTTCGCTAGCGTCGTGCTCCATATACTGGCGGCAGACTTCTGGAAAGATGCTGGCGGTGTGCGCGTCCTGTAGGGGGCGAATCGCCTCTTTGAAATGCGCGCTGGGGTCCCGTCCCGAGACGAAGAGGTTCGGTAGGCCGAAGCGGAACCAAAAGGCCAAGAACGGATCGGTCACTTGGTACCGACGAGACCGACTTCGTGGCGCGGCATCAAGCGACCGGCTCACACGCACTACGCCGAGATCCTCAAGGCGCTGCACGTACGGCGCCACCTGCCCACTGGCCGTCAGGTCCGGTACGCCCGCGTGCACGGCGGCCCAGTCCGCTTGGCCGTGGGAGAGCGCCGAGAGCACCGCGTAGTAACGCGTCGGATTCTGGACGTCTCTCTCCAGCCAATCTGCGCCGACGGCCGAGAGGTCGGCTTCTGGCTCAAGCATGATGTTGCGGATATTCGTGGACAGCGTGAGCGCTGGGTCCAGCAGCCCGAGCGTTCGAGGCACCCCGCCAAAGACGGCGTAGGAGCGAATGAAGTCCCTCGGCTTGCTTCCAGGGAGCAGCCCAATGGCGGAGCGGAAGGGGAGCGGCTCGACGTGCAGGTCTCCACCCGTGAACGCTCCGAGCTTCGGGAATGAAAGGGATGCGCGATCATGGCTCACGAGAACCACGTGGAGCGCACGCTGCTCCGCTCGTGCCCGATCCACGACGGCGGCGAGCGGGCTCTCAAGGCGCGAACGTCCGTGAGCCAGGCGGTAGGCGTCGTCCACAACGAGGACGAACCCTCTTCCGCCTGGTTCCGCCATTTCTGCTGCGTCTTGAAGGAGCGCCGCCCAAGACTTCAGCTCAGAGGAATCGTGTACGCCCGCGATTGGTGTTCCGAGCGCAGCCTGGAGCGCTGCCCTCTGTGCTTGATCTGATGCGGGTGCGCACCGAAATACAAGTGAAGAGAAGTCGGCACAGGCGCGGCGGAGCAGCGCGCTCTTTCCCACGCCGCGCATGCCCGTCACCCGTAGTATAGAGGCGTCTCGGCGGTCGAATGCCGCGCGTAATCGGCCTAATTCCCGCGTACGACCAAGGAAAATCATGCACAAAAGATAGAAATACGAGCTTACTCTAGCAAGTTTAGCGTAAATATGGTTGGGCTAATTTGATGGCCATTGGCATTGAAGGGAGCCCCCAAGCGCGCGAGCTTCCTCCCCAGACCATTCCAGCTCGGCTCGACTAGGAGGTTCTGCCGATGAACCGCACGACTCCCCGCTTTGATACCTTGGCCGCAGCCCGCTACACGTCAGCTCCGCCCTCAGAGAGTCCAGAGCAGAAACGGACGAACCTTGAGACGGTCTTCGGCATGAACGTCTTCGGTCTTCACGAGATGAAGGAGCGGTTGCCGGAGCCGCAGTTTGAAGCACTCCAGTCGACGATGCGGAATGGAACCGACCTGGATCCTTCGGTCGCGGACGCGGTCGCCCACGCCATGAAGGATTGGGCCCTCGAGAAAGGAGCCACGCACTATACACATTGGTTCCAGCCGCTGACGGGTTCCACTGCGGAGAAGCATGACTCCTTCTTGAAGCCGACGGGTGACGGGAGGGCCATTACCGCATTCTCCGGGTCGGCGCTCGTTCAGGGGGAGCCGGATGCGTCGTCTTTCCCGTCAGGTGGTCTGCGCGCGACGTTTGAGGCCCGCGGCTACACCGCCTGGGATCCGACTTCGCCTGCGTTCCTGATGGAGGGGCCTGGTGGCGCCTATCTCTGCATCCCCACCGCTTTCGCTTCTTGGGCGGGAGACGCGCTCGACAAGAAGACTCCACTGCTGCGCTCGATCCATGCGATCGACGAGCAGGGCAGGCGGGCTCTGAAGCTCTTCGGTTCGCCTCCGAAGGCTGTGAGAGCCACGTGCGGCCCAGAGCAGGAGTACTTCCTCGTCGACGAGGAGTTCTTCTATCGCCGCCCTGACCTGATCACGACCGGCCGTACGCTCTTCGGTACAAAGCCCCCGAAGGGCCAGGAGATGGACGACCACTACTTCGGGTCGATCCCGGCGAGAGTGCTTGAGTACATGAACGAGGTGGAGCTAGAGCTCTACAAGCTCGGCGTTCCGGTCACCACCCGGCACAACGAGGTGGCTCCCGGCCAGTTCGAGATGGCACCCATTTATGAAGACGCGAACCCGGCGGCGGACCATCAGCAGCTTATGATGTCAACGCTGCGTCGCGTGGCGCGTAACTACGGATTGGTGTGCCTGCTTCACGAGAAGCCTTTCCAGGGCATCAATGGCTCAGGCAAGCACCTCAATTGGTCGATCGGCACAAGCGAGCAGAACCTGCTCGAGCCCGGCGAAACACCCCACGACAACATGCAGTTCCTGTTCTTCACCGCAGCAGTTCTCAGGGCTGTTGCCAGGCATCAGGATCTGTTGCGCGCCTCCGTCGCCCATGCAGGTAATGACCACCGACTGGGGGCGAACGAGGCGCCGCCGGCGATCATCTCTGCGTTCGTGGGCGATCAACTGCAGGACATCTTCGAGCAGATCGAAAAGGCCGGCGAGGCCAAGACGAGTAAGTCCGGTGGGCTGATGGGCCTTGGTGTGAACGTGCTGCCTCGGCTACCGAAGCATGCCGGTGACCGAAACCGGACCTCCCCGTTCGCGTTCACGGGCAACAAATGGGAGTTCCGAGCGCTGGGGTCGTCCCAGAGCGTGTCGTTCCCGGCCACGGTCCTCAATACGATTGTCGCCGAGTCAATCGACGAACTGTGCACCCTACTCGAGGCAGACCTGGAGAAAGGCGTCGCCTTCGATGAGGCCCTGCGCGCCCTCCTCGCGAGTGAGATTCCCCAGTTCAAGCATATTGTCTTCAACGGTGACAACTACTCGGAGGAGTGGGTTGTCGAGGCCGAAAAGCGCGGCCTGCTGAACCTCCGCAATACGATGGATGCGCTCCCGAAGATCGTCGACCCAAAGAATGTCGCGCTCTTTGAGAAGTACGGCGTGCTCTCCCACCGCGAGTTGGAATCACGCTACGAGATCTATGTCGAGCAGTACTTCATGACGATCAACATCGAAGGCGAAACCGGCCAGCACATGGCGCAAACCATGATACTGCCTGCCGCGACAAGGTATCTGAGCGAGCTGCTCACCACGGCTGAGCGGGCTGATGACGTGGGCCTCAGGGCCGAGGGTGTGCTCGCGACGGCCCGGCACGTCATGGAACTCGTGAATCAATTGACGGACATGCTTGCGGTTCTAGCGAGTCAGAACCAAGAACTGGGCGGCGACACGATTTTGTCTAAGGCAGAGCACATGAGGAGCAACATCATCCCAGCGCTCACCGCGGTTCGGGATGTCGTGGATCGGCTGGAGCGGGTTGTTCCTGATGATTTGTGGCCAGTGCCGACCTACCGCGACATGCTCTTCGTGAAGTAGCCGCAACGCGACATCGCGGAGCGACGTCGCGTTGCGGGGGGGTACGCCCCCCGCAGGGCCTTCGGACCCTGGCCGCAGACGGGGCGCCCCCTTCCTGGGGGCGCCCCGTCTTGTTGGCCAGTGCACCGAGCGTGCGCCTAGGGTGTGCTGACCATCTCCATGTCTGCTCGCAACACCACCGGACGCACGTGGCACTCGTCTTTGGTGACCCTGATGTCGGCCCGGTGCCAAATGTGGTATCCCGGATGGGCCACCGAGACGTCGTAGGTACCTTCGCGCTCATATGCGCCCAGCAGCGGGAGGCCGATTACACCCGTGGAGGTCTCGACGGAGTCGCCGTCCCTGAGGGTCATCGTGGACCCCTCCGTGATCGATTCACCGTTCATGGCGTCGAATACTTCCACGTTGATTCCGGCGCGCGCCTCAAGAGTGCACATGACCGGTTCGACGGCATCACACGCGGAGGACGCCATTACGATGCTCAAGATTGCGATCGTTCGTTTCTTCATGTGCCTCTACGAATCCAAGACGAAAGTCCACATTGTCAGGTCATATCCCTAAACGACTCACCTCTATTCGGTGTGACAAGATAACCCGGCCTCCCCCGGGAAGGTGTCGAGCCCTATGTTGGCGCCATCCTTCGCACCCTCACGCTCGGAGCGGATGAGCTCGCCCTCCACCCCCCACCTCGTCGATGCGCTCGCCCGACTGGCGCAGCGGCGACCCGTCGCGCGGAAGTTGATCATTTCGCCGACCTTCGGTGGGGGTCGCGAGCTGTTGAGACGCCTGTCACTCGAGGGCGTCGGGTGGATCGGTTTCGAAGTGACCACGCTCCGCCCCCTCGCGACGCGCCTGGCCCGCCAGGAGATTGAGCGGGCTGGGCTACGGACCATCGACGGCTTCGAGCAACAAGCGCTTCTCGATGAGGCGCTCGACGAGGCACTGCTGCTGGAGGGACGTGGGCTCGGGGAGCTCGGTGAAGGGGTGGGCTTCAGGGAGCGAGTGCACGGAGCTGTGATCGCCCTGAGACTGTCTGGCATCGGGCCGAACAACCTCGAAGCGGCCCGCCTCGGGGATTGGTCCAAGAAACTCTTCCTCCTGCGGGTGTTACAGCGCTACGAACGCCTCTTAACCCAGCGTCGTCGCGCCGATGCGGCAACTGTGCTCACGGGCGCGTTGGCGGCCCTCGAGAGTGAAGGCACCAAAATGCCCGTGACTCTCGGGGCGGACGAAGTCGTGCTGATTCCAGGCCTGAGCACCCGAGGCCTGCTGGGGCGGCTGCTTGCTGCCCTGCAGGCTCGCGGCGCCAAGGTGCTCGAAACGGACCCTGTCGTGGGCCTTGAGATCCCCGACTCTGTGCTTTGGAATCGACACTCTGAGGGTAGTGCAGCGTCATATCTGTTTGCCCCGACGGAACGGCCGGATGCGGACTCGGCGCTGGAGGCAGGGCTCTTCCGGGCCGCGTCGATCACAGACGAGCTGCGTGAGGTGCTGCGGCGTGTGGTCGAGCAGGGCGCGGCCTGGGACCAGGTCGAGATCATCACGCCCGACCCCGCGGCTTACGGCTCTGCTTTACACGCGCTGTCGACGCAGATGGGGATCCCCGTGACCTATGCGGTGGGCCTACCGGTGGAGCGCACGCGTCCGGGGCGTGTCGTGCGCGCTTATCTGAACTGGATCGAAGAGGGTTTTCAATCCCATGCGATTCGGCGTCTTCTTGAAGCCGGGGATCTACGGCCAAAACGCACGCGCTACTTCCACGCGCCCGCCGAGCTGTCACGTCGTTTTCGGAGCCTGCGGATCGGGTGGGGAAGGCAGAGATATCGCACCCAGATTCGAGCCGCGCTGGAATCAGTCGACGCGCTCGAACCCGGCAACGGGGAAAGCGAAGAGACGTTTGCGCGCCGGCGGGACCGGTCTCGAGGTGAGTTGGAGGCCCTGCGGTCGATTCTTTATCCCACGCTCAAGGCGACACCTGCCGTTCCGGACAGGATCGGTGAAGGAGGGCAGTTGGTGTCACCCGCTGAGTTGGCGCGCGGCCTGCGCGCCTTCTTGCGGCGGGTTCCCAAAGGTGACGGGGCGGACCGGGGGGCACGCGAGGCGATCAATCAGGTGCTTGAGCGGATCGAGGCTACGCTGCGCCGGAGGACGGACTTTCGGGCCGCGGTCACGATCTTGAGACGCTATCTCGACCTGCGCGTGCGTGCGCCGGACCCTCGGGGCCGCCCCGACGATCCGGGAGCGCCGTGGTCATCGGAGGGAGGGAGCCTGCATCTCTCGGACCTCCAACACGGCGGCTATTCGGGACGCCCGGCGGTGTTCATTGTCGGGGCGGACGCTGAGCGCCTTCCAGGTGCTGGCGTGCAGGACCCCGTTCTACTCGACAGCGATCGTCGCGTTCTAGGCGAGGGGCTGCCGACCTCGTCGGAATTGCTTCGCGAGCGGACGTTCGGCTTCGCGGCGTTGTTCGCGCGCCTCCGGAACGCTCAGGTCACGCTCAGCTACGGGGCCTGGGATGCTGCCGTCGCGCGCACGGTGAGCCCCTCACCGGTGCTTCTCCAGGTGTTGCGCCTCGGGCGTCGCGATCCAAGCCTGACCTTCCACGACCTTGATAAGACTCTGGGGCGGGTTGTGTGTCGTGTGCCGCGCGGGGGGCGGCCACTGCTGGACCGGGACGATGTGTGGCTCGAGGCTTTGGGCTCCGGCAATGTGATGCGCCGTGGTATAGATCGTGTGCGTGCCGCCTTCCCGAGGCTCGACGCCGGGCTTGCGACGCAGGCGGCGCGCCGAGATGGAATGCCGGGCCCGGTTCACGGTGTGATCGCCGCCAGGCCGGAAGAACTCGACCCGCGTAGGAACCCGAGCATCGTCGTATCTGCGAGTCGCCTAGAAGATTTGGGGGCGTGCCCGCTGCGGTACTTACACAAGTCGGTTCTTAAGGTGTACCCGCCGGACGACCCCGAACTCGATCCCGAGCGCTGGCTGGACCCGCTCCGCCGAGGCGGACTCTTGCACGAAGTCTTCGAGACGACGCTGCGGGAGGCGCGGGTTCAAAAAGTGAAGATCGAGGACAGCGGCTTTGAGGGGCTGGCGGTGCAGACTCTGACGGACTGCCTGCACCGCCTCGAGCTCGATGTGCCTGTTCCAGGCGAAGGGGTGAAGCGAAGGGAGCGCTCCGCGTTAGAAGAAGACCTGCGCTCCTTCGTGCGCATGATCAGACAGCGCACTGCCCCGTGGGTGGCGCTGGAACTGCAGTTCGGCCTTGGCACCGATGACCCGGTCACCATAGTTCTCGAGGAAGGGGAGTTGCGTCTCAGGGGCGCGATCGACCGTGTGGACGAGAACCTCGAAGGTGTCCATGTCGTCGACTACAAGACAGGTATTCCACGTGAATTCGAAGGAAAAACAGGAGCGTTCAACGGAGGGCGTAGGCTCCAACATGCTCTCTATGCCCACGCGGCGGAGCAACGCCTAGGTGGAACCGTGGTCGCTGGGGAATACCATTTTCCAACGCGACGTGGGGAGAACCAGGCGTTCGTGTTTTCGCGAATGGCGCTGGGAGGTCTAACTTCACTTCTCGGCCATATGCTCGACAGCGTCGCGACGGGGAACTTTGTGCCGACCGAGAGAGCGGACGATTGCCAGTATTGCGATTATGCTGAGGTGTGCCGTTCTCGCACCGGAAGCTTCGGCAAGGTCGAGTCTCCGCTCGCGGATTGGTCGGCGGAGCATCTGAACGCGGGTCTATGGCCTGCGTTCGCCCAGCTCAAGCGTGTGAGGACGTTCGAGGACTAAGGGATGCCGTCATCGAGGATGGTTGTGAGGGCGCGCGGATCGAGGTTTCCCCCTGAGATCACCGCGACGACAGGGCCTTCTCGAGCCTGGGGGACTCCTTTTAGCACAGCCGCGAGTGAAGCGGCTCCGGCGCCTTCTGCCACGATGTGTGCCTCTTTCACGAGCGTACGAATCGCCTCGCAAATCTCCTGGGTCGTGACCACCAGCGAGCCCGCGAGTAACGACGAGGCTAGCGGCCACATTTCAGGCAGCAAGCCGCTTCCGCCAATACCGTCGACGAACGAGGGCAGGCGCGACACGTCGACTGGCGCGCCGGCCAGGAGCGACGCCGCAAGGGGCGCCGCGGTGTCTACTTCGGCGGCGTAGACCGGCACATCGGGCCTGAGAGAACGCATGGCCGAAGCGATGCCGCACGACAACCCGCCGCCTCCGAACGGCACCACGACCGTGGCCACGTTGGGCAGGTCCTCTACGATCTCCAGTCCGATGGTACCATTGCCTGCGATCACAGAGGGATCACTTACCGGGTGCACGAAGAAACCCCTCTCGTCCGGGTGACCGTGGTCTCGGAGTACGGCCCACCACTCATCGAAGGGCAGGGGAACAGCGGTGGCGCCGAGTCTGGCGATCGCGTCGAGCTTGGTCTGGGGCGCGGTGTCCGGTACGATGACGCGGCACGGAATGCCAAGTCGTTTCGCGTTGAATGCCACACCCTGGGCCATATTCCCCGCGCTCCCGGTGTACACGCCGCCGGCTAGTTCTTTGGGGTCAGCCAGCGCCATGGCGTTGGCCGCGCCCCGGATTTTGAACGACCCGATCGACTGCAGGCACTCGAGCTTCAGCCATATGTCCGGAAGCGACTCGTGGACATCAAGCGGAATAAGCGGCGTACGAATCGCTGCGCCGGAAATTCGATTTCGGGCCGCGTAGATCGCATCGATTGAGATGGGTTCGATGGGCTGCATCCGCAACGATGGCCTGTTACGAAGCGCTTTGCTAGCTTGGCCCCCGCAACGAAGATGTTGAGCGGAATGAGGGCCCTCGAGAGCCACGCCAATGACCGTGTGAGGAAGTCTTGAGCAAGACAATTGTAGTGGCGCTGGCCTGTCTCTCGCTGCTCGGGTGCAACGCCGAGAGCCCGACCGCTCTGGCAGCGTTCAACCCGGCCCTCATCCATGGTCGCTGGGCGATTACGTTCTCCCGCAACGCATGTGATCTCTCGGAAATCCAGGCGAGCTTCACTCAATTCAGTAGTGGAGGCCCCCTGCCGGAGTCGATTCGCCTCGTCGGGTCGTGGCAAGTATCGGGTTCGCCGACTTCGGCGGACCTGGGGGGCACGCTCGCCCGAGACACGGGCAAGATCATTCTGGAGTTGCTCGCCGACGTTCGGATCCTAGAGGGCATCGTTATGGACGAAGACAACCTGGTCTTCGGCTACTCAGACTTGAGCACAGGGTGTAAGGCCCGGGCGTCCGCGTTGCGGATCTAGTACCGGGTATCCGAGATCTGCTGCGCCTACCCTTGCATCTCGCTAAACCCCGAGTTCTGCTCGGGCGTCGTCGACGGTCATCAGATAAGGCTCCATCAACGCACGTAGCTCCGCCGGTATCGGCACAGGTTTCAGCGTGTCCCGTGTCGTGCACACGAGGACCTCGTGACCGGAGACGGCGAGCTGCCCAGAGCCAAGGTGTAAGATGTCGAAGTTGATCTTCAATGACGTGTTGCCGAAGCGCGTGAAGTAGGCGGCCACGCGCAGCCGGTCGTCCAACCGCGACGGATAGTGGAAGCTCGACTCTAGGTGGGCCCGCGGTAGCCAGATGTCGAATCGATCGAAGACCTCGCTGTAGGGAATCCCGATCGTGCGGAACAACTCCATTTCCGCGAGTTCGAAGAAGCGCACATAGGCGCCGTAGAAGATGATCCCCGCCTTGTCCACCGCAGACCAACGCACCCGTTCATCTATAGTGAAGAGCTTCGCCGTCATCGGAGGTCCTCATTGGTGACTGTAATGGTGATGCCACTGAGGCCGCCTGCACCCGATTGGCCATCGTAACGTGCGTCACTGAACCTAACCGACCACCCGGTCGTTGCCTCGTCTACGCGCACGTATGGGAAGCGTGACCATACATGATAGAGGCCCACTTCGGGGCTAGTCCGGGCGGCAGCAACGACGGCCTGGAGTTGCGCCGCCCCCAACCCCGCGGGGCCAGAGACGAGCGGAACGAAGTCCTCCGGATAGAGACGCACTCGAGGAGTGCCAAGCCAGCGGTGGTCTCCGGGGATGTATCCCTCGTTCGTGAGTACCTCGACCTCGGCCCTGAACGGGTTGGCGGGCTGTGGGGCCACCATGAGATCTCGCACGTCGAGCCCTGCGCCGATGGCCGCGCTGCGCACGTCGCGGCGCGCTGCCAGATCGACCGAGACCATGGTGAGGAGGTACAGCCCAACAGCGATCAGGGCGCGAGTGGTTCTGCGCGCTGCATCGAGGGGGTTCGCATCGTCGCGGCGTAGCCGCAGTACGCAGACCGTGCTGAGGCCTGTCACCCACAGTGCTTTCACCGGAAGGGCGAGACGGAAGGCGAGTACGACGAGCGATGCCACCATCGCGAGAAAGGCCCAGGCGATGATGCCGTTTCGGTCCAGCTTCGCGGACAAGAAGACCGCGCCGCCCAGTACCAGCCAGATCCACGGATCGATGACGAACAGGGCGTCACCGTAAGTCCAAGCGCCATTGAAGGGCAGGCCCCAACGCATGCCATAGGTGTTCATCCAGTCGAGCGCCGGATGCGTGAGGACGCCGATGGTCGACAAGGCCAGGAGTGGCCAAGCTCGGACAGCTTCGGCGTCAGGACTTCGCCGTCGGCGTACCAAGCGATCCCAGGTCAACATCGCCGCGGTCACGACGAAGGGTAACAGGAGCAGCGCCAGCCAACTGTGCGTAATTCCTCGCCGAAAGGACAGCGCGAAGTACTCGCCCCGCATGTAGCTGAACACGTCGATATCGGGCGCGTTCGCCGCGATGACCAGGGTGGCGGTGGCGAGCGGGGTGGTACGCGCTGCGCCGGATTTGGCGAGTGCGGCTCCAACCAGGCCATGGGTGAGGTTGTCCAGTGGTGCTCCGCCTTTCGTGCGTATGGGCGCGACCGCCATGCTAGGCATTGAAGGCGTGTGGCGCGAGGTGTACCTCTGGCCCGCGTTGGGCCGTAAGCATAGGCTCCTCCAATGCCCCTCAACCTCACCCAGCCCGAACGCGACATGCTCGCGGGCACACACGGCGACGCGACCTCGATGGCCATGCGCATTGTTGTGGCCACGGCGGACCTTCTGGGGGCGGAGTCGCTCGTGGAGGTGGTGTCCGCGCACATCGACGGGTGCCTCCACCATGGCGACGGTGGCGTCGAGTTTGCTGAGAAGTTGGTCCGGGGCGGAGGGCGGGTCGCCGTGCCTACCACGCTCAACGTGGGCGCGCTCGACCTGCTGCATCCGGAGAAGATCCGCACCACCCCGCACAATACCGATATGGCCCGTCGCCAGATGCAGGCGTACGTGCAGATGGGCGCCGAAGCGACGTTCACGTGTGCCCCCTATCAGGTCGGGCATGAGCCTGGACTCGGTCAGCAGGTCGCCTGGGGAGAGTCGAACGCGATCGCCTTCGTAAACTCCGTGCTGGGTGCTCGCACGGAACGTTACGGTGACTTCTTGGATGCGTGTTGCGCGATTACGGGGCGCGCCCCGCTCTACGGACTTCACTGTGCGGAGAATCGGGTGGCGCAGGTGATTGTCGATGCGTCGGCGGTGCCGCCGATGCTTAAGGAACGCGACGTTTTTTATCCGGTGCTCGGTACCTGGCTGGGGCTCCAGGTTGGGCAGGACATTGCGGCCATCGTGGGGCTACCGAAGACGGTGACCCGAGACCAACTCAAGGCGCTCGGCGCAGCGGCTGCATCGACGGGCGCTGTGGCGCTCTTTCATGTGGTAGGGGTGACTCCCGAGGCGCCGACGCTTGAGGCGGTAACGGGTGGGGCTGACCTGCCGCGTGTCGCGGTCTCCGCGGCCGGGATCAGGAACTCGCTAGCACGTTTGTCGACCGCGGCCAGTGACGACCAGGTAGATGCCATCGCCGTGGGAAGCCCGCACTTCTCCTTGCAGGAGTTCGATTCACTGCTGGAGCTACTGGGCGATCGACGCCTGCGCGTACCCTTTTATGTCTGCACGGCGCGTGGCACGCTGCACAGTCTTGAGCAGCGAGGCGATGCGGCGCGGCTCATCAGAGCGGGCGTCGAGATCATCGCAGACACGTGCGTGGTCGTCACTCCGATACTGCCCGCGAAGGGCGGTGTGCTGATGACCAACTCGGGCAAGTTCGCGCACTACGGACCGTCGAATACGGGCTACGAGGTCCTCTACGGTAGTCTTGAGGACTGCGTCGAGTCCTCGGTCCACGGTCGCGTGATGCGCAACGAGCAGGTGTGGTCGTGGTGAAGGGCCGGGTGCTCATTCCCGGTGAGGCCGTCGGGCCGCTTCTTCGGCTCGATCACCCCATCAGCTTTTGGGGCGGCGTCGACCCGGTGGCCGGAACGATCGTAGACCCGCGGCACCCCAACTACGGCGCTTCGATCACCGGAACTGTGCTCGCGATTCCTTCAGCGGTGGGCTCGAGTTCCTCGAGCGCGATCATGCTTGAGTTGGTTCGCGAGGGGACCGCGCCAGCCGCGATACTGCTCGGCCGGGCGGACGCGATCTTGTCGCTGGGCGTCGTGGTCGGATGCGAACTCGGTTACACGTCCGTGCCCATCGTCGAACTTCCGGTCGCGCTGCAGGAGCAGCTCACCCAGGGTGCGCGGGTGCGGGTTGGGGCTGATGGGAGCGTTTCGGAGGGTCCCTAGCCGAAAGACAGCCCGCTGTGTTTGAGCCTTGGGTGGTGCGCAGGGGCCCCAATTTTCGTAAACGTAGGGGGCGCGGCAGCGGTTCCACGAGAGAGGAGCATGAATCTGATGCACGGTCGAACGATTCTCGGATTTGCGGTAATGATGTTCCTCCAGCCTATGGCGCTGCATGCACAGGTTGTGCCCACCTCGTACACGGACCTCGTCGAGTGGCGCTCGGTCGGACCGACGAGGGGCGGACGTGTGGTGGCCGTCGCCGGTGACCCCATCGATGATTTTACCTTCTACCAAGGCACGGCGGGCGGGGGCGTGTGGAAGACGGCGGATGGGGGCATCCACTGGAACAACGTCTCCGACGGGTACTTCCAGACGGGTTCCGTAGGCGCGATCGCGATCGCAGAGTCCTCTCCGGGCGTGGTGTACGTGGGTATGGGGGAGGCGTGCATCCGTGGAAATGCGTCGATCGGCGACGGGGTCTACAAGACCGCCGATGGCGGCGCGACATGGGAGCACATGGGGCTCGAGGCGACGAGCCAGACAAGATCCAGCCTGTTAGCAATGTCGTCATTCGTTGCGCCTACGGTTTCGTCTGTACTCAACCCCACCCGTCACCCTGTACGCGAAACTCACACAGTGCGTTTCCCAGCGACAGTAACACCCGAGGCGCTATTCTGATCGCATCGTCACCATTGGATCGATCCGAGTGCTCGCAAGGGCGGGGAGCCAACTGGCAAGTAGACCCGTTCCACCGAGCAGAACGAACCCCGCAGCGAGCGTCAGGGGATCGTCCGGGGCCACTCCGTAGAGAATCCCGGCGGGCTGGAGCGAGTGACCACACCGCTAGTGCGGTGTATCAGAAGTGTCTCGGCCATTCGAGCACCGATGCATCCGGCCCAGCGTCGTTGCTCCTCCTCACAATAGCGGTGCTATTCCTCGTCGTCGCGCCTACCTGGATCCGGTGCCTCGGCACTCTCGGTGGCTCGGGAACTTCTGATACACCACACTAGAGCGTTGAGCATGTCGCGCTTGCGGTTTGTCCGTCCGTAAGCGGATCTTAAGGCTGCTCCCTCCCGCCTCTGCCAGGAACCGATCTATCATGCGTCACGCCCACGGTCATCTCTTCGTCCCCGCTCTCGCTCTGTCAGTAGCGTTCGCGCTCACGGCGATCCCCACGACGGTCTCCGCTCAAGCCAACGGTCACGCCCACATCGGGCACGTCGCGGACGCGTTCCGCGGCACCCCAGACGAAATGGGACTACTGCCCACCGCGATGGCCGAGGCCGCGATCGCCGCCCAACACGCTGGCTTCGCCGCCAACAGCGCGGACAATCTCGACATGGCCAAACGGCACATGGGGCATGTGCTACACGCGCTAGATCCGGCGGAGGCAGAGGCCGGCCCTGGTAAGGGTTACGGAGTGAAGGCAGCCGCCGCAGGCGTGGCCCGCCACATCGAGCTCGCCGCGGCCGCGGAACAGGCCTCGGATGCTTTGAAGACCCACGCAACCCACATCGCCACTTCGGCCCACAACACAGTCACGCGCGTCGATCAAATGATCGCGCTGGCCAAGCAGATCCAGGCTGCGACGTCCGCAGCCGACGCCGCACCGATGATCCACGAACTTGCGGCCCTGGGTGAGCAGCTCGTGACTGGTCACGATGCGAACGGCGACGGGCGGGTCGGCTGGCAGGAGGGCGAGGGTGGGCTCGCTGCTTCCGAGACGCACCTGGGTTTGTTGAAGCGCGCGGAGGGGATGGACTAGCGCCTCGCGTATCGACGTAAGACTCGTGCAACATACCTTGTGTTATAAGTATTGTGACGCAGGATGAGAGCACAGGCCGTTTTAAAAGGGTTGGGTTGGGGACGTTGATTGGGGCGTGGAAGAGTCTGAAGCGGTCGCCGGGGTACGCTGCGGCGTTCATTGCGACGTTGGGTTTGGCGATCGGGGTGAACTCCTCGGTTTTCAGCGTCGTGAATGCGGTCCTTCTGCAGCCGCTCCCCTTCGACAATGCCGACCGGATCGTCTACCTCCAGCAACCCGGAGAAAGAGCCGGAGTCGCGAACGCGCTTTTCTCGTTCCACGAGGTTGCAGACTACCGAGAGGGCGTCTCGGCCTTTGACGAACTCGTCGAGTTCGGAGATTGGGACTTCTCGGTCGTGCCCGGAGACGGCGGGGAGCCCCATCGGGCCGTCGGGGGCTGATCACGAACAACTATTTCAGCGTGCTTGGCATGCGTGCTGCGCTCGGACGGACGACACTCCCCGAGGACGATCTGGACGGGGCGGAGCCCGTGATCGTGCTGACCCGGCACTATTGGTCTCGTGTGTTCGGTGAAGACCCGGACGCGATCGGCAAGATCATGGAGCTCAACGGCAAGAACGCGCGCGTGGTGGGTGTGCTGGAGGGAGGCTCCCACTACACGGGATCGAGGAAGCAAGACTTCTATGTGAACTACGCGACTAACGACCACTATGTCGGTGCGAGCATGAAGGACGCGCGCACTCATCGGATGACGGACGTTTTCGCGCGCCTGGCGCCAGGCGCCTCAGTGGAGGCGGCGCGCTCCGAGGTCGTCGCGATCAGCGATCAACTCCACCGTGAATATCCGGATGCCTATGCCGAAACCATGGGCTATTCGGTCACCTTGAACCTCTGGCAGGACGAGCTGACGCGGGACGCGCGCCCGATCTTCACCCTGCTCATGGGCACGGTGGCGGCGGTCCTCCTCCTGGCCTGTGCCAATCTGGCGAACCTCACCCTGACGCGCCTCGTGCGGCGCGAGGGCGAGCTCATGACCCGAGTGGCCCTTGGCAAGAGGGCGGGGATAGCGCGGGGTCGCGATGGCTCAGGATTAGGGAAAAAAGCGAGGCAGGTGGCCCTATACCCGCGCTTGAGCGATATGCGCACCCGCCCGCCCCCATCCTGTTGCGATCGCGATCACGATCACCGCCAACAACCCCCACGAGTGGACGTTGTGGAGTCCGACATCCCAGGGCGTGAGGTGCGGCATTCCGTCGACTCCAGCCGTCAGCGACGCCGCGAGCACAGTCGGAATGAAGAACGGAAGCAGGAATGGGTAGGTACACGAGACAACATCAAGGATATTGGCGCGGCGGTAGGCGTCGATCCCGGCTGAGCTGCCCACATCGTTAGCGAGTTCGCCGACGGTGACGAGGGCCACCACGGGGTGGGTGGTGAGTATCGTCGCGCCTGAAATCGCCGTGAAGATCCACCACTCGGCCTTTGCCTCGTTGGTCGCACGCAGGCGGATCCAGGTGACTAGGCGTTCGATGAGGCCACCGGCTTCCAGGCCTCCGACCAACCCCATCAGGAGCAGGGTGAAGACCGACACACCCACAGCGCGTCTCATGCCATCCAACAGCAGGCCCGTTGCGATGAAGTTCTCTCGGTCGACGCCGAGCAAGTCGGTAAGAGCGAAGCGTCCCATCAGAAGGCCGAGTACGACTGTGGCCACGATCCCGAAAAGGAGGCCCTCGACCAGGTGCTTGCCGCGCATGAGAAGGGTCACGACCAGTGCCGGGACCACGAGAAGGACCAGGCTCAGTTTGTCCTGCGGGAAGTCCAGGGCTGCGTCCTGGGTACCCGATGAACCCCCGAACAGGGCGAAGCTGACCAGCGCCAGGACAGCCGCCGGAAGCGCGTATCTCATGCGTGATCGGACCACACCGCCGAGGTCAGCACCCTGAGTGGTGGCCGAGGCGATGGTGGTATCTGAGATGGGCGAGATGTTGTCGCCGAACGTGGCGCCGGCGATGATCGCGCCCATGAGGAACGCTGGCTCGGCGGAGAGCGCCGCTCCTGCCGGGTAGAGGAGCGGACCACAAACGAGCAGCGTGCCGAGGCTGGTCCCGGTCGCCGTGGAAAAAACCATGCAGACCAGAAACGCGGCCGCGACATATCCGCCGCCGGAGACACCCATCGCTTGGGTCGACCATACCAGGGCATCCACCAGGCCGCTCTCGCGGAGCAGGATCCCGAGGACGCCCGCAAGGATCCAGGCCAGCACCATGATCATGACAATGCGGCGGCTCATTCCGTCGATCACGGCATCGGCATAGACGGACCGGTCTTTGGCAAGAAATAGTCCGACGGTGATACCGATCAGGACGATAGGCCACAGGCCCGTCTCGTCTGGGGCGCCGGTCAGGCCTAGCCAGGACACGCCGACAAGGAAGGCCGCGAATGGTGCCAGCGCGCCGACGGTTCCGCCATAAAAAGACAGGTTCTGCTTGGTGGGGACTGGGTATTCCACGGTGCTCACTGAGAGAGGGTCGTGCCGGGGCCGGTAGAATCCTACGTTCCTGAGCTCACGCCAGAAAGGAAACGGCCGGTGTCCGCACACGACGACTTCACGTTGTACGACCTCAGAGTAGAGGTGACCCAAGGAGATCAACCGATGGTGTGCAACCACCAGGTTGGTGACTACTTCGAGTTGTCAGGAGAGAATCTGAGTTTGCCTGACGGTCAGACATTCCCTCTCTATTCGCTGGCTGCGCTACTCCCCCTGTTGCCCGCGAAGCAGAGGGAGACGCATCCGAATGATTGGATGACCACTGACATGGAGGTGGCGTGCCCGGATCCGCTCTGCGGAGGTCGATTCAAAATCACCCGCGTGGGTCAGTCGACCTTCCGCCACGGAGAGG
Source organism: uncultured Gemmatimonadales bacterium (assembly GCA_937919655.1). Classification (GTDB taxonomy): domain Bacteria; phylum Gemmatimonadota; class Gemmatimonadetes; order Longimicrobiales; family Gaopeijiaceae; genus CALFPJ01. The sequence goes on from CALFPJ010000063.1 coordinate 114,330, forward strand.
TGACCCGGGTGCCGCTGCCCGCGGCCGCGCAGGGGAGAGAGACGGGCTGATGGCTCGCGGGCTGTGGACTTACAGGCTGCCCACTTGTGGGCTGAGGGTCGGCGCCGACGCGTCTGCGGGACAGCCGCTACGATGATCGAAAGGCGCGATCTCGCTCCGGGATATTCGATCTCCCGCGTGATCCACGGTGGATGGCAATTCTCGGCCGGACATAGACTCTCGCAAGACGAGTTGGCCTCGTCCATCGACGTTTTGGAGGCCTCCGCGGAGCTGGGCGTCACGACCTTCGATTGTGCGGACATCTACACGGGGGTCGAGGAACTCTACGGTCGTTTCCTGCGACGCTGGCGGAGCACCTCTGTGGCTGTGCCGATCCAGATCCACACCAAATTTGTCCCCGACTACGCGGCGCTTGAACGAGTCGATCGCGCATACGTCGAAAGGATCATTGACCGATCGCTGACTCGATTGGGTGTGGAGCGGCTCGATCTGGTGCAGTTCTACTGGTGGCGCGATGAGGTGCCGGGAATGGAGGCCGCCGCGCGATGCCTCGCGGACCTACGCGATGCTGGCAAAATTCGTCACGTTGCGGTCACGAACCTGGACGTCGATCGCATTCGACTGATTCACGAGGCGGACGTGGCGCCAGTGGCGGACCAAGTGCAATACTCCGTGCTGGATCGTCGTGCAGAACACGGCCTCTCTGCGTTCGCGCAGGAACGGGCGATTGGGCTGCTTTGTTTCGGGACGCTTGCCGGCGGCTTTCTCACGGACGCTTGGCTCGGGGCTCAAGACCCAGTGGAAGCCGCGAATCGGTCGCAGGTGAAGTACCGACTCATTATCGATGAGTTCGGTGGCTGGGATCCTTATCAGGCGCTGCTGGCCGAACTCAGGGATATCGCTGATGGCCACGGAGCCAACATCGGTGCGGTTGCGCTGCGTTTCGTGCTGGATCAGCCGGCTGTTGCCGCGGCGATTGTAGGTGCGACGCGACTCGGACAGATGGAGCGCAATCTGGAGGCATTTGCGTGTTCGCTTTCCACGGAGGATCACGCGAGAATTCGTGTACATCTGGATGCCTCCGCAGGACCGAATGGCGCCGTATTCGCGCTCGAGCGCGACCGGGATGGCCCCCATGGACGCATCATGCGCTACGACCTGAATGTTGAGGCCGAGTAGATGACATCAGGCATCCATACCACAACGCGCATGCGTCTGCCACGGACACGGTGACTCCGGTGATCGTGTTTCTCTCCGGAAGTCGGAGGGGCACGACCCTGAGGCTTGGGGGCGAGCGACTATGCATTGGTACGGATCCGGCTTGTGAGATCAACATTCCGCTGGACACGGAACCGTTGCCGCTCCCGCATCACGCGACGCTCACGCGTCGTGGTGATACGTACGAGATAACGACATCGTCGGGCGCAGAAGTGTGGGTGAACGGGGAATCGGTAGAGCACCTAGTGCTCGCGTCTGGCGACGTCTTGGAGATCGGCCGGGATGGCGCATTATTACTGTTCCGCGTGTCTGATGCTAACAACGAACCCTACAAATCCATCCCGGAAGTATTCGCTGACTGCTTGGAGTGCACGCGCGCCGAAGAAGGGATGGTGCGTAAGGCGTCAGCCTTCGCCGCGGGAATGCCTCGCGAACTTGTCACGAATACGTCCCGTATGTTCCGGAGCCTGATGATCCTGGCGCTGCTCAGCCTGACAGCTGCCACGGTCATTCTCGCGACGCGGAGCGCGCGCCTACAGGACCGTCTCGCTGATGAGATCTTGCGCGTTGAGGGCCTGTCGACCTTAGTGGCAACGGCGCAGGACCAAGGGCTCAGCTCAGAGGATCTCGCTGAGGTGGCTCAGGAAATCAGGGCCACCCGCGATCGGGTTGACTCGCTCGAGGCCCTTTCCAATGTCAGCGCTCGTGTGGTGGCTGCCGCTGCCCACGCCACGCTGTTCTTACAGGGATCATTCCAGTTCTTAGGACCCGGAACAGGCCGGCCACTCCGCATGATGTTGGGTCGCGATGGAGATCCCCTAGCCAATGCCTTCGGATTGCCCGCCCTCAGCTTGGAGGGGGATGGTCCGCTTCTTGAGATCTTTGTGACCGGTACAGGATTCGTGGCGAGTGCAGAGGGCCTCGTGGTCACGAATCGCCACGTCGCGATTCCGTGGGAGTTCAATGACGCTGCATCGGGCATCCTCGGGTCTGGGTTTGTCGCAGAGTGGACTCGATTCGTGGGATACTTGCCGGGGATCGACGCCCCCTTCGAACTTGAGTTGATGGTCGCGGCTGAAGACGCGGACCTAGCGGTGCTTAAGGCTGTAGGGATGTCAGGGCGGCTCCCGTTCGTGCCTCTCGCGGACACGTCTCCGGCCGCCGGCGACGCGATCATCGTCATGGGGTACCCGCTGGGACTACGTGCTCTGCTGGCTCGGAGTGACGAGGACTTCGTGGCAGGGCTCCGCACCGAGGGCGGCGACGACTTGTTTGCACAAGCAGCGCGTATCTCGCTGGCAGGGTTCATGCAGCCGCTCGCGACTCGGGGCATTGTGGGTCAGGTGACGCGCGCACGGGTCGTCTACGATGCCGAGACTACGAGCGGCGGAAGCGGAGGGCCGGTACTCGATGTGAGCGGGCGAGTCGTGGCCGTGAACACCGCGATTCTAACTGAGTTTGGCGGTTCGAACCTTGGTGTCCCGGCAGATCGAGTAAGGGCGTTGCTGGACTTGGCGGAAGGGAATTAAGAAGTCGCTGGGCGCATTGCAGCGTCCCGTGCGATCGGCCTTCCCACTTCCACCTCTGGCCCTCACATTGGCGCGATGACCGACTCCGGAGTGATCACGCTCCCCTTCCAGGACGCCCCAGGCCGCGCACGCATTACCGGCGATCTAGAGACGAATCTCCTCGTCGAGGCTGGAGCGGGCTCCGGCAAGACCACGGAACTCGTAGCGCGCATGGTGGCGCTGGTCGGCACGGGGACAGCGACCGTAGATGAGATCGCCGCGGTCACCTTCACCCGTAAGGCCGCTGGGGAGCTACGGGAGCGGTTTCAAATTCGACTCGAGGAACGCATTCGAGACGAGCCCGCGGCCGGTGCGGATGGATTGGAGCGAGAGCGCCTCGGTGCTGCTCTGGACGACATCGATCGGATCTTCGTGGGCACCATTCACGCTTTTTGCGCGCGTCTGCTTCGTGAGCGCCCGCTAGAGGTGGGGCTGGATCCAGCGTTCGAAGAGTTGCCGGTCGAGGAACGTGCCCGCGTGCGGCGACACTTCTGGGAAGCCTACCTCGAACGCCTAGTGCGCGACTCGGCGCCGATCCTCGAGGAGCTGTCGGATGCGGGTCTCCAGCCGTCACGGCTCTGGGGGCTCTTCAACGAACTGGTCGAAAATCCGGACGTGGAATTTCCGACTGAGGAGGCCGAGCGGCCGCGGGCCTCTGAACTCACAGAAGTGAAGACAGAACTCGAGGAACTCGTGGACCGGGGGTGGGAGCTCATGCCTGCCCACGAACCCCAGCGCGGCTGGGACTCTCTTCAAAAAAAGCTGCGCACGCTTCATTTCACTCGTGATGTGACCGGCTGGAAGGATCTACCAGAGTTCTTTGAAGCTTTGGCGGCGCTGTGCAAGCCCGGTCCGCGTGGACACAGCATCACCCAGAATCGATGGAAGGATGCTTCGTTGGCGAAGGGGCTGTGTGATCGTGTCGACGGTTTCGGGGTCGGCGCCACCACGGCCCACGCCTTGGTGGATCGCTGGTATGCCCATCGGTATGCGCTTGCCATCCGCCTCGCCTTGCATGCCGCCCGAGACTTCGCGGCATACCGCAAACGAACCGGACGGTTGGATTTCCAGGACCTGCTGGTGCTCACCGCGGAACTCCTACGCTCGAACCCCCGGGTGCGCCTCCAGCTTGGGCAGCGCTACCGCCGCATTCTGGTCGATGAGTTCCAGGATACAGATCCGCTTCAGGCGGAGATCATGCTTCTGCTCTCCTCGGGGAGCGACGGCGCGGAGGCCCCTCAGACCGCTCCCGACGAGGCCGTGGCACCTAAGGCCGACTGGCGAACCGCAGTTCCACGTCCCGGCGCCCTGTTCGTGGTGGGGGATCCGAAACAGAGCATCTACCGCTTTCGCCGGGCAGACATCCAGCTGTATGGCTTCGTGAAGGATCGTTTTCATGACTTTGGCGACGTGCTCCGGCTCACGACCAACTTCCGTTCTCGACCCCCGATTGGGAACCTCGTCAACGAGATTTTTCTTGGCGCAGGCTTCTTTCCTCCCGAAGCCACCCCGGAACAGGCGGCCTTCGAGCCGCTGAATACGCTGCCGGCGCAAGCAGAAGAACACGATGGCGTTTTCTGGCACGCGATCGCGCCCGAGGGCGGGACGCGTGAGGCCGCGGCAGAAGATGATGCGGCGAGAATCGCAACCTGGATCTCGGATCGGGTGGCTGCCGGTGAGCGGACCCCAGGCGACTTCCTCATCCTGACGCGTGTGCGCGCCAACATCGCTTCCTACGCGAGGGCGCTCGAGGCACACGGCCTTCCGCTTCAAGTTACGGGAGCAGGCGTCGGCGTAGAGAACGAACTGCAAGAGCTACAGGCGCTCCTCGAGTGCATGATCGACCCGACCAACCCTGTGAAGGTCTTGGCCGTGCTCGTCGGGATCTTCTTCGGCCTCGACTATGAGCGGCTTGTGCAGCATCGGCTGGGTGGAGGTGCCTTCGAGGTGATTCGTCCGAAGGGCGGCGGGCACCCAGATGTGGACGAGGCGCTCAAGGTCTTGGGTGATTGGTGGGCGCTCGCGAGCACCGAGCCCGCAGACGTGTTTGTGTCGCGCATTACCAGCGAACTCGGGCTACTCCCTTACGCGGCGGCAGGCGAGCTGGGCGCGCTCCGTGCGGGCGCGCTTGTGTACGCGTTGGATGCCGTGCGGGCGGCTGCCCTTACCGGCGACGCCTCGCTGCCGGGGGCGCTGGAGGCGCTACGGTCCGCACTCGATCTGTCGGAAGCGGAAGCACCTCTTGAGCCCGGACGCCCGGATGCCGTGCGCCTGATGAATCTGCACCAGGCAAAAGGTCTCGAAGCCGAGGTCGTCATTCTTGCGGACCCCACGGGCTTCGGCCCGCGAGCGCCGTCCACACACATGAGCCGTGGTGAAGACGGAACTGCCACCGGATTCCTGAAGGTGGTGGAGTCTCGGCTGGGTTTTGGCGGCGACAAAGTGTTGGCGCTTCCCCGAGGTTGGGAGGAGAAAGACGCCATCGAGCGCCGATTCGAGTCGGCGGAGGAGGCGCGGCTCCTGTATGTCGCGGTGACGCGTGCGAAGAAGGAATTGCTGGTGACTCGCTGGCCGGGCGGGCCCGACCGCTCGCCCTGGAAGGCGTTGGACCCCTGGCTCGACCAGCGGGGGGAGGAGTTGAAGTTGCACCCCCGCGAGGCCGCACCCCCGGAGTCGGTTGCGCTGACCGTCGAGGCCGCCCAGGCGGCTGTGGAGGCTGCGAGCGCATCTCTCGCGGCGTTGGCCAGGCCGTCGTTTCGGTACCGGTCTGTCACGGAGTTGGCCAAGAAGGCGGAAGCGGTGGTTACGGACGCGGTGGCTCCGTTCGATGCCAAGGCTGAAACGTTCCGGGGTTATTCATGGGGAAGCGTGGTGCACGGTGCCCTGGCGGTCGCGGCAGAAGGCGTGTCCCGCGAGACCCTGCTTGGCACGTGTCGAGACCTCTTGGCCGAGTACGAGCGCCCATTGGACGACCACGGAGATCCCGTGGAGTTGAACGAACTCGTACACATCGTAGAGACCGTGCTCGCGTCGGAGCTGTGGGCCCGCGCGCACCAGTCCGACCGAGTCCTGGCTGAGGTGCCGTTTGCTGTCACGCATGAGGCGCGCGTGGCTTTGCCAGCGCCGCCTACGGGTGATGTGCCTGAGACGGCCAAGAAGCAACTCGATCTGTTCGCACGAGGGGCAGAGGTGGCCGAAGAGACGGTCGAGGTCCCGATCAGTGCTGATGACGGCCATGAGGTGCTTGAGGGCGTGATCGATTTGGTGTTCCGCGAAAAGGGCGGATGGGTCGTGGTCGACTACAAGACCGACGTTGGCACCGACCCGGAGTTTCCCGGCCGGCGGGACAGCTATCGCCGTCAGGTGGAGCTCTACGCAGACGCCTGGTCCCGCCTGACGGGAGATCCCGTGAAGGAGCGTGTTCTGTTCTTCACGGCGCAGGGCAAGGTGGAGAGCTGGTAGACGATGATAGAATCGCACTCCGAAGCGTCGGCTGACGGGCCCGCTGCGCCCGCCTTTTTGCGTTGGCCTCCACCGGGCTGGAACGCATGCAGGGCGACCTTTGGCGGGTCGCATCCCGCGGTGGGCTGTCCGGAGCCCTGCTCGTGCTCCCGCTTCTGTTCGTGGTTGCGCGCGAGCCCGAATTTGCCGGCCTTGGCCCATTTGCCGATGCGTGGTGGATTACTTTGGTCCTAGCGACGGTCGGGCTGGGGTTCGCCCTGGACGCGCCGACCACGACCGGGAGGATTTTCAGTCGTGCGTCTCGAGCCCTCGACCCAGGGTATGACCTTCGCACTGTTTCGTTCGTACTTGCCGACCTGCGCCGGGACATGGGTTTCCTGCTCCCGGGTGGCAGGCACTTCGGCATGATCGATCTGCGGGAACGCCAGGTCGTCGCCTGAGGGTCGTGTCGGTTTCTTTGCATGCGGCTGCGGGCCTGTGGTTGCCGGTGGCGCTCTCCGTTGGCCTACTCATGAGCTCCCGCGGGATGATGGATCATCGAGCGTTATGGATGTTCACCATCTTGCCGTCAGTCTTGCTTTTTCTCCTTGGTGGCGCCGCTGGCGCGACCGAGGACAGTCGGGTGAGGCGGGCTCGAAAGGAGTGGCATCAAGGGCCGTGGACGTAGGATCTCGTTGCGGACAAAATCGCGTTGTGGCACGCTGATTTATCTGTGTTCGACGGGGAGGCTCACACGCGCCTGAGTCATGCCGGCTCGCCGCCCTTGGTTCGTCACCTCTCAGTACTCGTCGGCGCGATCGCGGTCGTCGTTGCCGTGCCGATTCTGACGCTTCTCCCTGCGTCGAGTGTCGGGCCGGTGATTGCTATGGTGGGCATTCCGAATTTTTCGCAGGCGCAGACGAGGGCTGCCCGCGTCGAGGCCTTCAGACCCTATCGGGTGGCTTTTGACGAGTCCGTGACGCCGCAGGACGCGGGTATTCTGCTCCAGATCTTGATCTACGTCGGGGTGAGATGATTTTCGACACCGTGCTCGACCATCCATCCCAAGAAGTCCTGGACTATCTGGCCAAGATCGCCGCACACGAAGCGAGGCCTGATTTCGCGGGACTGTCTCGGGCAGCCGTGATCGACGTCGCGGTGGGTCGGTGGCCGAATCCGTTCCCAGCGGGAGTCACGATGGTCGACGTGCCGATTCCTCGTTTCGGGGGCCTGCGAACGTCTGCCTACGCGCACATCGGCGCGGCTGCTTATGAGCTGTCCCAGGGTAGGGAAGCCCGGGCCGAAGAGATGACCCGGGAGGTCATTTCCGTGGGCATACTGCTGGGCGATGAAGCGCCCATGCTGATCGAAAACCTTATTGGGCACACGATTGCGCGTACCGGGGGTGTCGCGCTCAAGGCGTTCTACGAGGCCACGGGGAAGGATGCTGATGCGGCACGGATCGAGGAGCTCGACGCCGTCGCCACCCTCGCGGCAGATCGTATCCCGACGCGCGCGCCTGGCGGGGTAGAGGCCTTCGTGCGCTCCATGCCGGGTACGGTGACCAACGCCAAGGGTCTGCGTGGACTTCGTTGGGAGTCCTTCGTCCTGACCACCACCCTGACTCCGTGCCTGAACTTGAACCGGATGGTGTTTGGTCCAGACGCATCGTACGAGCAGTTCATTGAGGATGCGCACGCTTCGCTCGTGCGTTGGCCATCTGAGGAGTCGCTATTTGCGCTCGCCCAAGACGGTTATCTGGGCGGGGTCAGGAATCAACCGGCCGGAGTGATCGGTCGTTTCCTCGCAATATCCATGCGATCGGGCGACGGGGCCTGCGGCCCCATCGTCAGTCGATTGAAAGTTCTCAGTGAGATCTTCTGGTTGAAGCTGTTCGTTACGGTGCTCGCCGCTTCCTGATGATTTCCAGATACGTCTGGGACACGCAGTTCACGGGGTACTTGACCATGGCCTGCTCGCACCGGAGTAGCTTGATCTCCTGAATCGCGTCGACCGCTTCCATGCGAAGATCATCGGGCTTTACCTCATGCCCCTCAACGAAGATGCCGTTCACCCGTGTCATCCAACCGGGCCGGAGCTTCTGGACTGCGTCGATGACGTCCGAGAATCGACCAGGAGGTAGGTCTTCGAGGGTGATGGGCGCTCGCATCGAAGTTCTAGGGGCGCCGTTACTCGTGTTGCCGGCACCACCGCCCCCGCAGCTTGCGACTGACAGGACCACGAATAATCCGACCGTCAAGAGTGCTCGCGTCTTCATGAAAATATCCTCGGCTCGGCGACAAGAAGGAAGCGAAGAATGAGGCGAATCCACACAGGTTTTCCTCAGGCTCTCTGTAATTGCGGGCAGCAACGAATCCCGATGCTGCGACGAGCGGCCGGCGAACACAAGCTCTGCTCTCGCCTTCCCGGCGTTAGTGCACGACCGACGTTCTCACCAATAGAGACCGTCCGCGCCACTCAGCCGGGTCCACGCGATAGATCGTAGTCGAATGTCGGCCCGCGCCAATCACGGTAACGACCACGTCCACGGGCTGAGCCCCGGGCAGACCGAAGTGCACCGGCAGGTCTGATTGAGAGTCGTATCCTGACCCGGTATCGACCAAGCGCAGACCGAGTAGCTCGTCGGTCCCCGCGGCGTACACGCGCACTTCGGCTCCGGTGCGGGTAGCGGCGCCGTCTTGATCCAAGACGCGTACCTGAAGCGAATGGCCAGCAAACTCCGGGCGCAGGAGGTTCTGTAGTAGCGCATGCGCGCCGTCGTCGGACGCACCAGTGACGGACATGTCTAGGTCGCCGTCCAGGTCATAGTCCACCCATGTCGCTCCGTGATCTAGCGCGAGGTCCGCGACCGACGACGGGAGTACATCGATGAACAGCTCGCTGTTCTCCCGTCGGAAGAGGTGGTCCGGGTACTGCACGCCCCCGGTCACGGTGCCGTTCACGAAAAGGTCCTCGGTGCCGTCGTGGTCGAAGTCCCCCCAGATGCAACTGTCGAAGCGTGCGTCGACCGCGAGACCGAGGGCCTCGCCGCGGGGCTCCCACACGCCTGCCCCGTCATAGCGCAGCAGCTCGTTGGGGCCGTAGTTGGCAAAGAACAGATCCAGCCAGCCGTCCGAGTCGAAGTCGACCGCGCAGGGCCGTACCGTCCCGAGCGCCTCGTCACCTAGGCCTCGACCCCCGCCTGCGACGGGGGTGCCGGCTGCCACATCAATGAAGAAACCGGCGTCTTGCATGAACAGTCCGTTCGCGTCGCCGTCCATGTTCGAGACGATCACGTCGAGGTCGCCGTCCTGGTCGAAGTCGGCCCAAACAGCACCGACCGTGCGGCGCGTATCACCGATTCCCGAAGCAGCAGTGACGTCGCTAAAAGTGGAGAGGCCGGTAGAGCCGTCGTTGCGGAAGAGCTGATTCGCGCGATCCCTCATGGCGACGAACAGGTCGAGGTCGCCGTCCCCGTCGTAGTCGATCCAGGATGCCTGGCGAGTGGTTCCTTCGGCGAGTTCCAGTCCGACCTCACCAGCAACGTTCACAAATCCATCGCCACCATCGTTGCGGTAGAGCGCCGTAACCGGGGCATCGCCGGCGTACCCCAGGAGAAGGTCTGCGTCACCGTCCGAGTCGAAGTCCCCCCAGGCGGAGGTGCGAACCGCGCGCGTGACGGTCAGGCCGACAGCACCCGCCACGTCTTCGAAGCCTGCGACACCGTTGTTCTTGTAAAGCCGAGATGGCTCTCCGTTGAAGCCGACGAAGCGATCAGGGTCGCCGTCTCCGTCGAAGTCGGCCCACGCATCTGTGAGCGTTCCGCCGAGCCCGAACACCTCGGGCTGTACGCTCGCGAACGCCACCGGCTCCGGTGCACGCGCTGTGTTCCCGCGGAGCCAAAACGTCAGGAAGATGACGAGTAGCAGAGCGGCAGGCCCAATCACGGTCTTGAGGTTCATGCTCATGTGCTGCCCACCCGTGGTGGTTGGCGCCTGACCAGAAGTGCCGGAGTGTGGGCGGGGAAGGTGTGCATGGGTCCTCCAACGGTGATGTGGTTGAGGTCATGCTGGGGTGGGGAGCCACGTTGGGGCAAGTCTGCAAACCCCCACGTGGCGAGGAGGCTAGGGATCTCGATCGAGCCGGCTCACGGCTTCTGGGGCGCTTTCACTGGGTCAGGTAATCGTCCGGAGCTGCGGCCACGGAGCTCTCCGTCAGTCCCTGACCTGACTCCCGCTGGCGATCATAGGAGCCAGGAGCGCGCCCCGTGCGGAGAGGGGCTGGGACGCCCTTGATGTACCAGCATCTTGGCGTCCAGCGTCCGAATCGGAATATTTACTTCCGATTAATGGCTGACTTCCGTTCCTGAAGGGAGACTGCAGTGCTCGTTCGTACACTCCTGGCGTCCACCGCGTCCAAACTTGGTGAGCGAATCGAGACGTTGCTCGATTCCAGGGATGTGACCCTGACACGGGCACGGAGCCGAGACGATGTCTGGAGGATCCTCCAGCGGGAGGAGATCGACTTGCTGCTCCTGGATGAGGCGTTGGGTGTGGGCTCCACGGAGGACTGGATTTCCACGATTCGGGAACTCCCGGAGGCCCCGGACCTGATCATCCTCACTCAGAAGGAAGACCCCCGGTACAGGGCCGCGTTGCTGGCGCTCGGGAGCCTCGCAGTCCTGAATACCAGGCTGAAGGACCGCGAGCTACGAGGAACGCTCCGTACCCTGATTCAACGACTGTCGCAGACTACATCAGCTCGATTGACAGCGCGTACCGAGGACCGGTGGCGCGGGTTTGGCGATCTCGTGGCGCGAAGCGCGCCGATGGCCGAGGTGGTCTCGGTCGCCAAGCAAGTCGCTGAGTCCGAGAGTTCAGTGCTCATCCTCGGGGAGACCGGCGTGGGAAAAGAGCGGATGGCACGGACTATCCACGCCGGAAGCGCTCGCGCGAACCATCCGTTCGTGCCAGTCAACTGTGGCGCGATCCCCGAGGGGCTCTTGGAGAGCGAACTGTTCGGCCACGACCAAGGCGCTTTCACGGGTGCGGTGAGGGCGCGCCGGGGTCACTTCGAGATGGCCCACAATGGCACTCTGTTCCTCGATGAAATCGGCGAGCTGCCGTCACACGTCCAGGTGAAGCTCCTCAGGGTTCTGGATGACCGTCGCATCCAACGTCTCGGAAGCGAACATTCGGATCGGGTGAACGTCCGGATCCTCGCAGCGACCAATCGGGACTTGGAGGCCGAAGTCGCGGCCCACCGATTCCGGCCCGACCTGTACTACCGGCTGGCAGTCGTAACGCTCACCATCCCACCGCTTCGTGATCGCGTCGCAGATATCCCCGAGTTAGCGAAGTATCATCTCGCGAGGATCCGACGGACGCTCTCCAAACCGGTGGGTGGAATCACGGCCCCGGCAATGGAAGCGCTCTGCGCCTATGCTTGGCCAGGCAACGTCCGTGAGCTGATTAACGTGCTCGAACGTACCGTGCTGCTCGCTGCCGGGGCCGACGTGGACGTGACCGACCTGCCCCCCTCCATCGGCAACTCACGAATTCAGGACGGTGGCCGTCGAGGGGGGGGCGGTCGCGGGCAGGGGGGCGCCGACTCCTGTCCCGCGGAGTGGATTGACCTGCCGCTGGGCGAGGCCCGCCGGCGGGCCGTCGAGGCCTTCGAACACCAATACCTGTCGGCCCTGCTCACCCGCACGCGCGGTCGGGTCGGGCAGGCCGCTGCGCTCGCCGGCGTGACCCCGCGTGCGCTCCACACGAGACTGAAGGGTCTTGGCATTCGGAAGGAAGGCTTCCGATAAGCCAAGCGAAATCGGTAGGTAGGATTCTGATTTTGTTTGGCGGAGCGCGCTGACGGGAGTGGTGCGCACTCCCACGTGTTGACGTAACTGACCTAACGCCAACGCGTTGTACGATCTGGACTCCTGAGGGCGCCGTCTGGCATGGCGGTTGCACTGAGGACCCCTGAGACTCGTCGGCATTCCGCCGGAGCACTCAGCCCCGCGGCTCGCGGGTGACCCAAGCCCGGACGAGCCCCGTTAAGCGGCCGGGATGACAGACCAGGCTAAACACACAATGAGTAGCAATAGGATCCTCCAGGTTGGCGCCCTCGCCTTCGTGACCACCATCGCAGCTTGCGCCAAGGCACCCGCCGAGGCGATCGGTATGGCGACCCAGGCCGAGGATGCTGCGTCGGCCGCCGGCGCCGTGGAGTATGCTCCCGACGCCATGCACGCCGTCACCGAGGCTCGTGCCGCGATGGAAGCTGAGGTCGCGGCCCAAGATGAGCGGATGGCCATCCGCCGGTCGTATGATCGGGCAGAGGAACTCGCGGTTGCCTATCAGCAGGCTGGCGAGCGCGCCGCGCAGGCCGCTGCCGATGGCCGTCAGGCCGCGCGGACCGAGGCCACGCTGATGATCGAGGAAACCAAAGTGATGCTCACCGAGGTTCTCACGATGCTTGATACCGCCCCAGTGGGTAAGGGCTCCCACGCCGACCTGGCCGCGATGCGGATCGACCTTGAGGCGGCCGAGGCTGGCCTCTTGGGGGCGGAGACTTCTATGGCCTCGGAGAAGTTTCTTGAGGCCAAGACGGGCGTGACCGCGACCCGCGAGACTGTCGCGAACGTCAAGGCGGCGGTTCAACAGGCCCTTGCCATGCGGGTTCGCTGAAACACGCGTTAGCCAGAAGAAGTGACCAGGGGCGGGCGTTGGCCGTTGGCCGACGCCCGCCCATCGCTTATGAAGAGACTCATGACTCGCCCCGTTCTCAGAAGATTAGGTGGACTTGCTGCCCTCCTTGTGGTCGCCACCCTCGCGGCCTCAACCGCTGGTGGGGCTGGGAGGGGTGATGGCGATATCCAGGCCCACGCGGAGAACACGGCAGAGAGCCTGCGGTCAGCAAAGTCCGCCGGAGCCGCGGAGCGGGCTCCCCTCACCCTCGCCCTGGCGGAGGACGCATACGCATTGGGCCTACTTCTCCGACGACGGCAGGAGCTTCGACCGGCGTTCCTGAGAGGGGACGCCCGCGCCATTGAGGCGTTCGAAGCGGCGCGTGTTCACTCCGATGCTGCGAAGGCTGTGGCGTCGAGTGCGAACATCCGAGCTCGCACGCTGGCTGAATTTCGCCTTACGTCCCTGAGTTCGCTCCTGAATGCGATGGATGCCGTAGACGAGACCGTTTGGATCGAGGCGGGCTCTCGGATCCGCTTGCTGCGTGCGCGTCAGTTATCCGCGGACGCCTTCGCGCTCCTCGGATCCGGCATGTTCGACGCGGCCGTCGAACGGGCTGATCGCGCAACGGACGACGCCCGCGCGGTCGCGGCCGCGCTGGCCGCCGTCACTGGGCGATTCAAGGACGCAGGCCGGATTGAGGCGTGGGAGGGATGGGCTGACGAGACCATCGCGTGGTCCTCCCGAACGGGAAAGCCCGCGATCATCATCGACAAAGACGCGCACACGGTCGTCCTCTATGAGAGGGGCCGGGTCGCGAAGCGGTACCAAGCGGAGCTCGGATGGAATAACATCGGAGACAAGCGTCAACACGGTGATGGGGCTACGCCCGAGGGCAGGTACTTCGTGACGCAGGCCAAGAGCGTGGGGCGTTCGCGCTACCACGCGGCGCTCCTGATCGATTACCCCAACGCCGCCGACCGCCGCGCACTCGAGGAGTTGAAGCGCACGGGTGCCGTGGCTCGCGGTGCAGGGGCAGGGAGTCTGATCGAAATCCACGGGCAGGGGGGGCAGGGTCGGGACTGGACCGACGGCTGCATCGCGGTGACAAACCTGGAGGTCGAGGAGTTGATCCGACGGGCGCCCGTCGGGACCCCGGTGACGATTGTGGGGAGCCTCACCGGTGCTGGTACCTTTTCCCAAATGTCCGATCGCCTCGGGGCAGCCCGATGAGTTCGTCTCTAGCGTCTTTGCCGCGAGTTGACTTCATGGACGGTGGCGGGGGCGCCCAGCGGGCGCTGCGATGGCTTGGCTTGATGGTCGGTGTGGGCGTGCTCTGGAAGCTCTTCGCGGGCGTCGCGCTGGCCGTCTTGTTCGGCTTTTCCCTTGAGGTTGTGCCCGGTCCAGAACACCTGCGGGTCGGCATTGGCGCCGCGGCTCCTCCTGTCAGCGGCTCTGCGGCCTCTGTGGTAGACAGCCTTGAAACGGTGATGGGTCGGATGAGGCCGCGCCGAACCTACATCGTGATCGATCGAGCCAACAACCGACTCTGGCTGCGGCGGGACGGGTTGATCCTGAGGGAGGCCGTGGTCTCGACCGGGTCCGGCACCATCCTGAAGGAGTCGGGAGGAGAACAGCGAAGCTGGACCTTCGAGACGCCGGCGGGCGTCCACAAGATCCGCTCGATGCGGCGGGACCCCGTCTGGACCAAGCCAGATTGGGCGTTCCTCGAAGAAGGGCAGGATCCCCCCAAGCGGCTCAGTGAGCGGCGGGAGGAGGGGTCGCTCGGGGAGTGGGCCCTGGACCTCGGGGACGGGTACATGATCCACGGAACCCTGTATGAACGACTCCTCGGTCGCAGCATCACGCACGGGTGCATCCGCGTGGGCCGTGACGATCTGCGCGCGATAGCTAGGGCGGTATCTTCAGGCACGCAGGTGCTCATATTTTGATTCGTGTACTGCGGCGGAAATGGCTCTTCGCGGCGCTCGTCGGCACCGCGCTTATCTCGATTCTCGGGTTGCTCGGTTCCGGCGCGCCAGAAGATCCCGATCACTCTGGGCCGACGCTCGAGGCCCGAGCGGACGCTCTGCGAGCGGCGACCCAACTCGCCCGCGCCGACCGCAACTTCTTTGTATTGGATCCGGGCCTCGGAGCGTTGACACTCTACGCGGGTGGCGCGGAGCTTCGCGTCTATCCTGTCGGCGAGGTGCGGGCGGGAAGCCGCAGGGCGATCACGTGGGGTGTCGCTGAGGGTGCGGACGACTGGCGCACTCGCGTGTGGGCCGACGCACGCATCGACCCACCGATTCATCGCAACCTCAGGGTCATCGTATCGGACTCCGTGGTCGCCCCCGATCTCGCGGGCGCTGAGAAGTGGATTCCGCCCACACCTGAGGAGGGGGTCCCAGCGCCCCGCCACTTCATGGTGCATTTCGCCGACGGCCTCGGCGTGGAGTTCGCGCTTGCCGATGGAGAGGAGGCCCCACGTGACATCAAGGCCCAGCTTCGCGGCTTGCTCGCGCGGATGCTCCCGCGCAACTGGGACCGGCACCGGATCCGCGTGGAGATGACGGCGGTCGAGCTGGGTGCTCTTTACCGCGCGTTTCCTCTGGATGCCGCGTTCGTGGCGGTATTGCCCAAGGGCTGACCGGGGCGCCCGCAGAAGCGGAGGAGCCCCGACTCTGTTGTCCAGTTCGTACTCATCCGGGGTGCTGCGGTCCGCTGACCGCACGGCCCATCGACCTTGAACCCCACAACAGAGCCGCTATTCTTCGTGGCTCATCTTTGCACAGGCCATGAAGATGTCTTTCCAGGCGATCAATCCCGCCAACGGCGAGGCGATCGCCACGTATTCGTCCGCCTCTCTTGAGGAGGCTCGGACGGCGCTGCAGCGCTGCCACACCGCCTACCTCACCTGGGCGACCTTGCCCACCGCCAGTCGTACTGCGCCCCTGAGTGATTTGGCACGCGTGCTGCGGGACCGCGCTCGACCGCTTGCGGATCTAATGAGCTCGGAGATGGGAAAGCCCTTCGCTCAGTCGGCCGCGGAAGTCGAAAAATGTGCTTCGGTTTGCGACTACTATGCCGAGCATGCCGAGTCCTTCCTGGCTCCCGTCATGGCGGACACGGACGCGACGCGCAGCTACTGGATGTATCGACCGCTGGGCGTTGTTCTCGGCATCATGCCCTGGAACTTCCCGCTCTGGCAGGCCATCCGCTACGCGGTCCCTGCTTTGACCGCTGGAAACGGGGCGCTCCTGAAGCACGCGCCCAACGTGCCTGGGTGCGCGGCCGCGATGGAGGACCTCTTCCGAGAGGCCGGTTATCCGGAAGGCCTGTTCGTCAACGTATTCGCGGAGTTAGACACGACTGCGGCGCTGATCGACGATCCGCTCGTTCGCGGTGTGAGCCTGACGGGTTCTGTAGGGGCGGGTAGAGCCGTCGCGGAGCGGGCGGGTAGGGCGCTCAAGCCGTGTGTGCTCGAACTGGGTGGCAGCGATCCCTCCATCGTCTTGGAGGATGCAGACCTGGAACTCGCGGTATCGAGTTGTGTGCAGGGCCGCCTGCTCAACGCGGGGCAAAGCTGCATCGCCGCAAAGCGCTTCATTGTAGTGGACGCGGTCCGCGCGGACTTCGAGGCTATGGTGCTTGAGCGCATGGCGGCCACACGTATGGGTGACCCGATGGACCCGATGAGCGAGATGGGGCCCATGGCGCGGCGCGATCTTCGCGACGGCCTTCATGACCAGGTGACGCGTTCCATCGCCGCCGGTGCGCTGTTGGCTCTGGGTGGAGTCGTTCCCGAACGGGCGGGCTGGTGGTACCCACCCACGCTCCTGACCGACGTGATGCCGGGCACCCCTGCGCACGACGAGGAAATGTTCGGTCCGGTTGCGGCCATCGTCCCTGTTCGAGACGAGGCCGAGGCCATTCGTGTGGCGAACCAGACGAACTTCGGGTTGGGTGCCTCTATCTACACACGGGATGTCGCACGAGGCGAGCGCCTTGCCGCCGATGCGATCGAGGCCGGTAATTGCTTCGTGAACGGCATGGTCAAGTCCGACCCGCGTCTCCCCTTCGGGGGCATCAAGGACAGCGGCTTTGGCCGCGAATTGTCCCCCCTCGGCATTCTCGAATTCACCAACGTCAAGACCGTGTGGGTCCGTTAGGAGCGGATCTCAAATGACAACGATGACCAAGCAGGCTGAACTCCTGGAGCGTCGCGCCGCCGCCGTCCCACGTGGGCCGTTCAATACGACACCGCTGTTTGCCGATCATGCGTTGGGGTCGCACATCGTGGACACCGAGGGTCGCTCGTACCTCGATTTCTGCGGTGGGATCGGCGTGCTCAACGTGGGCCACAATCACCCGCGGGTCGTGGCCGCGATCAAGGCTCAAGCTGACAAGCTGATTCATACCTGCTGGCATGTGGCGATGTACGAACCGTACGTCGAGTTGGCCGAGCGCTTGAACGCGCTCGTGCCCATGCCAGGTCCAAACAAGACGCTCTTTCTCAACAGCGGCGCCGAGGCTGTTGAGAACGCCGTGAAGATCTCGCGGGCTGCGACCGGGCGGGACGCCGTCGTCGTGTTCGAGCGCGGCTACCATGGGCGGACCCTCCTGACCTTGACCATGACCGGCAAGGTCGAGCCGTACCGACGTGGCTTCGGGCCCTTCGCCCCTGAGGTGTACCGGCTTCCTTATGCCCCCTTCTTTACCATCGGAGACGCCCCGGACGAGGCGGTCGCCAAGGGGGCCAATGAGGCGCTGGCGCGTCTGTTTGCCTATGAAAAGGAAGCCGACGGGATCGCCTGTCTGGTCGTGGAGCCCGTACTCGGTGAGGGCGGATTCTTGCCCATCCACCCGGCGGCGTTTCGTGTGCTGCGCGAGGTCTGCACCCGACAGGGCATCCTGCTCATCGCAGACGAGGTCCAGTCCGGATTCGGCCGCTGCGGCGCCTGGTTCGCTTGCGACCGCTACGGCATCGTTCCAGATCTCATGGTGATGGCTAAGTCACTGGCTGGCGGCATGCCGTTGTCTGCGGTTTCGGGCCCTGCCGACGTGATGGATGCGGCGCAGGTGGGCGGGCTGGGTGGCACCTACGGGGGCAATCCCGTGGCGTTGGCAGCAGCGCTCGCGGTGCTCGACATTCTGGAGGCCGAGGGGCTCGTCGAGCGCGCAGAAGTGATTGGGCGCCGAGTTGGGGCTTGTTTCGCAGAACTGGCGCGGAGTCATGACTTCTTCGCAAACGCCCGGGGCCTTGGTGCCATGTGCGCGATCGACATTATTGATCCGCTGAACGGGAATCCTGACCCTGAGCGAGCGGGCCGCCTCGTCGCCGCGGCCCGGGATCGCGGCCTCCTAATGATGACCGCCAGCGGGTATGTGATCCGTACGCTCATGCCGCTCACGATCTCGGACGCAGACCTTCAGTCGGGGCTCGACATTCTTGCCGAGGCCGCGGCCGAGGTGGCTGAATGAGGCCGTTCGCGGTGGCCGGTCTGCAGATCGACGTCCGCGCCAAGGAAAACCAAGTCGATGAGATCGAGACCAAGATCGATCGACTGATCCTCCACTTTCCGTGGGTGGAGATGGTGGTCCTCTCCGAACTGGCCGTGGGCACACAGGTTCACGCCGACGCTGAACCCATGCCGGGTCCGACTGAAGCCGCACTCGCCCGCATCGGCGCGAAGCACGGTGTATGGTTCATTCCGGGCTCTTTGTACGAAGCCGATGGCGGGAAGATTTACAACACCACGCCGGTCATCGATCCGACCGGGACGGTCATCGGGCGTCACCGGAAGCTCTTTCCTTTCACGCCGTACGAGGCAGGCATCGCGGCGGGCAGCGAGCCATTCGTATTCGACGTGCCCAATGTGGGTCGTTTCGGCGTTCTGATTTGTTACGACATGTGGTTCCCGGAGACTTCCCGCTGGCTGATCACGCAGGGGGTCGAAGTGATTCTTCGGCCGGCGCTCACGGATACCATCGACCGCGAAATCGAGTTGGCTATGGTGCGGGCGACCGCTGCCCAAAATCAGTGCTTTGTCTTGGATGTAAACGGACTCGGCGACGGCGGAGTCGGCGGTTCACTCTTCGTCGGTCCGGCCGGTGAGGTGCTCCATCAGGCTGGTTCCTCGCCGGAGGAGATTCCCTTCGAGATCGACCTCGATCGTGTTACACGGGGTCGTGAAGTCGGCTTACGCGGTTTGGGCCAGCCGCTGAAGAGCTTCCGCGATCGAGCCTTTGAGTTCGACTTCTACGCGGAAGGCGCGAAGTCGGACTACTTGAACAGTCTGGGGCCCCTCGAGAAGACTCAACGCGGCAGTCGTGCGGGGCTCGGCGACACGCCCTCAAAACCACGTCTCTTCGGGAACACGAACAAGTGACCAAAGCTGCTCGAGTGAGTCGACCGTCTCTCAGTATTTACTACTCAGCGCGCCGCCAGCGCACCGATTCGTGGCAGCGTCTGAAGACGCTCGCGGATGAATGGCAGGAAGAAGGCCTTTCAGCGAAGCTGGTGAAAGGAATCGACGAGGAATTGGAGGCACTCGACCTCCTCGAGGGCTACTTCGCATATCCGGGAAGAGAAGTCCTGGACCGTCTACGCGATTTCCGTCTGCGCGAGGAGCATGGGGCGTTTTCGACGCTCGCTCATTTTGTAGTCCGCATGCTCGTGAGCCACGCTTTCAGGCTCTATCTGGAGGAGGATCAGACGTCGGCGTGGCCCGAGACGCACGACGGCGACCCGCTCCCGGTACACCCGGGGCTGGTGGAGGACGAACGGCCGTACTTCGAAATCCTCGTCGTGGACGACCTGACCACGGCGGAGACGGACCGCCTGAAACAGCGGCTGCGGGTATTCCGTTCCGACGACGATGACTTCGTGTACGACATCGTGGTCGTACCTTCGTTCGAGGATGCGCTCATCGGGGTCCTTCTCAACTACCACGTTCAAAGCGTCGTCGTCCGATACGGCTTTCCGCTCCAATCGAAGCACCGGCTCACGATCCTCGACCGGACGCTGTCGCAGTTCAACGCGGCGAGGCTCAAGGAGGCTGACGTGGGACTGGCCCTAGGTCGCGCGATTCAGGCGCTCAGGCCTGAACTCGATCTCTTTCTCGTTACGGACGCTCCAGTCGAGGAACTCGCGGGCAAGAGCGGCGACGTGTTTTCGCGTGTTTTCTTTCGCCAAGAGGACTATAGAGAGCTTCACGAGTCGATTCTCAAGGGGATCGAAAGACGGTATCGGACGCCGTTCTTCAGCGCGCTGCGCGACTACAGTCATAAGCCGACAGGAGTTTTCCATGCGCTTCCTATTGCGCGAGGCAAGTCGGTGACGAAGTCGCACTGGATTCGCGAAATGGAGGAGTTCTTCGGCATGTCCCTCTTTATGGCGGAGACGTCGGCGACCACGTCTGGGCTCGATTCGCTTCTCCAGCCGCATGGATCGCTGAAGGACGCTCAGATGGCGGCGGCGCGGGCGTTTGGCGCCACGTCGACCTACTTCGTCACGAACGGGACGTCGACGGCCAACAAGATTGTCATGCAGGCGTTAGCCGGACCGGGAGACATTGTTCTGGTCGCCCGCGATTGCCACCAGTCGCACCACTACGCGTTGGCGCTGACGGGCGCCTTCCCCGTTTACCTCGATCCGTATCCTTTGACGCCCTATTCGTTTTACGGCGGCGTCTCGATCGCCTCGCTCAAGCAGGAGTTGATCGCGCTCCGCGAGGCCGGGAAGCTGGACCGGGTAAAAGTGCTGCTGCTCACGAACTGCACCTTCGATGGCATCGTCTACAATCCGGAGCGGGTCATGGAGGAGGTGCTGGCGATCCACCCCGGCATCTCCTTCGTTTGGGACGAGGCGTGGTTTGCGTTCGCTGGCTTCACCCCCATCACCCGCAAACGCACCGCGATGGACGCGGCCAAGTCTTTGAAGTCACGGCTGGCGAGGAAGGAGTATCGTGCTCGGTACACCGAGTGGCGCAAGCAGTTTGACGCCACGCCGGGCGAGGACAAATGGAACGGGCGCCTCATGGCGGACCCTGATGTCGCCAAGGTGCGCGTGTACGCCACGCAGTCGACGCACAAGACGCTTACCAGCTTTCGCCAGGGATCCATGATCCACATCCGTGACTCTGAGTTCGGAAGGCTCGTCTCCGAATCGTTTCACCAGGCATACCTCACGCATACGACCACGTCGCCGAACTACCCTATTTTGGCCTCCCTCGACCTTGGACGAAGGCAGGTGGAACTCGAGGGCTACGAGTTGGTGCAGAGTGCGATCGAGCTAGCGCTCATTCTGCGAGAGCGGATCAACACGCACCCAGGTATTTCCCGATTCTTCCGAGTGCTCACGCCTGAGCAACTGATCCCGTCGGAGCATCGCGCGTCCGGCTTTGCGGCCTACCGGGAGGCCCGTACAGACTGGAAACGCATGGAGACCGCTTGGGAAGAAGATGAGTTCTGCCTGGACCCCACGCGCGTGACGGTGTTCGTCGGTGCGACCGGCATCGAGGGAGATGCGTTCAAGAAGCTTCTCATTGAAGAGCACGATATTCAGGTCAACAAGACGAGCCGCAACACGATACTGTTCATGACCCATATCGGCACAACGCGCGGCGCCGTCGCGCACTTGATTGATGTGCTTGCAAAGATCGCGGACGAACTCGCAGCCACAATCGAGTCCGAGGACGGACACCGGGCGGCGCGCCGGCAGGCCAGGGTTGAAGGTCTCACGAGTCGCATGCCGCCGCTCCCGAATTTTTCTGCTTTCCACGACGCCTTTCGGGACCTGGATCGTCCAAGCGCAGAGGGCGACCTGCGAGCCGCGTTCACCTTGGCTAGCAAATCGAACCTGGTGAAATTTGTGCCCATCGCTGCCGACTTGCGTGCCGCTTTGGACGCGGGGACCCTCTTGGTGTCTGCGTCGTTCGTGACACCGTACCCCCCAGGCTTTCCGATTCTGGTTCCGGGACAAGTGTTGTCGCGCGAGATCGTGGACTATCTGTCAGCCGTAGATGTCAAAGAGATCCACGGCTACGATCCGGAGCTCGGCCTGCGACTCTTCACCGATGATGCCTTAGGGGCACCATGAGACCCATGCTCGATGGGCTGTCCGAGATTCGCCAACATTTCTTCCGCGACCCAACCCCGGTCTGGCACGTGTGCGCGACGCCCTACACCCTCCTGGGGATGGATGAGTGGGTGCGCGGCTTTCGCTGGATCTCCTATGCCGACTGCTTCGACGGCGCGCATCCTCGGGTCTTCACTCCCGAGCAACGTACCGACGAGACCTTCCCGTATGACCTGCTGGAGGAGATGAACAACGACCTCCTGCGCCACGAGCAGGTTCGGGCGCATGTCTCCAAGTTCGGTCCCGGTCAGATCACCGCGCTCATGTTCGATGAGGAGACCTGCGCGCTCGCCGCCGGCCTGGGGTTAGACATGATCATGCCTGCGCCGGAGCTACGTCGACGCGTGGACGACAAGTTGGAGACCACGCGCATTGGCGACCGAGCCGGGGTGGCGAGCGTGCCGAACGTGCTCGGGCGCGTTGCGAACTGGGATGATCTCCAGAAATTGTCGGCGAGCCTGGGTCCCGATGTCGTGGTGCAGACGGCTTTCGGGGATTCCGGCACCACGACGTTCTTCATTTCGTCTGAGGTGGAGTATCAGCGCTTCGCCGCGCAGATCGCGGCAGAGGTCGAGGTCAAGGTCATGCGCCGCATCAAGCCCGCTCAGGCCGCGATCGAGGGTTGTGTGACCCGGGAGGGTACGATCGTAGGTCCGCTCATGACGGAGATCATCGGCTTCCCCGAACTGACGCCCTATAGGGGCGGTTGGGCCGGCAACGAAGTCGCTCCCGAGGCCTTTACCGACACACAGCGAGAGGCCGCCAGCAAAGGCACCGCGCGTTTCGGAGATGCGCTTCGCGACATGGGGTACAGGGGCTACTTCGAAATCGATTGGCTCATCGACGGGAACACCGGCGAGATGTACCTGGGGGAAGTGAATCCGCGCCTGAGTGGCGCCAGCCCGTTGACGAATCTGGCGGCCTTCGCCCACGCTGATGCGCCCCTGTTTCTGTTCCATCTGCTCGAGTACTCGGACGTCGACTTCCGCCTGGACGTCGACCGGCTCAATCGCCGTTGGGCCCACCCGAGCAATCACGACGATTGGAGTCAACTCATCGTCAAGTACACGGACGCGGACAACCTGCGCCTGACCCATGCACCACCGAGTGGTGTTTGGCGTCTGGGTGACAATGGCGTTGCCTCCTTCCGTTTCGCTCAGACGCACCGCCGGACGGTGGAAGGGGATCGCGACGCGTTCTTCCTGCGTATTCCCAAGATCGGGGACCGCATTCGGCATGCCGACGACCTCGGTATTTTGGTGTTTCGAGGGCGGGCGATGACCCGGGAGAGGGACCTTACCGACACGGCCCGCGCGTGGATAAAGGGAATTCGGGCGCACTTTGCGGGTGAACCGACCGGGTAGGGGGAGTCGCAAAAGCAGGCCGCACCGGGGTCGGCGCACACCGGCGACCACGCGTCCCTTAGGTGCCGTGTTGCCGTGTTGCCGTGTTGCCGTGGGGAAGTTAGAAAAAAATCCTTGCTCAAAGTGCCCGCGAAACCTAATATTGGTCTGATAACCGTACCTTCCTGCCCATATCAAGTTTGGTTGTGGGCCCCAGGTATCGGATCCGGCCGGGTGGTCATTCGACTCCCCGGCTAATCGTTTGTGGCAATGAAGGCTCGGGTCTTACGATCTAGCAAGGGGATTTTAATGGCGTCGAACATCGTTCGAATTAAATCATCAACGTGGCGTGCGAATCTGATGGGTTTGCTAGTTTTCTCGTTGATGGCAGTAACCTCAGGCGCGCTCGAGGCGCAGACGGGGCAGATTGGTGGAACAGTGACGAACTCCGGTGGTGGAGGTCCACTAGGGGAAGTGCAGGTCTTCCTGGTGGGGCAGGAAATGGGATCGCTGTCGCGTGCCGACGGCCGCTTCCTGATCTTGAACGTTCCCGTGGGTACGTACGACTTGCGTGCGGTGCGGATCGGTTACGGCTCCATGACTCAGTCAGTGACGGTTACCGCCGGAGCGACGACGACGTCGGACTTTCCTCTCTCGACTCAGGCGTTAGGCCTGGACGAGATCGTGGTGACGGGTACGGCGGGTGCGTCGCGGCGCCGCGAGATCGGTAACACGATCGCGCAGGTCAACGTGGCCGACGTCGTGGACCGGCCAGTGTCGGTCTCCGACATGCTTCAGGCCCAGGCTACTGGCCTGGACATCGTCGGCGGTGGAGCCGAGGCGGGTCAGGGCAAGCAGATCCGTCTCCGCGGAAACTCCAGCGTCTCGATGACCAACAATCCGATCATCTATATCGACGGAATTCGGATGCGCAGCGAAGCGCTCCCGATCGTAAACAGCCTAGACACGGGCAGTGGCCGAGGCGCGCGCGTGTCGGCCAGCCCGCTCGACAACCTGAACCCGAACGACATCGACAGGATCGAGATCATTAAGGGTTCAGCGGCAACGACTCTATACGGAACAGAGGCGTCGGCAGGCGTGATCCAGGTCTTCACCAAGCGCGGCTCCACGGGGGCTCCGCAGTGGACGATGGACGTCCAGCAGGGCACCGGTTGGTCTCAGAAGTTCGGGGTCAACGGCATGGACTACCTCAACATGGAGCACTACATGCGTGATCCGTGGTGGGGAGGTGGTTACGAAGGCGGTGACTTCTCCGTCGACTGCGTGACCGCAGACAACGACGTGAACAATCGTTGGCAGGGCGCGAATTCGTCTACCGACGGCGCGTGCAGCTTCCCGGGTACGTTCTGGACTCAGAACTACAACCTGTCCGTGCGAGGCGGGAGCGAGTCGCTCCAGTACTTCATCTCCGGGCAGCTTCAGGATGACCAGTACCTGCTGCCGAACGACGAGCTCCAGAAGTACAACTTCCGCGGCAACTTCGTGATGTCTCCGATCGCGAACCTCCAACTCCAGTGGAATACGGCCTACTCGAACCAGTGGCAGCAGAACACGGCCACTGCGAACAACGCGCAGGGCGTCACGCTGAATGCGTTCCGCCAGGAGCGGAACTACTGGGCAAGCGGCGATCCGGGCCTGATCGCGACTGCACTTGACTACGACATCCAGCAAAGGGTCGAGCGGTTGACGACCGGCGTGACGGCGACGTACGCGCCAATGGCGAACCTGACCAACCGCTTCACGGTCGGTTACGATTTCTCTCAGCAGGAAGGCCGGAACCTGCGGAACTTTGGATTCCCTCAGTTCCCGAAGGGTTCGCTGACGAACGACACGTACCAGAATCGGTTGCTGACCTTCGACTACGTGGGCACGTATTCGTTCGACCTGACAGAGACCGTCAAGTCGGACTTCTCGTGGGGCGGCCAGGCGACAGGCGACGAGGATCGTCGGCTTCAGGGCTACGGCGAGAACTTCCCGGGCGCTGCTCAGCCAACGGTCAGTTCGGCGGCGGTAAGGCGCGCTGAAGAATCCCGCCAGAAGGTGTGGAACGCAGGCTTCTTCTTCCAGAATGTGCTCGGCTTCTCCGACAAATACTTCGTCACTGGCGGAGTACGGGTAGACGGCAACAGCGCGTTCGGAGAAGGCTTCGGGCTGCAGGTGTATCCGAAGGTGAGCGGTGTGTGGGTGATCAGCGACGAGTCGTTCTGGAGTGAAGGGCTCGGCACTGTGAAGCTGCGCGGCGCCTACGGTCAGTCCGGCCGTGCGCCGGGTGCGTTCGACGCGGTGCGGACCTGGAACGCTGCGGGCTTCGCGGGCGCTCCAGCGTTCACTCCAGCGAACCTCGGTAACGCCGAGCTAGGTCCAGAGGTGACAGCTGAGATTGAGTTCGGCTTCGACGCCTCGTGGATGGACGACCGCCTCACCGCTGCGTTCACGTACTACACGCAGAAGACGACGGACGCGCTCATGAGCGTCGCGAGCATCCCGTCGCAGGGCTTCACGTCGAGCCAGCTCAAGAACGTCGGCGCGATCAGTAATAAGGGGATCGAGCTTCAGCTCAACGCTTCCATGTACCAGAGCGAGAAGTGGGACGTGGACTTGGGACTCGGCATCTCGACGAACAAGTCGAAGGTTCTGAGCCTGTGTCGTGGCTACGACATCCCGACGGCCGAGGTGCTTGCAATCGACCCGTCCGCGGAGTGCGTCCCCGAATTCAACGGCCTGAGTGGCCGGATTATTGAGGGACAGACCGTGCCGGTGGAGTGGGACCGACGCGTTGCCAACCCCAATGAAATCGGTCCTTACCAGTACAAGGACAATCCGCTGACGACCGGCGCGTTCAACCCCAGCGTTGGCGAGGACGTCATCATCGGTCCGCAGCTCCCGACACACTTCATCAACCCGAGCCTCTCGATTCGTGTCCCAGGCAACATCCTGTTGAGTGCGCGGGGTGAGTACCGGGGCGGGAACTTTGCTGAGGTCAACCCGATCTCGATCGGGCGTTCGGTGCGTTCGCCGTTGTGCTTCCCGTACTACGCCGCGCCGGGTGGCTTGGCGAGCGGGGACATCAAGACGCTACAACTCAGGGAAGATACCCCCGCGATCTGGCGGGAGCGGTGCTCCGCGAACCGTGGCGACGACTACTGGTTCAAGGCCGACTACTTCAAGCTCAGAAGCGTGAGCGCGACGATTCCGGTGAACTTCGCCACCCCGGACCGTGTGCAGAACGCGACGCTCACGCTGTCGTTGAACGATGCATTCTCCTGGTACAAGGAAGTGCCGTGGTACGACGTCGAGGTGTTCGGAAACGGAGCCGCGAGCGACAACGGTATCGGAAACGCATCAGAGCGCGTCCCCTCCCCCGTGACATTCCGGATGTCCCTCCGGCTGTCGTTCTGAGGAGAACCAACCCAATGAGACTTTATATGAAACGGACGAAAATTCTGTGTGTCGCGGGGGTTGCGACTGTCGCACTGCTCGCCGGGTGTGATATCACGAACCCAGGGCCCGTACAGGATCAATTCCTTGCCGAACCTGCTTCTCAGCAAGGTCTCGTTAATGGATCGATCCGGCGTAT
The DNA here is from genome assembly GCA_937919655.1 of uncultured Gemmatimonadales bacterium. Taxonomy (GTDB): domain Bacteria; phylum Gemmatimonadota; class Gemmatimonadetes; order Longimicrobiales; family Gaopeijiaceae; genus CALFPJ01. Next base: position 141,326 of record CALFPJ010000063.1, read on the forward strand.
GTCAGAGTTGATGGGGTACGGCACGTACTCCCAGGCTCTACTGGCGCGTGAGATCTTCCCGGGAGGCCAGATCGGTGCCTTCGGGCACGATGTGGTCATGCAGGGCGGGCACGTCAGGCCGGGCACCCAAGAGGCAGGGTACTGGGGCGACGCGCAACAAGCGCGCTTCATCGCAGAGACGGCGATTAAGCGCTTCACGGAGGTCGGCGCTCCGCCTGCCATGATGCACCAGGCCCACCTTTGGGCCGGTTATGCATACAGGGTGTCGGGCGAATGGTGGTGTGACGCGGTGATTGGTGACCAAGATCCGGAGGTCACCACACCGGGTAGCTTCGAGCAGGGAACGAATTCGTACTTCCTGCGAGCCGAACAGAACTTCACGGCCGCGCTCGGCTTCGCTTCGACGAATGACCAGCGGTCAGCCGCTCTTGCTGGCCGGGCCCAAGCCCGGGTCTGGCTCGGGAAGTGGGCCGACGCCTCGACGGACGCGGCGCAGGTCGCCGACGATTTCGTGTTCTTCGTTCCGTACGACGACCTAGAGCAGGCATACTATAACTCACTTTACTGGGCGAACGCCTACCTTCCGTATGGGTCCTACACGATGGATTTCACGTGGGCTACGGAGTATTTCGCGGCGTCGGGCGACCCTAGGACCGAGACGGTCAAGGATCCCGCTTATCCACTCGCCGTCGGGAGTCTCGCCGGTTACGGGCCCGTCCCGTGGAGTAACCAGACGAAGTACACGAGTCGCTCGGACGACCAGCGTCTCGCGAGCGGCAAGGAGATGCGCTTGATCCAGGCCGAAGCGATCCTGGCGACCAGCGGCGCATTTGCCGGCGCGATGACGTTGATCAACGAGGTCCACACATCCAACATCAGTAAGTCGACCGGTGTGGCGCTTTCGGCGGTCACGGCGACGAGCGCGACCGAGGCCTGGACTGCGCTCAAGAACGAGCGCGCGTTTGAGCTCTTCCTCGAAGGCCGACGACTGGCCGACGAGCGTCGGTGGACTTCGGCAGGGACTCCAGGTACCGTGATTGAGTCCTCGGTCGATTGGAACACGCTGTCCAGCATCTTTAGTGACAACCCGCGCTCTTTTTGCTTCGACATCCCGAACGCAGAGCGCACCGCCAATCCCAACGTACCAGCGATCGGCTGATCGCAGTGACCTCGGACGTGGAGCCGCAAGGCTCCACGTCCGAGTGTCGTTGGAACGGGAAACGGTCGCTCGGAGTTGGCGTATGTAGAGTCGGCACCGGACGGGTCCAGCGAGGCTCGGGGACCAGAAGGGCGTCGAGTTTCCAAAAAAGGGGGGCGATTGAAAGGCACGCTCGTCGGGCTTCTCTTGATCGCCGTCGCCCCGTTTGTGCCGCTCCAGTCTGTGAGCGCGCAAGATACTGGGATGGTTTCGGGGCGAGTGGACGACGGAACGACGCTCCGTCCGGTTCAAGACGTTGCTGTTTCCGTGGCAGGATCGCAGCCGACGCTCACCGATAACGGCGGCTATTTCGTGGTCGCCGACGTCGCAGCGGGTCCTAGGGCTCTCCCGTTGAACCACTTTGGCTACGGGGAGCACACTGAGAGCGTTGTGGTGACGGCTGGAGCCGAGTTCTCCGTTGAGATTCGCTTATCCGCGCAGGCATCGAACTCACACCTTTTGTGGTGGAGGCTGCGTCGTCGGATGTTGCGCAGCGCCGTCGGTCGTCCGGCAGCGGCGTGAATGAAGTTGCTCGAAGCCAGATCGAAACGGCCGCCCGCTCTGGCATGCGACTTGGGGAGTTGGTCCGGACGATGCCTGGAGCCATGACGACCGGGGGCAACACGGGCGCGATTTGTGTCATGTATCGGGCGATCCGAACGGGTGGCGGCACCGGATGCCGCGAAGTGTCGGTGATCCTGGACGGCGTCCCCGTCGGGAACCCGAGCTATCTCTATAATGCCATGTCACTTAGCGACATCGAGCGCCTCGAGATGCTCTCGCCAGGGGAGGCCGGCGTACAGTATGGCATGCGCGCCGGACAGGCCGTCCTGCTCATTGAGACGCGGCAGGGCACGGCCGCCGTTCGAAGCGACGCGAGTCGCTTCGTCACCGGATTCGACCGGGTCGTGGAGGGTCAGACGTACCCCTGGCTGGGTGTACTCAGCTCGACGGCCGCGGTCAACGCCGTCGGCGTGGGCATCGGCCTCGTGGTCGCACGGCGCTGCCTGTCAACGCCTATGGTCGGATCACTGGGCCTCCGCACCAGTTGTAATGGGCTCGAGACCGCGGGCACCGGAGTCCTGACGGTCGTGATTCCGGCGCTGGTGAACTCACTCGTCGCGCGGCGGATGGGCTCGACCGAACGGACGCGAAGCCGGATCATGCCGACGGCTCTCTCTGGCGGCATCGCCTTGGCTTCGGGTTATCTGCTCCTAGTTCACGGGGGGGACCGGGCCATGGCGGCGGGGATCGGTATCCTAAGCTTCGGTGTACCGGTCACCGTTGCCCTTATCGACCGAGCTTTGCGGGTCCTTCGTTGACCCGATTTTCGCATCGACGCCCTGAAGGGCGAAGTTGCTCGTCCCCTATCGACTAACAAGAGGTGCCCGGCCGTGGAACGAGTTGTGCGAAGTAGCGTTGCGATTGTGCTGTCAGCAATCTGTTCGTCGGGGTGCTATCAATACACCCCGACGGATCTGACGGCGACCCCTCCGGGGCAACAGATTAGGGTCCAGGTAACACGGGAGGGTGCGGCTGAGATGGCCGAGGTCTTTCCGATCGACGCTCGATTTTCGGAGCTTACGGGCACGCTCACGGGGGTCGAGGGGGGTGACGCGCTCATCCAGATCCCGGTCGCACAGCGGCAAGAAGGATTTCACACCGTCAACCTGAAACAAACGATCCGAGTGCCGATCCTGCACGTCTTTACCGCGGAAGTGAAGCGACTCGACAGGATCGCGACCGGGTTCTTGATCGGCGGGACCGCGGCCACTGGTGTCGGCATCGTGCTTGGCATCGTCAAGGCGTTCAGTTCCACAGGCGGCACCGAAGATCCACCGGACAGTGTGGACCGCCGCCGCCTGCCTATCTTCAAGATACCCATCGGGAGATGACGTGATGAAACGAATTGTCGGATTGTTCTCCCTGGTAGTCGCGTGTTGGGTCACTGTCGGCTGCCTCGATGACTCGATCACCGGCACGCGACCGCTCTTCTTGAGCGTCACCGCCACGCCAGTGGCAGCGGCGGTCGACGTCCCGATCACTTTCTCGTACTCCGCCGAGGGCACGCGCCTAATACGTGTCATTCTCAACTACGGCGACGGTGTCGTGGACACCGTGACGTTCCCCGGGGTCCCAGTGGCAGTGGCAGGCGAAACGTTCCACAGCTATTCTATCTCCGGATCATTCACTACCCGGGCGACGATCGAGGCTATGAACGGCGTGTTCTCTTCAGAAGCCACGGTCCAGATCAACTGACCAACCGGGTGGGGTATTTGCCCACGGTCCAGACCGATTGACCAACGGATAGGCCTCCGTCGCGATCGCGCGCCTTCAGCACTCTCCTGGTGCTCGGGGTCGTGATGCGTAAAAGATACCGGACCATCCACGCCCCCCCCCGACTTGACGTTGAGTATGAGTGAACAAATTCCAGGACCCGAACATGCCCCTCGCCGCCGCTTCCTAGCGGGCGTGGCGGCTGTCGTGATAGGCGGCCTAGCGGGCCTCGCACCGCTCCTCAGCGGCGCCGTTTCTCTGCTCGATCCCTTACGCCGCCGACGCGCTGATCCAGGCGTGGCGTTGGTCACGAAACTTGCGGTCATACCGAAGGACGGGAGCCCGAAAAAGTTCACGATTGTTGCCGATCAGGTTGACGCATGGACGACTCATGCAGATGCGCCTGTCGGCGCGGTGTATCTGCGGCGGGGGCCGGACGGCGTGCAGGCGTTCAACGTGGTATGCCCGCACGCTGGGTGCTTCGTGGGAGTCGCTCCGGACAAGTCTCGCTTCGCGTGCCCGTGCCATAAGAGTTCGTTCGATCTCGACGGCGTGATCAATGATCCCAGGAGCCCGAGTCCACGCAATATGGATGCGCTCGACGTGGAGATCCGCAATGGCGACGAAGTGTGGGTTCGCTTCCAGAGCTTCCATCCCGGTCGCGCCGAGAAGATCCCCGTCTTATGAGAGCTCTGTTAGAGTGGCTCGACGATCGCACCGGATTCAGGGGCCTGCTGCGGGCTGCGCTCTTCGAGCGGATTCCCGGGGGTGCGCGGTGGCGATATGTATGGGGGAGCACGCTGACGTTTGCGATTTTCGTCCAGTTCGTGACGGGACTCGTTTTGTGGGCAGCGTATAGCGCCAATGCGCAGGGAGCGTGGGAGAGCGTCTATTTCATTGAGCACGAGATGCTCGGCGGCTGGGTGCTCCGCGGCGTCCATCACTACATGGCTCAGGCGACCATCATCCTGTTGGTCATCCATCTTATGCAGGTGGTGATCGACGGAGCCTACCGGGCTCCCCGCGAAGTCAATTTCTGGTTCGGCCTCGGACTCCTGTTCGTCGTGCTCGGTCTTTCGCTCTCAGGGTATCTCCTTCCGTGGGATCAGAAGGGCTTCTGGGCCACTAAGGTCGCCACGAGTATCGCTGCGATTACTCCTGTAATTGGACCCACGCTTCAACAGATGCTTGTAGGGGGCACAGAGTACGGCCACCACACGCTGACCCGGTTCTTCGCGCTGCATGCGGGGGTTCTGCCGGGGCTTCTCATGTTGATGATCGTGGCCCATGTGTATTTGTTTCGCCGCCACGGAGTGACGGTCGTCAAAAAGCCCGAGGCACGTGACGGCTTCTTTTGGCCGGATCAGGTGTTACGCGACGGCGTCGCGTCGCTCGCGGTCATGGTGGCGGTGCTCGTTGTCGTATTTGCGACTGGAGGAGCAGAACTCGGAGCACCAGCCGACCCTACGGAGCCGTACGCTGCTGCGCGCCCCGAGTGGTACTTCATGTTCCTATTTCAGTGGCTGAAGTACTTCCCGGCAGGCTGGGAGATCGTAGGGGCGCACCTGATACCTGGTTTCGTTGTTACCCTCCTCGTCCTGATGCCGATTTTCGCCCGTGCTAGGCTTGGGCATAGGCTGAATCTTGCGCTTCTTGGCTCGGTCATCGTAGGGATCGTGGCACTGACCACATTAGCCTATGTCGAGGACGGGGCCGACCCAGACTTCGCCGCCGCCGTCGCCAAGAGTGACGCTCTGTCGGAGCGAATGAACGCACTGGTGGTAGCTGCGCACGGGATTCCAGCGGGTGGGGGACTTTCTTTGCTCCGCAGCGACCCTATGACGCAGGGGCCAGCCCTGTTTTCGACGCACTGCTCCAGTTGCCATCGAGTGGATGGCCACGACGGGTTGGGGGGCCTACTAACCGACGACCCTGCCGCCGCGGACCTGGCGGGCTTCGGAAGTCGCGAGTGGCTCACTGGCCTGCTCGACCCCGAGCGTTTTGCGACGCCGGAGTACTTCGGCGGTACGCAGCACGTTCGCGGCCGCATGTCTCGCGTGGTCCAGCGAGCCATCGCCTCGTTTGGGCCAGAACAGGTCGCCGAGCTTGGACTCGTGGTGAAGGCCCTCTCTGCGGAGGCCGCCCTACCTAGACAAGCCGCCGCAGACTCGGTCGACCGGGCGGAGATCGAGGAGGGGGGAAGGCTCATGGCGACAGAACGCATGAACTGCACCCGCTGCCATCTGTTTCACGGAGTGAATCAGGAGCTGGAAGGCCCGCAACTTACCGGATGGGGCTCTCGCGAATGGATGCTTGGGATGCTCCAGAATCCGGGGCACGTTTCGTTCTACGGCGATTCAAACGATGGCATGCCGGCGTTCGGCGACGATGCGATTCTCACCGAAGCCCAAATGGGATTGATTGTGGATTGGCTCCGGCAGGACTGGTACGAGGTCGAGGCTGGGGGGCGCTAGCTTCAGCTAGAGGGTGCAGCTGGCGAGCAAGATCATAGGTGCCTTAGGATATACGCCTTGATTTTCGCTTCCTCCTCCTCGATCAAGCCCTTGACCGGACTAAAGGGAGATCCGTCGAAATACTTCGCGGTCGTTCCTTGGCCATCGGGGCTTCCATGATCCGCGTCGATTGAGTCGCGCCACGTCACGGCGTGCTCCATCCATTCCGTCTGGTCCACAAGCGAGGGGGTGGTGAACCAGACGTTCCAATCCAGCACATTTCCCGACTGTAGCATGTTGCCGGAGGCCAGGTTGAAGATCTCCATGACCAGTGTGTTGAATTCATCGACCATGGCCGTGCCTGGCGGCTCGATTGGCCCGATCTCAACTTCCAGATTGCCAACGGTCTAGGCCTCCGGGTGCTTGGCAAACTCCGGGATCGGAAAATTCTGGGTTTCGCCGGAGAGGAGCGGGAAGGCGGGTTGATTTGGGTCTCCCGGCCTGTGGGTGGTGACTCAAATCGCGTGGGTATTGTTCGAAGGAAAGGGCAGTGCGCTCTTCGCAAACTTTTCCTAGAGCAGCTTGACGTACCCTTTCTGGAGCGCACTCGGACTGAACCAGACTTTACCGGTGACCGTCATGTCGCAGCGAGCTTTCTGTTCGCCTCGTCCGCCCATCCCCGCTGCCCGGTCACAGTCACCTCGACATTCATGCACCCCAAAGATGGAGAGCAGGCTCCCTGCTGGGGACAGATGATCGCACAAACCCTGCCCTCATTGGTGTAGCCGAGTCTTGAAATATCGGGCGTGAACATCTGATAGCACCGCTTTGGATCTGGGCTCCCGTTTTCCGTTGCCCAACTGAACTCAGGCCACAACACCGCCTACTGACGAGTGAGTAGATTGATGTTGGCCATATTTCTCAGCATGAGCAGCGAAGACAAATCAGGGTCCGGGTACAGAAATGCGGGATCTGATTTGTCGAAGCCGCCGACCCACCCTGGGGGGACGCCTGCTTGTTCGTTTGCCATGGGATTGTCCTTGGTTGGACGCGGCGAGCCCTATCCGCCCCTCGCACGCCGCGGCGGAGCCTTGAGGGCTTGGTACTGCTGCATCGCTGCGACCACCTTGAAGTTGACGACGACTCGGCCGATCTCAGGCGTCGCTAGCGTGGGATCGCCGGTCACCCCTGCGTCGGGGCGCCCCCCGAAACGGAACCGGCGGTCGTTCCTGACGCCGGCAGCGAACACGTACATGACCGCGGACGTGTCCGTAATGCCCGCGTGGCTCCCGATCGTTTCCATGTCGTAGCCGTACGCTGCCTGTAGCCACGCTCGTGAATACTCCTGTCCCTTCTGATAGTAGTCGGTAAGCGCGAAGATCTTCGGCGTGCCGCCCTCCCATTCGGTGTTCAGCCTCACGGCGACCTCGTCCATTCCAGCCTGATCGCCTCCGCTGTCCGCGATGAAGATGATCTCTGTGAATCCGTGCGACTCCAGGCTGCGCGCGGCCGCCTCAAGCAGGTTGTTGTAGCTCGGCGACGGGTTCGTGATCACGCCTGGTTTGTCGCCGAAGCCTTCGCGCTCGTAGCTGCCCTCAGGGACCCATGCGACGGTCGGCGCGACCAAGGCATCTCCGAGCTGGCTCGCCATCCGGCCTGCGGCGAAGGTGATGACGTAGTTGTGCTTGCCCATAACCATGTGCGGGCCGTTCTGTTCGGTTCCGCCGATCGGAACGATGACCTTGGTTTTTCCCGCAGCCATCGCGTCACGGATCTCGGTCCAGGTCATCTGCTCGATGAACGGATCTCCAGTCGTCTGCGCCCTGAGTGGAGCGGCGACGAGGGGAATAAGGGCGAATGCGAGAAGGAATCGTCTGTTATACATGATCATCCCCTACCGGGCGGCTAGGCTGGCTTGGATCTGAGCCAGCGCGTTGTTGATCTTAATGCGGAGCTGCGCTTCTCCCAGCGCGGCGGTGGAGAGTGACGGGTCACCACTCACTCCAGAGCCCTCAAACCCTCCGTCCGGGGCCGCCTTGTCCATGCGCACGTGGTGGGGGTTCACGAACAGCATCTGCGAGGTGTCGAGGAGGCCAGCGTGGCTGCCGATCTGAGCGTCGGTGAAACCCCGCGCCTTCATGTAGCCGGTGATGTCCTCGTTGCTCTTCGCGTAATAATCCCCGATGAAGTGCGCGCGCACCGCGGTGCCCGCCCATTCGGCGTTGAGCTGCTCGGTGACCGCGCTCATGCCCCGCTGATTCCCACCTGAATCTCCAATGAAAAGGATGTCCGTGAAGCCCCCAGCCGCGTGGCTCTTGGCGGTGTGCACCAACAACTCGCGGAACCAGTCCTCGGGCAGCGTGATCGTTCCCGGCATGCGCATGTGACCCGTCGGCTCCGCGCCCCAGTTGCCTTCCGGCACGTAGGTCATGATGGGCGATACGAGCGCGTTCCCTAGAAGGCGCGCTAGCTCGTCCATGGTGTACTCCATGACGTACTTGTGCTCACCCATGACCATATGCGGGCCTTTCTGCTCGGTGCCCGCTGTCGGGATAATGATCGTCGTGCTGCCCGCATCGATCTCGTCGCGGATTTCTTCCCAGGTTAGGGCCTCGATGAACACCGAGTTGGGCGGAGCCTGACAGAGCACCGGAGCCGGCGAGAAGAACGGTACCAGGGCGGCCGGTAGTGCGAGGGCTAGGAGTCTACTTCGATTCATTGACGTCATCTCCAGGGCAAACGTGTGTCGCGACGGTGCATCAGGCCGCCGTCCAAAGGGCGTACCCTCGCTCAGTATCTGACTTTGTGCCGCATGCGCAAGCGGCGCTGAGGCCGGAATCTTCGCGGATCACGGTATCTGCTTGTTTAGCATGAGGATCCGAGCCTTCGGTGTCGTCCTAAAACGGAGATCGTTCCCACTCGACGGTAGCTGCTCGGCGACGAAGGCTCAGCATTTTGGACGAGAAGCGACCCTTATAGGGGACGCAGGTTGCATAGGTGGATGCACGCCGAGTGCTGCATGGGCCTGGAGCGAAAACGGGGTCGGGAATGGCTCGTCCCGAGTGGGGATGGCGCCGCCGGTCGGCGCCAGCCAGATTGGCCCGCCGTTGTGGTCAATGGGTCGCCCCGGAGCTCCGCGGAAGATCGCACGAAAGTAGTTAACCCCTTGCAATGAGGAGGCAGGGGTGAACGCCACCGTCCATGGAACGATGACGCTGGCCGAAACCCTTTGCGGGCCTTAATGTGACGTTATGCATTGGACCATAGGAACACTCCTGTTCGCGGGCGTGCTACTTGTCTCGCTGGCGCCCCAAAGTGTGCCGGGCCGCGCGGTGGACACGATGGCCCAGGCGCATTTGAGCAGTGAGCAGTCTTCAGAGGACGACGTCATCCAGCAGTACTGTGTTCGGTGCCACAGTGAGCAACGCCTTACCGGCAACCTGTCACTCGAAGATTTCGCGCTTTCGTCGGCGCACCTCAAGCGCGAAACCGCTGAGAAGATGATCCGGAAGCTGAGGGCTGGCATGATGCCGCCACCCGGGGCGCGACGGCCGACAGGGGACACGCTTCTCGCGCTCGTGGAGACGCTGGAAGGTCTCATGGACCAATTCGCCACAGCGAATCCGGATCCGGGGGCGCGGCCGTTTCAACGCATGAATCGTGCCGAGTACGAGAGATCGATCTACGACCTCCTCGGCCTGCAGGTAGACGCGGGTGACTATCTGCCGTTGGACACCAAGAGCGCCAACTTCGACAACATCGCGGACGTGCAGATGTTGTCCCCGACGCTATTGGATGCGTACCTGAGCGCGGCGGCCGAGATCAGCCGGCTGGCTGTTGGGGATCCCGAAGCGTCCGCGAGTGAGACGCAGTTCCGCGTGCCGCGCTGGGTATCCCAAATCGAACGGGTCGAGGGCGCCCCCTTCGGGACACGTGGGGGGACGTCGGTAATGCACACGTTCCCCGCGGACGGCGAGTACGTTTTCCGGGTCTCGTTCCATCACGAGACCACCGGGACGGCGGTGGGGAATGGACGGTCTGCGCTACAGACTGCGGACACTCCGGAACAAGTCGAGATCTCGGTCGATGGAGAGCGTCTCGTGCTGCTCGAGATGGACCGGTGGATGAATGTGTCGGACCCCGGAGGTGCGGAGATCCGCTCGGAGCCGGTCTTCATCAAGTCCGGCTCCCACCGCGTGTCAGCTGCGTTCATTACACACGCCGAGGGCCCGGTACAAGATCTCATCGCGCCGCACGACTGGTCGCTGGCGAGCACGGCGATCGCGGGCACCTATGGAATCAACTCGCTGCCACACATCCGCGACTTCGTGATTGGCGGCCCGTTGTCGACGACCGGGGTGTCTGAGACTCCGATCAGGGAGAGGATCTTCACGTGTCATCCGGAGAACGAGTCGGGTGAAAGGGAATGCGCCAAAGAGATCCTCGAGGCGCTGGGCGCACGCGCGTTTCGACGTCCCCTCACGGAGCGGGACCGCGCCGCTCTGATCTCGTTTTATGAAGAAGGGAGACTCGAAGGCGACTTCGACCGGGGCATACGGACGGGGTTGGAAGCAATTCTTGCGAGCCCGCACTTCGTGTTCCGCTTCGAGCAGCCACCTGAAGGTGTGTCGGCGGGTGAAACGTATCGACTAGCAGGTGTGGCCTTGGCTTCCAGGCTCTCGTTCTTCTTGTGGGGTACGCCGCCCGATCAGGAATTGAACGATCTTGCCGCCTCAGGCTCTCTCTCTGACGACGAGGCACTCCAAGGTCAGGTGCGGCGCATGCTTGCCGACCCGAGAGCCGAAGCGATGGGCACTCGCTTCGCGGCCCAGTGGCTGCGCCTCCAGGACCTGGACAAGATCCATCCCGACGTGCGCCTCGAGCCTGACTTTCATCAACAGCTTGCGGACGCGATGCGCCGTGAGACTGAGCTCTTTTTTTACAGCTTGGTACGGGACGACAGAAGCGTGTTGGACTTATTCGAGGCCGACTACACCTATGTGAACGAACGCCTCGCGCGCCACTACGGAATGGAAGGTGTGGTAGGGGAGGGCTTCCAGCGGGTCACCTACACCGACGAGAGACGCAGGGGGCTCCTCGGCCACGCCAGCATTTTGACCATGACGTCCCATGCGGGCAGAACTTCCCCCGTGCTCCGAGGCAAGTGGGTCATGGAGGTGCTGTTGGGCACCCCGCCTCCGCCTCCACCGCCGGGGGTTCCAGATCTAGAAGAGGTCGAGGGATCTGCCGCGGGTGTGTTGCTGACGACGCGCGAACGCATGGCGGAGCACTCGAGTAGCCCGAGCTGCAATTCATGTCACCGGTTTATGGATCCCATCGGTCTCGCGCTCGACAACTTCGGCGTGGCGGGGAAGTGGCGCATTCGTGAAAACGGGCAGCCGTTGGACACAAATGGTGAGTTGTATGACGGCACCTCGATCTCCGGTCCTAGCGATCTTCGCCGCGCGCTCCTAGCGCGGCCGATCCCGTTGGTGCGGACGTTCACCGAGAATCTCATGGCTTACGCTATGGGTCGCCGAGTAGAGTACTTCGATCAAACCGCGCTCCGGGCCATTGTGGCAGACGCTGAGCGCCAGGACTACCGTATGTCGGCGTTCATCATTGGGGTCGTGATGAGCGACGGATTCCGCATGCAGCGTGCCGGCGCAGTTGCCGAACCCGCTTCAGGCGTCGAGAACTAGAGGAGCGTGACATGCACATCATGACCGGCAAACACATCCCGAGGCGGACATTCATTCGTGGCATGGGCGCGTCCGTGGCGTTGCCGCTTCTGGACGCAATGATCCCGGCCGGGCGCCTAAGCGCTCGAGCCGCCCAGGCCGCCGATCCCACACGTTTGGTGGCCATCGAGATCGTGCATGGTGCCGCGGGCAGCAACGAATGGGGTGCCTCGCAAAATCTGTGGTCACCGGCAGACACAGGCCGCGGCTTCGATCTCACCCCAAGCTCTCTTCTCCCTCTGGATCCGTGGCGTGACTATCTGACGATCATCAGCAACACTGACGTCAGGCACGCAGAGGCTGCGATGGCCAAGGAGATCGGTGGGGACCACTTCCGATCGAGTTCGGTGTTTCTGACCCAATCGCACCCAAAACAGACCGAAAGTTCGGACGTCGAGGTGGGTGTGTCTCTCGACCAGATGTACGCGCGGCGTTTCGGCCAAGATACCCCGATTCCGTCCATGCAGCTGTGCATCGAAAACGTCGATCAAGCGGGTGGATGTGCCTACGGGTACGCGTGCGTTTACACCGACACCATCAGTTGGGCATCACCCACGGAGCCACTTCCCATGGTGAGGGATCCGCGGGTGGCGTTCGATCGTCTGTTCGGGGCGGGGGGAAGCGCCAAAGAACGTGCGTCGCGCCGCCGCACGAGCCGGAGCATCCTGGACTGGATCGCGGAGGACGTGGCCCAACTGAAGCGGGCGCTGGGGCCGAACGATCTTCAGCGTCTAGATCGGTATCTGGATAACGTCCGGGAGCTTGAGCGCCGCATTCAGGGCGTGGAGGCGCAGAATTTGTCCGGAGAAGTTCGCGCGCTCCCGGAGGCGCCTGCCGGAGTGCCGGACTCGTTCAGCGATCATGTGAAGTTGATGTTTGACCTTCAGGCGCTTGCCTTCGCGTCGGATATGACCCGCGTCTTCTCTCTGAAGTTGGGCCGCGACGCCTCCTCACGCGTCTACCCGGAGAGCGGGGTCGACACACCGTTCCATCCGTCTTCACACCACGGGGGGCGTGAAGCCGCGGTGACGGAGTTCGCGGAGATCAACAAGTACCACGTCGGCTTGCTCCCGTACTTCATGGAGAAGCTCAAGGAGATCGAAGAGGGGGAGTCAAACCTCCTGGATAAGACGATGATCCTTTACGGCTCCCCAATGGCAGATGGGAACCTCCACAATCACCGGCGCTGCCCGTTGATCGTGCTCGGAGGGGCGCAAGGCAGGCTGGCCGGGAATCTCCATGTGAAGGCCCCTGACGGTACGCCGATGGCCAACGCGATGCTCACGCTCATGCATGAACTGGGCATGGACGACCTTGAGACCTTTGGGGACAGCACGGGCGCGCTGTCTTTGTCGGGATGACCCTCATGACGAGACAAGGCGCAAAGAGACGTAATCCCTTGGGGCACAGGCTTCTGTTCGCCGCACTGACGACCACCTTGATGGCGGCGGGGATCCCGACGGACGTTGCGGATTCTCCGGTAGCCGATGCCGCGATGAGGGGCGACATCGCCGGAGTGCGAGCACTTCTGGAAAATGGCGCCGACATGGATGCGGCCCAGGGTGACGGGATGACCGCACTCCACTGGGCTGCGGTGACGGGGAACGCCGAGTTGGCCGCACTCCTGATTGCCGGCGACGCTTACTTAGAGGGAGAGACGCGGCTGGGGGCCTACCGCCCTCTTCACTTGGCCGCGAAGAACGGCAATGCGGCGATTCTGGCCGCCCTTCTGGATGCGGGCGCTGAAGTCGACTCGGAAACGGCAACCGGAGCTGTCACGGCTCTCCATTTCGCGTCGGCTTCTGGAATCGAGGATGCTGTGCGCACGCTGATCGATCATGGAGCTGACGTCGGGCGCCGAGAGGGAACGTGGGGGCAGACACCCTTGATGTTCGCAGCCGCCTCAGGCCGGGCCGGTACTGCGAAGCTATTGGTCGACGCTGGCGCGGACCCTGACGTGATTGCAGAAGTCTTGGACATGCCCACGCGTGACGCCCAGGATCGTGAGGACGAGGCACGATCGCGCGAACTCCGTGGGCAAACCGGGCGTTCGTCGGGGGAGGCGAGTGTTGGAGGGGCGGGCGCGGGGCCGGGCACCCCCCCTACTGCGCGGGTCGACCCGAACGAGGCTCAACGGGACCGTGGCGCCCAGCGGCTGTCCGCTGCAGAGCTGATCGGTGGCTATGGGGGATTGAGCGCGCTGTTGTTGGCCGTGCGCGAGGGACACGTCCAGGCGGCCACTCAGCTTCTGGATCTGGGCGCCGACATCAATCTGGCCAGCGGGGGTGACCATACGACTCCCCTCCTCATGGCATCCATCAACGGCCATTTCGACTTGGCCATGGAATTGTTCCAGCGCGGAGCGGACCCGAGCATCGCGAGCGGGGCAGGCGCGACGCCGCTCTACGTGGTTCTCAATACGGAGTGGATCCCAAAGTCTCGGCACCCGCAGCCCACACACCGGTTGCAGCAAGAAGTCACGTATCTGGACCTGATGCGCGCATTTCTAGACCACGGGGTGGATCCGAACCTCGGACTCACGAAACAGCTGTGGTTCACGACGTTCGGTGACGACTATCTAGGGGTGGACCGAGGGGGCGCGACTCCCTTCTGGCGTGCCGCGTACGCATTGGATATCGAGGCGATGCGCATGCTCGTCTCGTATGGTGCAGATTCCTCTTCGCCGACACTTAGGCCGCCTGCGCGGGCTCGCCGCGGGGGACCAGGCGCCGACGCCCCGGGTGGCGCATCGGGCGGAGACCCCTCAGGGCTTCCACCAGTTCCCGTTGGCGGTCCAGGAGTTTGGCCGATCCACGCCGCGTCTGGTGTAGGATACGGCGAGGGTTTTGCGGGCAACATCCACCGGCACGCCCCTGAAGCCTGGCTGCCGGCCGTTCGTTATTTGGTGGAAGAACGCGGCGCAGACGTGAACGCCCGCGACCACAACGGGTATAACGCGATTCACCATGCGGCTTCACGAGGGGACAACGAGTTGATCCTCTATCTGGTCCAAAAAGGCGGGGACGTTTCTGCCGTGAGCCGGGCTGGGCAGACCACGGTCGACATGGCTAACGGCCCAGCGCAGAGAATTTCGCCATTCCCGGAGACGATCGCGCTCCTAGAGGGGCTCGGTGCGAAGAACAACCACAATTGTGTGGGTTGCTGACCGATTTATTCGTGGTATCGCAGGATCTGACAGCGTATAGTGACTAGCAGAATGTTCACAAATGGGTTCGGGCCCGCAGGGAGGGCTGTTAAATGAGGATACTCAGCGCGATGACGGCGCTCGGCGTTGTGCTTATCGTCGCGAGTGAATCCACGCCGGATAAGGCGCCTGGATTCTTCTTATCGTCGGCGGCGGTCCCTGTGGACGTGGTCCACGAGCCCGGGCTGCCGTCCGCTGAAGACAATGACGTCATTCAGCGCTACTGCGTCCGCTGCCACAGTGATGCCCGTCTAACCGGCAACCTGTCGTTGGAAGCGTTCGATGCCGCAGACCCGGAAGCGAACGCGGTCATCGCAGAGCGTATGGTCCGCAAGCTCAGGGCGGGAATGATGCCGCCTCCTGGGGCCCGCAGGCCTACTGGCGACACCTTGCTTCAACTCGTGCAGGGCCTGGAAGCGCGTCTCGATGCATCCGCGGCCGCGAATCCGAATCCCGGCATCCGCACGTTTCAGCGGCTGAACAGAATCGATTACGAACGGTCCATTCTTGCTCTGCTCGCGCTCGAAGTGAACGCCGGAGCGTTCCTCCCGCTCGACACCAAGAGCGCGAACTTCGACAACATCGCAGACGTGCAGCTGCTCTCCCCGACGCTGCTCGACGCCTATATGAACGCGGCCACCGAAATCAGCCGCCTCGCCGTAGGTGATGCGGACGCGCTGCCGAGAACGGCCACGTACACCAACGCTGGCTACGTGACCCAATGGGACCGCGCGGACGGCGCACCGTTTGGCACCCGCGGTGGAATTTCCGTCACACACACGTTCCCGGCGGACGCAGAATACGTGTTCAATTTGGCGTTCGAGCACACGACGACGGGCGGCTTTTTCGGGAGCACGATTCCCGATGAACAGATCGAAATTTCGATCGATGGCGAGCGGGTACAGCTTATCGATGTAGATCGATGGATGGACGTTTCAGATCCAAATGGCGTCAACATGCGCTCAGACTCGATCTTCGTTCGAGCTGGCCCGCACCGGGTGACCGCTGCCTTTCTCCAGCAGAGCGAGGGGCCGAAGGAAGACCTGGTCTCCCCGCATGCGTGGTCAATCACGGACCGGCAGGTAGGTGCTGGCGGGTACGGAATCACGGCGCTCGCGCATCTCAAGGACATGGCCGTCGTGGGCCCGTACAACGCCACTGGGGTTTCGGACACGCCGAGCCGCGACCGGATCTTCAGTTGCCGTCCGACGTCTTCGGGAGAGGCACGTCCTTGCGCCGAGGAGATCATGACGCGGCTGGCCCGCCAGGCGTTTCGGCGACCGGTGACCGGTGCGGACGTGGACGGTCTCATGTCTTTTTATGACCAAGGCGCCGCCGACGCGGACTTCGAACGAGGCGTACGGACTGGGCTGGAGGCGATGCTCTCGAGCCCCGACTTTGTGTTCCGGTTCGAGGAGCCAGCGGGTGCGGTCACGCCTGGAGAATCCTACCGGCTCAGTGATGGCGCCGTCGCATCACGACTGTCTTTCTTCCTTTGGGGCACGCCGCCGGACGAAGAACTCCTGGGTCTTGCAGAACGAGACGCGCTGGGGAATGAGGAGACTTTCCGCAAACAGATCCTTCGGATGTTGGCTGATCCGCGAGCGGAAGCCCTGGGCACACGGTTCGCGGCGCAATGGCTCCGTCTGGACGACTTGGAGAAGGTCCATCCGGATCGACTCCTCTTCCCGGACTTCCACCAGCAGCTCGCGGATGCGATGCGCCGGGAGACCGAGCTTTTCTTCAGCAGCCTGGTCCAAGAAGACCGTAGTGCTCTGGAGTTGTACTCGGCTGACTACACGTACTTGAATGAGCGGCTCGCCTTCCACTACGGCATTGACGGCGTGATTGGGGACGAATTCCGCCGCGTTGAATATCCAGATGAGACACGCCGCGGCCTACTTGGGCACGGGAGTATTCTGACACTCACGTCCCACGCTGGGCGTACATCACCCGTGCTTCGTGGCAAGTGGGTGATGGAGGTGCTGCTTGGAACGCCGCCGCCGCCTCCTCCGCCTGGCGTGGCAGACCTCGATGAGACGGAGGGCTCCGAAGACGGGCGCTTCCTCACGACGAGAGAGCGGATGGAGATCCACCGCACGAGCCCCACGTGTAATTCGTGTCACCGCTTCATGGACCCGATCGGGCTCGCGCTCGACAACTTCGACGTTACGGGCCGGTGGCGGATTCGTGAAAACGGCATGCCGCTCGACACTCAGGGCGAGTTGTATGACGGCACCGCGATCACGAGCCCAATGGAGCTACAGCAAGCGCTCGTTGCACGTCCGATTCCGCTTATCCGGACGTTCACGGAGAACCTCATGGCCTACGCCTTGGGACGCCGCGTAGAACA
This sequence comes from uncultured Gemmatimonadales bacterium, assembly GCA_937919655.1. Taxonomy (GTDB): domain Bacteria; phylum Gemmatimonadota; class Gemmatimonadetes; order Longimicrobiales; family Gaopeijiaceae; genus CALFPJ01. The sequence goes on from CALFPJ010000063.1 coordinate 158,553, forward strand.
TTTTGATCAACCGACTGTACGTGCCATCGCGGCCCGTGCCGCAGAAAACGACTACCGCATGTCTGAGTTCATCATGGGTGTAGTCACGAGTGACGCGTTCCGCATGCAGCGTGCCCCGGACGTGACCGTCGATGGAATCACAAGTGGCGCCGCCGCGCGGCACCCCTAGGAGAGTCATATGGAGTTCATCACTGGAAAGCACCTGCCAAGGCGGACATTCTTGAAGGGTATGGGCGCGACGGTTGCGCTCCCGCTACTTGATGCGATGGAGCCGGCAGGCCGGGTCTGGTCGAAGCTTCCCCGGGCCGTTGACCCGACGCGCCTCGTCACCATCGAGATGGTGCATGGTGCTGCCGGGAGCAACGAATGGGGTGCCAGTCAGAATCTGTGGGCGCCAGCCGAGGTGGGGCGTGATTTCGATCTCTCCACGAGCGCACTAAGTCCGCTAGAGCCTTATCGCGATCATCTGACGATCATCAGCAACACAGACGTGCGCATGGCGGAGGCGTTCCAATCGACTGAGATCGGGGGCGACCACTTCCGATCGAGCGCGGTGTTTCTTACTCAGGCGCATCCGAAACAAACAGAGGGTTCGGATGTGTACGTGGGCACCTCGCTTGATCAGCTCTATGCGAACCGGTTCGGACAGGACACGCCGATCCCGTCCATGCAATTGTGTATTGAGAACATCAATCAATCGGGCGGGTGCGCGTACGGGTACACGTGCGTCTATACGGACTCGATTAGTTGGGCGACCCCGACCCAGCCTCTGCCCGTGATCCGCGATCCTCGGGTGGCGTTCGATCAGCTGTTCGGTGCTGGCGGCACGGCAGAAGAACGAGACGCGCGTCGCAGGACCAACAAGAGCATTCTAGACTGGGTCGCGGGGCGCGTGGCCACACTACGCACGCAACTGGGCCCTAACGACCTCGAGCGGCTGGACAGGTACCTCGAGAACGTTCGGGAGATCGAGCGCCGTATTCAGAGTGTCGAGGCGCACAACATGAGTGGCGCTCCGCGCGAGTTGCCTGAGGCCCCGGCCGGTGTTCCAGATTCCTTCGAAGAGCACATGCGCCTGATGTTCGACATTCAGGCGCTGGCGTTTGCGTCTGACATCACACGTGTCTTTTCCCTGAAGATGGGTCGCGATTCTTCCGCCCGTGTTTATTCGGAGAGCGGCTCGGATCGGCCGTTCCACCCGGCGTCACACCACGGCGGCCGAGAGGCCGGGATCCTCGAATTCTCGAAGATCAACCAGTACCACGTGAGCATGTTGCCTTACTTCTTGGACAAGCTGAAGGATCTCCAGGAGGGTGAGGGCAACATGCTGGATAAAACGATGATCATGTACGGTTCGCCGATGGCGGACGCGAATTTGCACAACCACCGGCGTGCGCCACTCATCGCGCTGGGCAAGGCTAACGGGGCGCTAGAAGGCGGCGTGCACCTCCGGGCGCCCGATGGCACGCCGATGGCCAACCCGATGCTCAGCATGATGCACGGACTGGGGATGGACGACATGGAGAGCTTCGGAGACAGCACTGGAGAGTTCTCGCTCAGCTCCACTACCCGCTCGCAGGGTTGAGTCGATGACGGGCACACAGGGAGTGACCGGTGTCGGGCTCCACTTGAGGTCTCTTTGCGCTCTTTGCGCCGTCCTCGTCCTGACGGCGGCAACCAGCTTCGAAAACTTGCCCGACGCGGTAAGATCAGGCGACGCGGAGCAGGTTCGCGATCTCTTGCGAGGCGGCGCCGATGTAAATGCCGCCCAAGGGGACGGCATGACCGCGCTCCACTGGGCGGCGGAAGTTGGCAATGCAGAGATCTCTGAAATCTTGATACGCGGCGGAGCAAAAGTCGGAGCTGTGACTCGGCTGGGGGACTACACGCCCCTCCATCTTGCGAGTCGGAAGGGGCGCGCCGACGTGATGGCTGTTCTGCTCGAGGGCCACGCGGATCCCAATGCGGCAACGACTTCCGGTGGATCTACCCCGCTGCATTTCGCTGCGTCGGCTGGCAGCGTGGAAGGGATCGACGCGCTTCTGGCGGCTGGAGCCGCGCCAAACGCACGGGAGTCGAGTCGCGGGCAAACCCCCCTCATGTTTGCTGCCGCCGATGGGAGGACCCAGGCGGTGCTGGCGCTCCTGGCCGGCGGCGCTGACGCGTCCCTGACGTCACTCGTGGTAGACGTGTCCGAACAGTCTGCCGCTGACCAGGAGGCGGGGAAGCGCCGCGATGAGGAGCTCGACCGGCTGCGTGCGGAGGCCGGACCGGTAGGCGAGGCTTGGCGACCGACGCCGAGCCAAGTACAGGCCGCGGTGCACGCGGCTCGTGCGACGCCCGAACCCGCAAGCGAACTCAGCGACGGCCCTGATGGGGCGCTCGACGCGATGGGGAGGGTCGTCCAGGAGGCTGGTGGACGAGCTACGCCTCCGCAGGAGGGGGTTGGCGCGGCTGCCGCCGACGGCGAGTCACCCGGCTACGTCGGCGCGGTGGGAACGCTGGGCGGCATGACTGCGTTGCTGCACGCCGTTCGCGACGGTCACGTCGAAACCGCGGCCGCATTGTTGGACGCGGGAGCAGACATTGATCAGCCCAGCGCGGGGGACGGGACGGCACCGCTCTCGAGCGCGTTGATCAACGGACACTTTGACTTGGCGCTGGGGCTTCTTGAACGCGGGGCGGATCCTAATCAGGTGAACGCCGCGGGGGTCGGTCCGCTATTCGCCGTCCTGAATACGCATTGGGCGCCCAAGGCCCGGTACCCGCAACAGCAGGCGTACAATCAGCAGAACACGACGTATCTTGAGGTAGCCGAGCGCCTCCTCGCGGCCGGTGCCGACCCCAACCAGCGGCTCACGAAGCACGTCTGGTTCATGGAGTACACGTTCAGCCAGCTTGGCATCGACATGACCGGTGCGACGCCGTTTTGGCGGGCCGCGCACGCCCTAGACGTTGATGCGATGAAGCTGCTTGTATTGAACGGAGCGGATCCCAACATCCCGACGGTCAATGTGCCGTCGAGGCGGCGAGGTGGTGGCGGCGAGGACCCTTCGGGCTTACCTCCGGCTCCGATTGGGGGGCCAGGCGTCTACGCGATACACGCGGCGTCTGGCCACGGGTATGGCACTGGCTTCGCCGGTAACTCACACAGGTACGCACCGGACGGTTGGATGCCTACCATCCGCTATCTGGTCGAAGAGCTGGGCGTAGACGTGAATGCCCGTGATGCGACGGGTTACACCGCAATACACAACGCGGCTGCGCGCGGTGATACCGAGATGATCAGCTACCTCGTGGAGCAAGGCGGCGACGTGATGGTTGTGAGTCGCAGGGGCCAGACGACCACGGATATGGCCAACGGCCCACAACAACGCACTCAGCCGTTCCCAGAGGCGATCGAGTTACTCATGTCCTTGGGTGCGCAGAACAGCTTCAACTGTGTGAGTTGCCAGTAGGCGTCTCCTGACGACAGGATAAGGCAGGGGCCTCCGGGTTTCCGCGGCCCCGCTTCCATCGATGTCCCGCATCTCAAGCTCGGCCCTCGGCAGGTAACAGAGGGCGACCTGGGGGATACGTGATGGCCCGTCGTACTCGCAGCTACGACCACGGTGTGCGTCGGGCGTCCCCTCTTGGACATGGCGATCGGGGAGCTATTCGACGCGACCTTAGCGCGCTTCCGGATCGGGAGGCGCTCATCTCTCGGCATCAGGGGATGCGCTGGACATACGCCGAGTTGAAAGAACAGGTCGACCGATGCGCGGCCGGCCTGATCTCATTTGGGCTTCAGCCCGGAGCGGGGGCTTGTCTCGGTCGAGGCAGCGTAGGAAGGGGCTCCGTCAGCGACCGTCAGTCAGCGGCCGAGGCCGTCTGCGAGCGTCGGTACCAAACCACCGCGAAAACCGAGGCACCTACTGCGAGGCTGATACCCAGAACCATGAGTACCATCTTGAGGGCGATCGCCAGCATGCCCATGACCCATGCAGTCACTGGCACCATGAGCATCTTCAGGCCTTCCAGGAGAAGGAATGTGATGATCCCGGTTACTGTCAGGGAGGCCGCGAACTTCATGGTATCTCTCAGGTCTATGGAAGCGCCAAACTGCGCTTGTTCTCTAGCCTACGCAAAAACCGCCGTCTGAGTTTTAGTTGTGTGCTCTATCGGATCTCGTTGCCTACGAAATTACAGCTTCTCTGCCAGCATTCTTGACGTATTGGTCGAACCAGCCCGTGAACCTCGCCCACATGTCAAACTTGTTCTCGATGGCGCGTGGTGTGTGCGATTCGTAAGGGTACTCGTATAGGACGGCGTTCTTACCAAGGATGGTCAGCGCAGAGATCATGCGTCGGGACTGGATGGGGAACGTGCCAGAGTTGTTGTCGTCTCCGCCGTGATACATCAGCAGCGGCGTCTCGATTTGGTCAGCCTTGAGGAACGGGGACATTTCGATGTAGGTCGACTGCGCCTCCCAAATGTTTCGCCCCTCTGCCTGGAAACCGTCAGGCGTGAGCGTCCGGTTGTAGGCCCCGTCGCCAGCGATACCCGCCTTGAAGAAGGGTGCGTTGGCCAGAACATTCGCGGTGGCGAAGGCCCCGTAGCTGTGCCCGCCGTGGCCAAGACGATCGATGTCGATGACGTCGAGGGCATCTACGCCTCGGATTGCTCCGTACATAGCATCGACTAAGCTCGAGATGTACGTGTCGTTGTAGTTCTCGCCGATGATTGGGATGTCGGGATACACCAGCGCGTATCCCGCGGCGAGCCACATGTCCGACCAGCGCAGCCAACTCATGTGCGTGAAGGCATTCCGGTTGCGGGCTCGCGTCGCCGCATGCTCGTACTCCTCTGCCTGCCTGTATTCCCGGGGGTACGTCCAGAAAATTGCGGGCACCTTGGCATCGCCTGGCTTCCAGCCGACCGGCATAGAAACGCGAGCCTGTACGAGAAGGCCGTCGCGGCGCTCGAACTCGAAATCCATCCGCCGGGCCGCAGTGATCTCGGGGAAGGGGTCCACATTGTTCGTGAGGTTGGCCCCCCATCCATCGGCTTCGGACCACAGATAGCTGTCCGGGAAGTCCGTGACTGATTCGCGGCTCGCGATCATGGCGGAGAGGTCAGCGTCGAGGGGCACCAACGGTTGGTCGAACGTGTTCGCGGCGCCTTCGAAGACGCGCTGCGTTGAACCATCCGCGATCGTCACGCGGTCGACGAAGGGTTGAGGGGTGAACGCATCGTTATACCCCGCGCCTTCCAAGTAGGCGGCTCGTTCATCTGATGACACGTATGCGTACGCAAGTCCATTGCTGGTCGCGCCCGTAAGCAGCGAACCGGGGAGATCGCTGGGATCGTCGGTGCCGTGATAGGCCAGGAACGTCGACGCCGTGCCGCCCGCCGCGAGCGCGAAGTGGGTGATTCCCGACTCGCCGCTGTTCGAGACGCTCGCGAAGGCGTGCCGCCCATTGAGCGAGTAGGTCACGGAATTGATCGGGTGCTCGCTCTCTGCCACGACCCGCGCGGCGCCTATGTCAAAGGGCGCCGTGGCCAACTTGATATAGTCGGGACGTGACGCGTCCGCGTCGTCGCCGCTCGGAGCGCGTTCAAGGAAGGCGAGCCCGGCACCGTCGGCCCTCCACCCGAACGCGCGTGGGCCACTGCCGCCACCATCCCCCCGGAATCCGCCGCGACCCTCTGACAATGGCCGGGAGTCCAACACGGCCACTTCGGCGCCGCTTCGTGCCAACACCACGGTCTTCCTCGGAAAGCCGCTGTAGGAAGTGATGTAGCTGAAAGGACGCTCGATGCGACTGGCAAGGATATGCCCACCGTCCGGCGCCAGCGAAATCGATTCATACATGCCCGGCGCGCCGATGTTCTTCGGGGGCCCGTCACCAAGCTCTGTGATCTGGGATGTCGTGTAACGCTCGAAGAGCATCTCGTCATGTTCGTCTTCGAGCAGATTCGGATAGGTTGGGGAACGGGTCGGCTCCGCACGGGTCCTGCGCGTACGAGGGCCTACCGGAATGCGGCTCCGGTCGGGCTCCGGTCCTCGGTCTGCGGGCACGAGAAGTGTGATCACCGTGCCTTCGGGCGTCCATTGGAGCATCTGAGACGGGCGGGTGCCCTGGCCCTGCGCGCTGGTGGCGAGCGTGGCGAGGACGCGACGATCGCTCAAGCTGCGCGTCCGCCCAGACGAGGCCTCGGCGGTCCATACCTCGGTGTGGGTGGGCAAGTGGGCGAGGAAGGCGACTCTCTCGCCGTCCGGTGACCATGTGAAATCACTCGCGAAGGAACCGGCCGGCAGGTCGACTTCGACGAAGCTTTGGCTGCCCAGCGAGTAAAATCGAAAGTCGTAGATCCCGTAGGTGTCGAGATGCCAAAGCCGATCCGTCTCTGGCCGAAGCTCCAACTCCCCTAGGCGATACGTCTCCTTTGACATCAACGCCATCGTCGAGAGTTCGTTGATGACTGGGACGAGGAAGTGATCGCCGTCCGGGCTCATGTACTCGAGCGTCGAGTAGTTCTTGTCCGTCTCGAGAATCCGCTGGATCTCTGCGGGCGGCGTGACGTACGACGACGCGTCCAGATTGGCGGTCGGGGCGTCCTGTGCGCGGAGTGCGAACGGCGCGGCCGCTGCCAACGAGACGACGAGTCCAAGGGCACAAACAGAACGGGAGAGCGAATACACTGGACGGCCTCCATCGGCGGTCGAGACGGCACTTTATTGCGAACTAGCAACACGATGTCCCCCGCAGCGCGAATCCACCAGGGCACGGTAGCCTCTCCGCGACGGAGGTATGGAACGCCAACGGGGACGCCACGGACGACCTCGGGTCGGTGGTGCTTTGCAATCAGCGACCAGCAATGCGTTGACGGCGCGGGGAAAGCATCCCAAATCGTATGCAAGGGAGTGACGGACCGCCGAATACTATGAGGAAATATCGATGAAAAAATGGACCTGCCGCGCGCTTGTGCTCGTGCTTGTTGTCGGAGTCGCGCCGGGCTCCCTAGCCGCTCAAGCGGGCCGTGGCGCCAGACCGCCGATGCCCGAAGTGGTCCGCCCTGCGGATCAGCGGGTTCCCGCGCCTTACAGCTACGACATGGTGCGCCCCATCGCGATGGCGGACAACGTGTGGATGTCGGAACTCACGATCCTAGAGATGCGTGATCTTGTCCGAGAATCCGGATACACCACCGCGCTCATCTTGAACGGGACCATGGAGTCCAACGGCCCCTACCTGACCACTGGGAAGCACAACCACGTGTTGAAGGTGACCGGCGACGTTATTGCTCGGACGCTGGGCAAGACGCTGGTCGCGCCGATCGTGATGCTCGATGGGGGTGATCCTGAGGCGACGGACACGCCGGGACGCCTGGTGCTCTCGCCTGCGACGCTAAAAGCAGTGTTGGTCGACATGGCGACGAGTCTGCGGTCCCAAGGGTTCAAGGAGATTTTTTTCCTCGGAGACAGCGGTAGCAACCGTGGGATGCTGGCAGACGTCGCCTCGGAGCTCTCACAAGCGTGGGCCGGCGAGGACGTTCTTGTTGCGCACATAGGGGAGTACTACAACTACGGCGACGTGCTACGCTACCAGAATGAGGTGCTCGGGAAGGTGGAGTTGAACAAGGACCTCGATGGCTACCACGACGACTACTACATCTCGTCGCTCATCATGAACGATAGTCCAGATCATGTGCGGTTGAGCGAACGCAAAAAAGTGAACCTTGACCACATCAATAGCCTTCAAATTGACGAGAAAGAGGCTCTGGAAATCGGAATGAAAATCGCCCAGTTCCGCGCCGATGTGACCGCTACGGCGATCAATCGATTGAGGGCGGGTCGGTAGGCCGCGACTGTAGTCTTGTGCCCGGTGCCGAGGGTTCGCATCCTGCGTTCCATTTCCGCCGATGCACGTAAGCGTTTGAAACTAGGAGGCTCGGATGACTGAGAGGAAAAAGGCCAGTGATTTCCCCAAAGAGGTTTTGGCCTTGTTCGATGGTTATGTACACGGGCATATCGAACGCCGTGACTTCCTTACCGGCGCGGCCAAGGTCGTAGGCGGCGGCGCGGCCGCGCTCGCGGTCCTCGATGCTTTGCAGCCAACGTACGCATGGGCAGCGCATGTGCCCCATGACGATGCACGCATCTGGGCCGACTACGTCGAATACCCATCGCCCAGCGGTTCAGGGACCATGCGCGGTTACATGGCCGTCCCCGAGGGCGCGACCAGTGCGAAGCCCGCCGTTCTCGTGATCCATGAAAACCGCGGCCTCAACCCCTACGTCGAAGACGTCGTCCGCCGGTTCGCCGCTGCCGACTTCGTCGCCCTGGGTCCCGACGCCCTAACTCCGCTGGGTGGCTATCCCGGGAACGACGACGAGGGTCGGACCATGCAACGCGAGTTGGATCGCGATGTCATGATGGAAGACTGGGTGGCCGCGTTCGGCTTCCTGCGAGACCACGACACAACCACCGGTCGCGTGGGTGCGGTCGGGTTTTGTTATGGCGGTGGCGTCGTGAACGCTCTGGCGGTCCGGCTGCCGGACCTCGGCGCTGGGGCTCCCTTTTATGGATCGGCCCCGCCGGCGGAGCTGGTCCCGAATATTCAGGCCGCGCTTCATATCCATTACGGTGGACTAGATGAGCGTGTGAACGCCAGTTGGCCTGAGTACAAGGCCGCACTCGATGCGAATGGAAGACAGTACGAAATGAGCATGTATGAGGGAGCGAACCACGGCTTCCACAACGACACGACCCCGCGCTATGACGAAGAAGCTGCGATGCTCGCCCAGGATCGGACCCTGGCGTTGTTCAACGAGCACCTGCGGTAGCTGGTTGCGGATGTAATGGGGGGGGCGGCTCGCGGTCGCCCCCTCGGGCTACCCCTCAGCCGCCTCAGTCGCGCCCTCGTGCTGCACCGCCTTGCAGCGCATCTTGGGCGCATGAAGACACTCACCGCTCTGTCCCGCTTGCTGCGCGTCCTTCGCCGCTCCGTCCGGCCCACTACGCTCCTCCTGCCGCTCCTCTTGGCGCTCGTCGTAGGCCTCGTCGCGTGCGAGCCCGCCTTCGTCGTCGAAGAGACCACGATCGCGGAGATCCACGCCGCCATGGCGGATGGGCGAATCAATGCGGAGTCCCTGGTGCAGGCCTATCTGGATCGCATCGAGGCCTACGATAAGGCCGGTCCATTCATCAATTCGCTCATCACGGTGAATGACCAGGCGCTCACTCGGGCGCGAGAGTTGGATTCCATTTACGCCGCATCCGGCTTCGTCGGTCCTCTACATGGGATCCCGGTGATCGTGAAGGACAACTACGACACCTACGATCTGCCCACGACGAATGGCGTCCTCGCGCTCAAGCATTCGATCCCCCCCGACGACGCCTTTATGGTGCGCAGAATCCGCGACGCAGGCGCCATCATTCTCGCCAAAGCCAATCTTGCCGAGTTCGCCACGAGTGGCGCCTACACCGTCAGCTCGGTTCTCCCGGGCTACTCCCGGAATCCGTACGACACGCGCCGGGTGACAGCCGGGTCGAGCGGTGGCACCGCGGCAGCAGTGGCCGCGAACCTCGGTGCGGTCGGCCTAGGTACCGACACCGGCAGCTCGATTCGTGGTCCGTCGGCCCACCAAGCCCTCGTCGGTTTCCGGCCGACGCAGGGTCTGGCCAGCCGTGACGGGATCGCACCCCTGAACGCCGCCCGAGACGTGGGCGGGCCGATCGCCCGTACGGTCGAAGACGCTGTGGCCGTGCTGCAGGTGATCGCGGGCTACGACCCGGCAGATTCGGTCACCGCGGCGAGCGAGGGAAACGTTCCAGATTCGTACGCGTCATTTATGGACATCGATGGATTGGCCGGTGCACGAATCGGGGTGCTAAGGGCCTTCTTCGAGGTCGCAGACGCTGAAGCCACCGGCCCGGAACCCACCCCGTTCGTGCGCGACACTACGGATGCCCAGCAGCAGGAGGACGAACCACCTGAGCCACGGAAGGTGCATCCGGAGGTCCTCCGCCTGATCGAACAGGCGCTCGCGGACATGTCGGCTGCAGGCGCGATCATCGTTGACTCGGTGGAGATCCCCAAGATGGACTCCCTCCGTCGTGCGATCCCGAACATCGGTCGGTGGCGTTACGACTTTGACGTCTATATGGCTGCGCGGCCGAATGCGCCCGTGAAGACCATGAAGGACATCCTCGACTCAGGCGACTTCTACTCCCCGCTCCGAGCCAGCCTGGCCCGCGCGGTCGAACAGGAGGGTGCGCCCGAGGACAACGAAAAGTGGGCTGAGTATTGGACGGCGACCGAAGCGCTGCAGGCCGCAGTCCTGGCCGCTATGGACTCCGCTGGCATAGATGTGCTCGTGTACCCGACGTACAACTATCCGCCCCGATTGATCGGCGACGAGAACACGACGTACGGGGCGAACAGCGGCACGTTGTCGCCCCCGACGGGCTTTCCAGCGTTTAACGTGCCGATGGGTTTTTCGTTCGGCACGCTCCCGGCGGGCCTTCAACTGCTAGGGCGTCCCTTTGGAGAGTCGGATCTTATCCGCATCAGCTATGCGTACGAGCAGGCAACGCACCATCGGCGGGCTCCTGAGTCGACGCCGCCGCTGGCGCGGGGTAGGCGGTAGGGCCCAGACGCTGCCTCCCCTCGCAGTACCCTTCCGACCGCCTCAACGTCGGATTAGCATCGGATCCATAACTTCCCCCGATCGCGTCCGCCAAGGTGATTCCAGTGAGCAAACTCGTCCGGCTCCTCGTGGCCTTCTTCTTCCGGCCCGTTTCGATCTTCCTTAGCAAGGGCGTGGGGAAGGATCTGTTCATCAACATCATCCTCTGCATCTTCTTCTACCTGCCGGGTTCGCTTCACGCGCTGTGGTTTGAACTCAAGTAGGTGAGGGCACGCGTTCTGGGGAACACACTTGGGCCGTCGCCCCCGGAGGTCTAGGCCGTCTATTGCGGTCCCTCCTCAGGCGTGACGCGGGCTTCTTTGGGGGGGGACCGTGGGTAACTTGCGAGATCGGCTTGAGCGCGGTGGCCTCGTCTTAGCCCTGGCGGTTTTCAGGGGGTGCGCGACGCCGATCAAGGCCGCGGCGCAACAAGGTCCTCGCGCCGTTTGCGCGACTCCGGGGCCCCTTCGGGAATGCCGTTCGTTCATTCTGCTGGAGGTGATCGGGCAGTCACCGTTCGCACCTGCAGTTCGGTCATTGCTACACCAGTCGCTCGGCTCGAATCTGGGGCTAGCCGCAAACGTGGCCGACGCGTGGGCGGTCGGTGGACGGTCGGATACGAGTTCGCTTCCGAGTCGACTAGGAGGCGAACGGCGGCCCTTAGGATCCGACGCTGACTGACTCCGAGGATCGGACTGGAGCTTGCTCCAGGCGTTTTGCAGCTGGTGGACAAGGGATTCGCCCCTACCGACGACCGTACCGGATTCAGTGCGTCGTTCGAACTTCCTGTTTTTCGACGTGGGCCTTGTCGGTGTCCGCATTGACGTCCTACCCGAAAGATCAGGATCTCCCTCCGAGTACGCCGCCTCGGCGGCCGGAGGACTCCGGAGCACGGCTCCGTAGCATCTTCGTGACTGGACAGGTCGCTATGGCGACCGTTCTGCTGGTGACGACTTCACCTTACTCCTCGCCGTCGGAGCTGACGCGATAGGCGACGTTCAGGTCGTTCCTGAAGGAGAGAATCCCGACGACATCGAGCCTCTCCTCTCGGTCTCGGATTGGAGCGGGGTGCGCTTCGCGGATCTCTTCTCCCTTTCGACGGGGGGTTACTTCACAAGTGGCGCCGCGCGGTCGAGTATCGAAGGGGCCGACTCGGGCGGCGGTGAGTGCGCTACTTGAACGCGTGCCGACAACGACCGGGGAGCCGCGTACTCCGTCCGTCGAGCATTGGAACAGAACGGGCGAGTCCTCATGCCGTTCATTGATGGTGAGACTCTAGGCGAGCGGCTGAATACAGAGCGGCAACTCGGTGTTGAAGAGGCCGTCGGCGTCGCTCCGACCGGCTGCGCCAGCGTCGAGCCCCGACGGGGAAGAAGTTGAACCCGCCCGGCCGCGCGCCCATGTGGTTGTAAATTGGGTCCGTGAGGCTTTGGAGCGCATCGGGAATTAGGTCGTGCGGTGCTTAGCCAGATAGAGGTGATCCAACGCCCGTCCAAGTGCCTCGAGCCCTGCCTCCAGCACGCTCCGTTCGCCTGCCACGGCCACCCGAAAATGCCCCGGTGCCCCGAACAGACCACCAGGCGTCACCCCTACGTCGAACTCGGCCGCCGCCATAGCCGCGAAGGCCTCCGTATCGTCGACGCCGCGCAGGCGCGGAAAGCCTACCGCGCCACCGATCGGCTCCAGCCAGTCCAGTTCCGGCCTGCCGGCTACGAAGTCACGCATGAGGGCCTGACCCGGCCCGAGCACACCGCGCGCCCGCTCAAGCAGCGCGTCGAGCTGATCGAAGGCGAGCACGCCAAGCGCTTCGGATGGGATCGAGCCCACAGCGTCGACAACATCCCGGACGCGAAGGGCACGCTCGGTCGTCTCGGGATCTGCCAGCATCCAACCCACGCGCAGGCCCGCCAGGCCGTAGGACTTTGTCAGACTGTTGGTGGAGACGAAGACGTCGTCTCGGACCGCAGCGGGTCGGCGGTCGACACTGTCCAGCGCGTCCAAATACACCTCGTCGACGATCACTTTTGCGCCGACGGCGCGCGCTAGCTCTCCCACTGCCGCCAAGGCCTCCGGCTCTGCGTACGCGCCGGACGGGTTGTGCAGGTTGGTCAGCACAATCGCGCGTGTGCCGTCCGTGAGCGCTGCCTCGACCCGGGCCGGTAACAGCGCGAAATGCTCCTCCCAGCCGCGCTGGAAGGTGTTCACGTGAGCCCCGAGGAAGCGAGCCACCCCCATATGAGGGTCGTACCCGGGCCACTCCACGAGCACCGTGTCACCGGGGCGCACGAGCGCGGCGAGCGCCATGAAATTTGCACCTGAGGCGCCGGACGCCGTCGCGACACGATCTCGATCCACGCCGAAGCGCCTGGCGATCGCCTCGACGAGAGGAGGCCATCCGTCGTCGTTACGCCCGTAGATCTCGAGTGCCCGTTCTGCGCCCGGTAGGTCGGCCAGTGTGCACGGTAGGAGGTTCGAGCCCGTCAGGTCCCAACGGGCCTTCGCGTGGTGTTTGGCCCACGTCATGTAGGGGGCCCAAGTTGTGGGAAAGCGGTCGGTCATGATGAGGGCGGTCCGGAGATGTCGGTGTCGACGTGAGTCGGGAGGCGCTTGCTCCAGAACATGTAAGCTGGAATGCCAGCGGCAAGGATTGCGAAACCGATGCCCGGGCGCAGCGGATTCGCCCACACCACGCTACCAAGAATGAGTAGCGCAACCGCCACGAACAGGTCGGGCACGAACGGGTAACCCGGTGTGGCAAATACGCCTTCGGCGCGTTGGTCGAGAGGGATTCTCTTCCGGAAGACAAAAAGACTCGCACCGACCAGGCCAAAGAAGAACCAATCTGCAGAGACCACGTAGTCGACGAGTTGCGCGTATGATCCGGTCAATACCAAGACGATGGCCCAGACCGACTGGATCACGATTGCGACGGACGGTGTGTCGTACTTGGGGTGCAGGCGGGCGACCCGTTCCGGGAACAGCCCGTCTCGGGCCATCGCATAGTAGGCCCGTGTGGGAGCGAGCATGGTCAGGTTGAGGAAGCCGAACGTGGAGACGGCGATGCCCAGGGTGATCAGGAAGTTGCCGGTGCCCCCGAAGAGGAGCGCGGCAGCGTCAGACGCGGGCGTGAGCGTATTGGCGAGGCCGGTGTGCCCGAGCGTCTTCAGGTAGACGAAGTTCACGAGGCCGTAGACCAGGACCACGATACTCGTTCCGACGAGGAGCCCGACCGGCATGTCCTTGACAGGGTCCTTTATCTCCTCTGCCACGTAGTTGGCGTTTTGCCAACCGCCGTAGCTGAACATGATGGGGATCAGCGCGGCGCCGAACGCGAAGATCAGAAGCCCGCCCCCGTCAGACGTTCCGATTGCGTTGAAGGCCCCCGTCGATGCTCCGATGGATGCGCCAGCCGTTGCCGCCTCCACGGGCAGGAGAAGCCCCGCCCCAATCAGCAGTCCGAGCGGAATCAACTTCAAAATCACGAACGCATTGAGCATGCGGCTGCCGGGTTCCACTCCCACGTAGTTCACGGCTGCGACAACGACGATGCCAACAACGGCGAGGGCCTGACCGTTCGCCCAGTATTGTTGACCAGGCGCAGCGTGTATTCCGCGAAGGTGATCGCGACGGCTGCGATCGCTCCACCCTCGATCATCAGGAGCGATCCCCACCCGTAGAGGAATCCCGCCATGGGATGATACGCCTCACGCAGATAAGCTTAGTGACCACCCGCCTTCGGGAAGAGCGTGCCGAGTTCGGCGAAGGTGAGTGCACCCGCCAACGCCACGACCCCTCCGGCCAACCACGCGGCCATTACGAGGGCGGGCGAGTCGAGGTGCTGCGCGACGATGTAGGGGTTGATGAAGATGCCCGCGCCGATGATGCCACCCACAACGACCATCGCGGTATCGAAGCGGCCTAACTCACGGCGAAACGACACTGACGCTCCTGGGCTGCAGGTGGGGCCGACGCTCTAAGAAGGCCGCAGTACTCCTTCGGCCGCCTTCCGGCGCCACGGTAGGCGCCGACACCGTCTCCGCGCCAGGCCTCCAAGTGAACTTTCGCGACGGTAGCCCTCCACCCTGCTGGCGCTCCGGTGAACTTCCACGACGGTCGGGAGTTCTGTATGCGTCGCGACTCTCCCAGAAACGACCCACCGCCACACGAGGAAGCCCGATGTCGGTCATGGATGTCATCACCACCCGCCGTTCGATCAAGAATTTCACCGACCGCGTCATCACGAAGGACGAGATCGAGCAGATGTTGGGGGCGGTGTGCCAGGCACCAAACCATCGGCTGACCGAGCCGTGGCGCTTCTACGTGCTGGGGCCGGAGTCCCGTGAGGGGTACGGACGTGCTCTAGGCATGCGGAAGGCGAAGAAGGTCGAAGACCCCGAGGCCGCCCAGGCCGTCATTGATAAGGTGGGCAGGTCGCACCGCGCCCTGCCGGGCATGATCATCGTCGCGATCACCCAGAACGAAAATCTGGAGATCCGAGAGGAGGATTTCGCGGCGGCGTGGATGGGTATCCAGAACCTATCCTTGGCTGCGCACGACATGGGGCTTGGTACGCACCTCAAGACCGGTGCAATCATGGATGATCCCAACGGTCGCACGGCGGTGGGGGTGGCCGAGGGAGAGCGCATCGTGGCCGTGATCGAAGTGGGTGAGCCGGAGTCGATGCCAGAGGGAAGGGCCCGTTGTGCTTCCGGAGATTGGACGACCTGGGTCCCCTAGGTCTAGGCTGTCACGAAGCGAATTTGGAATCAAGAGTCGACTACAGAGAGGGATCACGATGAGAAAGATCATTCGCGGGGCGATTGGAGCAGCGGCGGCGTTTGTTGTAACGGCCTCGGTGGCCCAGGCCCAGACGATGCCCCCGCAGGAATATCAGGATCTGGCGAAGTCGATCTTCGCAGAACTGATCGAGATCAACACCACGGACTCCGAGCGCGGCAACAACACCATCGCCGCGCGGGCGCTTGAGCGTCGCCTGCTAGACGCGGGCTTCCCGGCCGAGGACGTCCAGGTACTGGTTCCGGCTGACTCGCCTACGAAGGGCAATCTCGTCGCGCGTTATCGCGGTCGTGACACCGGCCTCAAGCCGATTCTGCTGCTGGCGCATATCGATGTCGTGGAGGCGCTTCCGGAGGACTGGAGCTCTGATCTCGACCCGTTCGGATTCCTCGAGCGCGATGGCTTCTACTACGGCCGAGGCGTGACCGACAATAAGGACGAAGCGTCGATCTACACCGCGAATCTGATCCGCATGAAACGTGAGGGCTTCGTCCCTGATCGCGACATTATCGTCGCACTCACCGCCGACGAAGAGGGCGGTCCTCGTAACGGTGTCGCATTCCTCATGGCCGAGCACCGTGATCTCATTGATGCGGCATACGCGCTCAACGAAGGCGGCGGGGGCATGATGAAGGATGGCCGCCGCATCTCGAACAACGTCCAGGCCGCCGAGAAGAAGTTCTTGTCGTTCTACTTCACCGCGACGAACCCGGGCGGTCACTCGTCGTTGCCGGTGCGCAAGAACGCGATCTATGATCTGTCGAATGCGCTGCTCGCGGTCCAGAACTACGACTTCCCGGTGATGATGCATGAGATCACCGAGCAGTTCTTCGGCCGCTCCGCGGACTTGGTTGGCGGCGAGATGGGGGATGCCATGCGGCGCATCGTCTCGAATCCGAACGACACGGAGGCGTCTAAGGTGCTTGCGGCCGAGCCGGGCTACTACTCGCGCCTGCGAACGACCTGTGTCGCGACTCTTCTAGAGGGCGGACACGCTCAGAACGCGCTGCCGCAGTTGGCCCGCGCAAACGTGAACTGCCGCATCTTCCCGACGCAGGATCCTGAGGACGTGCAGGCCAGACTGCAGGCGCTTGCAGCACCGTTCGATGTAACCGTGGAGCCGCGCGGCGCCGCCAACCCGAGCCCCCCGTCTCCGCTCACCGACGAGGTCCTGGGACCCATCGAGCGCATCACTGAGCAGATGTGGCCGGGTGTAAAGGTGCTGCCAATCATGTCCACCGGCGCGACGGACGGACTCTATCTGCGCCGCGAGGGCATTCCCGTCTATGGCGTCAGCGGCCTGTTCGGCGACATGGATGACGTGCGCGCACACGGGCAGGACGAGCGCATCAGCATTCAGAGCTTTTATGAAGGGCAGGAGTTTCTTTACCGGCTCGTGAAGGCGTTGTCGGGCGGTGGGATCGCGTAGCCGTCTATGGCCAAACGCCCGGTTATTTCTCCGCACAATCAGAGTGCGACCTTTTGAGCTGTTCTTCGATCTGGTTTTCGTCTTCGGGATCACTCAGGTCGTTGTTGTGCTCGAGCATCACCTCAGTTGGGGTGGGGTGGGCCAGGCGATCCTGGTCTTCTGGCTTCTGTGGTGGGCTTGGACCCAATTCACCTGGGCGCTGAACGCCGCCGATACAGAACATCCCTGGATCGAATTCGGGACCCTGGTCGCCACCGCTGTGGCCTTTTTCATGGCGGTGGCGGTGCCTGAGGCTTTTGCCGGAGGTGCGCTCTGGTTCGCCCTTCCCTACGTCGCGGTGAGGGTCATCGGCTTGACCATCTACATCGGTGTGATGCGGGAGAACCCAGAGGGGAGGACGGTGGTGCAGTCGTTTGCCACCGCATCGCTCTTCGGCTTGGCGGCGGTGATCGTGGGGGCGCTCTTGGGTGGTGAGTACCAAGCGATGCTCTGGGTGCTCGTGATCATCCTGGACATGGTTGCGGCGACCGCTGCGGGTAAGGGCGATTGGGCGATCCACCCCGAACACTTCGCGGAACGCCACGGGCTCATCGTCATTATAGCCCTGGGCGAATCGCTGATCGTCGCCGCGAGTGGCTTGGTTGGGGCGGAACGCTCGGTAGATCTTCTCGCCGCGGGTTTTCTGGCCGTCAGCATCACGTGCGCGCTGTGGTGGTCGTACTTCCCTGTGGCGAAGCCTGCGCTCGAGCGCTCACTCTCACATGCGTCCGGCGTGAAACAAGCCACCATGGCTCGGGATGCCTTCAGCCTGGCCCACTTCCCCATGCTTTGCGGTGTCATCGCGTACGCCGTGGCGATCGAGGCCGCGGTTGCGCACCCGAGCGACCCGCTCGGCACAGAGGCGCGCGTCGCCCTCGCGCTGGGCTTGCTGCTGTTTATGGGTGGACTCGCGGTCGCCTATTGGAGAGCGAGTTGCGAGGTCAAGACTTCGCGGGTGGTGGTGTCCGTTGTGACCGCGCTGGGGGTTTTTCTGCTCGCCGATGTGACGGCTGTCGTGAGCTTGGGCGTGGCTTTCGCCGGGGTCGCGGTCGTGGCGTTTCTTGAGGAGCGGCAGGCGGAGCGGTTGGTTGTGAGAGATTTGGGTTAGGGAAGTGAGAGATGGGGCGGGGCATCAAACGTTCCACGGTCGCGGCCGACGTCGACGGAGGCGCCCGGGCCCCGTCAGTTGAGCACCGACGCGGGGTGGAGCCGGAATCCGGACCAGGCGGACGCCGCACCGCCGTCCTCGGCCAGCGAAAGCCCCCGCTTGAAGTCCGAGTCGCACGTGAGAAGGGCGACATCCAGGTAGAGTGCGGTCGCGGCGATCAGGAGGTCGGCGATGGGCAAGGTTTTCCCGGCAGCCCGAGCCTCGCGGCCCAAGCGCCCGGCGCGGTCCGCGACTTCCCTGTCCGCACCCACGACTGGCAAGTGATCGAGGAGCTTCCGAAGCCGAGCTGCGCCAGCCTCATCTCTCGCTCCTGTCATCAGCTCCGTGACGGTGATTGCCGACAACACGGCGGCCTGGTTGTGCAGCACAGATGACGTCGCATCACGAATGTTCTCCGTGCCGGCCGGTGGGTGCCGCCTGAGGAGTGCTACGAGGGCGGAGGTATCAAGGAGTATGGCCACGCCCCACCTGCCTCATCGTCCTGAGGTCCTCCAGCCCGAAGACGACGTCCGAACCTTCGAGGGAGTCGAGTAGCGCACCCATTTCCGCGCGCTCGATTGCCTGGTTGAGGGCCGCCTCAATAGCAGCAGTGAAGGTTGGGACGCCCATGGCAGATTTGGCGCGATCGAGTAGGTCGCGATCTAGGTCGAGTGTGGTGCGCATTTAGACCTCTAAACATATGCATCGTGGTGTCAGAATATACATATTGAAATCATCGTCCACCACTCCTGCTCCCCAAGCCGGTGTCGCCCCCAGGCAGTGAGGTTGTTATGGCGGTGATCCAGGGACGGCCGTGAATCCACCCTTGTAACCTTCCGTTGACTCGCTTCGGTGAGTGTATCATACTCAAATCATGAGTAAGCGATTGCAGGTCGTGATGACCGAGGAAGAGTACGGGGAGATCCAGTCCACTGCGGACAGACACCGCCTCACGGTGTCCGAGTGGGTTCGCGACGCGCTACGAGACGCCCGCGAGCGCGAGGTTCGAGGCCCGTCAGCGACCGTGCGAGAAGCCCCGCCCGCCTGCGGGGCCAGCGCCCTCAAGCGTGTCCGCCTAGAGATGGACGTCAAAGAGGAGCTTCTGGGGGCGGTGCGAGAGCGCTTCCGTTTGCCTACGGATCGGGCGGCGGTCGAATACGCCCTCCGTCGCGTGGCCATCAAGCCGATGACTAAGGAGGAAGCCCTAGCCATGGAAGGCGTCGGCTGGGACGGGGATCTTGATGCGATGCGCTCGGGAGACCCCGGAGACCTTTGGTGATCGTAGACACATCGGCCTGGGTCGAATATCTGCGGAAGACCGGCAGCCCCGAGCACCTCACGCTCTTCGAGCGAATTCAGTCAGGCGAGCCGATCGCCACCCCGGCGCCGGTCGTCATGGAATTGCTGGCGGGATGTGGCACAGAACGAGCGGCCGCCGAGCTCGGCCGACTCCTCAGTCGTTTCGAGATCCTTGACCCGGAAGGCCTGGCGGACTTCGAGGACGCCGCCCTCATCCAGCGGATCTGTCGTCGCGGCGGGCACACCGTACGTTCGATGATCGATTGCTTGGTGGCGGTGGCCGCGCTGCGTACCGGCCGACCGCTCCTCGCCCGTGATCGCGACTTCGAAGTGATCGCTGGGAACGTCGAACTGGAGTTAGTCGGCCGGTAGGAATAGATCGCCATGAATGACGGATCCGCGTGGCCCGTCGATCCTTGCTACAGTGCCAAACGTACGACCTCAGTCACGGTCAGGAGATCGGCCGTTCCGCCTTCTTTTCAAGCGTCTCCAGCACCTGCCGCCACTCGAATGTAGAGCCGATTCCCCGAACGTAGTGATCCATCCAGGCCATTTCGCTGACTGACTTCACGAGCCGGTTGCGGGGGTCGGGGATGCCGTGACTGCGCCCGGGATACATGAACAGCTCGGTCGGCACGTCCAGCTTTTTGAGCGCCATATGGAGCTCGACGGACTGCGGACTCGGCACTCGCGGGTCGCCCTCCACGACGTGGATCATCGTAGGCGTCTTCGCATTGGCGATGTACTTGAGGGGCGATTGATCCCAGTACGGCTCGAAGTTTTCGTACATGAAATCGTCGCCGAGGTAGAACTGACGGTTCCGCTGTACATCACTCTGCGCATACATGCTGATCCAATTCATGGTGCCGGCCCCTGAACTGATCGCCTTGAATCGGTCGGTGTGCGTCAGGATCCAATTGGACCAATGGCCCCCCGCGCTCCAACCGAGCGCACCCATCTGATCGCCATCCGCGATCCCGCGGTCGATCAAGTAGTCGACTCCGGTCATGATGTCGTCGAAACCGAGGGTGAAATAGTCGCCAACGATGTCGGTACGGTGTGCGTTGCCGTACCCGGTCGAACCACGGTAGTTGGGCTTGAGGACGGCGTAACCCGCACCAGCGTACACCTGCGCAGAATAGCCGCCATTAAATGTCAGCAGGTCGGCTCCCGCGGGTCCGCCGTGGATCGCAACAATAAGCGGATACCTCTGGCCCTCTGTGTACCCCGCTGGATAAACGAGCACTCCACCCACCGTCTTGCCGTCGGTGGAGGTCCAGTTCACCTCCTCTTCACGGCCGAGCGCCAACTCGGACACTTGCGGATTCATGTCCGTGAGCTGGATCCACGAGGCGCGATCTGCCAGCCGGTCGATATTCGCCGCGGTGAAAATCGTCTGAGGCGTTGCCGGATCCTGATAATTGATCAGGAGCGTGCCCGTGTCTTCATCCTTGGACACTGTGAGATTGGCCCGCTCGCTAGTGATCGACTGGACCCGCCCAGTGCGAACATCGACCGAGTGTAGTTGGCGTGTGACTTTGACGGCTGCGTTCGCATAGATGGTGCTGCCATCGGGCGACCAGAACGCGACGCGAAGGCTATTGTCAAAGTCGCTTCCGAGCTTGCGGAACGAACCGCCACGCTCGCCGACCCCGCGCACGTAAATGCGGCTTTCAGTCATGGAGTAGGCTTCCATATCGTCCGGCCCCGAGAACGCGATCCAACGACTGTCGGGAGAAAAGCTGGCGCCGTCCTCGCCCACCTCATAGTTCTCGGTTAGCCGTTCGACCGAGCCGGCGGCGACATCAAGGAGGTACTGGTCGCCGTATAGCCCGGCCCCGGTAATATTGCGCTCGTAGCGTTCGGGGGATCCACCCGAGAACACGATCCACTGACCGTCGGGGGAGAGGGAAAACCCCGTCACGCTGTACGTGGCGTCACCCGCGACCTGACGCTCTTCTGCGGTCGCGACGGTAATGGCCCACAGGCTAGACAGCGGCGTGATGGCATTCTTCACATCTACTGAAAACCCCTCCTCCTTCCGGGCAGCCTCGTCCTCGTCGAAGGAGTCTGGGCGCGATAGGTAGATCGTCGCCCCATCGGGAGACCACTCCCAACTCTCCACCCCGGCGGCGCCTGCCGTGATTTGTGTCGCCGGAGCGCCGGTCGGGTCTGTCGCGGCCTGCCGATAGAGTTGTTCGCGTCCCGACTCACCGCTTCTGAAGACGAGCCACGTACCGTCAGGGCTGAACGAGAAGCCCGAGACGCCGTCCTTCGCATCCGTGATCTTGCGAGCCTCGCCTCCGTCGTGGCGCATGCGGTAGAGCTGATTCGTTCGCTTGGGTGCCACTGCGTCCCGATTCGACGAGAAAACGAAGTACGAGGCATCCGGGGCCCAAGTGGGGTTGGTCTCGTTCTTGTCGCTGGTGTAGGTGAGTTGGCGGGTCGACGAGACACCATCTGCGAGTGACACGACATAGATGTCGGACTGTGATTCGTCTTCGATCCAATCCGGTGTCGTGATCGTGTAGAGCATCCAAGCCTGGTCCGGGCTCGGGGCCCAACTCCCGCCTCCCCGGATTTCCTGAACGTCGAGGAATGTCATGGGCCGGTTTTGCCCAGCGAGAGAGGACGCGGAAGCAGCCAAAACGAAAACAGACGAAGCGAGCGTGCGGAGCCAAAGCGTGTTCATCGGAGCCTCGTAGGACGTGACCGGTCTCGGGCGCCCAACCCGGCGTTGGGGGCACAAGAGTCACGATGGGACGCGGGGCCGGGCGGGGCAAGGTGGGTGGATACAGCCGGGCCACGGCGTCGGCTCAGAGTGTGGATACAGCCGGGCCACGCCGCCGCTCAGCGCGTTCCAGCAGCCCCGCCCTAGAAGGCGAAGGCGCGCGTCACCTTAAGGGACAACAATCGGTCCGGAGGCGTCGCGCCGGAGCGATCCCGTCGCTCTGTGAAGACCAAGAACAGATCTGATAGTGGGGCGTGTACGTAGTTCAGTCGGACGTTGCTGACCACCTCGTTCGTCAACGCGTTGTACTGCACGAAGGCGCTCGTGAAAAAGCGCGTCGATGCGGCGAACGTTGCCCGTCCGCCGTAGACGCTGGCCGGGAAGGTCTCCAGGCCCGGGAGCGTGATGGCGTTCCGCTCAGCAGAGAAGTCGAGCGCCAGGTGGTAGTCCACCCGCCAGACGCCACTCACCGACACAGATGAGCGGTCCCCATTGAAGTATCCTCCGCGGGACACGCGCACTCTTCCAGAAAGCGCTCGCCCCGCGCTGGTGTTGGCCGAGAGGGCGACTGTCCGGAACTCATGGTCCCCGGCCGGAACCACCGCGCCTTCTCGTACGCTGAACGGTGCGTCCAGCCGCTCGAAGACGTTTGTCACGTCTATGCCGAAGGCTCCGCCCGCCCGGTAGCTCACGTCCAGAGAGCCGGTGACCTGGCGTGTCAGGAGGCGCCCGTCTAAGTCCGTCACGTAGTCGACCTCGACGAACGGATTGACCTCGTTCAGCCAGGGAATCTGGACGGGGCGCTGGTGCACGCCGACGGTCGCGTAACCCTCCCGCACGCCGCGGCGCCGGACGAAGCCCACTCTTGGAATGAAGTCATCACCGACCTGCTTGGCCGAGGCAGATACATTCCACAGGGGATCTCGCCAGCCAATCCAAATCCGGCCGGCCCAGTCTGCGCCTGTCGCAGCGTCATCGACGCCAGAGAGATACGAGTTGATGCGAAGGTAGGGATGGGGGGCAAGGTTGGCCTCCACTCCGTACGTGCGATTGAAAGAGCCGGTGCCGTCGGAGGCCTGCCGGTTGATGAAGATCGCCCCAACGTCCCCGAGTCCCTCGATGGTCCGTTTCGCTCGCAGCACGCCAAAGTTTTCGGCCGGGAGCCCCAGCGTGGCCCGGGTCTGCATGTCGAGCGCGCCGATCTCGAAGCCACCGGCTCGCCCCGTGACCCTTCCTCCTCCCAGGATTGGAATTTCATGGCCCGAAGCGTCTAGGCCGATACGCCGCGAGTGGAAGAGCGTGAACCTCGATAACGAGCTGCCCGACCGGTAGTTCCGCTCAGAAATATCTCCGAACGAGAACACGCCAGAATTTTCAGTGAAGAAGTCCCGCCGCTCGGGAAAGAAAAGACTGAAGCGCGTGAGGTTCACTCGCTCCTGGTCGACCTCCACCTGAGAAAAATCGGTTCGCAGGGTGGCGTCGAGTGTCAGTCGTGACGTGAGTCCGTATTTTAGGTCGAGGCCGGCGTCTTGAGTCCAGGCATTTTCACTCGAGGCGACGCCCACGAGCCGCGACGCCACGGCGTACGGCTTGACCACCAGGTTCCTGCCTGAACGGACGCCTTCTAGGCCGCGCAGGGTACCCGCCTTGGACATTTTGTGAATGCGGTCTCGCCGGTCGAGCGGCGCCCAGTACGACTCCTCGTTCAGCCGCCTGATACGCCGCATCATGTTCATGCCCCAGTCTTGGGGAATCCGGTCGGGATCGAAGCGAAGTGTGGTGAACGGAATCGCCCACTCTACGGTCCACCCGTCCTCTTCGATGTGCGTCTTGACCGTGAAGATCCCCTCCCATGCCGCGTTTTCTTGGCGAGAGTCATCAAAGTCCTGCGCTTCCTTGACCGCCCCTTTGGGGTTCACGAGGAACATGAACGCATTGCGACGGTCGAAAAACGTATCGAGCGTGATGCCGAAGATGTCCGAGTTCCCGCTCTCGAAGTCCTGCTCGAGACTCGGGATCACCGCCCGCCCCGGCTCAGGATCCCACAACTTCACGCCTATGTAGAGGTTGTTTTCGTCGAAAACGATGCGGGCCTCCGTCCGATACGTCGCCGGCATGCCCGCCTCCGGCCGAGATTGCACAAAGTCGCCCAGTATCTGAGCCTGTAGCCACACCGGTTCATCGAGTATCCCGTCGACCAGGATGGGGTTGGCGGTCCGGACCGCGTGGGCCTCGGGTCGAGGGGCCGCTTCCACGTCGATGGGAGCGCGCGCGTCACGGCTTGGTGTCGCCTGGGCCAGCAGCGGCACGCAGGTCGCGATTAAAGCGCACAGAATCGCCGCAGGGCCGGCGCATCGGCGTATGTTCAAGGGGCGTATTCCCGGATGGTGTCGAGATGAGGGATGCGGACGGCGCCAACATGCTAGATCGTTGGACGTCTGGCGAGCGAGCGTAGAACAGAGCGTGGGTCGTGAGCGAGTGAGCCGATTGACGCTCTGTGCTTAGCCTACGGAAAGTTGGTGGGTCAGGCGACCGATGCCTGCTCCGAGATACCTCTTCCCGCTCCGCTTATCTCCCCCTTCACAGGAGTCAGTCCATGAGCAAGAAAGCTCCCTTTCTCGTGTTCTCTCTCATCGTGCTCGTTGCCGTCACAGCGTGCTCAAACGACGGTTTCCTCGGCATCGATCCCCAACTCGCCAAAGGTGGGGGGGAAGGGTGGGCCCGACACCGGTGGCGATCCCGGTCCGGCTCCTCAGTTGGAGGAGTTCTGGGTCTACGACAATGGAGGCACGGACTACGTGCATATGGTGGTGAGCGGGGATGCCGACGCGATCAAGAAGAGCGTCTCGTACGACCATTTCTTCAACGGATGGGTCGACAACGATCCGCCGGTCGACGAGCACTAAGAGTTCTACTACAGCGGAGCGCCGACACCCGCCGCGAGCCCGGTCGGCAACGGCATCCACACCGACTTGCCGTTTCTAGGCGAGCGCTGGGCCATCGACGGTGTGGCCTTCACGTACCGACGACTACCCGACCACGGACGTGGACGGCATGAGCGCGGATCCGTTTTCCTTTGGCGTGGCCGCTTTCAAGAGCGGTTCGAGGGTCGCGCGGTGGAAGCCCTTGGGTGTCGTCTTCAACGGGGAAACGATGAGCGCCGTGGAGGAGGACCTACTCGGCGCGGGGCACTTGCTTGAGCACGCGACTGCTCGCTCGTATGCGACGTGGAAGGGTGAAACAGCTGCCGGGGATCTGTGGGTGGAGGCGGTCACCCTCGCGTCGAACGTGCGTTGCAGCCTCAGGACCGTCTGGGTAGGAAAGGGGAAGAACGCCACGTCGAGCTTCGTCACCGAGGTCTCGGGCTCCATCGATGTCGCTCTCGGTCGTGACCCGATGATCCCGGCGGATCCGGAGAATCCGGAATGGGAGTACGTCTGGTGGGAGGGGCACTTTTACGACGTGAACTCCGGCGCCCTTTCCGAGCGCTTCACCTACAACAACGGGAGCGGGTCCCAGACGCTTTCGCTCACGATGCCGGCTGACTGGAGTGGAGGGTTCGTCGCCTTCGTTGTGGACTACATGGTCCCCAGTGCCAGCGTCGCCCCCAGTGCCGGCAGCAACCACAACGCCATCGCCAACTATGTCTATAACCCCGAGCTCAACGGCGTGCCGACCACAGCGGGGCATGCCGGCGGAGCGTGGAGCAACCTTCAACCGTCGACGTCGGTGGGAGACGGGCGGTATCCTCTGGCGCGGAGTGCCGCGTTCGACGTGAGCTGTAATTAGTGCCCCCGAGTTCCAGTGGTCCGGGAAGATGACGATGAGGAGAGCACTTTTCCCGATGTGCGTATCGCTATCCTTCCTTGCGGCGTGCGGCAGCGACGAGGCCCCGACGGAGACTGTGGCGAACCGACCGTATCAGGTCTCACTGTTCTCACTGACAGCGCATCACATTCAAAACGATTCGGCGCTCCTCGTGCTGAGTGTAGACGTGGATGATCCGGACGGTGACCGCGTGAGCGTCTCCTGTCACAATCCGAATAGAAGCAGCGGTGAACCAGATCCGTTTGGGCGGCCCGATAGCGAGGGGGACTTCACCGCGCCGTTCGTCGACTCGGCGATGATCGCCCGTGCACCCGCGGACTTCGAGCACGCGGTCCGCTGCAATTTCTCGGACCGCGCCTTCAGAGGTGAAGTATCGGCCGACAACCGTCTCCCAAAAGAAAGTGTTGCGCTCGTTCGGGCGAAGGGGAGTTAGAGGTTTGGTGTCAGGAGTGGGATGATCCGCACGGTCCAGTCATTATTTGTCCCGCCTTTCTTGGGCTTTCTCCGAGTTAGCGCTTAGGGATTCCTATCCAGGGGGGGCGTCCGAGGCTCCGCCGTCAGTCACATTCGAACGGGGCGGTCGCCCACCACCCTCCGCGTTCGAACTTCCTGTCCATCACTCCCTCACCCAAACCGGTGTCGAGTCGAAGACGTCCACGCCCGCAGAGATGTCGGAGAGATTCGTGAGCCCTGTTCCATCGATTCCGATCACGAAGATGTGGCGATTTCCATTCGGCCGATGTGCTCCGCCCGCGATGCCGACCTGAAATAGCACCCGTTGTCCATCGGGGTGCTATGATGGGTCGCACGGGTGGCGGGCCGCTGTATTTCTTCAACAGCCTTCTAGCGAGACGTCGCCCTGACTGTGGATCCACTTGCGGCGGTGCGTGGGCGCAGCAAGTTGCTCGCATGACACCAACCTGTAGCGATTCGCCGCGCTAATGCCAGAACCAACCGCCCGCTCCGGCCTAGGTCTCGGTACCCAGATCCTGATTGGGATGGTCGTCGGGTCGGCGCTTGGCGCCTTCTTCGGTGAGCGCGTCGCGGTTATCCAGCCATTAGGCGACCTGTTCATCCGCTTGCTGGTCTTGGCTGCGGTGCCGCTCATCTTCTTTAACCTGCTCGCGGGCCTGACCACCCTCTCCGACGTGCGCACCTTTGGGCGACTCGCGGGAAAGATCATGAGCTACTTCGTGATCACAGACCTGTTTGCCCTGTCGCTCGGCATGGGGGCCATGATCGTCCTAAAGCCGGGCGTCGGCATGCAGCTCACGGGGGCGGTCGATCGCGCCGTTGGTGAAGTCCCGTCTGTCGCGGACGTGCTCCTGGGCATGGTGCCCACGAACATGTTCGAGGCGTTCTCATCAGGGAACGTCGTGCAATTGGTGGTCGTCTCTGTGCTCCTCGGGGTGGCGACGCTCATGCTCTCGGGGCCGGTCAAGGAGAGGCTCAGTCAGGGCTATCAAGACCTGGCGACCCTTCTTCGCAGGCTGGTGGACCTGATCCTCGTGATCTCCCCGATCGGAATCGGGGCGCTGATGGCCGTTACGGTGGGGCGCTACGGCTCCGAGCTGATCGGTCCGCTGACTAAGTTCCTCGTCGGTGTTTGGGGCGGGCACCTCGTCGTCTTCTGCGGCTATATGGTGCTGCTGGGGGTCTTCACCGACCGACGGCTGCTGCATTTCTTGCGCGATACGGGGCCGTTGTGGGCCACCACCGCGGCCACAACCTCCAGCTTGGCCTCGCTCTCCGTGGGTCTCGAGATGGCTGAGAAGATCAAGCTGCCTCGGCCGATCTATTCGTTCACGCTTCCCCTTGGCGCGCAGCTTAATAAGGACGGCACCTCGGTCATGCTCGGCGCGGTGCTCATCTTTACGGCGCAGGCGGCAGGGGTGTCCTTCGCCCCGGCCGCGTTCCTGACCCTGCTCCTGGTCGGGCTCCTGCTCTCGGAAGGTTCAGGCGGCATCCCGGGAGGCGGATTCGTCATCGCTCTCGTCTACGTGCAGGCGTTTAACCTGCCCATTGAGATTGCCGCGATCGTCGGGGGCATCTACCGGCTCGTTGATATGAGCAATACGACGCTCAACATCATGGGCGACATGGTCGGTACCGCGCTCGTTGCACGCTCGGAGGAGACACGTGCATGAGGCGCCAAGTCTGAGGTGGAGCGCCAGGCACGCGCCAGGCACGCAGGTGAAGCTCCATGCACGCACATGAAGTCCCAGCCACGCACCTGAACTCCCAGGCACGCATATGAATCCGGAAGTGAGAGCGCTGTTCCCTGGAGCCGGTGGACGCGTCTACCTGGACACGTCCGCGCGTGGGTTGATGCCCGACCCGGTGCGAGAGGCCATTGAGGCACATGTGCGTGTGCGTCAGTACGAGGGCGGGGACAAGGAGAAACTGTGGTCCATCGTCGAAGCCACACGTAAAGGCTTCGCCAAACTGATCAACGCGGATCCCGACGAGGTCGCGATCACCAAGAATGTCTCCGAGGGGCTCAACCTCTTCGGGGCCAGTCTTCCGTGGCAGGCAGGCGACAACGTGGTCGTCTGCCCAGAGTTGGAGCATCCGAACAACATCTATTTGTGGTACAACCTGGCGAAGTTGCACGGGATCGAGGTTCGGACTGTGGGAGCGGATGCGGGGGCGCTTTCCGTGGAAGCTATGAGCGCCGCCATGGACGAGCGCACGCGCCTTGTCACGCTCCCCACCATCTCATTCGCGCCGGGCTTCATTTCCGACACGGCCGGCGTGGTTGCCGCGGCCAGGCGGGTCGGGGCACTCACGCTGGTGGACGCGGCCCAATCAATTGGGGCAATCGACACGGACGTGCGGGCCTTGGGTGTCGACGCGCTCGCGGTGGCCGCGCAGAAGTGCATGATGGCCGACTACGGATCCGGGTTTCTCTACATCCGCCGTGAGGTCGCCGACGGCCTCGTTCCGATTCATGTGGCTCGGTATGGCATCGACTTGGATGGGGCCCACGAGACCGCCTTTTCCGAGGGCGAACTCAAGTACAAGTCTGGGGCGCTCCGCTTCGATCTGGGGAACTACAACTATCTCGGGATGGCCGGGGCCGGGGCCGCGATCAAGTTGCTCAACGACTGGGGGATGGTCGCGGTTGAATCACACCTGCGGGGGCTCGCGGCTCGACTCGCGGACGGCTTCTTGGAGTTGGGGCTGCCTGTGGCCGGTGGCGCGCCCGGACCGCATCTGGCGCACATCGTGTCAGTGGGGAAGAGCGGGGGAGGGCGTCATTACTCGGCGGATGACCCCGCCATGAATTCGCTGCGTGGGTTTCTGACGACCGAAGGCGTACACCACTCGATTCGAAGCGGAGTGCTGCGGTTCTCGGTTGGGGTATTCAACGATGACCGGGATGTGGGACGGGCGCTGGAGGTGGCGGGGCGCTGGGTGGCTAGCTCTGTGCCGTTGGGTGAACCCCGTTGAGCCCTCGATCCCGCGCCCTCGCTAGGGTCGGCACCATCACCGCACCGTCCAGCCCGCCCACCGCTATGATTCCGGACCCTCAAGGAGAAGACGCATGACGCATTATGGATCAAAGGAGCTCGCGGCGAGCTTTCGAACCGTTCGCATGAACACGCTAGAGACGGCACGGGACATCCCAGCGGACCAATACGACTACACCCCCACGGACATCTGCCGAAGCGTCGGGAAGCTGCTGACGCACATCGCGCTCGGCTATCGCTTTCAGTATCAGATCCACGCGGTCGAGAAGCTGTCCACCTTCGTTGGCTTCGACTTTCTCGCAACGTTCGCTGCCATCGGTGCGGAAGAGGCCAAATCGCGAACCCCTAGCGAGGTCATCGAGCTGCTTGAGACCGAGGGCGAGGTCTTTGGGACGTTCTTGGACGGACTCTCTGACGACTTCTTGAGCGAGATGATTGCATTCCCCCCTGAGTTCTCGCAGCCACCGAAGAGCCGACTCGAGATGCTTCTGGGGGTGAAGGAACATGAGATGCATCACCGGGGCCAGCTCATGGTGTATCAGCGAATGCTGGGGATCGTGCCGCATCTCACGAGGCAGAGGGAAGCTCGGGCAGCGGAACGGGCGTAGCAAACAGGAGCGACTCGGACCGCCGGTGGTGGCCGGCGGTTCGAGTTCGCTGTGGGATGGGGCCGGTGGAGGGCGATCTCGGGCCTTCCTCAGGCTGGTGACGCGACGACCCAAGCGATTGACCAGATTGGTCAATCGTGTATCGTAGAGGATGAAAAACAGCGACCCCCGCGCGCTCGTCGTTCGCGAGACGGTGAGTCTTTACGAGGCGAAGACACATCTCTCCGCCTTGGTGGAAAGGGCTTCCGAAGGCGAAGAGATCGTGATTTCCAAGTCGGGAAAGCCCAAGGCGCGGTTGGTCCCGATGGACGATGTTCGTGCCAGCCGGGAGCCGGGGCAGGGCGCCGGACGTTGGACGGTCAGGACCGACTTCGATGCTCCTTTGCCAGCTGAAGTTCTGCGTGCCTTCGAGGATCCCGCGGAGTGAGGCTTCTCCTGGATACGCACGTGCTGATTTGGTGGGACCAAGGGGATCGACTCAGCGCCGAAGCGATCGCCGCCATCCGTCAGGCCGAGCAAGTCTACGTCAGTGCCGTCACCGGGTGGGAGATCGCGATCAAGAAGTCGATCGGTCGCTTGGAGACCACCCGCCTGGTGGCGGAGGCCGTTTCAGAGTCGGGCTTCGAGGAGTTACCGGTCCGCCTCGCTCACGCGGCTCAGGTGGAATCGCTCCCCTGGCATCACAGAGATCCGTTCGACCGGATGTTGGTCGCGCAGAGCCGCGCCGAGGGGCTGACCCTCGTGACGAGAGATGCCGCGCTGGACGCCTACGACGTGAAGCTCCTGAAGGCTTGATTGGGCGGGCCTCGCCGGGTAGCCTCCTCCTACTGGCTACTGGAAAGTTGAAGTGCCCTCGGGAGGAATATCCATGCGTCGCACCGTTCTAAAATGCTCGTTCGTGGTCTTCGGTATCATCGCGCTCCTGAGCGCCGGACCCGCAGATACAGCCGCGCAGCAGGTGGGCGAAGGTGCCTTCAAGGACCTCAACTACCGCATGGTGGGTCCCTTCCGCGGAGGTCGTTCGACGGCCGCAACCGGCTTCATTAATGACCCGGACCGCTGGATCATGGGCACCACGGGCGGGGGCATGTGGCTGAGCGACGACAATGGTACGTCTTGGACGAACCTGTCGGATGGGACCTTCGGAGGCTCCATCGGGGCGGTGAAAGTCGCCGACTCCGATCCCAACGTCATATATGTGGGCACGGGCTCCGTGGACATCCGCGGCAACACCTCGGCCGGCCATGGGATTTGGAAGTCCATGGATGGTGGGAAGAGCTGGGACTTCATAGGCCTTCCGGAAGCCGGACAGATCGGTCGCATTGAGGTGCACCCTCGCGATGCGGACCTCGTCTATGTGGCGGCGCTCGGACACGCCTTCGGCAAGAACCCTGAGCGGGGGATCTTCCGCTCCCGGGACGGCGGCGGCAGTTGGGAGCATGTGCTGGCGTTGAACGACTCCACCGGCGCGTCCGATCTGACCATGGACATGGCCAACCCGCGCATCCTCTACGCCGGGATGTGGCGTGGAGAGCGGAAGCCGTGGGCGCTCCTGTCAGGCGCCGAAGAGGGAGGCGTCTACAAGAGTGCTGATGGTGGAGACAGTTGGACGAAGCTGGCCGGTGGGCTGCCGGTCGGCATCGTGGGCAAGGTTGGCGTGACCGTGTCCCCGGCGGACCCCGACCGGGTCTGGGCAATCATTGAGGCTGAGCCAGCAGGGGGCGTCTATCGTTCCGACGACGCGGGCGAGACTTGGACCCGCACCAACTCCGAGAACAATCTTCGGCAGCGCGCCTGGTACTACACCCATATGCAGGCGGATCCGCAGGACCCGAACACCGTCTACGCCCTGAACACGAGCCTCTACAGATCTGTGGACGCCGGGCGGACCTTCGAAGCCATTGCCGTCCCCCACGGAGACGTGCACGACCTGTGGATTCACCCGTCCGACCCCGACCGCATGGTGGTGGCCAACGATGGCGGTGCGCAGGTGACTGTGAACGGCGGGCGAAGCTGGTCGACCTATTACAACCAGGCTACCGCCGAACTGTACGACGTCATCGTGGACAACGGTTTCCCATATCGCCTTTATGGTGCGCAACAAGACAACACGACCATCTCCGTACCGGCATGGTCCTCGAACAATACGCTCTATCCAAAGCAGCATTGGATCAGCATTGGCGGATGCGAGACCGGGCCGGTGGCGTTGCATCCCGACGACCCCAACATCGTGTACGCGGGCTGCTACGGCGGTGTTATCGATCGTTATGACTTGGCCAAAGACCAGGTCCGCAACATGAACCTCTATCCGCAGCTCCAGCTTGGCTCCGCAGGCGCAGATCTGAAGCATAGGTTCCAGTGGGTCTCGCCCATGCTCGTCTCCATGCACGACCGCAACACGATCTACCACGGCTCGCAGTATGTGAACCGGAGCCGGAACGAGGGTGTGACTTGGGAGACCATCAGCCCAGACCTGACCACGAACAACCCTGAGCATCAGGTCCAGTCCGGAGGTCCGATCAACGCCGACGTGACTGGGGTGGAGATGTTCAACGTCGTCTTCGCGATCGCCGAGTCGCCGTTCACCGCGGAGGAGATTTGGGCGGGCAGCGATGACGGGCGCTTGCACCTTTCTCGGGATGATGGAGCGACCTGGGTTGAGATCACCCC
This sequence comes from uncultured Gemmatimonadales bacterium, assembly GCA_937919655.1. Classification (GTDB taxonomy): domain Bacteria; phylum Gemmatimonadota; class Gemmatimonadetes; order Longimicrobiales; family Gaopeijiaceae; genus CALFPJ01. Next base: position 191,248 of record CALFPJ010000063.1, read on the forward strand.
GACGGGCATGCCTCACTTGGGCACGGTGGACGAAATCGATCTTTCCGTACATGCGCCGGGACGCGCTTATGTTGCGGTGCAGGCATACCGAATGGACGACTTCCGTCCGTACATCTTCCGGACTGACGACTGGGGTGCCTCCTGGCGGCTGGTAACGACCGCCTCCAACGGCATTCCTGATGACCACCCGGTGCGTACGGTACGGGAGGATCCCGAGCAGGAGGGCCTCCTCTTTGCCGGCACCGAGCAAGGCGTTTTTGCTTCGTTCGATGGCGGCGGGCGCTGGCATTCGCTTCAGCAGAATCTACCCATCACGCCGGTGACGGGCCTGCGGGTCGCGCACGACGACCTGATCTTGTCCACGCAGGGGCGATCCTTTTGGATCATGGATGACATGACGCCCCTACGCTCGATCACGGCGACCGCAGGGGCCGAGATGCATTTGTTCGCCCCTCGTGATGCCTACCGGGTGAATAACGGCGGCGCGGGCGGCGGCATGGCTGAGTTCACCCCGGATCCGGCGCCACAGGGAGCGCTCATCAACTACTACCTGGGTGCCGAACCATCAGAGGAAGTGCGCCTAGAGATCGTCGATGCGGCGGGGAGCGTCGTGCACACGTTCTCGACGGACTCCCTGGTGGTGAAGGAGACCCGCGGATCCAAACTGCCTGGTGAAGCTGGACTGAATCGAGTCACGTGGGGTCTGACCTATCCTGGCCCTGAGGTCCCCGAGGCCGCTGTTATTTGGGGATACACGGGTGGCGTGAAGGCGCCTCCAGGCAGGTATACCGCACGCTTGAGCCGCGGCAGAGGGGCGGGTGCGTCGGAGGGCTTCATGCTCTTGGCCGATCCCCGCATTCCCGAGGTCACCGCGGCGGACTATGCGGAACAGTTCCGCGTTTCCACGGCCGTGCGTGATTCCGTGACCGCAGTGACCCGGGCCATTGAAACGCTGATGGCGATCCGTGAGCAGGTCGAGTCTGTGATGGAGAAGGCAGATGCGGCGGGCCAGGCCGATGTGCTCGAACCACTTGCCGACACGCTGACCGAGAAGTCGACGTCGGTGCACGAGGAGCTCATGCAGACCAAGAACCAGTCGGGTCAGGATCCCATTCGGAATCCTCCGCGCTTGGACAACCAGTGGGTTGAACTGTACAACGCGGTGACCGGTGTGGACGGCTACATCGCCGGAGGGCCTGAGGGACGGCCGTTACCCGGTGCCATGGAGCGTCTCGGGGACCTGAACACCGAGTGGGCCGTGGTACGTGAGAAGGTCCAGGGGATTTTGCGGGAGGAGCTCCAGCGCTTTAATGAGTTGGTGGGACGTCTGGGGCTCCCGGCAGTGGTGCTGCCGGATCGGCCGCGGGTGATCTCATAGTTGTAGGCATGCTTCGACACCCCTCTGGTTCATCCCCCGGGAGGCCACTGGATATAGGGTACCGAGTCCACCTCGGGCACAGCGAAGTGCACGCGCATGGAGTCGAGCCGCTGCTCTAATTGGCCCTGGAGCTCGGCGTAAGCTGCGGTGCCCCAGACGCTGTGCAGTTCATCTGGATCCGCCTCTAGGTCGAACAACTCCCACTCGTCGATCTCGTAGTAGTGGATCAGCTTGTGCGTCTGCGTGCGGATGCCGTAGTGCCGCCGCACCATGTGCCAGCCAGGATACTCGAAGTACTGGTAGTAGATCGCGTCCCGCCAGTCGCTCGGCGTCTCTCCCCCCATCAAAGGAAGAAGGCTCCTCCCCTGCATGGCGTCCGGGATCGCTACGCCGGCCACGTCCAGAAAGGTCTCCGCGAGATCGAGATTCTGGACCAGCGCCGCATTCACCGCTCCGGCATCCATGCCCGCAGGCCATCGCACAATGAGCGGTGTGCGTAGGGACTCCTCGTACATCCATCGCTTGTCGAACCACCCGTGATCACCAAGAAAGAAGCCCTGATCCGAGGTATAGACCACGATGGTGTTGTCGGCGAGACCCTCCTGATCCAGGTAGTCCAGGACCCGGCCCAGATTGTCATCGACTGAAGCAATCGCCCGCAGGTAGTCTTTGATGTACCGCTGATATTTCCATCGTATGAGGTCGTCTCCCTCAAGACCGGCAGCCTCAAATGCTTCATTGCGAGGGCCGTAGGCGGCGTTCCACGTCGCGAGTTGAGCCGGTGTGAGGTTCCCGGGCGGGACGAACTTTAGGTCTTGCTCGGTCATGTCCGCCGCGAGCGACATTTCCTGTGTGCGCGCTGCAGAGGAACGGTCGCTCCAGTCGTCGAACAGAGTGCTCGGCTCGGGGATGTCCTCGTCTTCGTACAGGGCCAACTGGTCCGGACCCGGAGCCCACTCGCGGTGCGGCGCCTTGTGCTGATACATGAGCAGGAACGGGCGCTCCGGATCACGACTCTCGTCTAGCCAGGTCAGGGCACGGTCCGTGATGATATCGGTCGTGTATCCCTCATAGAGTGTGCTGTCATTCGGACCGAAAAAAACGGGATTGTAGTACTGTCCCTGACCGCGCAGCACCTCGAAATAATCGAAGCCCGTAGGCTGAATCTTCAGGTGCCATTTTCCGACGATCGCCGTCTGGTATCCCGCGTCCTGAAGCAGGTTGGGGAAGGTCACCGTGGAGGAGTACAGGGTGTCGCGGTTGGTCGGGACTCCGTTGAGGTGCCCGTACTGCCCAGAGAGCACCGTGGCCCGGCTGGGGGCGCAGATAGAGTTCGTAACGAACGCGTTGCTGAAGAGCATTCCCTCAGCGGCGAGCCGGTCGATGTTGGGTGTCTGGTTGATGACCGACCCGTAGGCCGAGACCGCATGGGCCGCATGATCGTCCGTGAAGACGAGCAGAATGTTCGGGCGCTCGGGCTCTGAGATCGGATCCGACGGCGCGCCGCATGCCGCCGTGGCAAGCAGGATCGCGACAGAAACGCGTGTCAGCCTCATGAGTCAACTCCGTGAACGGTGCTCGGCCCCCAAACGGGTGGGTGAACGTACTGTGCGACTTGCGGGTAAGGCCAGCAAAGGCGCCACGCGCTACGATCGGGCTTCTCAGCGGCGCGGCACCATCGACCGTAGAGGTCACTCATTTTCGTCTCGGTCTACGACTGTTCGGCGCCATGTTCATGATTTGTGGCGCGGCCGCACTATTCCTCGCCTCGGTCGGACTCTACGGGGTGCTGGCCGTCAGCGTGAACCAGCGTCAGCATGAACTCGGCTTGCGCGTCGCTCTCGGAGGGTCTCCCGGGCGTGTGGTGCGACTCGTCTTCGGGCAGACCCGACTCCAGTTGACGATCGGCATGGTGTTGGGGCTCGGGCTCTCGCTGCTCCTTGGGAGAGGCCTGTCGTTCATTCTCTTCGGTGTCGAGGCGGTGGACGATGGTGTGATGGTGGGGGTCGCGGCCTTGCTAAGCCTCACGGCCGTCGCCTCGTGCCTGGTGCCCGCGAGACGTGCGACGAGGGTCGACCCGATGGTTGCGATGCAGGGAGAGTAGGCGCGAACTCGGTATCCTCCTGGGGGCGTTCAACTCGATGGCATTGATGCTGAGCGGCATCGGGCTCTTTGGTCTGGGACGGCTAGGGCTCATCGCGTCCAAGACGTGACTGGAGAGGCGACCCAGCGGGTCGACCCGTGCGATCCGGCGCGCAGATCACGCGTTTGTGTCACCCGTCTCCCTCAAGTCGGCAGTATCATTCCGTTGAGGAAGCCTGTCGCGGTTGAGGGAGCCGGTTGCCGCCAGCCCTCGCCCGATCTACGCTGACCCGGACCGGTGGCCCCGACCTACGGAGTCCGAAGGGGCACGGTCGTTGGATCCATGGGGACTCCTTTGGATGACGTACCTAATGTTCGTCCGACGATGCTACCTGATCATCTCGGCAGTACTTGTGACAGCCATGGGCATCCAGGCCCAGCAGGTCACCCCCGACCAGTACGGCGCGCTCGACTTCCGTCACATCGGGCCGGTCGGCAACCGAGCGACCTCTGTGGCCGGAATCGCGGGCGACCGCTTCACGTACTACCTGGGCGCGGCAACTGGGGGCGTCTGGAAGACCGAGGACGCTGGGCTCCACTGGCGTCCAGTCTTCGACGATCAACCGGTGCACTCGATTGGCGCTTTGGCCGTTTCGCCCTCGGACCCGGCCATCGTGTGGGCGGGCACCGGCGAGACCTCCATTCGCTCGAACGTTTCGATCGGCAACGGCGTGTGGCGTTCCACCGACGCGGGCGAGAGTTGGACGCATGTCGGGTTAGAAGGAACCGGGAGGATCGGACGCATTGTGGTACACCCGCGCGATGCGGACGTCGCCTGGGTCGCGGCGCTCGGTCACGCCTTCGCACCCTCGTCGGAGCGCGGTGTCTACCGAACGACCGACGGCGGCCAGACGTGGGAGATGGTCCTCCACGTAGACGACAACACCGGCGCGTACGAGATCGTGATCGATCCGTCGAATCCGCGTAAGCTCATGGCCACCATGTGGCAGTTGGATCTGAAACAGTGGGGGCGCGAGAGCGGAGGGCCCGGCAGTGGCATATTTGTCACTAAAGATGGTGGTGATAACTGGGAGCGCCTGGTAGGCCGTGGACTTCCCACACGACCCACCGGCAAGACAGGACTTTGCACCACGCCAGACGACCCCCGCACGGTATACGCGCTCATCGAGACGGGCGACGGTGTGCCGATCCATGGTGAAGAGACCGACTCCGGAGAGCTGTGGCGCACCGAGGACGGCGGCGAGTCATGGAGCCTGGTCTCGTACCATCACGATCTGGCCACGCGGCAGGCGTACTACACCCGCTGCGGCGTGTCTGTAGATGACCGAGACGAGGTCTATTTCCTGTCGTCGAGCTTCTCCAAGACGCTAGACGGGGGCTTCACGCACACCACGACCAACTTTCTCAGCGACAAGTCTTCCCCCGGCTGGGATTTTCACGACATCTGGCAGGACCCGACCGACGGCGATCGCTTCGCGCTCGCCTTTGACGGAGGGCTTGCGGTGACCGAGAACCGGGGTGATTCGTGGTTCCGAATCCAACTGCCGATTGCACAGATGTACCACGTCACGGTGGACGACGCCGTGCCCTACAACGTGCTGGGAAATCGCCAGGACGGCCCTTCGTTCCGAGGGCCTTCGAATACACGTACGGGCGGACTGTGGGCGAATGGTATCATTCCACGCGGGGAGTGGCGGGCCGTTGGAGGGGGCGAGAGCGGCTTCGCGACTCCAGACCCGGTCGACCCCAATATCGTCTGGTCCAGTGCATCGGGTTCCGGCGCACGGGGGGGCATCGTTGTTCGGTACGATGCACGCATAGGCCAATTCCGCGACGTCGAGGTATGGCCGATGTCCACCGGCGGCGTCGCGGCCGCTGACGTCCGCTACCGCTTCCAGTGGACCTTCCCACTCCTCATATCACCGCACGACAGAAACACGATCTACGTTACCAGTCAGCATGTTCATCGCACGCGTAACGGCGGTCAGAGCTGGGAGGAGGTCAGCCCGGACCTCACCACGAACGACCTCTCGAAACAGGGTATCAGCGGCGGGCTGACGCCGGACAACATCGGCGTCGAGTACTGCTGCGTGATTTATGCCTTCGACGAGTCCCCGGTGCAGGAAGGCGTGCTTTGGACCGGTAGCAACGACGGCCTCGTACACGTGAGTCGCGATGGTGGTGGTTCGTGGGTGAACGTGACAGACAACATCCCCGACCTACCCGTGGACGGCGTCGTGCGGAGCATCGACGCGTCGCGTTGGAGCGCAGGGAAGGCGTACGTCACGATCGAGCATCACCAAGTGGGAGACTTCGCGCCCCGCGCCTACAAGACAGAGGATTTCGGTGCCACGTGGACGAAGATCGTCGACGGAGTGGGCAACGATCCCGTGGACTACACGCGTTATCTGCTTGAGGACCCAGTGCGCCCGGGCCTTCTCTACCTCGGCACGGAGAGCACACTCTACGTGAGTTTCGACGACGGCGGACGTTGGCAGCCCTTCATGAACGGCTTGCCGCCGACGCCCTACTACGGAATCGTCGTCCAAGAGCGCTTCAACGACCTCGTGCTCGGCACGTACGGTCGTGGCTTCTGGATCCTGGACGACCTGGGTCCGCTCCAGCAGCTCACGGATGAGGTGACCGCATCTGCCGCGCATCTCTTCGAGCTTCGGGACGCGTATCGGTTCCGGTCCATCACCGAGCCGATGATCAACTACGAAGACTGGACGCACGGGGAGAACCCTGAAGAGGGCGCCTCACTTTCCTACTGGATCGGCACGGAGCCTGAGGGTGCCGTCGAGCTTCGTATTGAGAATGCGATGGGCGAGACCGTGCGCACATTGCAGGGTGATTCGGATATCGGGATCAACCGGATTTGGTGGGATTTCCAAGGAGAGAGTGGCACGCAGATTCGTCTGAGGACCAAACCCATCTACGCCGAATGGTTCAGCATGCCGGACCAGGGTTGGCGCTCAGGGGGACGCGTGAATGCGCAGCTGCAGCAGCCCGGCACGTACACCGTCACATTGCTCGTGAACGGCGAGGAGCAAGGCAGCGAGACCCTGGAGGTGCTCAAGGATCCGAACTCTGAGGGCAGCCTGGTGGAGATTCGTGCACAAGCTGCGCTACTGGCCGAGATCGCCTCAGATCAGGAAAGCGCAGCGGCTGCAGTGAACCAGGTGGAGCTCGTGCGTCGACAGCTCTACGACCTGCGGACCGTCGTGGACGGGACCGAGCACGCGGCAGAAGTCGATTCTGCTGTGGCGGCTCTCGACGAGAGGCTCATCGCGGTGGAAGGGGAGATCGTACAGCTCAAGAGCACCGGCGGGGGAGACGGCGTTCGCTGGCCTTCCATGATCTTCCAGCAGCTCGGATATCTGAGAGGCGGCATCGGCAACTCCGATTTCCGCCCCACTGCACAGCACACCGAGGTGCAGGGGGTCCTGCGGGAGCAGCTCGCTGTGGTGCTGGACGATCTCGCTGCGCTGATCGCAGGGGATGTGGCGCGGTTCAACCAGAGGGTTGTGGCACTGGGCTTGGCCCCGGTGATCATCTCGTGACGACTGAAGGCGTGCCTCATTCGATTCGAAGCGATGTGCTGCGTTTCTCCTTTGGGCTGTTCGATGACGGGAATATCGGGTTGGCGCTGGAGGTGGCGGGGCGCCGTCGAAGCGGTAAGCGACTGCGTGGAGTTCAACCGGCGCGAGTCTCAGAGGTCGTCCACTGTGCTGGCATCCACATGGATGCCCTGGCAGAGCCTTGCGGGGTCCTGGGCACGAGGCCGCCCTAGGGTGGACCTCACACAGGAGGGTTTTATTCTCTTTCTCTGAGGTTTAGACGAGATGGCATCGCGCCGACGGTTCACAACAGGGGTGGGGATGAAGAAGATGATTGGCGTGGGCTTGCTTGCCGCATGCTTGAATGCGGCCCCCAGCAGCGCTCAGTCGGCTCAGGCCGCTGGAGTGAGTACCTCCCAGACCGACGTGGCTCGGGCTGTCTTCGTGGAGTCGGCGCCTCAGATCGATGGGGTCCTGGACGAGGCCTTTTGGCAGTCCGTGCCAGTCATCTCGGACTTCACGCAGCGAGATCCGGTCGACGGCGGCACGCCGACGGAGCGCACGGAAGTCCGGATCGCCTATGACGCGAACAATCTCTACTTCGGGTTCACGCTCTTCGACTCAGAGCCCGAACTCATCCGGCGCAGCATCCTCCAGCGCGAAGGGCGCATCGATCAGGACGATCACGTGTGGATTGCGCTCGACACCTATAACGACGATCGCAACGCGTACCTCTTCGAGATGAACTCGTTTGGGACCCAGGGGGACGCGCTCTTCAACGACGAATCGATGACCCTCTCCGACTGGAATTGGGAAGGCGTCTACAGGAGCGAGGCACGGATCACGGCGGAGGGCTGGACCTTGGAGGTGGCGATCCCGTTCACGACGATCCGCTTCGCAGAGGCGGAGGCTCCTGAGATGGGCATCGCGATCCGCAGGGCGATCCGGAGAAAGAACGAGGATGTGTACTGGCCGCATATTCCCCAGGAATTTAGGGGAGGGATCACGAACGTTTCCCAGTATGCCACGCTGACGGGGCTCCGCGACTTAAGGAAAGGCCGCTACATGGAGCTCAAGCCCTTTGCGATCGGTGGCGCTCAGAAGGCCGGCGAGTCGGATACGGATTTCCTCGACGACATCGGCGTCGATTTCAAGTATGCGCTGACGTCGAGTATGACACTCGACCTCACCTACAACACCGACTTTGCTCAGGTCGAGTCCGACAACGTGCAGATCAATCTGACACGCTTCAGCCTGTTCTTCCCTGAAAAGCGGGAGTTCTTCCTGGAGAGAGCGGGTCTGTTTTCGTTTGGCAAATCACGCGACACCGAGGTTTTCTTTAGTCGCCGCATCGGCTTGGCCAATGACATCTTTGGAGGTGGCCGGGTGACGGGGCAGGCTGGCCGGCTCTCCGTTGGCGTGCTCAGCCTAAATACCTCCGACCTCACGGAAGGTGGACTCGTGACTCCGGGTGCGAACAACTCGGTGATGCGATTGCGAGCCGACGTCCTCCCGCGGACCACGGTGGGGGGCATCGTTACCAGCATCCAGAACGACTCCGGACATAATCGGGTCGTCGGCGCGGACACGCAGGTCAGGTTCTGGAACAGCAGCAGCATCGACGGATGGTTCGCAAAGGTCTGGGACTCTGAGGGGGGTACGTCTTCAGCCGGAGCCGTGGACCTACAGGTGCGGCCGGCCCGCTGGTACTCGCTCGCAGGCCAATTCCAAACCGTCGATTCGGACTTCGATCCTGGGCTCGGCTTCGTCAGGCGCAGGGACATGGTGAAGTACAGCGGCACGGTCGCCTACACTCCCCGTTTTGAAAACAGCACCTGGGCGCGTTCTCTGACGATGGCGCTCGTGATGGACCACATCGAAGGCCAGGCGGGAGACAAACAATCCACGAGCCAACTCATGCACAATATGCTCAGCATGCAGAGCGGTGATTGGGTGTCGTTCAACGTACGGAAGCGGTTCGAACGTCTCGGGGACGCGTCATCGATTCAGGGGCGCCCGCTGGCACCGGGCGACTACGACTTCACCGCTGTCGACGTTTCTGCCAAAACCAATGAGAGCAGAACCTTCTCTGGGGGTGCGAACGCCTCGGTCGGCAGTTTTTGGAATGGGAACAGGACCACCTACGGAGGTTCATTTACCTGGAAGACGGGCCCCTTTCTCACCATGACTGGCGGCGCGACCAGAAACGACGTCGATCTGCCTGTCGCCGATGGTGACTTCTCAACCACGGTCCTCAGCATGGACCTCCTGGCTGCCGTGTCGCGCGATCTGTTCGCCAACGCGCTCGTGCAATGGGACGATGTCTCAAGAACGCTCCAGGCCAACGTCCGCATCGACTGGATTCACACCCCAGGGAGCGACCTCTTTTTGGTGCTCGACACCGGTTACTCCACTGCGGACCGGCTGGACCCGCGGGAGAGTCGCTGGCTAAGGCGCACGGGCGTTGTGAAGCTGACCTACATGATGGCGTTCTAGCACGGCCGGCCCCTGCTGATCGCGCCAGTTCGGTCAGCCGCCGAACAACACCCCAACACCTTGCTCGAACACGATGTCGCGCGGAATTCCGAGCGCATCTAGCCGATCGAGATCCGCCTGAAGCTTTGCAGGCACGATGCCCTTTTCGGCCATCAACTGATCCACCCCTGCGTAGTCCCCGTCCCCCTGAAGCGTGAGGATCAGCGCGCTCAGGCCGTCCACCGCGGTCCGCATGGCTGCGAAGTCGACACGATACTTGTCGCTGGCCTCGTCGCGGGTGAAAGCTTCATGCTCCGCGAAGTAGTTGAAGCGGACCATGTTGGCCTGACCGTGCGCGCTGGAGGCGCCAAAGCGAACCGACCGGAAGATCCCCGCTAGGAACGTCACGTAGTGGTCTTCGATCGTGCCCTCGGTGAGTTCACCGCGCTCGAAGAGCTGAGTGACCATATAGAGACCCACCACATCTGCCTTGCCCTCTTCCATCGGCGAGGCATGCTCGCGCAGGGCGGTACGCACCGGGCCGCGGCCGTTGAGCGTGTTTTTCACACCCAGTCCGTGCGCGACTTCGTGGAACATCGTGTTCCCGAAAAACGCGTCGAATGTGACATTGGCGCGTTGGTCCTCCGCAATGAGTTCCGCTGCCAAGGGCTCCATGATTTGATCGAACTTCGCCTGCATCGCGTTCTTGAGCTGCAGCCGTCGCGTGCCCCTCGTCAACTGGACCTGCTCGTCATTCGGGAGGTTGATGGCGATGGTCTTCGAGCCAGCGTTCGCGTCGCCGGCGTAGTACACGACGTCGTACGCATTCAGGTCGGAGTCCGTGCCCGGCATTTCTGCTTTATAACGTGCGTCCACGGGCAGGCTCCGCTGCAGGCTGGGCAACAACGCCGCGAACCGCGACAAGCGTTCGCTCCAGGCCTGGTCTTTAATGAGCACATACCCCTCGTGAGCCGCCTTATAGCCGAACAGCTGGTCCTCGTAGTTCTCGATGGGCCCGATCACGACATCGATCGGGTTGTCCTTCATGTCCATCCAGGCGATGTCACTCGCTTGGTATTCGTCGGACTCGAGCGCATCTGCGCGCAGACGCAGGTAGTTCGCCAACCCCGCGTCGCTTGCCAACTCGGCTGCTTCCCTGAGCTTCGCAGCCGCCGTTCGATGCTGTTCCGAGAACTCCTCATGGTACGGCACGGCAATCAAAGACCCCGCTGCGTCTCGCCTCACGAGGGTGTAGAGGCTCCGTAGGGCCGGGTTTGCGACCGCGGCGGTCTCGAATTCCTCCTGCGTCATGTCGCGTGGGTAGAGGTTGGCGCCGGCCGGCTTGGCCCCGATGCCTTCAATGAACGCCTCATCGCCGCGCAGGCGATCCCACGGTCCGTAGTTCACACGCAGGTACTCGAGCGTTGCCGGGTCTCCGTGCGTGAGTGCCTCTGCAGCGGTACGGTCTCCGTACGCCTGATGCCAGAACACGTCGTCCATCGGCTCCACGGCCTGAATCAGCAGGCGCACGACCTCCTGGTCATTCGCTGACAGATGCGAGACATCGGCTCCCAGCCGCACGGTCGCGTATTGATTAAGTAGAGCGTGCATACGTAGGTGTTCCGCGCTTTCCTCCGGGTCTTCCATGGGTTCTGCGCCGCCGCACCCGGCAACCGCGGTCATCAAGAGAAGCGTGACGAGGGATCGATTTCGGGTCGACATGGAGTGCTCCGGTGGGGCTGTTCAGGCTATCGGGCAAACTATTGCTGGCGCCCGGGAAAGCCAGTGGGCCGACGGGTGCACCCGCACATAAATGCGGTGACTCGAATGCCCCGGCATTACTCCTGGTGCATAAGGAGTACGGAGATACAGCCGCGCGATTGCCCAGCCGGCGGGCATCTCCCCTGCCTGAGCTGGCGGCGCCCCACTGGCGGCCCCGAAAGGGGGACCAATACGTTGTTGCCCTCACTCCTGTGGCACGCCGATGTCCGCGGCCGCTCAATCGTGAACGCCATGGACGTCCGAACAATGCGAACACGTACCGGACCCGCTCGAAGCGGGACGAGTCTACGGGCCTTCTGCCTGCTCATTACCGTGAGTGTATCGTCGGGCGCGTACACTGCGGTCGCCGCACAGGTGCCGAACGAAGTCGTAGTCGTTCACATCGAGACCGCGAAGGGTCTGATCGCCGCTGAGATCTACGTGACTGCCGCACCCATAAAGGCGCAGAATTTTCTGGCCTATGCCGACGAAGGGATCTTCGATGGGGGTTCGTTATTTCGCAGCGTGAGGATGGACAATCAGCCGAATGACTCCGTGCGGATCGAAGTCATCCAGGGCGGCCCTGATCGCTCCGTGGGGGACCGACTGAGGCCCTCCATTCCACTCGAACGCACGAGCGTCACCGGCCTCCGACACCTGGATGGGACGCTGTCGATGGCGCGCGCGGCCGCCCCGGATTCCGGAGGTTCGCAGTTCTTCATCTGTGTGGGTGATCAGCCGGCCCTCGACTTTGGTGGCGCCCGCAATGTCGACGGGCAGGGCTTCGCCGCCTTCGGACGTGTGATCGCGGGAATGGACGTCGTGCGGGCGATCCAGATGGATGATGTGGAAGCACAGCAGCTAAAGGATCGTGTGCGAATCGTTCGCGCGCGTCGGACGAACGAGGACTGATATGGCATTTCCCAACGCGCACTATCTCGTTGATGTCGACCACATTTCTCAGCATTTGGCGGACGAGAATCTCCGCATTATTGATTGTGCGTGGGACGGGGCGGCCTACGGACGGGCGCACATTCCCGGAGCGGTCCTGCGGCCTGGACATTCGTATATCAAGGCTTTGGACGACGATGACACGAGATCCTACTCCGTGCCTGACGTCGACGCCGTCCGAAAGTTGTGTCGAAACATGGGCATCGGACCGGAGAGCGACGTCGTGATCTACGATGACTTGGGGTCACTCTTTGCAACCCGCCTGTGGTGGGTACTCCGCTACTACGGATTCGAACACGTGCGGATCCTGGATGGAGGCTGGCAGGCCTGGGCAAGCGCGGGTCACCCGGTTTCCTACCAGGTGCCTGTCGTCCCCGTAACTGCATCGCTTGAGTTGAAGGCCGATCCCCGCAGGATCATCGGGATGGAAGAGCTGATTCGGCGCCACGCCGACTCCGACCTCCAGCTGTTGGACGTCCGCACCGACGATGAGTATTTCGGGGTCGTGTTCAAGGGCAACAAACGGAAGGGTAGAATTCCCGGAGCTACTCACCTTGCGTGGAACAGGCTGCTCGAGAATTCAGCCGACGCAAAGGCCGTGCGTATGCTCCGCCCGGAGGCCGAGGTCGAGGGTCTCATCGCTGCTGCTGGACTGGATTCGAGTAAAGAGGTCGTGACGCATTGTCAGGCCGCGATCCGTGCCACCCACACCGCCTTTGTCCTCGAGATGATGGGTTTTCCGCCAGTGCGCGTGTACGATGGCTCCATGGAAGAATGGGCGAACACCCCAGACGCCCCGTTAGAGTCGTGAGCCACGTCCGCGTGCGTACCGGGCTGGAGCGGCTCCTTGGCGAGGCCGGTCAGTTGAAGGGCAGGGCGCTGGGCCTCGTCGTGCACCCTGCTTCCGTGACATCCGATCTCCGTCTTTCGCCAGATGCATTGCTCGCCGCCGGCTTCGACCTGCGGGCACTCTTCGGACCCCAGCACGGGGCACGCGGCGAGAAGCAAGACAACATGATCGAGTCCGGCCATTATGCAGACCCAGTCACCGGACTGCCTGTCCACTCCCTTTACAGCGACGTGCGCAAGCCGACGCCGGAGATGCTGGAAGGCCTCGACGCACTCGTGTTCGACCTGCAGGACGTCGGCGTGCGGGTCTATACGTTCGTGTGGACTATGGCGCTGGCGATGGAAGCGTGTGCCGAGGTTGGCATTCCTTTCGTGGTCCTCGATAGGCCGAATCCCGTCGGTGGACTGTCCCGCGAGGGGCCGGTGTTACGAGAGGGCTTCGAGTCCTTCGTCGGCCTTCATCCCATCCCTTTGCGCCACGGGCTCACGTGCGGGGAACTGGCCTTGTGGCTGAACGAGACCCGAGGCATCGGCTGCGACTTGCAGGTGATTCGCTGCGAGGGTTGGCGCAGATGGATGAGTTGGCCCGACACCGGCCTGCCGTGGGTCATGCCGAGCCCCAACCTCCCTACGCCAGATTCCTGTGTGGTGTATCCGGGGATGGTACTGGTTGAAGGCACAAACCTCTCTGAAGGGCGTGGCACGACGCGCCCCTTCGAGTTGTTCGGAGCGCCCTATCTTGACTCGACCGCGCTCGCAACTCGACTGGCCCGTGCCGGCCTGGAAGGTGTGACGGTCAGGCCGTGCCACTTCGAGCCGACTTTCCAAAAGCACGCTGGGTCACTCTGCAGTGGAGGACAACTCCACGTCACACGCCTCGATACCTTCGCGTCCGTTCGAACGACTGTGGAGATTTTTGTTGCTGTCCGAGCGTTGGCCCCAGATGACTTCGAATGGCGGCCCCCGCCCTATGAGTACGAAGAGCACCTGATGCCGATCGACATTCTTTGGGGGCACGACGGGCTCAGGCTGGGTGTGGACGCGGGTGCGAGCGCGGACGAGATCCTGTCGAGCGTGACGGAGGAAGTCTCTGCGTTCAGCCGGGACGTGAAGCCGTTTCTACTCTACGAGTAGCCGTCACCGCCTAGCAGGCTTCTACGCGCAGCCGGCGGTCCGCTCGAATACAGATTGAATCTGAAGATCCAGCGTATCTCCTGGGTCGACGGTCAACACGTCCGTGGTGCACTTTGGGCCCGCGAGGATGTCGATCTCGATGCGTATGGGCTCGCTGTGGTCCCACGGAATCGAGAATACTGCATCCCGTTTGCCCCCGACGATTCCGAGCCGCGTGCGCTTCCCTAGCCCAATCGCAAAAAGGCGGGCCTCGTTGAAGTTCAGATTTTGCACATGCAGACGGACTTCGGTTTCCCCTACGGCGGTCCGAATGAACGGGTCTTGTTGTTGCACCAATTGACCGGAAGGCCCGCACGCCGACCCGGTCAGCCCGAGGGTCATAGTGACGAAGATCCGCACGGTCTGGCCGTGCATTACCGTCGGCTTCCTCTGCAGCGGGACATGCCGATGTCGGCCGGCACCTGAATCCATATCGTCGAGCCTGGGTCAGCCGGGATCCCGCCAACAGTGCAGGACTGTCCTCCGACGAAGTCGATCATGAACTCGACGGGCAGCGCCAAGTTCCATTCCACCGTGAACTTGCCGTCGCTCTTGCCGGTGACCTCGCCTAGACGAATCCTCTGGCCCTGCCGAAGCGCGAAGACGGTCGCATCATTGAAGTTCAAGTTCTGAATTTCGACCCGGAGCTGCTCTCTGCCTTGCTCAGCTCTGCTGCCAAATGGATCGGGGCCTTTCCCGAGCCTGCCAATACAACCCGACATGAGGACCAGCGCACACACCGTGGCGATCGCCCGCATGGGACGCCTTATGTGCCTCGCGGCGATGGGTAGCGTGTTCACAGATCCATATTAGGTCGAGAAGCCCCAGGGGGCGAACCTCTGATTGGTTCGCCAAGATATTCTCTATCCGCTACCCAGTCGTGGAAGTTACCGAACGTGGATCGTCCGCTGACACTGACACTAGACACCGACCGACTCGTCCTCACCGCGCTCACACGGACGGCGCTCAACGCATGGCTCAACCAGGACGCCCGGGTGCTCCGCGAAGCGACAGGGGCGGAATTTGCCGAGCCCGTCCAAGTCCCCCCGTTGTTCGGTGAGGACCTGCCTATGTTCCGGGACCGCATGACCGAAACCCCGGATGAACTCGGGTGGTGGGTGTGGCTGGTGCACCGCCGAGAGGATGATCGGGCTGTGGGCGTTTGCGGCCTAGGAGGGCGGCCCCTGGATGGCAGCACCATGCTGGGCTATTCGGTTTACCCGAGCTTCGAGGGCCGCGGCTATGCGACCGAGGCGTCGCTCGCGCTGATCGGATGGGTCTTCATGCAGCCCGGCGCCCAGCGTGTGGTCGCTACAGTGCCGGTCGGGCACGCGGCCTCAAGTTCAGTGGCCCTAAAGTTGGGCATGGCGGCGGTAGGACGGGACTCGGACCCCACCGTCGGGGAATGGGTCGTCTATCAGGTGGACAGGGACTGATCCTTCTCTAGCGGCTCCGAATTTCCTCCAGTGGGACGATACCGAGCAGTTCCCGTTGCTCCCTCCAAAGTTCGAGCATCGCTGCGTAGCGGATAGGGTCTGCCTCCGTGAGATCGTGCGCCTCACCTGGGTCAGCCTCGATGTCGTAGAGCTGAAAGCCCGACTCAGAGAAGGGGGCGTCCAGGGTGACGAGCTTCCACTTCCCTTGGCGCACGAACGCGCGTCCGCCGTGATACAGCGTCGTGACATACTCTTCGTCGTGAACCGGCCCTGTTCCGCCACCGAGGTAGGTCGCCGCGGACTCACCCAACATCGGCCGCACCGACCCGTCGGACGGATAGGCAGCTCCAGCGACTTCAATCACCGTCGGGGCGATGTCCATTACCGTGAGGTAAGCGCGGTCGATCGCCCCTGAGCGAGAGACGCCAACACCTGCAACGATCATGGGTGCCGCAGTGCCACCTTCACGGGAGTAGGTCTTGTGGCGACTAAATGGCGCGGAACTCGCCTCCGCCCAGCGAGGGCCGTACGACACCCACGAGCCCGGTCGCCCCATGTTCTCGTAGGCGTTGTCGTAGTGGCCCTGCAGATACTCCGAGTACTGGCCCGACCCGTAGAAGTCTTCTCCCGCCGCGCCGTTGTCGGCCATGAACACGATCAGGGTGTTCTCGTATTGTCCGGTCTCTTTGAGGTAACTCGTCAAACGCCCTACGTGGTCGTCAAGGTTCGTCACCATTGACGCGTACAACTCCATTTCCCTGGACTCGACTCGCTGCTCTTCTGCCGTGAGTTCCTCCCAGCGAGTGATCGCGTCATTACGGGGCGGCAGCTCGGAAGCCTGCGGGATGATGCCCGCGGCCTTCAGCGATTCCAATCGTTGCTCCCGAAGTCGATCGTACCCCTGATCGAATCGCCCGGCGTACATGTCCAGGTATTCCTCCGGGACCTGCAGCGGCCAGTGCGGCGAAGTGTAGGCGGCAAACGCGAAGAACGGGCGACCATCGCTCCGGCCCGCGTCGATGAAGTCGATGAGCCGGTCCGTGTACAGCTCCGTCGAGTAGGCGCCCTCCGGCCAAGGCACTTCGACCCCATTCTCTCGATAGACCGAACCACCCTCGTAAAATCCAACAGAACTGAAGTGGCTCCCTGCACCCGGGAGAAGGCTGAACGATCGTTCAAAACCAGCGGCCTGGGGGCCATGCTCGATGGCCCCGCCCAGGTGCCATTTCCCAACCGTGTAGGTGTGGTAGCCGGCCTCCTGGAGTACGCGCGGCAGGGGAGCCACTCGGTCCGAGAGGTGGCCTTCGTAGCCGGGAATGTCGAGTGACGTGCCCTGGGCCCCCATGCCCGCCACGTGGTTGTTGTTCCCGGTGAGGAGCATGGAACGCGTGGGTGCGCACGAAGGAGCCGTGTGGAAGCCAGTAAAGAGCACGCCCTCTTGGGCAAGCGCATCAATGTTCGGCGTGGCGATGTCACTGCCGAAGGCACCCAGATCTGCGTAGCCGAGGTCGTCTGCTACGATCAGGAGTACGTTCGGGCGGTCCGGCGTCGACGATTCTGGAGCGCAGGCCACGATGAACAACAGGCCCAGCGCGAGCGGGGATTGCTTGCCCGTGAACCGCATCCTACCGCCCCCCTTCGCCGCTGGAGATTCTCTCTCGAGTGCTCACCATTTCTTCGAGGGGGATCTCGACCTCCTCGCCCCAGATGTATTTCGCGAACCACTGCCAATTGTGCCAATTCGCTGCGAGTCGCTCTTTCGGCTTGGTGATGCCGTGCCCGAACCCTTTGTAGATCACCAGCCTGGCTTCGACTCCGACGTCCTGCAGCCCCTGGTAGAGCTCATACGCGTTTGGCGTGGGGACTCGGCGGTCGAGCTCGCCATGTTGAATGAGCGTCGGCGTCGAGGCCTGCAGGATGTTCGTAATCGGCGATGTCACGGCGTAGATCGCGGGATCACTCCATGGTGTGCCTTTCAGGTACTGCCGGGTGAACGGGTGGATGTCCGTGTTGACGTAGTAAGTCATCCAGTTGGAAATGCCGGCTCCGACGGAGATCGCTGAAAATCGATCGGTGTTGGTCGTCAGGAATGCCGAGATATAGCCCCCTTGGCTCCATCCCATCGACCCCATCCGCTCCGGATCGGCGATTCCTGCGTCCACGAGGTAATCCACGCCCGACATGACGTCCCACATATCGCCTACGCCAAGGTTCCTGACGTTAAGGCTCCGGAACGCCTCGCCGTAACCAGCTGACCCTCTGTAGTTCGGCTCAAGGACGACGGCTCCCTTGGCTAGCCAGTGGGTGATCGGGTAGACGCCACCGGTGTTCACCACCGGTCGTGATGTACCCGTAGGCCCGCCGTGAATCACCACCAAAAGCGGGTAACGACGGGACGGATCATACCCCTCAGGCTTATGCAGCACCCCTTCGATCTCGGCGCCGTCCTCGCTCTTCCAGGTGATGACTTCGCGGGTGCCCACCATCCAGCCGTCCAACTGGCTGCTCATGTCCGTCAGCTTCACCGGCGGGGTCGAAACGTCGACCCGCGTCACATAGACCTCGGAGAAACCTGAATCTCCCTGGCCGGTGAAGGCCATAGTCCGTCCGTCGGGAGTGAAGCTCACCGACCCAACGACGTGGGACGGCAGCGCCATCTCGGTCATCGTTCGCGACGCCACGTTGAGCGTGTACACCTTACGCGCCGTGCGGTGAGAAGCCGTGAGACGGATTCCGTTGGGCGTCCATGTTGCCCCGCCTAGATCTTCGTCGAAGTCTCGCGTCAGGACTTCGATGTCCCCGCCTCGCGACGGAATACGCGCGAGTTCTCCGTTGAGGTAATACGAAGACCCGAGGTCGCGGTCGAACTCTGAGAAGAGGATCCACTGCCCGTCCGGCGACCACTCAGGTGACCCATCAGAGCCCGGGCCCGTGACCAGCGGCCGACTCTCGGCCGTCGCAACGTCGAGGACATAGATATCTGACTCCGCCGACGAAATGAGCCCCGGGTCGGGCACCCGAACGTAGGCCACCTGGGACCCGTCTGGGGACCAATCAAATCCCGAGACATGGAAGTCACCCTCGGTGAGCCGCCTAGCCTCTGCGATCTCTCCTCGAGGGTCGACAGTCACCACCCAGAGATGTGCATTCGGCGGCACCTCGTCATCGAAGGCGAATTCACCATACAAATCCGAACGGGCCTTCATTCCCTCGGGGGCGGCATCGCTGACGACAAGCATGAGGCGCCCGCCTTCCGGCGACCATGCGAACCTCGAAACACCCTGCTCCACGTCCGTGACCGGGAAAGCCTCCCCGCCGCGCGGGGAAATTAGGAAGACCTGGTTCTTGTCTCCTCGGCTTGCGGCGAACGCGAGCCAGCGCCCGTCCGGGGACCAGGCCGGAGAGCCCGATGAGCCGTCGAGCGTGCGCGTGAGCTGAATGGGCTCGCCGTCCGGGCTCGCAATCCAGATTTCGCTGTCGTACCCGTTTTCTTCCCACGCCGTGCTCTGCACAGTGTAGGCGACGGTGGCGCCGTCGGGCGAAATCGAGACCGCTCCAACCGATTCCATGGACAGCGCATCTTTGAAGGTCCCGACCCCAGCTACCGTCTGGGCCGTGACGTCCGCCGTGGCCAAGCCGGCCGCACCTGTCGCGAAGAGAACTACAATCCAATGACGCGCCACCTGACCACCTCCGTTTTAGCGTTGCACCCAACACCCGCGATCAAGATGCAGCGTCAGTAGAGCCCGGCAAGGTTGTGATGACCCAAGTGAGCCGGCTTGAGCGGATCGCCCGCAAAAGTGGTCTGGCGAATGCCACACCGTAGGACGGCGGCGAAGCCCCCACCCGGCTCGTGACTGCCGCGGCAATGCCCAGGTCGGTAAGGCTCCGCGCACCAGCGCTCGGGTTCACGAGTCCGCGTGCTGGAGATGAAGGGTCAGCGTGGCGTTGGCCCTTACGCTGGGCTCTGGGGCGGCTCCCCCGTCTTCGCTGACGCGCGAGGTCAGGTCGAACGAACAGTCATGTCAAGCGGCTTTGGGTGGCGAGGACCTCTCCCGATGGCCTATGCGTGATGCGTACCTGCTTTGTGGGCATTATCTCCTCTTTAGTGGTATTCTGATGGCTACGTCCGAAATACCCAAGCGGTGAAACACGCCAGACGTTCCCGCTTCCGGGGGTCGTGATACGCCGAAGCTTGAAGAAACCGGCTCTTTGGCCCCATTCTGTGTGTAGTTCCCTTCCGCCGCAGGCACATGTCACAATTCAAGCAGTTGATCCACGAAATCCACCGTCGCTCGTTGTGGCAGGTTCTGGGTGTGTTTCTCATGGCCTCGTGGGGCGTTCTCCAGGTAGTCTAGGTGGTCACCGAGAGCGTTGGCCTGCCGGACTGGACGCCCGGAATGGCCTTTGTGCTGCTCCTGATTGGTGCACCCGTCGTGCTTGCTACGGCGTTTGTGCAGGAAGGCTTGTCCGGCGGGCCGGCTTCTTCGGAACCAGCCGGTTCCGGTGACACAGGCGCCGACCTCGACGCCCCGACAGAGAACCTGGCCGCAGGCACGGGCTCCTTAGACCGGCCGACCACCCGACCGTCATCCACACGCCGTCTCCTTACCTGGCGCAAGGTAATCAGTATTTCGTAGGTCTTTATATTGCAATCACTTACAGTGATTCTGTGAGCATGTTGAAAACAATACTACTCAGAAGACTACTCACTTCGGCCTAGAAAATACTGGGTTTCAGTGCCTCCGAACCTCCCGCCCCCCTCTGCTGCCACTGGGGGGGCAGTGCTTGTGCAGGTCCGCACACATCGCCTCCACTGCAACGCCGTTCCCCGAAAAATATTTGGT
>CALFPJ010000064.1 GCA_937919655.1 uncultured Gemmatimonadales bacterium
ATGGTGGCTTCCTCATGCTGCTCGGGATTCGGGCACGTGACGACGGAAGCGCGATCGCTATGTTCGAGTGCAGCGCGTCTTCGCTCCGTTATGAATTGACGATTCCCAAAGGGAGTCGGGGAGAGCGAAAGACCGTCAAAGATGTCATGGCATCGGGTGCTGAGCCCGACTGTCCTCGGCACGGCCCAGAGTTCCGACTCGCACGAGCGGGAAAGAACTTGGTCTGCGTGAGCTGCGGCATCGCCTACGGACGCGTCTGAGAACTCGGGAGACCGGCGCTAATAGTCCCAAATGCAGGGTGGTACGGCCCAATATCGGGCATTAGATTGGACTCGATCTTACCTACCACGCGCGTCGGCGGCGATCGCCAAGGAGTTCTCTAGATGCCCGAACGGTTCCTCAGCTCAGAGGAATACGACGAGCAGGCGCATAAGCTCTATAACGATGGTGATTACGACGGGGCTCTTGAGATGCTCAAAGAGGCCCTCTCGCTGTACCCCAATGCGGTCGAATTGTATGTGGGTCTCGGGTATGCTCGGCTAGCGCGTGAGGAGTACGCCTGGGCTCGGAAGTCTTTTGAGCAGGCCGTGGTACTCGACCCCGACCATGAAGACGCATTGGTTGGCCTTGGTGAGGCGCTGCTTCGTTTCGGGGAGCACGAGGCCGCACTCCGGCTCTTCGACACTGTGACCACGCTTGGGTACGACGATGACATCGAGCTCATGCTCACGATGGGGCGGGCCCTCTACCGAGAAGCGCTCTACGCAGAGTCCCGCGACGTCTTCGCCAAGGCAGCAGCGGCCCGGCCCGACAGCGCGGAGGCTGCCGCCTCGCTCGGGTACGCGCTCCATCGGCTAGGCGACGAAGTCGGCGCTGGACGCCAGATCCGGCGGTCCCTGCGGCTTGATCCAGACTTGCACGAGGCGCGCATTTATTTGGGGCACCTGCTGTACGATCGTGGAGACTGGGAGGGTGCGCTCCGCGAGTTCGAGCGAGTTCCGCCCATGGAGCACTGGGATGCTCTCGCCGTGTGGCGCCTCATGGAACTCAAGCGCTCGCTCTGGCACCTTGAGCCGGGCGACTCCCGACTCGCCCCTTGGGAGCAGCGGCTCCGGGAACTAGAGGACCTCGACGACCCCATCGACCGGCTGCTCGCAGAAGTCGAATCTCGGATGAGCGGTGAGGCCGATGATGGGTATTTCGACCCCAGTCAGCTTGAGCTTTTCGAGCGCAGTCAGTCTGATGGCGCAGAGGGCAAACACGTGGTGCGACTGAGTAACGGGCACCAGATGCGCGGCACGTGGTACGAGATTGTGCGGCAGATGCGGGACCAGGCGGGATTCTCTCATGAGACGATCGCCCATTACATGCGGCGACTCGCCGAGCGCTGGCACGAGCAGGACGGGGTCAAGATCCCGTTCAACGACCCTGAGGCGTTCTTGCGGGCGGCGGTAGACGGGGGCTTGGTTCGACTTGAGGTCGAGTCAGACGACTAAATCAGACGACCAAAGGGACGATGATGACGGAGATGGCATCGCTGTTAGAGAGGTTTTATCAAGTCCTAGTCGACGAGATTCGCCACAAACGACCTGAGTACCTGTCGGGTCCGTTCACCGTAGCCGAGATCTACCAGAACCTCGTGCCGTATGGCTCACACCGTGACCAAATTGGCGTCGAGATGAACGGCGACTACGAGGACGCGCTTCTGCGGCTGCTCGCGGGAGAGGGCGGGTTTCTCATCCTCGAGTCAGACGCCGCGCTCCGCAATCTCAGACGGGAGTTGGAGTCGTCCAATCCCAACACGGGTCTCTATCGGGAGTTCGCGGCGGTTGATGTGCGGCTCGACCCCACCTTTGTGGGTGGAGACGCGGTGGTGACGAGGCAACCCGTTCTTGACCCAGACCCCGCGCCGATGTCCATGGCAGACTTGGCGCCGCCCGAAGAATCCGAGGTTGCTGCCCTCGAAGAGGAGATCGTCGTGGAAGACACGCCCGTGGCCAGTTCTGCTCAGCCCGATGCCGGCGCACACTCCGCTTGCCGATGGTGTCGCGAGGAGCTCCCGAGTCGGGAGAACCTGAACTTTTGTCCCTTCTGCGGCACGGACGTTCACGTCGTTCCTTGTCCGAATTGCAGCGAGGAGCTCGAGCCCGGCTGGAGATTCTGCCTCGCATGCGGGATCGAAGTCGGCGATTGACTCTCCGGGCCCACTCTAGCGGCCAGTTTCTAGTCCTTCTCGCAGCAGTCACGCTGGCGACAGCCTGTGAGCGCGAGGCTGATCCTGAACTCCAACCCGACCTCGTTCTCCGAGAGGAGTTGGGCCTCACCGCCCGCGATGAGGTGCACCGCATCTTGGTCCGAGGGGGCGCACGCGAAGTTGCGGACCCGGCGGAAACGACCATTCCCGCCGAGGCCCACGTGGAGTTCGTAACCACGGATTGGCTTGTTCATGAAGTCGTCTTCGACGTCGACAGCATGAGGGCAGACTCGCGAGCGTTTCTGGAGTCGACTGACCAAGTCGCGTCACCCCCTTTGCTGCGGCAGGATAGTCGCTTCGTCATCGACTTCCGCGATGCTCCCCCAGGTCGGTACCCGTACCGACTCGAAGGAAGTGGAGAGGCCGGTCGTGGGGTGGTAATTGTGGTTGTGAAACCTTAGTCTGGCGCCTGAAGGTAAGGCTGGATTCTCCCCCTGAAACGTATCACGGACATCAAAATGCCCCGCATCGCACTCATCCCTGGAGACGGCATCGGTGTCGAGGTCGTCAGGGAGGCGCGCCGACTCCTCGAGGCCCTAAATGACTCTGAGAGCATCAACTTTGAACTCGTGGAATGGGATCTGGGTGCCGACCGGTATTTAAGAGACGGCACCACGATCACTGACGACGAGTTCCGCTCACTCTCGGACGATTACGACGCCGTGTTGCTCGGTGCCCTAGGGGATCCACGTGTCCCGGGCAACGAGCATGCGAAAGACATCCTGCTCGGCATGCGCTTCAAGCTGGACCTCTACGTGAATTTTCGGCCATGTGTTCTTCTCGCTCCCGAGCTGTGCCCCCTGCGGGACGTGCCGGGGTCGCTGCGTCTCGAGACCTTCCGCGAGAACACCGAGGGTGCGTACACGGGTATGGGGGGCAGCTTTAAGACGGGTACGCCCGACGAAGTCGCGATCGAGGAAGATGTAAACACGCGAAAAGGCGTTGAGCGCATCATTCGGGCGGCCTTCGAGTTCGCCCATACGCGGGGCCGTGAGCGCGTGACCTTGGTGGATAAATCGAACGTGCAGCGCCACGTGGGGGGGCTATACCGGAGGGTGTTCGCGGAAGTCGGGGAAGGCTATCCCGACATCGCGCAGGACGCTATGTATGTTGATGCGATGGCCATGGATTTGGTTCGCAGGCCCGAGCGATATCAGGTCATCGTCACGTCGAACTTGTTCGGGGACATCATCAGTGACCTCGCGGCGGAGATCACGGGAGGGCTAGGTTTGGCCCCCTCGGCAAACATGAACCCGGGCCGTCAGGCGCTGTTCGAGCCGGTACATGGGTCAGCTCCGGACATCGCCGGACAAAACAAGGCGAACCCGATCGGAGCGATTCGCTGCGTTGGGTTAATGCTCGACTACTTCGGTCACGCCGAAATTGGAGAGCGTGTCGAGGCCGCTGTGGCGGCTTCCGTAAGGGAAGGAAGGACGACCCCCGACTTGGGGGGCGACCTGAGTACCGAGGATGTTGGCCAGTGGATCAGCGCGCACATCGCGAAGGGCACGCCCGCTAGCACCTAGAGTTCAGGCAGGCTCCAAACACAGACGGAACCCGAGATGGCGGAACGAAGAACGATCGGCCAGATCCTGTTGGGGCTCGGACGGATCACAGAGGATGACTGCGCGCAGGCTCTCGCGTATCAGAGAGACCAGGGCGGATACTTTGGCGAGGCTCTTCTCGCTTGCGGCTTCTTGTCGCAAGAGGAACTCGAATGGGGGCTCGCCTCCCAATACGACCTCCCGTATGTCTTTCCCGATGCCGATTCCATTGACCCTGAGGCCGCGGCGCTTGTCTCACCTGAGTGGGCACTGGCGAATCTCACGCTGCCCATCTTGAAGGCTGGCGATACGCTGACGGTGATTGTGGAATCCCCGATCAAGACCTCTGCAGTCGACGAGCTCCACGCGCGCACAGATCTCAAAATCGAATTGGCCCTCGCATCGGCCTCAAGGATCCGAGAGCTCATTCGCGAGGTCTACGCGCGTGGGCCCGCGGTGGAGGAATCCCAGCGGCCGTCCCCCATCAACGTGTCTGTCGCCATGGGCCTGGCGCTGGACGTAGCGTCCGGTCGATTCGGCATCTCGACGCGCGGGCATCGCTCTTGGTTCTGGTGGGATGACGCGGGCGCCATCAGGCGGAAGCTGTCCTGTTCGTAGTTGGAGGTGGTGGCTCCGGACTGTTGGTGATTAACCTGCCATCTTCATTTCGGCAACCGGCTCACGGTCGTCGAGGTGGGCTTTGAGCATCCAGAGTTGGTCGTGGCCGACGATGCGACGGTAGTTCTTCTCGGTCTCGACGAAGGAGGCCGCGGCCCATCTCAAGGCCATCGCACCGTTCTTCCAGTTCGTGACTCGATGGATCTTCTGCCTGACGCCCGAGTGGGTGCTGTCGATGACGTTCGTGGTGCCCAGGCACTTCCTGAGCCGAGGCGGAAGCCCGAGGCGGTTGATGGTGAACATCTCCTGCAGCCCCTCTCGGAGGCTTGCCGCGGCCGAGGGGTGATCACGTTCGAGTCACCGCGCCAGTTGCTCGAGCTTCTGGGTACCGTCCTTGGCATCGAGCTTCCACGCCGCGCGGATCGCGGCCTTCACCTGAGGGTGCTCGTCCTTGGGTAGGTGGCCCTCGACATTTCTGAGTTTGTGATTTCGACACCTTTGGACGGGGTGCTCCTGGTCGAACACAAGAGTGATGGCTTTCCTCAACGCCTTCGAGCCGTCGATCACGAACAGGCGACGTCGCTTGGGGTCGAGGCCCCGCTCGACCATGTCCTGGAGCAGGGCCGTCGTCACTTCGGTGTTCTCACTCGCTCCCTGCCGCATCCCAAGCACATGCTTCTTGCCGTCCGTGTCCACGCCTACAGCCGCAAGTATATGGTGCGTAACGAATTGGATGCCGTCGAGGTAGGTCACGAGTAGCTCCCATGCGTCCAGGCGCCGCTCCATCAGCTCCGTCAACACGCGCTCGGATGCTTCGATCGTCTCGCGGCTCACCGACGACTTGCTCACCCCCACCGTGTCGGCCATCTCGCCGATCACCTGGCCGTACTTCCGCCTGCTCACGCCCGCCATCAGGATCTGTAGCATCCGATCCGCCAACGCGCCCGGCCTGCGCATGGCGGCATAGGCCGGAACCTCGACTTCCGCGCCCTCACCGCCGCTCCGTTCACGCAGTCGAGGCCGCTCAATGCGAATCTTCCGGTCCGACAAGTACACATGACCGCCCTGACGACCGTACCAGACCGGGTCGCCGTCCGTGCGTGTCTTGCCCGATTGTTT
>CALFPJ010000065.1 GCA_937919655.1 uncultured Gemmatimonadales bacterium
GCAACAAAGTCGAGGGTCCGGTCGTCGCCGGGGTGGGTGCGCTCTTCGCCCTGGTCGTCCTGCTCATGTTGGAAAATGTTGCGTTCTGAGGCGGGGCCGAGCCTCCGGCCCAGGGGGCTTTAGTCCCGAAGGAGCACCGTCGCCGGCCGGCGGCCGAGTGCGACGCCTTGCGCCTACGGTATCGACCCAATAATTAGGCATGGTAACGATCCCACCACGCCTGGAACGATCATGTCCGATGCGACGCTTTTCCGTAAAGCACTGGCTGCCGTCCTGCTCCTGCTTTCGCTTGTCGTTTCCGGGGTCGCAGCACAGGAAACGCCGGACACTGCGCAACATACCGCGCCGAACTCCAACCTGCCGCTGATTCCGACACGTCCGCTCACGTTCACGACGGACGAAGGGACGTGGATGTCGCTGGACCTTTCACCGGATGGGCGGACGATCGTGTTCGACCTGCTCGGCGATCTCTACACGATTCCCGCTACGGGCGGGCCTGCGCGCCGCATTACGAGTGGATCGGGCTTCGACGGCCAACCTCGATTCGCGCCGGACGGCTCGAGCATTGTCTTCGTCAGCGACCGCTCGGGAAGCGAAAACCTCTACCTCGTGAATGCCGATGGCGAGAACCTGCGGCCCCTGACGACGGGTCGAAACGAGGCGTACATCTCACCGGACTGGACACCCGACGGCACGTATGTGGTGGCCTCGAAGCGGGGCGATCTGTGGCTCTATCATCGGGACGGTGGCAGCGGACTGAAGATGACGGGTCAGACGCCGGCGCTCGCCGGACGGGGTGGCAGCGGCAATACGCCGTCG
Organism: uncultured Gemmatimonadales bacterium; assembly: GCA_937919655.1. GTDB lineage: Bacteria > Gemmatimonadota > Gemmatimonadetes > Longimicrobiales > Gaopeijiaceae > CALFPJ01. Next base: position 820 of record CALFPJ010000065.1, read on the forward strand.
AATTTCATGGGTGCGTCGGTCGCTCCGGACGGCCGGTACATCTACGCCGGCGCCCGTACGGGCCCGGCCGGATACAACCAGATGATGGGCACGACGCAGATCGTGATGTACGACCGAGAGACGGGACGAGTCGCGAGGCGCTCGCTCAACCTCGGGACGGCCTTCCGTCCCGCCATCAGTCCTGACGGCGAATGGCTGGTCTACGGGTCGCGGCAGATGGCTCAGACCGGGCTCAAGCTTCGCAATCTCGCCACGGGCGACGAGCGCTGGCTAGCGCACGACATCCAGCGGGATGATATCGAGTCGCGCGGCTCGCGTGATCTCCTGCCAGGCTACTCGTGGACGCCCGACTCGAAGGGGATCGTGCTTTCCCATCACGGCAAGATTTGGAACCTCGACGTCGCCACCGGCGAGCAGACCCAGATCCCGTTCACGGCGGAAGTCGATCAGATGATCGGCGATCTGGTGCGCTTCGAATACGAAGTGAACGACTCGCTGCTCACCGTGCGGCAGATCCGTGGCGCCCGGCCGTCACCCGATGGACGCCGCCTCGTGTTCTCGGCTCTCGATCACCTCTGGATCATGGACCTGCCGGATGGGACTCCGCGGCGACTGACGGAGTCGACCGATGGTGAGCACTCGCCCGTCTGGTCACCCGACGGGAGGTCCATCGCATACGTCACGTGGAGCGAAGATGGTGGTGACATCTGGCGGATCGGCGCCGACGGTGCGAATGCGCAGAAGCTGACCAGCCAATCGGCGTACTACAACAACATCATGTATTCGCCGACCGGGTCACGCATCGTAGCGCACCGCGCGCCACGCACCCAGCGCGCGATCGTCAACGATGAGATCAACCCGTCGCTCGTGATTACCGACCTGGTATGGATTCCGGCCGGCGGCGGCGATGCGACGTTCATCACCTCGTTGAACAACGCAAGCCGGCCCAGCTTCGCGGCCGACACATCTCGCGTGTGGGTCTATGAGAGCGGCGACGGACTGGTGTCGATGCGCTGGGATGGCACCGACCGTCGAGAGCACTTGAAGGTGACGGGGTTCCAGGCGCCCGGAGGTGGGCCGAACTCGCAACCGAGGCAGGCATCGGACCTGCATGTCTCGCCGGACGGGAATCGGGTACTGGCGCAGGTCGACAACAAGATCTTCGTCCTGCCCCTCCCGATGACCGGTGGGGAAACGCCGTCGGTCTCGGTGCAAAGGCCCGACGGCGGTCCCCTCCCGTTCCGACAACTGTCACGAATTGGCGGCGAGTTCCTCGGATGGAACGCCGACTCGCGCAGCGTCTTTTACTCGCTAGGTCGTTCCTTTTTCGAGTACGACGTCTTACAGGCCGACTCGCTGGCCGCCGACTCCACGCATGTGTACGAACCCGCCCGCACTGATATCACCATCACCGCCGCGAAGGACCGGCCAACGGGAAGCGTGGTACTGCGTGGCGCCCGCATCATCACAATGAATGGCGACGAAGTGATCGCGAACGGCGACGTGGTCGTGACCGGTAACCGCATCGTCGCGGTGGGCCCGCAGGGCAGCGTGACTGTTCCCCGTGGGGCCCAGGTCATCGACGTGTCCGGCAAGACGATCATGCCGGGCCTGGTCGATATCCACGCCCACATGTGGGCGCAATGGGGAGTTCACTCGCCGCAGCCATACATGTACACGGCAAACCTGGCGTACGGCGTGACCACGACGCGCGACCCGCAGACCTCGCAGTACGATGTCGTGTCGTACGGCGACCTGGTGGACGTGGGGCAGATCATCGGTCCTCGGATTTACGGCACAGGCCCCGGCATCTTCGCGTACGACGATGTTTCGGATGCTGACGACGCGAAGGAGGTCATGAAGCGGTACTCCGAGTTCTACATGACCGAGACGATCAAGCAGTACATGGCCGGTGACCGGCGCCAGCGGCAGTGGATCGCCATGGCGGCGATGGAGCAGAGGATCACGCCGACGCTCGAAGGCGGACTCGACTTCAAGAAGAACATGACGGAAGCAATGGACGGCTACGCGGGCATCGAACACACGCTGCCCATCGCTCCCATGTACAAGGACGCCATCTCACTCTTCGCGACGAGCGGAACCACATGGACGCCGACGCTCCTCGTGCAGTACGGTGGCCCGTGGGCCGAGAACTGGTGGTACGAACACTACGACATCCTGAGCGACGCCAAACTCACGCGTTTTACACCGTTCTCGGAACTCGAGCGTCGCGGCCTGCGCCGGCCGCAGTGGTTCCGTGACAGCGAGTACTCCTTTGAGCTCTTCGCTGAGCAGGCGAAGAAGTTGGTGGAGGCGGGTGGCCGCGTCGGTCTCGGCGGTCACGGCCAGCTTCAGGGCCTGGGCGTGCATTGGGAACTGTGGAGCATCGCCAGTGGCGGCATGGAGCCCATGGATGTGCTGCGGGTGGGAACCATCTTCGGCGCCGAGGCGATCGGGCTCCAGCAGCACATCGGCAGCGTCGAGGTCGGAAAGCTCGCCGACCTCCTGATCCTCGACGCAAACCCACTCGACGACATGAGGAATACGAACACCATCCGCTACGTCATGAAGAACGGACGCGTGTACGAAGGCGATACCTTGGCCGAGATCTGGCCGCGTGAACGCCCCATGCCGAGGCAGTGGTGGATGACGCATGACGCGATGCCGGTGGAGCGAAACGAGCGTTAGGAGGAAGTCGAGGGAGGTGGCGTGAAGTTGGGCAGCGTAGGGTCGCGTAAACGCGAGAGGATTCAATGATGATGAGAACCGCTCTGGTGTGCCTCCTCGGCTCGGTATGCTTCATGGGCCTCGTTCCGGGCGCCTCGGCGCAGACCCGCGATGACAGGGTGGAGCGGACGCGCCAGATCTTTGCTGAGTGGGACCGGCTCGATTCCCCGGGTTGTTCCGTCGGTGTCGTGCGAGACGGCGAGGTTGTCTTCGAGCAGGGATATGGCAGCGCCAACCTGGACTACGGTGTTCCTCTCACATCGCAGTCCGTCTTCTACATGGCGTCCACGTCGAAACAGTTCGCGGCGGCATCGATCGCACTTCTCGCACTCCGGGGGGACTTGTCCCTGGACGACGACGTGGCCCAGTACATCCCCGAGTTCCCGGCATACGCAAGCCCGATCACCATTCGCCACCTCGTGCATCATACGAGCGGCGTGCGGGACTACCTCGCGCTGAGGAGCATTGCGGGAAAGGACTTCGAGGATTTTTTCGACATGGCTTGGGCTGTCGACATGATCACTCGACAAGAGGATCTCAACTTTGCGCCGGGTAGCGAGTTTCTCTACAGCAACTCTGGGTATCTGCTATTGGCGGAGATCGTGGCCCGGGTCACGGGGCAGCCTCTGGCGGAGTTCGGCAGAGAGAACTTCTTCGCCCCTCTCGGCATGGAAGCCACACACTGGGGTGACGATCGTCATCGTGTCGTGGCAAACCGGGTGACCAGCTACGACGAGCGGGACGACGGCACACAACGCCGGTATCTGAAGAACTTCCACGCAATGGGGGACGGCAATCTCCTCTCCAGCGTGGAGGATCTGATTGAGTGGGACCGGATGTTCTTCGACACCGCGAACACGTGGGCTCCTCTGGTCGAACTCATGCATACGCCCGGCGTGTTGAATGACGGCACCACACTGGACTACGCTTTTGGGCTCTTCGCGGGCGAGTATCGTGACCGCCGCACGATTAGCCACGGAGGCGCTTTCTTGGGATTCCGTACCGAGCTTCTGCGCTTTCCGGATGACCGATTCACATCCATCGTCCTGTGCAATTTCGGCGCGGCGGATCCGACCAGCTATGCCAAACAGGTGGCCGATATCTGGCTATTCGACGATGTAGTTGCGGATGCGAGCCAAAGCCCCAGAGCGGATGAAGTCGAGGCGCCGCGCATTGATCTGCCACAGTCCGCGATGGCGGCCCTCACCGGGGCATACCGGAATCCAGATGTGCCCCTGGGGGATGTCATTGTGTCGCTGGGCGACGGGGCGCTGGTCCTTGAGGCTGCGGGCGAGACATTCCACCTGGTACCGACGGCGCCGGACACATTTCGATCAATCGATGGCCCGACGCCGTTGCGGATTCTCTTCGAGACCGACGCGGACGGGAGGACTTTGCGACTCCTGTTGCCTGGCGATCAGGAGATCCTTCTCAGTGAAGCCGAACCAGTCGAGCAGTTCACCCCAACGGAGTTGGGGGCCTTCGTCGGATCGTTCTACAGCGGGGAAGTGGACGCGACCTACGTCGTGTTCGAACGCGACGGGCAACTCTTCGTCGAACGCAGTGGCAGCGATGAGACGGTCTTGCGACGCATGTCGGAAAATCAGTTCGCGGTCGGCGGCTCTACGTTGACCTTCACGCGCGACGGCGGTGGTCGAGTCGACGGTTTCTCTCTCGATGCCGGTCGCGTGCGGGGACTAAGATTCGTGAGGTAGTGACTCTCGAAGAGGGCGCTTCTCGTCCCGGCTCGCCTAGCTCGGGTCTCGCTCACTCCAAAGCAGCTCCAACTGCTCCTCCGCATCGATGAGCATCCGCCTGAACCACATCTGAGTCGTCGAGTCGCTCCGGCTCCCCGCCGGGATAGTCCATGACGTAAAGCTTGTCGAGTGAAGTGAACGCGAGCCGGGATCCGTCGGGCGACGCGACCGCATCGCGAATCTGACGAACGATGAAGGTGGGTGTGTCCTCGACGGGATAGTCGAACTCTACGAGCGGACCCGCCGCGACCTGTTCGCGTACCCGGAACGCGACCCCTTCACCCTACAACTACGCGACCGTGGTTGGAGTGGACACCATCCGGGCTCAGTTGATACGCCGAGACGTTCGTATCCTCATCGGGAGCGCCGATACCCTCAGTGCGCAATTAGATGTTAGCTGTGGTGCGAATCTGCAGGGTCGCCATCGGTTTGAGCGTGGTCAAACCCTTGTGCGCTTCATGGACTGGCTCTCTAGCCTTCATCGGCACCAGGAGATGATCGTCCCTGGCTCGGGCCACTCAAGCAGTGGCATGTACCTCTCGGCGGGGGAGTGTGCGGAAAACTGTGTAAATGGCCATGGTGAAGGATTCCCGGTGGATCCACCCGGTCGAGGAGCCATCCCGCGAGGCGGGGCGGTTCGTGCCCGGCGCTCATCGACCGTCGCCCTGCAGCAGCGATCGGGGATCGAGCCCGTCCCACATGCGGAGCGACAGGTCCCTGGCCGTACCAAGCGCCTCGGCCCCCGCCGGTTCAAGGCTGAAGAACCGCCGAGCCCGTCCGCGACGTTCCGGCGTCCCGTCATCGAGGCGCGAAACCACCAGGCCCTTCTTCTCGAGGCGAGCTAGGGTGGCATACACCGCTCCGATGGCCACGTCGCGACCGGTTCGCTCCTCGATGTCCCGCCGCACCGTCATCCCGTACGCCTCGCCCCCACCTCGGGCCACGCCCAGAGCACATGCTCTTCGAACACGCCCAGTAACCCTTCGCCACCCATGGTCCCGTCCCGGTTATACGATGTAGAAATTTCTAGATTGGAGTAGCTCCACCAGGCCGGTTCAAGGAGCCACGCCTCACCGCCTCACGCGCAGGACCTCGCGGAGTCGAACCCGGATCGCGTCGGCCTTCCCGACCTCCTCCAGCTTGTCCCACAGCCGCTCGATCGTCTCGGAGTCCACGTTCCCCGGCACGGTGGTCTGCCACCCCTGCTCGCCTCGGAACCGGTCGACCGCATCGACGGCTTCCTGGGTGTAGCGATTCGCATCCGGCCACTCTGCGTCGGCCTCGCCCGGACGGAAGTAGCCCAGCGCCTGGAGCATCAGCTTCAACTGGAGGACGTCGTTGCCGACCTCCTGCGACAGTGCGCGGAAGCCGAGCGTCTCGGAGATGGTGTCGTAGATCCGGCGCATCTCCTGGACGGGCTCTGGATGCTCGCAGACGTTGATGTTCACGGACTGTCCGTCCTGACGGCGCGACATTCCGGGCCGCGGGTCCATCACGACGACGTTCGCCGACTGCGTTTCCCCGTGCCGGGAGTCCCCCCCAGCGCGGTGTCCGGCCGCCAGCGCGTCGATCAACCGGTCGGCGAGGTGCCGGTGGGATCCCTCGCTCGCCTCGAACGTGCGTGCGACGGCCTCGAGCACCTGGGGCCCTACAAGGATGTTGCCCTGAGTCGCGTAGTTGGGGCCGGCGAGGTTTCCCGCCCACGCGCTGTTGTTCGCGCCCGTATGCTGCGCTGACTGCCCGTCGACGCCGATCACCCCGAGCTGCCGGCTTTCGCGCTGTGGATCCTCAGCCAGGAGCCGGTCCAGGGCGCTCTGCGGCGACGACCCTGCCTCCATCAGGTCGAGGAGCTCGTACCCGTACTCCGTTCGAGCCGAAGCCTGCGTAGCCACGGCCCCCACCCCTTTGCGAACCCAGGGCACGGCCGCGCCCACGCACGGGTTGCGGGTCGTGACGGCCACGCCGGCCTCACCGGTCTGGGGATCGACGGCAGCGATGGAGAACGTGTGGAACACGAAGTCCGCGCCCCAGGCCACGGGCTCCTGGGCAAGGACCGGTGATGCGGAGAGGAACGTCACGACCGCTACAGTACGACATACAGACAACCTGCCCACAGTCACCTCCGTTCGATGTGTTTGACGGCGATCGCCACGACCTCGTAAGGCTCGGAGCCGGGGTTTCGCAACTGGTGTGTGACGCCCGCCGGCACGAGCTGCACGTCGCCTGCGGCCAGCGTGCTGAACCGACGGTCTCCTAGGACCCAGTCGACGGAGCCGGTCGTGAGGGGCACAACCAACAGCTCGAAGGTATGGGTGTGCGGAACCTCACCGGCGCCCGGTGCGAACCGCACCCGCGTCACGGTCCGCGACGCGTCGTCCGTGAGGACGGTACGGGTGATTCCCTCGACCTCAGGGCGGCCGGCGCCGAGCGGAAGTTCGACGGGCGCCGCGGACGGGGACGGCGATCCCGACGCACGCAGCGCGGGCGCGCGGCCACCGCAGGCATTAAGGGCGATCAACCCCACGAGGTACACCAGGGCCATGCCGCGCCGACCGGGCTCGCGCTCGCTGCGGTAGCGGCCTTGGAGGGCTGGGCTCAGACGGGTGATCGGATCGGGAGAGTTCATCCGCACAGAATGCTGCGCCGAGTGCAAAACCGCGAGTCCGCTCGATGTATGAAGCTGGCCCAACCCTGGCGATAGCAAAGCCGCACTGGCGTGACCCCCTGAAACGAGACCGGGCCGGGTGTTCGGATGCGGGACTGGTCG
>CALFPJ010000066.1 GCA_937919655.1 uncultured Gemmatimonadales bacterium
CGCCACGCCTTTGCTTCGCTTTCTCCCATTTTGCGCTTTTGGATTTCCTATTCGTCGGGTAGAACGTGATCCGGGTTACCGTGTGTCCCTCGAAGGTGGCCACGGGAACTACGCTCTCCCAGACGGAAGGATTGGCGGGATGATAGGCCGTCGGGAAACCCGTTACCGGGTCGGGCTTGGACCTCGAGTCGTAGTAGTCAGCCGCAAGCACGTCGATCCCGAGTCCCTCGACCTCGATCATGTCGGTCGGCACCGGCTCGATCGTCTCGTTCTGCATGAAGAAGTCGCCGAGACTGTAAAAAATCGGCTTGCCGTTATAGATCTCCACACCTCTCAACGTATGCGGCCCCGAGATGACGAACGCATCCGCCCCAGCGTCGAGGCACTTCTTGATGAACTCCCTCAGGTGTGCCGTTGCGGGCGCGGTTTCCGATCCGATGTCGTGCGAGTGGGAGTACACGATCACGTGGTCGGCCTGCCGCACTCCATTGCGGACCGAGCGCAGAATGCGGTCCTCGTCCAGGGCGTTCACATTGACAATCGACCCGTTCTCAGGCCCCGGGACGAACGTCGCGCCCCCGAAGCGGACCGGTTGCGTCTCCGACTCGGGCACTCGAGCCCCGGTCGCCTGCACGAGCCTGCGCAGGTCCGCCATCTGGGTCGGCGCGAGCTGGTTGGTTTGGGTTGTCCTCAGGGCATTGAGGCCAGGTCTTCCTCTCACCTCCGGCCGAGGGTCCGACGCCCGCGACATGGGCGTGAACGACGTCGCCATGCCGATGAGCGCGATTCTTCCCTTCGGCGTCTCGAAGTACTTCGCCTGGGCCGCCTCCCCGGCGGTCATGCCTACGCCCGCATAGACCAGATTGAGCGCGTCGAGGAGCCGCATGGTCTCGAACATCCCCTCGACGCCGTAGTCGGTCGTGTGGTTGTTCGCCATGGTGAAGAGGTCGAAGCCCATCCACTTCATATCGGTCGCCGCTTCCGGTGGGCCTAGCTCGTAGTTGCCCCCATTTTCGGCTTGCGGGTATCCCTTGAAGTCCCACAAGCGGAAGAGGTTGACCTCGAGGTTGATGACGGCGGCATCGGCTGCCCTGATGGGTTCAACGAGCGCCATGAAAGCGGGATCGTTCTTCAGCATCCCGACCTGGCGTGTGATCAGGCCGTCCCCGGCGGCAGCCAGCGTCCAGGTCGTGCCGGGAGGAACCGGGTCCCTTACCTGCGTGGCCGCCGGCGTCGCTCCCGCGACGGTGGTGAGGATGAGCAGTGCGAAAGACCGCAGACGGGCGCGCGCTCGTGGTGGCTTCATGAGCACCTCCTGATCGTCGAACCAGCAATGTGCGCCGGGGGGCGCTCTTACATGGGAAACCATATTGCATGGCATCTTGCATCTTGGGAAGAGGGTCCTCATAATGGCCGCGTACACACGTATCGGTGCTCGCTCTTGTTACAAGCGTCTTTCCCGCCGTGGAGGTGTCCATGTGCTTTTCGCCGCCCGCCCCCCCCTTGCTGCGATCACGCGCGGCCGCCGGGCTTCTCGCCGCCTCTCTTCTCCTTCCCCTGACCGTTCAGGGTGTGTCGGCCCAACAACAGTCGGTCGGCGGCATGGTGGTGGAATCATCAACGCGCCGCCCGATCATCGGGGCTCAGGTCTCGACGGACGGCAGGGGTGCGATCACCGACAACCGCGGCCGCTTCCTCATCGTTGGGCTCACGGGCTCCCAGGTCACCCTCCGCGTGGTCATGATCGGTTTCCGTGAGATCGTGCAGACGGTGGACGTGGGACGCACCGACCTGGTGCTGCCACTCGTCGAGAGCGCCATCACGCTGGACGAGATCGTCGTCACGGGTACGCCGCAGCAGCAACTCAAGCGATCACTGGGCAACGCGCTGGGCTCGGTCGACGTGCAGAAGCTGACCGATCGGGCGCCCCCCCCCAACCTGCAAAAGCTGTTGACCAGCGTTCCGGGCGTCTCGATCCTGTCCGGCGGCGGTGACATCGGGGCGGGCGCCAACATCCGTATCCGAGGGGCGAACAGCCTGGCACTTTCTTCGGAGCCCCTTATCTACATTGATGGCGTGCGGGTCAGCAACTCGGTCAACGCCGGTCCAGGCGTGGACTCCCGGTCTCCGCCATCGCGGCTAAACGACATCAACCCGGAGATCATCGAGTCCATCGAGATCATCAAGGGGCCGGCCGCCGCGACGCTGTACGGCACGGAGGCGTCGAACGGCGTCATCAACATCATCACGAAGCGTGGTAGCGTCGGCGCGCCGGTGTGGAACCTTACCGTCAAGCAGGGCGCGAACTGGCTACCGGATCCGGAGAACCTCTGGCAGCACGCGTTCTACAAGAATTCTGCGGGGGAGATCGTGGAGTTCAGCCCTCTCTACAGCGATCGGGTGACGGGGGAGTACCCTGGAGACGGCATCTCCTATGGGCCGTGGTTCAGGACGGGTGCCCCCCGCGAGTTCGAGGCCAGCGTGTCCGGCGGCGGCGGCCCGATGACCTACTATTTCGCCACCGGATGGAATCGGGACGAGGGGCCGGTCACTTACAACTGGCGCAATCGCCAATCGAACCGCGCAAGCCTGAGTTTCACGCCGAACGAGAAGTTCTCCATGAACCTTGGAATCTCGTTCATTAAAAGCAAATATCGCTCTGCGGGTGCCGTCCAACCCGTCTCGGTCCGCATCCTCTGGTCGTGCCCATCGAACGGGTGCGAGCCGGGGCTCGGTCGGCCGGGAGGGGTCGATGGGGCGGGGCGAGGATACCTGGTTGGGCCGCCGGAGGGAATCGAGAACGACTACGAAGGCTACGAGGACCTGAGCCGTGGGGTGGTCACGAGCACGATAAGCCATCGGCCGGTGTCCTGGTTCTCCCACCGCCTTACCGTGGGTGGCGACCTGACGGCCCAGCGGCTTTCGTCCTTGGCTCGGCTGAGCGAGACGCTGGGCTCGAGCAAGGTGGGGTCTCGGTCGGTGGAGAACTACAGAGAAGACCTGGTCAGCCTCGACTACGCGGCGATTGCGACAACGAAGATCGGGGAGGATCTCTCCCTCGAGACCGCAGTGGGCTTTCAGTACTACTCGAAGAAGATCACGGAGGAGACTGCCACGGGCGGCACGTTCCCTATCCGGGCGCTAGAGACCGTGAGTGCCGGCTCGATCCGCACCGGAGAAGAGCGTTTCCTGGAGAACAAGACGGCTGGCGCCTACGTACAGCAGCAGGTCGCTTGGAGGAACCGGATCTTCCTGACCGGGGCCGTACGCGGCGACGACAACAGCGCCTTTGGAAAGAATTACGACTTCGTTGTCTATCCCAAGTTCAGCGCGAGCTGGGTGCTCAGCGAAGAGTCTTTCATGTCGAGGTTCTCCTTCATCAATGCGCTGAAGATACGGACCGCTTGGGGTAAGGCAGGGCAGCAGCCGGATGTGTTCGCGGCCCTGCGGATCTACGCGCCGTCCTCCGGCGAGAACGGCGCTCCTACCCTCACTCCTTCCAACATCGGAAACCCCGACCTCAGGCCTGAGGTTGGCCAGGAACTCGAGGCCGGCTTCGACGCGACCCTGCTCGACGAGCGGGTCGGGATCGAATTCACGTATTACACCAAGAAAACCACAGATGCGATCGTGCAGGTTCCGGTCACGCCGTCTCTGGGCTTCCCGGGGTCGCAGTTCCAGAACTTGGGCGAAGTCGCCAACCAAGGTTTTGAGGTGGGCATAACGGGCGACGCCGTCCGGCGGGACAACGTGCAGGTGAACGTCGGCTTCAAGTTTTCCAAGAACTCCAACGAGGTCGTGAACCTCGGCGGACCGGCATCGATGGTGATCAACGCGCCCTACGGTATGTACAACGTCACAGGGTACCCCCTTACCAGCATCTTTATGCGGCGCGTCGTATCGGCCGACATCGACCGTGGCGGCGCCACCCCCAAGGCCATCAACATGATGTGTGAGGGGGGAGAGAAGGAGCCGGGCACGAATTTCTCGCGGGGTGGCGGCAACGCGGTTCCTTGCGCCGATGCGCCCCAGGTGTACTGGGGAGCGTCGCAGCCCACATGGGAGGGAGCGACCAACCTGACAGTGACCCTGTACCGGAACGTGCAACTGTTCGCGCAGGTCGACTTCATGGGCGGTAACACGCTGCTCAGCGGCGACATCCGGGCCTCGCTCATGTCGTTTCGGAACCAGCCTGCCATCATCAAAGGCGAAGACCCGATCCTCCTCGCCTACGACATCCTGGACATCCGCAGGCAGCCCGGGACGATCAAAGGCGGCTGGGCCAAACTCCGGGACGTATCCGCTTCGTACACCTTCCCACAAGGGATAACCGAGCGGTTGGGTTTGTCCCGCGCTTCGCTGACACTGTCGGCGCAGAACTGGTGGACCATTTGGGTGGCGCAGAAGACCGATTTCGGCGTGAGGCAGACCGACCCCGAGGTCCGCGCGACGAACAGCACGGGGTTGACGGCCTATTATCAGGAAGGCTGGCCCCAACTCCGCCGCTTTCTGACGACACTACGGGTGACCTTCTAATGAAGATTTCAACCAAGGAAGCCACTATGCGTAGGCAACTTCACCATGGAGGTTCGCTGACTGCTGCACTGGTGCTCTCTGCCGCCGCGCTCGCGGGGTGCGGCGACCTCCTCGATGTCAGCCTCCCGGGTCAGGTTCCTGAAGAGGCCCTGGGCGACCCGGCCCTCGCCCCGGTACTGGTCGCTAGCGTCAAAGCAGACTTCGAGTGCGCTTGGGCCAACTACGTCGCGGGAACCGCGCTCATCTCCGACCAGTTCATCCAGGCTACGGGGAACCTGGTCCAGCGCAACTGGGGCACGAGGCGTGTGGACTCGTCCGACGCCTCATATGCGACTGCGGGTTGCTCTACGCCGTACGGCATCTACAGCCCTCTCCACGTCGCTCGATACCAGGCCGATGACATCTATCGGCGCATCTCGGACTTCTCCGACGCTGAGGTGGCCAACAAGACGCTGAGCCTAGCCACCGTGCGGATCTATGGGGGATGGGCGCTGCTCGCGCTTGGTGAGGGTTTCTGCGAGATGGCCCTGGACGGCGGCGAGTTGATGTCCAGGGAGGCGGTCATGGCGTTGGCGGAGGAGCGATTCACTGAGGGTCTCTCGCTAGCATCGCAGGCCAACAACACGGACATGAAGAACTTTGCTCTGGCTGGGCGTGCGCGCATCAGGCTGGACTTGGGCAACCTGACCGGGGCCTTGGCCGACGCGGCCCTCGTACCATCGGGATACGTCAAGAACGCTTCGCGGGACGAAACCTCTGCTGGGCGGTACAACCAGATCTGCTTCAACCTCACCTGTCCTTCGTACGGTCGGAATGGGTCCATCGCTCCGAACTACCGGGACGTGAGGTGGGAAGGTGTTCCGGATCCCCGCGTTAGCGTGACGACGACGGGCAAGCCTGGCTTCGACAACGTCACCGTCCACTGGTACCCGGTGACGAAGGCAAGCAAGCGGTCGGAAGGGATGAAGATCACGTCCTATGCCGAGATGCAATTGATCGTCGCCGAGGCGTCGGCCCGTAATGGTGACCTCACCACGGCCCGCCAGATCATCAACGCACTCCACACGGCCGTGGGCATCCCCGGCTACGATCTCGGGAATACGGCGACGAAGGACGAGGTGGTACGGCAGGTCATAGAAGAACGAGTTCGGGAGTTGTTCCTGGACGGAGGTCTTCGGTTCAACGACCACTACCGTACGATCGGTACGCCCTGGGCAGTGCCCTACAGGGGCGAGGCAGGTTCGATCCATCCGGATGGCGTGGACCAGACGGGCACACCGTATGGGAGCACGAAGTGCTTCGCGCTTCCGGACGTCGAGCGCGTAGGCAACCCCAACCTCAACGGGTGACCGGACATGGCCAGGATGATCAGGGCTTCCGGGACGATTGGTCGGCGCGGGCTTCTCGCGGCGGCGTTGGCGACGCTGTGCGTGGCCCCGCTGGGCGCGCAGGGGGTCAAGCTGACCACCGGAACTCCGGACGAAGTCGGGATGTCGGCTGCAGTTCTGGATGCAGGCGTCGGGCTGTACCGGGAGGCTGTTGCCCGCGGTGACCTCGTGGGAGCGGTGCTTCTGGTCGCCCGCAACGGCAAGATCGTGCTCCATGAGGCGGTTGGCTCCCGCA
>CALFPJ010000067.1 GCA_937919655.1 uncultured Gemmatimonadales bacterium
ACGGGTCGGCGCGGGGCGATGTGGAAGCTCTCCGCCAGATCCGGGTGCTCGACGTTGTCGATGTGAGATTCCTCTCGACCATCGATGCCGCCACGCAATATGGAACGATGGCGGGCATCGGCGGCGCAGTCGTCGTGCGAATGGGAGGCTGAGGATCTTTTCCTCTATGTCTCTTCCCGGAGTATCAGCGTCGACCCCTCTACCTGGCCCTCCCCCCGGTCGGGGGCAACCTGCGGAGCTTCCGCGGTCTTTCTGACCTCAGTTCCGTCGAGGGGGTTACTCGCCTACCTCCCCCCGCTGACGATGCGCCGGAACTCCGCGTCACCCCTCATGCCGGCGAACGCGTCGCTAGTCGTCGCTCGCTCCTTCCAGTCGGGATTCCGATCGATCGCGAGGGTAAGCGTGGCCAGCGCGCTCGGGGCGCTGCCAGCCCTCGCGTACAGCTCGGAAAGCTGGAACAGGTACCGGTCGCTCTCAGGGGCCAGCGCCACGGCTTTTCGCTGTGCCAGAATCGCTTCGGCCCATCTCTCGTCCTCCGCGAAGTCAGACGCCAGGCCCGATTGATTGCGCGAGACCGACATGTTCATCAGACGGCGGATCTCGATGAACGGCGTCGGATGGTCGTCGACTCGCACATCGACCCAGCGGTCCGTGGTGCGGCCGGAATCCCCGATGGGCTTGACGATGAGGATCCCTCCGGACTGCTTGCCGCGAGCGTCGCCGCCCGCTGCCTGGCCGGCGTCCAGAGCTGCCATCAGCCGTTCGGCGAGTACGCCTTCGGCGGCCTCGAAGGCGCGAGCCATCTCGCGCACGACGGCTTCCCCGACCAGGATGTTTCCCTGAACCGAGTAGTTCTCGCCCTCGATGTGTCCCGCCCAGTCGCTCGTGCCCGACCCGGTATACGCCTTGACTCTACCTCCTGCGTCAATGACGGCGAGCTGTCTCCGATCTCGCCCCGGATCGGCCTCGGTGAGCTGTCTCACCACCTCTTCGGGAGACAAACCCTGCTCCAAGAGGGCGAGGCCTTCGGGCCCGTAGGATTGGTTCGCCGAGGCTTGAGTGGCGACGGCGCCCACGCCCGCTTTGGCGTATGAGACGATCGCGGCCGCGCGGAATGCCCTGGACTGCACCGCCACCGCCAGTTCCCCCGTCGCGGGGTCCCGCGCGACGATCGAGAACGTCGCGACGATCTCCTCGCCGACCTTGTCCAAGATCGGGGCATGAACCTGCGCCGCTCCGGTCAGGGGGCTGATCGCGAGTATGCTACCGGATAGGATCGGAATGAAGGATCTCATCATGATATCCCCTTCGTAAGTGGCGCGGCTCCGTGCCGCTTGTAGTTTGCCATTGTACGGACGCGAGACTGCCGAAACAATCGCGGTCCGGACAGCCCACCACGACCCAAGCTAAGGCAGGGCCTCAGCATGCATCTGACTCACACGAAAGTCGGCTCTCTTCGAATCGCCGCATTGGGGCTCATGTGCGCCCTCGTCCTGCGGTTGCCTGTCGCGGCGCAGAGCCGCGACGAAGTCCGAGCACCGCTGCAAGGTGCGGACTCCGCTTGGAACGTGACGGAAGCTCGAGGCCGCGCCTATGAGGTCGACTTCACCACAGATGAGGGGACCTGGATGTCGGTAGATGTGTCCCCAGACGGCCGCTGGGTCGTGTTCGACCTGCTCGGCCATGTGTACCGAATGCCCTCCGACGGGGGGGAGGCGGAGGCGCTCACGCAGTCGAGTGGTGTGGCTACCAACTACCACCCACAGTACTCGCCGGACGGGACGCGTATTGTGTTCGTCTCGGACCGGGGGGGACAGAGCAATCCCTGGATGATGAACGCGGACGGTACGGATCCGCGGCCGATCTTCCTCGATCTCGACACACGCGTCGTCGAACCGACGTGGACGCCCGATGGTCGAGCGGTGGTTCTTCGCCAACAGGCGCTCGCGGGATCAGAGCGGAGCAGTGGGATCTGGATGTACCGCACAGACGGCGAGCCGGTGCGTGAGCTTCTCGGTGCCGGCCAAAGAGGCGCCGCATGGCCGTCACTCTCTCGCGACGGGCAATACCTCTACTACCACATCGCGGTCGGCCCCGACGACTTGATCAAGGGGGCGTACCAGCTTCGGCGCCTCGAGCTCTCGACCGGACGGATATCCGAGATCACAACGGGTACGGACCAGGCGCAGTACCGCGGCTCGAGCGGCGGGGCGATCGCTCCGGAGGTATCGCCCGACGGGCGGTGGCTCGCGTTCGCGCGGCGTATTCCGGACGGCACGATCTCCTACCGGGGGCACCGCATCGGCCCTCGCACGGCGCTCTTCGTGCGCGATCTGCGGTCAGGAGCCGAGCGCGTCGTCATGGATCCGATCGAGCTCGACATGGCGGAGGGCATCAAGACGCTGCGCGCTCTGCCGGGCTACTCATGGACCGAGGACGGGAGCGCGATCGTGATCGCCCAGGGCGGAAGCCTCAGACGCCTCGACCCGGTCGGCGGCTCTGTGGAGACGATTCCGCACAGGGCACGAGTAAGGCGGACGGTCTCGGAGCAGGCGAGAGGTGTGCGGCGGCTTTCGGATGGGCCGCTCCAGGTGCGATTCACCCGTTGGCAGACCGCGTCACCCGATGGGCGTCGCCTCCTTTTCCAGGCGGTCGGCAGACTCTGGGTCATGGAACTTCCCAGCGGTGAGCCGAGACGATTGACGGCGGATTCCTTCGATCCCCTGGAGTACTCGGGGGCGTGGTCACCAGACGGTCGTGAGGTCGCATTCACTACCTGGGACGACTTCGAGCGAGGTCAACTCTGGAGGGTCGCCATCGATGGGGGAGCGCCGGAGCAGTTGAGTGTTGAGGCGGGAGAGTACGTGAATCCCGTATGGGCGCTCGACGGGCGCTCGCTCCTGGTCACACGTGGCTCCGGCGCGACGGCGCGGGGGCGCACCTGGGCCAACAATCCGTGGTATGAGATCGTCAGGGTTCCGGTGAGCGGCGGTGAGCCCCGCGTCGTCGCCCGCGTGAGCACGCGGCACGACGGCGGTGCGCAGGCGGGCGGGCGCAGGCAGATCGTGCGGGCCTCGTTCGGCGCTGAAGGCCGCGTATACTATCCCGAGGAGGCGCCACCGGACTCGTCCGCCCGCGGCACCACGCTCGTCTCGGTGCGCGCCGACGGCACGGACCGCCGCGTTCACGTTAGCCTCCCGTTTGCCGATGAAGTCGTGCCGTCGCCCGATGGCCGCTGGGTCGCGTTCGCCGAGGGGTTGAACGTGTACGTTGCCCCGATGCCCGAGGACTCCGGGGGAGGTACGGAAACGCGCATCGATAAGCGACGGGATGCGGATGTCCGGCGCCTGACCCTCGAGGGTGGGCTGTACCCGAGGTGGCGCGGTCCAACCACACTCGAGTTCGGGAGCGGTGTCCGTTACTACCGTTACGACGTCGAAAGCCAACAGACCGATACCTCCTGGATCGATCTCAGTGTCCCGCGGGCGATCCCGACCGGTACGGTGGCGATTACGGGAGCGCGTATCCTGCCCATGAACGGAGGAGACGCGATCGAGCGCGGCGACATCGTCGTTCGTGCGGGTCGCATCGCATGCGTCGGCGTATGCGACACGACGGGCGCTGACCGGGTCGTGGAGGCGAGCGGAGCCACGATTATCCCGGGGATCGTCGATCCGCACGCGCACCATCACCGGGAGCACTCGGGCATCCTCCCGCGGAGGAACTTTGAGGCGGCCGCTTACCTGGCCTACGGTGTCACCACCACGATGGACCCGATCGGCTGGTCGGCCGCGGTGTTTCCCGAGGCCGAGATGATCGAGGCGGGTCTCACGGTCGGCCCGCGGGTGTTCAGCACCGGCGAGAACCTGTCACCGGGCGACCGCGCCCGTTCGAACGAGATTACGAGTTACGAGGACGCGTTACACGAGATCAACCGGCTCGTCGACTGGGGGGCGGTCGCCATCAAGCAGTACGGCCAGCCCCGACGAGCTCAGCGGCAGTGGATCTCGGACGTCGCACGCTCCGCCAATGTGATGGTGACCGGTGAGGGGTCGGACCTCGCGTACAACGTCGGAACCACGCTCGACGGTCAGACGGGATGGGAGCACCCGATGAGCTACGTGCCACTCTACGCCGACGTCGCGGAGTTCTTCGGACGGACCTCGTCCGTGTACTCGCCCACGTTCGTGGTGGGTGGTGCGGCGGCGTGGAGCGAAGAGTACTTCTGGCAGGTAGACGATCAGTGGAAAGATGCGAAGCAGCGCCGATGGCTGCCGTGGCGCCATCTGATACCGCCCACGCGCAGGCGCGTGCTTCGGCCCGAAACCGACTACTCGTTCCCGTTCATCGCGATGGGCATGGCCGACGTCATCCGGAGCGGTGGCTACGGCGCGATCGGCTCGCACGGACAGCACCACGGTATCGGCTCACACTGGGAGATGTGGATGGTCGCGACCGCCATGAGCCCGATGGAGACGTTGGAAGTCGCGACGATGCATGGCGCCCGTTTCTTGGGCATGCACGAGGATATCGGCTCGATCGAGGTGGGGAAGGTGGCCGATCTCGCGGTCTTGAACGCCAACCCGCTCGACGACATCCACAACACCGCCGATATCCGCTTCGTGATGAAAGCCGGAACCCTCTATCAGGCTGACACGCTGGACGAGGTCTGGCCTGTGCCACGCGCCTACGGCCCGTATCCGTGGGTGGACGAGGACATGTTACGGAACGACGACCGTCCAATCGGGTGGTGGAACGATGGTCGCAGAGGTCGGTGAACTAGCCGTCCCGCCCCATCGTTTCGATGAGGATGACACCCGCGGCGCCGCCCGCGTACCGCGATGTCGATGCGGGTCCGCGCAGCACTCGGATGCGCGTCACCGATGCGGCGGGGATCTTCTCGAGCGTCAACATCGCCTGGTCCTGTCCGCTCGCGTCGATCCTCACGCCATCGAGGTAGATCTGAGGCTCCTCGCTGAGCACGAAGGAGCTCACGCCCCGGAGACGAATCCTCACTCCGACTCCGACTCCGCCTTGGGGCTGTTGGACGGTGAGGCCGGGAACGCCCGTCAACAAGAGGTCCGCGGCGGTTCGTTGACCTGCTTCCCACCCGCTGATCCGAGCCTCCGAGTGCCCGCGCCGGCGATCTTCGACGCGAGGGACGCGGACTAGGAGTTGGTCCAGCACGACCGAGATCCGGTCGAGACGGAAGTGGATCAACGCGTCTTCCATCGGATCGATCTGAATCGCCTCGACGAACGTGATGTATCCGTCTGCCTCGACGCGTGTAATGACTGCGCCGGCTGGCACGTTGAGGAGTTCGAAGCGCCCGTCGACGTCCGTGCGAGTATACTGCGGTATATCTGGGAGCATGACCAAGGCACCGGCTATCGGCTCTAAATCAACCTGGTCCAGCACGAAGCCGACTAGCGAGCCTGTTTCCTGACCCGCTACGGGCGGCGCGACCGCGACGGCGGCCAACAACGCGCACACGCCGGCGCGGACCACAGCGGCAGCGTGGAATGGGCTCTTCGGGGCCGGCGCCTCTGACTTCAGCATTGTGTTCTCTCCCGCTAGACGGCGATCCACGATGTTACCCCGCGGGGCGGAAACATTTCCCTGCTCACGGTTCCGCCCCGCATGAACCTCGACCGACTTCGGCGATCACGGACACGTTGTGAATAAGCGCCGGCGCGGCCACCTCGTCGTTACGGCCACCTCGTCGTTGATCGCGCCCGTTGGGCTGTTCTGCGCCTAAGCCCCCTCCGTCTTGACGGGGGTGAGGTGCGGGGTTACCAGGGAATAAAGTGAAACGCATCGGCCCCCCCAAGCCGAACCACGCTACGGCGTAGGAGAGTGACATGATAGACTTCTGTGTGCAGAAGATTCGTGCGGGATGGACGAATTTTGGGCGAGCTCGCCGATTCGCGGCAGTACTCGCGTTGCCCATGTTGGCACTATTACCTGGAAGCGCGGTTGGGCAGAACACCGGAACCGTGACGGGTGCGGTCGTCAGCGCCGGCGGCCTAGCCCCCTTGGCCGGCGTCCAGATCGTCATCGAAGGCACTGGCATCGGTGGCCTGTCGACCAATACGGGGCGATTCCTTCTCCTCAATGTTCCAGCGGGGGAAGTCGTCGTCTCCGTGACGATGCTCGGTCGCGTTACCGTCCAACAGACGGTGACGGTCACGGCTGGAGCCGCGGCGGTCGTGAACTTCCGAATGCTCGAGACGGCCATCAGCCTCGATGAGATCGTGGTTACCGGCACAGCGGGGCAACAGCAGGCTCGGGCCCTCGGAACCGCCGTAGGGTCCATTCAGGTCGCCCAAGCCCAAGCGCTCGCGCCGAAGGACAATCTCGAGACCATGTTGGGGGGTGCAGTTCCAGGTCTGAACGTGGCCTACGGCGGCGGCGCGGTGGGAGGAGGCAACAACATCCGCATCCGGGGAGCCGGATCGATGGTCCTCTCGGGGCAGCCACTCATCTACGTCGACGGTGTCCGAGTGAACAGGGGAGGACCGGGAGACGACGTACGGCTCGGAGTGGGCACCCAGTCTCCATCCTCGCGGCTCAACGACATCAACCCCGAGCTCATCGAATCCATCGAGGTCATCAAAGGGCCGGCGGCGGCGACGCTCTATGGGACCGAGGCGTCGAACGGGGTCATCAACATCATCACCAAAAGAGGTGCCCTGGGCGCCCCAGTGTTCACCCTGACGACAAAAATGGGTCAGAACTGGTATCAAGACCCCAGGAAGCATTGGCCGGGGAGCTTCTACACCTGCACCGGCCTAGGAAACGACGACTGTGTGGCCGGCCAGATCAAAGAGGTCAACGTTTTCCAGAATGACTTCGATAAGTTCGGCATGGTGCACTTCCGCAACGGCCTGCCTGCGGGGACCACCGGTACCGTCTCGGGCGGCACCGACAAGGTCCGGTACCACTTCACCCTGGGCTGGGATCGGGATGAAGGGCCCGTCACGAACAACAACCAGGACAGGCTGGACGCCCGTGCGAACCTCAACTGGGTACCCCGGGACGACCTGACCATAGACTTCGGATTCGGGGCGGTCCGCTCCGAGCTACACACCACGACGGGGCGTCAGCCTGCGCGTATCACGGGGTTTCACTGGTCCTGCTCTGGTGGTTCCAACGGGTGCGAGACGGGTTTGAACAACCCCTCGGCACTTGATGGCCCTTACCGCGGCTACATCGCGTATCTGCCGGATCTTTACGACGAGTTGCTCGATTCCGGGCAGAAGGTCGATCGCAACATCTACACGCTCACGGCGACGCATCGCCCGTTCCAATGGCTCACGCACCGCTTGGTCCTGGGGCTGGACGATGTGAACACTCAGGGATTCCTGATCAACCTCCACTCGTCGGGCCGGGTTGGCATCAGTAGCCGTAACGGCGAAAGAAGGGTCGAGTTCCGCTCCACTGAAAATCTCAGCTTCGACTACTCCGGGACGGCGACGTACAAGCTTCGTGATGGGCTGGAACTCGCGACATCGGCGGGCGCCCAGTACTACGAGATGTCGTCGGAATTCGTCGAGGGTCGGGGTCGAGACTTCGCGGTCCCGGGTCTCTCGACCATCTCCGCTGGAGAGCGGCGGGAGACGAGTGACGGGATTACCGGCAGCAAGACCGTCGGGGTGTATGTGCAGGAGCAGGTCTCCTGGCAGAACCGACTCTTCCTGACCGGTGCTGTGCGAGGGGACGACAACTCCGCCTTCGGAGCGGATTACGACTTCGTGCTTTACCCGAAACTGAGCGCGAGTTGGGTGATCTCTGAGGAGTCCGCGCTCGAGGGGATCGACTGGATCAACGAGCTGCGGTTACGGGCCGCTTGGGGGAAAGCGGGGCAACAGCCCGACCAGTTCGCCGCGGTGAGGCTGTACAACCCCGAGCCAGGATTCCAGGGTTCGGGTGGATTGACTCCCGCGACGTTCGGAAACCCCAACGTGGAGCCCGAGGTTGGCGAGGAGATCGAGATCGGCTTCGATGCGGGACTCTTCAGCGACCGGCTGGGTGTCGAGGTCACCTACTACAACCAGAAGCGGAAAAACGCGCTGATCAACGTTCCGGTGAAGCCCTCGACGGGCTTTCCTGGCTCGCAGCTAAGGAACATCGGAGAGGTTGAGAACAAAGGACTCGAGATCGGGCTCAACTGGGACGCATACCAGAGCGAGGACTGGGGCATCGAGTTCGGCACGTCCCTTCATCTGAACAAGAATGAAGTGACCGATCTCGGTGGACTGCCCCCGATTCCGATTTTCGGAAGAAATTTCTCCACGGGCTGGACGGGCCAGCGCCACATCGAGGGTTTCCCGCTCGGATCTATTTTCCTGCCGAAGGTGGTGTCGGCTGACATCGTGGGCACGGGGCTGGCGGCACGCGCGGTGAACGTGATGTGCGAGAGCGGTCCGATCGTATTACCGGGAACACGAATCACTCGGGGAGGAGGTCCAGCGGTACCCTGCGACAGTGGCGAGACCGCCCCCGAGGTCTACATGGGGGCGACGGTTCCCACGCGCGAATTTGATTTCAACGCGACTGTGACGCTCTTGCAGAACACGCGTCTATTTGTCGACTTCCAGTATGCCGGCGGGCACACGATGGTGGACGGAATCACGGCGGCCTCTCACCTGTTCTTCCGCAACACGAAGGCGATTCACGAGAAGACCGACCCGATCTTCCTCGGTTACGACGCGCTCGGAGAGGTCAACCAGGCGGGGATCTTCGACGCCAGCCAACTCACGCTGCGCAGCGTGTCGGTGAGCCACACGTTCTCCCCGGAAACAGCCGCGAGGCTCGGCGCTGACCGGCTCAATCTGACCCTCTCCGGTCAG